>NZ_FCOJ02000066.1 GCF_001545035.1 Caballeronia glebae
ATTTTCGAGGTAAGCTCATCATTGCAGATTCAACAGAGCGTAACGTCGTTATTCCTTCATCGGCACCGCCTCAGCTTAATTGTGGGGATCGAGGTTGCGTAGTCTCGCTGATCTATTCGACTGATGGGGGAAGAACCTTCCACGGAACCGATTACATGCGGGCTTTTGATCCGTTGCAAGAAAGTAGACGGTATTCGATCTATGTAGACCGGAATTCTTATTTTGTGGAAAAGATGCGCCAGTCGGATTCGGTGACGAATCGATTTCCGCTGCTTCCAGGCTTTGTGTATGGCCAAGATACATTACCCGAAGATAACAAGATTCAATTTGACGTGAAGGTTCCGGTCGGACTTCACTCTCCATCAGGTCAAGAACGATTCTCCTGCAACGCCTCGATCCGTCCGACCAACCCCGATGCTCCTCTGAAGTGAGTGCATGCTATGAAAAACCCTGTTTGCTTGGACGATTCAACCACACATAACGGCATCGTAAAGACCGCCTCGTCGACTTTCTCGCTTGATGGCAGAAAAGTCGCCCTACTAGATGATTTGGTCTCCTGCCCTGAGCATGGCGACAACCGAATTGTTGAATGCGGAACGGGCTACAGCGAGGGCGGCCGTGGATGGGTCGTTCATCACTGTCGTACGCAATGCGGCAACCTTGTGATCGCCAGTGCCGCAGGGATGAGCATCGCATGAGCCTGACGTGGCGCGTGCCGAATGCTCGGGAACAGGAGCGTGGTAAGGCTCCATCTGTCTGGATCTATGCTCTCCTGTATGTGCTGATCGAACTCGTTGCGGTAGTCACGACGATCTGGATATGGCCTAAAGGTCAATCCACGGCGTCGTCTGAGTTTCTGCTTAAGGTTGTCGTGGCGCCGGCCCTGATTTGGCTTGCACTGTGCTGCATTTACTACAGTCGCGAGTTCGAGGATTTGCGCTACAGAGCCCAATGGTGGAATCTTCTTTGCAGGAAACGATTCTGTGACTGGCAAATTTGGGCACGCGCCCACCTTGTTCTGCTCGATAGCGCCGTGCTGACGCCGGAGAAGGAGCTCGCGCAGCGGATGCTTGGTCTTGTCCCGTCTGCACCGATCAATCCAGAAAAAGCGCTGCAGCTCGCAGGGATTGATGCATCGATGAGCCAAACCAGGCAGGAACAAGTCATCGAACGTTTGATGGCTTCGCTTGTTGATTCGATTAAGTTTGCTGCACAGGCGGGCAAGATCGATGTCATGCTCCACGCATCTGACGAAGCGCAGAAGCTATCGATTGAGCACGCTTGGCGTAAGCTCGGATTACCGGGGTTGCCCGAGGTCACTTGGCTTTCGTTCGACGGTGAGTCACCCCTTCTAGGGAAATGGTTCGCCGGTCAACCCATGCCGGACTATCGGCTCGTGATTGCCCTCCAACTACATCAAGGCGAGGACGCGCCAACATTCTCGGAAGCAGCGGTTGCAATGCTGTTTACCAGGCCAGCAGTCCTGGCGCGCACCAAAAATCTGAAAGCGCGTGCGTGCATCATGCGGCCAATCTTCGCAGAGCCGGACACGTTGGGTGCGGCGATGGCGAGCTTGCTGCGCGCTGAGCAGGCCCCGCAAAAGAAAATCCGCAACCTGTGGTTCAGCCGCTTGAATAGCCTGGCGAAGAATTCCACGGTCGCAGCCGCACGCTATGCGGAACTGGAGGTGCGCGAGCAGGATCTGGACCGGGCAATCGGCCAGCCTGGGCCGATCACCGGCTGGCTGATTCAAGCGCTGGCCGCGGAGATGGTTCAGCACGGACAGGGTGCGCAACTCGTCGCCACGCCACAGCGCGGCGGCGTCGCGCTGAACTTGGTGAGCGTCGCGCCACCACCTGTGCAATACCCGAAGGATCAGGACGTGCCTCTGCTGTCGGTTGCGTGGGCGTTGGGCATGCTGTTTCTTTCGGGTTTCGTGCTGTGCTTGCACAAGATCGCGCCGAACGTGATGAACGTGGATCTCACGGTCTGGCTGTGCATCGGGTTCATGACCCTCATCCTGTTTCAGGCCGGCTTGGCGTTCTTCGACCGCGAGCACGAAACACGGACATTCCATGAGACGTTTTATTGATGAATTGCCTCTCAGGGCGCATGCGCTTCATGGCCGCTAAGGTCGCCGTAGACGCGGCTTTTCGTCTTACTAAAATAAGAGCAGGTCGAGGAAGGTAAGTGAAAGATCTAATTCGGGGCCGGTGGCTGTCCGTCACCGCGATACTGGCCATCGTGGCGGCGGGTGTTTTCTTGTTCGTCGGCACAGGCAATCTCGCGACGTGGTTCGCTCAATATAAGACAGTCGTCATCGGCTGCGCGGTCTTCATTGCGGTATTGCTTTTCGTTGTCCTGCAACGACGCAAGCAGGCGGGCGACAACATGCAGCGCGCCGCCAAGGAACAGGCGTTGGCGCCGACTGCGGGCCTTGATGAGGCGCAAAGGGCAGACCAGATTCGCAGCGTAAGCGCCGCCGATCGGGCCGAGGCGCTGCGCTTCCATCTTCGGCAGATGCGCTGGTTTCGCTGGGCCTATGACCGTCCGTGGCTGCTCGTCACCGGCGATGCGGCGTGCGTGCAACGCTTGAATCCCGAGCTCGTGTCGCAGTATTGGCAGATCACCGACCATGCGGTGCTCTTATGGGGCGAAGTCGCTTCGGAGAGCAACGGCCAGGCGTGGATTCGTGAGATCGGTAGACTGCGCCGCAGCCGCCCGGTCGACGCGATCGTGCTTGCATTCGATGGCGCGGCGGCGCTGCCGAGCACCTCACGCGGCGAGATGGGATGGGGCACGACGCTCGCCCGCATCGCTCAGGACTTGCACTGGTCCGCGCCGATTTTTCTGCTGGACCTTGACGGCAACGTCACCGCGAAGCACGACAGCGAACTAACCGGCAGCGAATTCGCGGACGCAGCGGACAAAGCCGCCATCGAAACCGCGCTACTCAATTTGCGCGACCGCCTGGCCGATATCGGCACGAAGCGTCTAGGACAGGACCGCAGCGACCGTTTCGCATCCGAACTGTCCGAGCGGCTCGACACGCGTGCCCCGGCGCTCGCGCAGTGGATCTCCGAACTGTCGATGTGGCAGCGCCGCCCGCTGCCGGTGGCGGGCGCGTTTTTCGCGCCGTGGCCCGCCATCGATGCACAAACGTCGAATGCAGGCCACGGCATCGATCTTCCGCTATGGCGCTATCTCGCCGAGGCCACCCGAGAGCGTCGCGGCCGTCGAACGGGCCTTCATCCTATTACGGTGTTCTCCGTCGCGGCCCTCGGCGTTCTCGGCGTCTGGAGTGCAGGCATGCTCATTTCGGGCATGTCGAACGCCCATCAGATCGTGCAGACCAACGAGGCGCTCGCCGCGCTTAAAACGCCTGACACTGCCGCTCGCCTACGCGCGCTAAAGGCGCTGCAACAGCGCATCGGCTTCTACGAATATCGTACGCAGCATCATGCGCCGTTGTTCGCGCGTTTCGGCCTGAACCATGACCGCGAAGTGCTTGCGGCGCTCTGGACGCCCTACGCCCGCGAAGCCCGCGCGCTACTTAGCGCACCGGTACAGCAGGACATCGAAGCGCGCCTGGTCGACCTCGGCCAGATGCCGACAACGCAAATCGACGACCAACTCACGCACGTGGCGCAAGACGGCCAGGGCGCGCTGAAGACCTATCTGATGATGGCCGAGCCGCAGCGTGCGGATGCCGGTTTCCTTACGCAGGAGCTTCCAAAGTATTGGAACACGAGCGCCTCGCTCACCGCCGGAGAGAAGATCGACCTGTCGCAACACCTGCTTGGCTTTTGGGCCGATCACTTGGGCGCGCATCCCGACTGGCGCATTCAGCCGCGCGAGGAACTCGTTGCCGTCGCGCGTCAGACGCTGCTCGCGGTGATCGGCGTGAAGAACTCCGAGGATACGATCTATCAAAACGTGCTGGCCTCAGTCGGCCACAAGTATCCGGACCAGACGCTTGCGACGCTCACCGCCGGCACCGACACGCGGGGCCTATTCCGCACCGCTGCCACAGTGCCCGGCGTGTACACGCGTCAGGCGTGGGAAGGCTCGATCGAAGCGGCCATCGACGAAGCCGCCAAGCACAACGGCGTAGCGGGCGATTGGGTACTCGGCAACGCTGGTCAGTCTTCCAGCACCTCGGCGCAGACTCCGGAGGTTCTGCGCGCTGCCTTGCGTGCGCGCTACTTCGCCGACTACGCCGAGCACTGGCAAACCTTCATGAACAGCTTGCGCTGTGATGCCGCGACTACGCTGCCCGCGGCAATCGGCCAACTGAAACTCATCGCCGATGCGCGTCAGTCGCCGCTCATCGCGCTGATGAAGGCGCTCGAATACCAGGGCGGCGCGGGCGCACCACGCGACTCGCTCTCCGATACGCTGGTGAACAAGGCGCAGAACATATTCGGCAAGAAGGACGACGCGCCGCAAGCCGCGAAACCCGATCCCGCTGGTCCTTTGGGCGCATCGTTCGGCCCGGTCTTGCGACTCGTCGCGCAAGCGAACGCAAACGTTAGCGCGTCTGCCCGCAGCGACTTAAGCCTGGAGCGCTTCACCGAACGCATCACGAGCCTGCGCCTGAAGCTGCAGCAGATCAGCGACAGTCCTGACTCCGACGAACAGGCGCGACAAGTCGCGCAGTCGCTCTTCCTCGGCAAGGGCTCGGAACTGGCCGACACACTCGCCTACGCGCAACTGGTCGCGGCAAGCCTCGGTGAACAATGGGCCGGCATGGGCGCGGAGTTGTTCGTGCGTCCCGTGTCGCAGGCGACGCAAACCGTGCTCGAACCCGCGCAAGCGAGCCTGAACGACGCGTGGAACGACACCGTCGTCGCGAACTGGAACCGCTCGTTCGCGGGACGCTATCCATTCGCCAATACCGTCAACGATGCGTCACTGCCGGAGCTTGCGCGCTTCCTGCGTCCGCAAGGCGGTCTCATCGACACGTTTCTCGCCACGCAATTGGCAGGCGTGATTCAACTGCAAGGCGACCAATGGGTGCCAGCACCGGGCGCGACGGGTACAGGCAGCGCCGCACGCGCCATCGATCCGGCGTTCCTGAAGGCGATCAACACACTGCAGCGCATCGCCGGCCACTTGCTCGCGCAGGGCGAGCCGTCGTACCGATTCGAACTGAAGCCTGTGCCGACGCCGGGCATCACCGATACGTTGCTTACCATCGACGCGCAAAAGCTGCACTACTACAACCAGGTGGAAACATGGAGCGGCATGGCATGGCCGACGAGCGATCCGCAGAGCGCGGGCACGCGTCTGGAGTGGCAGACCGAGAGCGCAGGCACCAACAAGCGTTTCGAATTCTCAGGCCGCTGGGCGTTCGTGCGCATGCTTGAGCGCGCCCACGTCGAGCCGATCGACACCGCGACCTATCAGGTGACGTGGCAAGCCAAAGCGCAGTTCGAAGACACACGTTCGAAATCAGCGAAGACGAGCGACGGACCCGATCAAGACGCGCTCAACGCCCACGGACCGTCCACGCCCGCACCCGCCGATATGGCGTACCCGCTCACCTACATGCTTCGCACCGATGTAGGCAAGGGACCGCTGGAACTGCTGGATCTACGCGGCTTCACGCTGCCGAGCCGCATCTTCATGAAACGCGATACGACCACGCGCAACGCAAAACCCGACGGTCCGCCGCCGTTACCGAAGGCCGCAATCGAGGCGGCGAAACAGGCTGAAACGCCGTTGCCTAACGGCCGAGGAACGCGATGAACTCAAAGCATCCCGCCCTTGCGCCCGCGCGGCGTACGCAGGACATCGAGCGAAATGTGTCGCGCAGGGCCTTCGATTTCTTGCATGCACTCGTCGCCACGCGCGAGACGAGTCCCGAGCCACCTCCCGTGCGGGCAACGAAGCTCGGCCTCATTCCCGCCTGGCAAGCGTGGACACGCGCACTTGAGGAGCGTGATGGCGAGCGTCTGCCGCAGTTCCATCTGTCGAGCGCACCGGACTATGGTCCCCCGAGCGCCGTCCAGGCAGCAATGGACTTGTTCGTCGAAGCGATGCGCGTGAACGGGACGCGCTGGGATGAAGGCGCCTCGGTCGAAGAAGCGGTCCAGAAGTTCGCGCTGCTTGGCTCGGCGGCGGCCCTTTATCAGGTCCGTCCACACGCGGTAATCGAGCCCACCGAGGCGCTGCAGACCTGGCTCGCACATACGGACATCAGTCAGGACGTACCGGCTGCGCTACTGAAGCTGCCGTTTCCGGCGATATTCATCCGCTTTGGTCCGCAGATGGCGCAGGCGGTCGACGCCACGCCGTGGGCGAGCGTGAACCGCCCGCTCACGACGTCCGGCGTCTATGTGCTCGAAACACTCACGGCGAATCATCGTGAACTGGTCTTCATGGCCGTAGGCGTCACGCTCGAACATGAGCAGGAAATGCCGCACACGTTGCAACTCATTTTCGATGATGAAAGCGACTCGCTGATCGACCATGTCATCAATCTGGAGCGCAAAAGGGCGGTCGGCTCCGATTCCTCCGTCGCGATGATCCAGATGTGCATCAAGGTGCTGTTGTACCTGCAAACAGCGGGCGCGGTGCGCATCGACGATCTGCATCGTCATGAAACGATCGTCCCGCTCGCGCCGGCGAATGGCAAAAAGGCGTCCATCGAGCAGCGTCTCGCCGGTCGTCGCAAGCAGGTCGCGCGCCGCTACAACCGCATCATCGTGGGTCCCGCGCAGCTTCCGGCGCAGGTGATTCATCACACGCCGGGAGAAAAGGCTCCGCACTGGCGCGCGGGCCACATGCGCATGCAGGCGCATGGTCCACAGCACTCGTTGCGCAAACTCATTTTTATCGCCCCCACGCTGATTCGCGCCGATCTGCTTGGCGAGACCGATCAAGCCCCACACTGAAATCTTATGTTTACTAATTTACTCAACGCGCTATTCGGCACGCGCAAGCCGTCCGATCTGGCCATCAAAGCGCTGCCGCAGTGGGACGACTGGCTCACACCGATCCGCGCCGATGCGCCCGTCGGCACTGACCCCGGTTACGACGACGATTTCCTCGCCATCAAGGACGAAGTCGCCAAGCTATCGAACGTCGATGACACGCTGATCGTCGAGTCGGCCGAGCGGCTCATCAAGACGCGCGCGAAGGATGCTCGTCTCGCGGTGTACTACGTCTACGGCCGTCTGCGTCGCGATGGCGCGGAAGGCGTCGCCGCCGGTTTCGAACTGCTCGCGGCGCTGGTCGATCGCTTCGGCGACACGTTGTTGCCCGCGCGCCCCGGTTCGCGGCGGGCGGCGTTCGAATGGCTGTGCGGCAGCACCTTCGCCGACCGCCTCGATGCCGTGCAGGGACTTTCGGGACCGCTGCTCGAACGCGCGCTCTCGGCACTGGCGCTCATTTCAGAGCGCATCGAGTCGTGGCCGGAAGACGCGCGCCCGGTACTCGCGCCCTTGTTCAGGCGCTTCGAAGGCCGCATCGAGTCTCCCTCCGAGAGCGACGCTACGTTCACCTCAACGAACGCGGCGCCTTCGTTATCCACCGCCGCGCTGCCGAGTGCGTCGGAAGTCACGTCCACGCGCGAGTTGCTCGACCGTGCGCGCCAGATGGCGCAATTCCTGCGCGAGCAGCCGCAAGGCTATCTCGCGGCTTATCGGCTGATGCGCTGCGTGCGTTGGGATACGCTCATTGAAGTGCCGCCGTTCGAAGCGGGCGGCAAGACGCGCCTCGTCGGTCCGCGTGCGGAACTGCGCGCGAACCTCAAACGTCTGCTCTTGCAAAAGCAGTGGCCGGAGATTCTGGAGCGTGTCGAATCCGCGTTCGCCGAAGGCGCGAACCACTTCTGGCTGGACCTGCAGTACTACGCCTTCGTCGCTCAGGAGCAGGCCGGCGGCGAATACGCGCAGGTGCGCGAAACCACGGCCACCGACTGCGCGCTGATGCTCGAACGCATGCCCGGGCTCGAACACTTGGCGTTCTCGGATGGTTCGCCCTTTGCCGATGACGCCACGCTCGAATGGATTGCCCGCTATGCGACGGTGCGCGACGTCGAGCGCGGCGAGACGGCTGCGCCCGTTGCCGCGACCCACGCCGGCGCCGATTGGGCGGAGATCGAAGCGCAAGGCAACGACACGGCCGCGCAACAAGGGCTCGACGCCGCGCTCGCGTGGTTGACGCGTCAGCCGGTGCGCGACGACGCCCACATCGACGGCGGCGAGCGCGAGCGTTTTACGCGCCAGCTTGTGATGGCGCGCGTGGCCGAGCGCGCGGAACGTTCCGACACGGCGCTCTATCTGCTCGGCGCACTCGATGCCGATATCGAACGCTATCAGCTCGCGCGCTGGGAGCCGGCGCTCGCGTTCGAGGCCAAGCACCATCTGCTACGCATCCTCAAAAGCCGCTTCAATCGTAAGGATGCCGACAAAACGGCGCTGTTCACCCGTATCGACAGTCTCACGGCCGATCTGACCGCGATCGACGCCGCCCGCGCCGTGGCGCTGACCTAAAAGAACAAGGAAATCACGAAGATGTCGTCCCCGACCAAGGACAATGAAATCCTCCGCTACTACGAAGCGGAAATGCGCTATCTGCGCGAGGCGGGCAAGGAATTCGCCCGCGCGTTTCCCGACCGCGCGCGCGAGCTCGATATCGATCGCATCGGCGAGCGTGACCCGCACGTTGAACGCCTGTTCGAAGGCTTCGCGTTCCTGATGGGCCGCTTGCGTCACAAACTCGACGATGAACTGCCGGAACTGACCGAAGGCTTGGTCAGCATGCTCTGGCCGCACTATCTTCGAATGATTCCGTCGCTGTCGATTCTGGAGCTCACTCCGAACGCGGGCGCGATGCAAAAGCACGAGGTCGTCGAAGCGGGGCTCGAAGCGACTTCCGATCCGATAGCCACCGGCCTGAACGGGACCGACGAGGCACAGATCGAATGCGTGTATCGCACCACGCAAACGGTCGATCTGTATCCGTTGACATTGACCGAAGCCGGCGCGTACGCCCGCGAGGACGGCCGCTCGGTAATCCGCTTTCGTTTCTCGATTCAGCCGCAGACGCAGCGCGAACGTCTGCACGTACCGCGGCTGCGCTTTTACCTGAACGCGGACCGCCCGGTGGCGCATGCGCTCTACGCTGCACTCACGGCCAAACCCGTCGCCGTGCAAGTGCGCGTACCGGGTTTCGCGGAAGATCGTCCCGGCGCGCCGCAATCGATGGAAGGCTTACGCCTCGCGCCAGCCGGCTTCGCCACCGACGAGCGCCTGTGGCCGAAAGCCGACAACGCTTTCGGCGGCTATCAATTGCTGCTCGAATACTTCACGTTCCCCGAGAAGTTCATGTTCGTCGACTTGCTCGGCCTCGACATGACGGCGATCCCGAAGTCGGCCGCCTCGTTCGATGTCGAGGTCGTACTGGACAAATCCTATCCCGACGACATGCGCTTCACCGAGGAAAACGTGCGGCTGTATTGCACGCCGGTGATCAACCTGTTTCCGATCGCGGCCGATCCCGTTACGGTCACGCAATTCGAAACGGAATACCGCGTGCGGGCGCGCGAGCAGTACGGCTCATTGGTCGACATCTATTCGGTCGATACGGTCGAAGGCTTCGAGAAAGGCCGGCGCTTCGAATACGTGCCGTTCGCGGCGTTCAAGCATCGCGGCGGGATGCTGCGCCACGAGATGCCGGAGCGCTACTTCCACACGCGTATGCGGCGCGGACCATCGGGGCGGTTCGATACATGGCTCGTGCTGGGCGGTCAGGCGTGGGAGAACGCGCAAAGCTTGCCGAAAGAAACGCTCTCGGTGACGGTCACGGGCACCAACGGCATGCTGCCGCGCAAGGCGCTGCGCGAGGCGGGCATCACGCGCATGCGCGGCGGCTTCACGAACGTGGGCGCGGTGCGCAATCTGACCGCGCCGACGCTGCCCGTGTATCCCCCACCGGCGACCGCTTTCAGTGGCGCGTGCTTTCGCATCTCGCGCCGAACTATCTCTCGCTGCTCAATGCGGAGATTCTGCGCGGCTCGCTCGCGCTTTATGACTGGACTGAAGGCGAACTCAACCGGCGGCGCATCGATGCGATCACGGACGTGCGCCACCGTCCGCTGCAAAAGCTCGTCAAGGGCGGCCTGATGCGCGGTGTCGAAGTCACCGTGACGCTCGACAGCACACGTTTCGCGGGCGACGGCGATCTGGACATGTTCGGCGGCATGCTCAATCGCTTTCTCGGCCTCTATGCGGCGCTGAACTTGTACACGAAGCTCGTCGTCGTCTCACAGCCTTCGGGCAAGCATATCGAGTGGCCGGAGACGAAAGGCGAAGGAGCGCCATTTTGAGCGCGCCGGATAAGCTGTTTGACGCACAGAGCCGCCAGTCCGATCGAACGCTGCTGCCAACGCTGCTCGATGATGCGACGCGGATGAACTTCTATCGGTTCTGCGAGCTGATCGAACTGGCCGCGCCCGATGCCGCGCCAATCGGCACGACCGATTCTCCCGGCACGGAGCCGGTGCGCTTCCGCTCGCGTGGAAGGCTCGGGTTTCCCGCCCGCGAGATCGATCGTGTCGAATATGACGACGACAATCCGGACGCGCCGCCCACCGTGCGCACGACGTTCCTCGGCCTGTATGGCGTGGACGCGCGCATGCCGTCGTACATCGTCGACGAGGTCGCGCAGAACCGCGATGGCGCGGAGCCGCTGTCGGCGTTTCTGGACCTGTTTCATCACCGCATTCTGACGCAGCACTATCGCGTGTGGCGCAAGTACCGCTATCCGGTCGGCTATCGCGAGGGCGGCAGCGATTCCGTTTCGCGCTGTCTGCTGAGCTTCGCCGGACTGGGACTTAGCGCGAAGCCCAACGCGCTTTCATCGGCGGTCGATCCGCGCAAGCTGATGTCGATGCTGGGCATCACCGCGCAGAAGACACGCACGGCGGAAGGACTCGCGGGCGTGTTGCAGCACGCGGTGCCGGATGCGTCGATTACGGTCGAGGAGTTCTATCCGGTGTGGCGCGCAGTGACCGATTTCGAGCCCGCGGCGCTCGGCGAGCAGTGTCTGCTCGGGCGCGGCTTCTATGACCGCGCGAACGCGGTGCGTGTGGTCATCACGCCGGATACGCGCGAGACGGTGCTCGATCTGACGCCGGGCGGGCACGCGCATCGGGAGGTGATGGCGCTGTTGCGTTTCTATCTGGGCTACGAAGGCGAGGCGCATCTGGAGATGCACGTTCGGCCTGAACTGATGCCCGATCCGGTGCTGGAGCCCAGGCAAACCAGTCTCGGATTGACGACGCAACTCGTCAACCGCACCGCTTCGACCGGCGAAACAGCACGCATCACGCGCGTGCATCTGGGGCGCTGGGATGGCGCCACCGCATAAACCAAGAAGAGCAGGACAAGTCATGCAGAAATACCAATCGAATGCTTCGGTCACGGGCCGCGTAGTGCAATGCGCAACGACCGCACTCGTCTCGGCGAGCCTTCTCACGATTGCTGGATGCGGCGCCTGGCAGGCCACCAAAGACGGCACGACGGACGCCGCGAAATGGGTTTTTACGACCCAAGTGAAGACGATGAACGTCGAACTGAGCGGACGTGCCGCGTTGAACGAAAACGCGACCGGCCTGCCACTCTCGACAGTGGTGCGGTTCTATCAACTTAAGGATTCAAAGACCTTCGCCCAACTCGAATACGTCCAGTTGCAAAACAACGATCTGGAATTGCTCAAAGCGGACCTGGTGGCCACCAAGGATGTCGTGTTGCGTCCGGGCGCGAGCGCGAGCGTCAGCGAGCCGATGCAGAAGGACGCTGAGTACGTCGGCGTGGTCGCGTTCTTCCGCACGCCGAGCAGTGCCGGAGTGTGGAAGCTGCTGATTCCGAAGAAGCAGTGGAAAGACACTGATCCGGTGAAGATCAGCGTGCAAGGCAATCTGCTCACGATGGAGGGAGCGAATCCGAAGCCGGTCAAGCGCGATGCGCCGCAGCAGTCTGTGTCGAACGCCGGGGCGGCCGCTGCTTCGGCGGCATCGGGCGTGTCGGGCGCAGCCGCTGCGAGCAAGGCCGCCGCGCAGAACGTCAACTCGGCTGCCGATACGCTCACGAAGGCCAAGGCGAGCGGAAGTTCACTCTCGAAGAGCGCCGCCGGGCTCCTTTCCCATTGAGACCAGCCACGCCGCATCGAGCGGCGGATGGCCCGAACACAGTTTCACCAACCAACCCACTAACCAACCAAGCAAAAACATAATGAAGCACTTTCTCTCTCTCACTGCCTGCGCGCTCTCCGTATCCATCCTGACCGCCTGCGCCACCGGTCCGAATCGCGACGAGGAAATCGCGTTGAACCAACAAGTCGGCATCGAGGTGACGCAGACCAAGGAAGGCGTGCAGGTGCGCCTGCCTGATCGCGTTCTGTTCGATTTCGACAAGTCGGTTCTGCGTAGCGATTCGGGGCCGGCCATCCAGCGCGCAGTCGTGTTGCTCAAGCGTAGCCAGAAGTCGGTGATCGTCGAGGGCCATACCGATAACACCGGCACGCATGAGTACAACCAGGCGCTCTCCGAAGCCCGTGCGAAAACGGTAGCGAATGCGCTGGAGCAGCGCGGCATCGCAGCCTCGCGCGTCACCACGAAGGGCTTCGCTTACGATCGTCCGGCGGCGAGCAACGACACGCCAGCGGGTCAGGCCAAGAACCGCCGCACGGAAATCGTGGTGGTCGGCGAGTCGCTCGACGCGATCATGGGTAAGTCGAAGCGTTAACGCATAACGAAACGCCCTAGCTTAACCACTGATCGTCACGGCGCATCCACACGCGCCGTGACGATCCCGCCCCTTTCTAAAGACTTTCTCCCTTGCGCCGATAAACACCGATCAAACCCACCACTAGAACAGGGCCAGAACGGTGCAGAGAGGCGCCAACGATTTCCTCGGGACCATCGGCGACAACATCGCCAGGAACCTGCCGTACATCGAATACGCACGCCGTTTCGATGGGCTCGGTCTCGCTCCGCTCGGCGTGCTGATCGCCGCGTGCGGAACCTTCTTCGTGCCGCTGCCGTGGAACGTGCTGCTCGCCGCGCTCGTCTTCGGCGCGGTCATCGTCGTGCATCGCATGCACGAAGCGAATCGCAAGATCTTCGTCGCGCGTCAGGTCGCGCACGGGCTGCTTTCCATCGCCGAGGACTGCCTCAAGCTGCTGTCGCTCGAAGGCCGCATCATGTGCATCTCCGAAGTCGGCGGACGTCTCATCGAAGCGGACTGTGCCGATGATCTCGTCGGCGTCGACTGGCTCGCGCTCTGGGACGGTCCCGATGCGCGGCAAGCCTTCGAGCGCGCGAAAGCGGGTGAATCGACGTCGTTTTCGGGAACCTGCCGCACGATCAACGGCCGCGCGAAATGGTGGACATCGACATTCGCGCCCGTCTACGGCGAGCACGGCAACGTGAGCGCGGTGCTCTGCAAGTCGCGCGACATCACCGCGGAAGTGGATCTCATCGAGGAATTGCGCGGCAACGCGCGCGTGCAAAAGGACATGGAAGATCACGTCGACGCCGTCTTCTGGACCGCGACGAACGATTTCCGCGAGCTTCTGCACGTGAGCTCCGCGTTCGAGCGCATGTGGGAAATGCCGATGTCCGCGCTCGAAGCCGATCAGACCGCATGGTCGCAACGTGTGCATCCGGAAGATCTTCCCGCGCTGCGCGATGAAATGCGCACCGCCGTGAACACGGGCGCGGCCACGCAGAGCTACTTCCGTCTGTGCCTGCCGCACGATCGCACGCGCTGGGTGCGCGCGGACGTTTATCCGGTCATCGAGGACGGCGCGGTGTCGCGCGTCGTGAGCGTGTGCGTCGATGCCACCGACGAGCGTCAGCGTCTACAGGAATTGCATCGGCTCGCGAACACCGACAGCCTCACGGGTCTCGCCAATCGCAACGCGATGATGGACGCGCTCGTGAAGCGCTGCGAAGCGGGCGCGCCGTTCGCGTATCTCTTCATCGACATCGATCGCTTCAAGTCGATCAACGACACGGCGGGACATATCGCCGGCGATGCCGTCCTGCGCGCGATCGCGAGACGCATCGAGGAAACGCTGCCCGAAGGCGCCGTGGCCGCGCGTCCGGGCGGCGACGAGTTCACCGTGATCCTGCCCGGCAACTTCGAACAGGAAAGCATCGCGCGCGCGTGCCGCAAGCTCTCGATCGCCTGCCATAGTCCGATCGCGATCGAGTGCAAGAGCGTGACGATGACATGCTCGATCGGCGTTGCGCTCTATCCCGAACATGGACGCACGCCCGAGGCGCTCTTCATCAGCGCCGACATGGCGATGTACGCCGCGAAGCGCGCGGGCCGCAACAC
Organism: Caballeronia glebae; assembly: GCF_001545035.1. Taxonomy (GTDB): domain Bacteria; phylum Pseudomonadota; class Gammaproteobacteria; order Burkholderiales; family Burkholderiaceae; genus Caballeronia; species Caballeronia glebae. The sequence goes on from NZ_FCOJ02000066.1 coordinate 14,355, forward strand.
CTTCCGCGTATTCGGCGATCGCGAAAAGGACGATCTCGCGCGCGCGCATCTCGAAGCGCAACTGCACGGCGCGATTCGCGAGAACGAGTTCGTGTTGCATTTTCAGCCGCAATATTGTGTCGATTCGGGCGCGCTCGTCGGCGTCGAGGCGCTGTTGCGCTGGAGTCATCCGCAGCTCGGGTTGCTCGGTCCCGGCGCGTTCGTGCCGGTGCTCGAAGAGAGCGCGCTGATCGTCGAGGCGGGGCACTGGGTCATTCGCGAAGCCGTGCAGGCGGCGTCGCAACTCGCGCTCGCGTTGCCGCAGGCTTGCTCGGTGGCGCTCAACGTGTCGCCGAAACAGTTCCGCGATCCGCGCCTCGTGTCCGTGCTGAGGCACGCGATCAAGCGCGCCTGCATCGATTCGAATCGCATCACGCTTGAGATCACCGAATCCGCGCTGATCGAGAACATCGACGACGCGCAAGACGTGCTGTCGAGTGTCCGCGCGATGGGCGTGCGCATCGCCATCGACGATTTCGGCACGGGCTATTCGAGTCTCAGCTATCTCGCGCGTTTTCGGCCGGACGTGCTGAAGCTCGACAAATCCTTCGTCGACAACATCGCGACCGATGCGATGGTGCGCACGGTTGTCGAAGGCGTGATCGATCTCGCGCACAAGCTCGGCGTGACGGTGGTCGCGGAAGGCGTCGAGACGCAGGAGCAACTCGACATGCTGCGCGCTGTGCACTGCGACAAGGTGCAGGGCTTTCTGCTCAGCCGCCCCGTACCGCTCGCGAGCCTGATGGCGCTGGCCGGCGCGCAGGAAGCAATGCTGCGCTGAAGCGCGCGTGTTCCCGCCCGCGCGGGCCGGCCGGCGTTATCATCACGGCATTCGCGGGTGCGAGCCGGCAACGCAGGATGGACGAATGAGCCACCTGACGTGCGGCGTGTCGATCGGTTCGATGTGCGAGGCGCTCGCCCGCATGGGCGGCGTATGACGGCGATTGTTTCCGACGGAGAGAATCGATGAAGAACTCATGTTCACGCGTTTCGATAGCAGCGCTCGGCTTCGCGATCGGCTCCGTCGCGTTCGGCCAGTCCGCGCCGCCGTGCCCATCCGCGAACGAGCCGATCGGCGCTAACGCAAGCACGCTGATTCAGGTTCGCGACTTCACGCCGGTGAGTGGCGAAGGCGGCGCGTCGCATTTTCTCGGCTCGCGGCTGCGTTCGGCGCGCAACGCGGTGAAGGTGGACCAGAACGCATCGGCGCTCGCGGACGACATCGTCAAGGCGCTGAACGCGAAGGGCCTCACCGCGTGTCACATGACGGCCGAATCGCCGCCGCCGACATCGGGCTGGCTCGTGAGCGGCGAGTTCGACCAAACGCTGTCGAGCGGATTCGGCGCCGCGTTGCCGTCGATGGGTTCGTCGGACAAGACGCCCAACGCGCACGTCGCCGTGCAGCTCGCCAATCTCGCGGCAAGCCCGGACGCCGCGCTCGCGCAGATCGACACGAGCGGCGAACTGAAAGGGCAGAAATCGGCGGCCGCGCCGAAGCCCTACGGCGCGGCGGCGCGCTTCGTCATCAACAAGACTGAAGCAATCTCGTCGCTCGACGATCTCGCCGCGAAGATCGCCGATCAGATCGCGGCGGAGAAGGCGAAGCTCGAAGGCGGCGGGCAGTAGCGCGCATCACGCTTCCGAATCGCGCTTGCCTTTCGGATGATCGGCGCTCGCGTCCGGCTCGGTATCGGGAACGATGTGATCGTGCTCGGGCGTGTACGGGCCTTCCTCGGGATGATCCTTCCCCTTGGGAACGAGCGTCGCGTCCATGTTGCCGTGCTCGCGCTGCTCGATCGTGCCATCGCTTTTCTCTTTCACGTCGCCCGGGCCGAGCGCTTCCCGGCGTTCATCCGCGCGCTGCACGGGATCTGACGGTTCGCGGTTCATTGCATTCTCCTGAAGTGTCGTCGATGACGCAGCAAGCGCCATTCCGCGCGCGCGAATCACAGCGCAAGATCTGGAGTGCCGGCGGGCGCCGCATCCGTGACGATGAGCTAACTCATCTTCGTTCCGGAGCACTTCCGATGCGCTTTCCCGCTTCCTTCCAACGCCTCGCCTGGTCGAATCTGCTCGCGCAATCGGCCGAGCAGATCGGGCTGGCCGCCGCGCCGCTCGCCGCCGTGTTCGCACTCGGCGCTTCCGCCGTCGATATCGGACTGCTGCAAAGCGCGCAGACGCTGCCGTTCCTGCTGCTGTCGATTCCGCTCGGCCTGATCGCGGACCGCAGTTCGCGGCGCACGCTGATGGCTGCCGCCGAATGCGCCCGCGCGCTCGCCATGCTCTGCGTACTGCTGCTCGCATTCACACACGCGTTGACGCTGCCGCTGCTCGCGCTGCTGGGTTTTCTCGGCGCGACCGGCACCGTTGCTTACAACGTCGCCGCGCCCGCGCTCGTGCCCGCGCTGGTCGAACGGGCCGCGTTGCCGGCCGCGAACGGGCGCATCGAGCTTGCGCGCAGCGTGGCGTATTCGGCGGGACCGGCGTTAGGCGGCCTGCTCGTCGGATGGATTGGCGCGGGATGGGCGTATGGCTGCGCGGCGTGCCTCTCGGTGTCGGCGGCGATGTTGCTCGCGGGATTGCGCGAACCGGCGCGCCGGAGCGCCGCCACGCGCCATTTTTCGACCGAGCTTGAGGAAGGCGCGCGCTTCGTCGCCCGCAATGCGTTGCTGCGCCCGATGCTCGCCACCGCTGTCTTTTTCAACATCGGCTTCTTCATTCTTCAGGCCGTGTACGTGCCGTATGCGGCGCAACGGCTCGGCCTGAGCGCGACGTCGATCGGCGTGACGCTCGGCGCATACGGCGTCGGCATGGTGTGCGGCGCGCTCGCCGCGCCCGCGATCGCGCGGCGCGTCGCGTTCGGCCGCATGCTGCTCGTCGGGCCGTTCTGCGGGCTCGCCGCATCGCTCGCGATGGTCGCGACGCTCGCGGCGCCATCGTTCTGGCTCGCGGCATCGAGCTTCTTTCTGCTCGGCGCCGGGCCGATCCTGTGGACGGTCGGCTCGACGACGCTGCGCCAGGCCATCACGCCCGCGAACATGATGGGCCGCGTCTCGGCGCTCAACAGCACGGCGACTTACGGCGCGCGTCCGCTAGGCGCGCTCATTGGCGCGGCGATCAGCGCGCGCTTCGGCATGGGGCCGTGCCTCGTCGCGGCGGCGGCGGGCTTCGTCGTGCAGGCGTGGATCATCGCGGCTTCGCCGGCGGCGCGTCTCGCCGATGTACCCGAGGGCGCGCTCGTTTGACGGGCGCGGCGGGCGCACGAGCGAACATCGGCATGCGCTTCAGAATCCAGTCGAGCAATTCCTGCGGCCCTGCCGCGAGCGGACGCCCGGCCTTCACGAGCAGCTTCGCCTGCGCGCTTTCGAAGAGTGGGTGCGCGACCGGGATGGTCGTCAGCTCGCCGCTCGCGAGTTCGCGATACGCCGCGAACTCGCCGATCAGCGTCATGAAATTCTCCGCGGCCACGAAGCGCTTTAGCGCCCCGAGCGAATTCGTCGTGAGCGTCGGGCGGATCGCGAGATTGTCGGTCGTTTCCAGCATCTTCACGACATGGCCGATGCCGAACGTGGGCGGCATCAGCGCGAGCGGATAGTCGAGCAGATCGCGAATCCGCGCGCCGCCGCCACGCATCGCCAGCGGATGATCGCGCCGCGCGAGCAGTACGACCGGCTGCGCCGAAGTCGCGCGAATCTCGATGCGCTCGTGCGGCGGCGGGTTATACGCGAGGCCGATATGCGCGCGGCTCTGCGCGACTTCTTCGAGCAGATCGTCGACGGCGAGCATCTGCACGTCGATTTCGAGGCGCGGATAGCGCGCGCAGAACGGCGCGAGCACGTCGTCGACGAGCGTATCGACATAACCTTCGCTCACCGCGAGGCGAATTTGTCCTTGCTGCAGGCCCTTGAGCGCATGCAACTGATCCTCGAACTTCTCCTGCTGCGATCGATAGCCGCGCCAGAATTCGAGCAGATGAAACGCCGCCTCGGTCGGCCGCACGCCGCGCGGCTCGCGCTCGAAGAGCGTCGTGTCCAGTTCGTTTTCCAGCAGTTTGATCTGCCGCGCGATCACCGACGGCGAAGTGTTCAGATGATCCGCCGCGCCGCGAATCGTGCCGTGCGTGAGCACTTCGTGGAAATAGCGCAGACGTTGCTGATTGATCTCGCGCATGGCCGTCGTCCTCGTCGAAAGGGGGTGTTGCTCGCAGAGCAACGATACGTGAACTTAGTTGCTCTTGCTAGCACACTTGCACGCGCTCAACATGGCCTTACCCGATAAGGGCGAGACAAAACAAGGAGACGCGGATGTCCACGATTCAGACCCTGCGAGGCGGCGATGCCGTTTCGGCGCTCTACAGCAGAATCAACTGGCGGCTCCTGCCGCTGCTCATCGCTTGCTACATGTTCGCGTATCTGGATCGCGTGAACGTGGGCTTCGCGAAACTTCAGATGCAAAGCGATCTCGGCTTTTCCGACGCAGCCTACGGCGTCGGCGCCGGGATCTTCTTCATCGGCTACGTGATCTTCGAAATTCCAAGCAACCTGATGCTGCCGAAGATCGGCGCGCGTCTTACCTTCAGCCGCATTCTCGTGTTGTGGGGCATCACGTCGGCATGCATGCTCTTCGTGCGCAACGTGCCCGCGTTCTACGCGATGCGCTTTCTGCTCGGCGTCTTCGAAGCGGGCTTCGCGCCGGGCATGATCTATTACCTCTCGTGCTGGTATGGACCAAAGCGCATGGCGCGCGCGATCGCGCTCGTGTTCGTCGCGGGGCCGCTCGGCGGGGTCGTGGGCGGGCCGCTGTCGGCGTGGCTGATCTCGTCGCTGGCGGGCGTGGGCGGTCTCGCGGGATGGCAGTGGATGTTCCTCGTCGAAGGCTTGCCGTGCATCGCGCTCGGTGCGCTCGTGTGGCGTGTGCTCGCCAATCGTCCAGCCGATGCGCGCTGGCTCACGCAAGATGAACGACGGCTCGTCGAGACGGAAGTCGGCCATCACGGCGACGGGTCGCATCGCATCGAATCGTTCGCCGAAATCGCGAGGAACCCGCGCATCTATCTGCTGGCGATCGCGTACTTTTGCATCATCTTTCCGATCTACGCGATCAGTTTCTGGCTGCCGACGCTCATCAAGGAGCAAGGACTCAGCGGTTCCATGCATGACACGATTCGCCTCGGCTGGTATGTCGCGATTCCGTATGTCGCCGCGGCTGTCGCGATGTACGCGGCGGGTCGCCATTCCGACAAGGTCGGCGAGCGCCGCTATCACAGCGCGTTGCCCGCGCTCGCCGCTGCCGCGCTGCTCGTGATCACGCCGTATGCAAACGGCAATCTCGTCACGACGCTCGCCTTGCTCACGCTCGCCACGGCCTGCATGTGGATGGCCTACACGGTCTTCTGGGCGATTCCGTCCGAGACGATTTCCGGCCCGGCCGCAGCGGGCGGCATCGCGCTCATCAACACGATCGGCTTGTCGGGCGGATTTTGGGGCCCGGCGATGATCGGCTGGGTCAAGTCCGCAACCGGCAGCACGAACGGCGGCCTCGTCGTGATGGCGTGCATGGCGGCGCTCTCCTGCGTGCTGATTCTCGCGAACAAACGCACGGTTGCCGTGGCCAAGGCGCGCGCGGCCTGAACATCGATCGATACTCGAAAGGACTACGGACATGAAGATTCTGATTGCAGGATTCCAGCACGAAACGAACACCTTCGCGCCGACAAAGGCGAGCTACCAGAGCTTCATTCAGGGCGAAGGTTTCCCGCCGATGGCGCACGGCGACGATGTGCTCAAGTTGCGTGACGTGAACGTGCCGATCGGCGGTTTCGTTCAATGGGCCGAAGCTGAGGATCACGAATTAATTCCGGTGATCTGGGCGGGCGCGAGCGCATCGGCGCATGTGACGCAGGACGCATACGAGCGCATCGCGGGCGCGATCGTCGATCGTGTGCGGGCGGGCGGTTTCGACGCGATCTATCTCGATCTGCACGGCGCGATGGTCGCCGAGCATCTCGACGATGGCGAGGGCGAATTGCTGGCGCGCGTGCGCGGCATCGTCGGCGATGCGATGCCGCTCGTCGTCTCGCTCGATCTGCATGCGAACGTCACGGCGCGCATGGTCGATCTCGCGGATGCGCTCGTCGCGTATCGCACGTATCCGCATGTCGATATGGCCGAAACCGGGCTGCGCGCGGCGCATCTGCTGGCGCTTCGGATCGAACACGGCGTGCCGTTCAAACGCGCGATGCGCCGCGTTCCGTTTCTGATTCCGGTGAACGGGATGTGCACGCTCGTCGAGCCGGCGCGCGGCATGTACGGCATGCTCGAAACGCTGGAGAAGGAGGTCGTGTCGCTGTCGTTCGCGCCGGGCTTTCCGGCATCGGATTTCGATGAATGCGGACCGGTGTTATGGGGCTACGCGCTCGATCAGCAAGCGGCGGACGAAGCCGTCGATGCGCTCTTTTCGACGCTCGTGGACGACGAAGCGCGCTGGGACGTGCCGTTCCTATCGCCCGATGAAGCCGCGCGCGAAGCGATCGACGCGAGCCGCGATGCGACGAAGCCCGTAATCGTCGCGGATACGCAGGACAACCCGGGCGTCGGCGGCGATTCGAACACGATGGGCATGGTCCGCGCGCTCTTGCGCCACGATGCGCGCGATGCCGCCGTGGGCATTATCTGGGACGAGAAGGCGGCGCATGCGGCGCATCGTGCGGGCGTCGGCGCGCGCATCACGCTCGCGCTCGGCGGCGGCTCGAACGTGCCGGGCGATTCACCCCTTGAAGGCGAGTTCGAAGTCGAGTATCTGTCGGATGGCCGTTTTCGCTTCGACGGCCCGATGCTCAACGGCATGTCGGGCGAACTGGGACCGACCGCGTGCCTGCGCATCGGCGGCGTGCGCATCGCGGTGAGCAGCATCAAGATGCAAGTGTTCGACCGCAATCTCTTTCGCGCCGCGGGCATCGAGCCGGAGCGCATGAAGATTCTGGTGAACAAGAGTTCGGTGCATTTTCGCGCCGATTTCGAGCCGATCGCCGAGCGCGTGCTCGTCGCGAAAGCGCCTGGCCCGATGGCCGCCGATCCGGCCGATCTGCCTTGGCGCAATCTCGATGCGCGCATGCGCGTGCGACCGCTCGGGCCGACGCTTTCCGAGCTGCGCGCATCGGCTGCGTAAGCGTGCTTCGCCAATTTCATCGCATACATCGCATACATCGAAAAGGAGAATCGCAACATGCCGGATGATCAGATCAACGCGTGGCGCCGCCGTTTTCTCGGCACGGCGGTCGCGAGTGTCGGCGCAATGCAGCTTGGCTTGAGCGACCTCGTGCGCGCGCAGACCGCGCCGCGCGCTTCATCGGGCGCGGGATTCGCTCAGATTCGCCAGGTCGATGCGGGCGCGCTCAATATCGGCTATGCGGAAGCGGGACCGGAGAACGGTCCTGTGGTGATACTGCTGCACGGCTGGCCATACGACATCTACGCGTTCGCCGACGTGACGCCGATGCTCACGGCGCAGGGTTATCGCGTGATCGTGCCGTATCTGCGCGGCTATGGCTCGACGCGCTTTCTCTCCGCCGACACGCCGCGCAACGGCCAGCAGGCGGTGGTCGCGGTGGACATCGTCGCGTTGATGGATGCGCTGAAGATTCAGCAGGCCACGCTCGGCGCGTTCGACTGGGGCGCGCGCACCGCGAACATCATCGCGGCGTTGTGGCCCGAGCGCGTGAAGGCGATGGTCTCGGTGAGCGGCTATCTGATCGGCAGCCAGCAGGCGAATCGCGCGCCGTTGCCGCCGAAGGCCGAGTTCGCGTGGTGGTATCAGTTCTACTTCGCGACGGAGCGCGGGCAGGCGGGCTACGAGGCGAACCGTCACGATTTCAACAAGCTCATATGGCAACTCGCATCGCCGAAATGGAACTTCGATGACGCGACCTATGACCGTTCCGCGAAGTCGTTCGAGAATCCGGATCACGTCGCCGTGGTGATCCACAACTATCGATGGCGTCTTGGGCTCGTGCAAGGCGAAGCGCAATACGACTCGCTGGAACAGCGTCTCGCGAGCGCGCCGACTATCGGCGTGCCCACGATCACGATGGAAGGCGACGCCAACGGCGCGCCGCATCCCGATCCGGCGGCGTATGCGAAGAAGTTCACGGGCAAGTACCAGCATCGGAACGCGGCGGGCGGGATCGGACACAATCTGCCGCAGGAAGCGCCGAAGGCGTTCGCGGATGCGGTGATCGACGCGGGGCGCATGTGAGCACCGCCTTCCAATCTTCGATGGCAACATCGGCAACCCCGAACGCATCGCGAATCCCGACAACCTCAAGTTCTCCGAGAAGCTGCGTAAGCTGATCTGATAATGCAATGATAAGGAAAGCGAAGCATCGCGCTTCGCTTTCGTCGATGAAGCTTCAATGCGTAGGTTCGAAGTGCGTCGCGGACGTCTTGTCGTGCGTGGCGTACTTCTCGATCATCGTCGCACTCGCGCGATTCAGGCCGCTCACATCGACCGCGATTCCATTGCGGCGGAACTTGTGCACGATGCGGTCCAGCGCATCAATCGCCGTGATGTCCCAGAAGTGCGCATGCGACAGATCGAGCCGCACCGAGCGCACCGGTTCCTGGAAATCGAACTCGGCGACGAGCGCTTCCGACGACGCGAAGAACACCTGTCCGCGCACCGCATAGCGCCGCTCGTTGCTTGCCTCGTCGAGCGCGCTTTCGACGGCCAGCACCTGACGCACCTTCGACGTGAAGAAGAGCGCGGAGAGCAGCACGCCTACGCCCACGCCGATCGCGAGATTGCCCGTCGCCACGACGACCGCCACCGTCGCGAGCATCACGACCGACGAGCTTTTCGGATGCGTGCGCAGATTGGCGATCGACTTCCAGCTGAACGTGCTGATCGACACGAAGATCATCACGGCGACGAGCGCGGCCATTGGAATCTGCTTGACCCACGGCCCGAGAAACACGACGAGCACGAGCAGGAACGCGCCCGCGACGAAGGTCGACAAGCGCTGACGTCCGCCCGATTTCATGTTGATGACAGTCTGCCCGATCATCGCGCAACCCGGCATGCCGCCGAGAAAGCCGGCGACGAGGTTCGCGCAGCCCTGGCCGCGGCATTCGCGATTCTTGTCGCTGGACGTATCGGTGTAGTCGTCGACGATGGCCGCCGTCATCAGCGATTCCAGCAAACCGACGATCGCGATCGCCACCGAATACGGCAAGACGATGCGCAGCGTGTCGAGCGAGAAGGGCACCGCCGGGAACGCGAACGTCGGCAGACGATCGGGGAACGCGCCCATGTCGCCGACAGTGCGCAATTGCAGATGCAGCGCCATTGAAATAACCGTCAGCACGATGATGCAGACGAGCGGCGAGGGCACGGACTTCGTCACGCGAGGCAGCAGGTAGATGATCGCGAGACCGAGCGCGACCATCGCGTAGACGTACCACGGCTGCGCGCTCAACTGCGGCAATTGCGCGAGAAAGATGAGGATCGCGAGCGCATTCACGAAACCGGTGATCACCGAGCGCGACACGAAGCGCATCAGCGCGCCGAGCCGCGCGAGCCCGGCGCCGATCTGGAAAATGCCGGCGAGCACGCCCGCCGCGAGCACGTATTCGACGCCGTGCGTCTTCACGAGCGACGCGAGCAGCAACGCGACGGCGCCCGTGGCCGCGGAGATCATGCCGGGACGTCCGCCCGCGAACGCCGAGACCACCGCGATGCTGAACGCCGCGTACAGCCCGACTTTCGGGTCGACGCCCGCGATGATGGAAAAGGCGAGCGCCTCGGGAATGAGCGCGAGCGCGACGACGATGCCCGCAAGCACGTCGCCGCGCACGTTCGAGAACCACTCGTCGCGCAGTGTGTGTGTCTTCATGATTTGAGCGTGGGTTGAATCGATGGCGGGAAGACCCGACGCGCGGTATTTCGCGGTTCGCGCGGATCGGCAAATCGCGCGTCATGCCGATGCAGGCCGCCGCGAAAAACGATGCGCTGAAACTCTGGATGCGGCGTCGCGCCACATCGCGAAGGCGATGCCGGGCGACGCGCCATAGGTCCGCGAACCCCTGTCGGTCAGATCGAAAGTGACGAAGGAGTGTCGCGAAGCGCTACATAGGTGTCGGTGCGGGAGCTTTGAAAAAGGAACGCCGCGAACGAAGGTCGCGGCGTCGGCATTTTACCCGATGGACAGCGCGGCGGCGCGCGCCTCGGCTGAATTCAACAACGCTGTTCGAAATCGATATATTCGAAGCCCGCCGCGATCGCGTAACGGATCGCTTCTTCCACGTTGGGAAACTCGCCCGGCAGTCGCACGGAACGCTCCATCCCGTTTAAATGCTGGATTCGCGCTGTCGCGGCAAACGCATCGCCTTGCCGGACCGCTGCCGGCGTGACCATCATGTCCCTGTAGCTGAAGACCATTTGTTTCTCTTTCGGATGTCGTCGGCCCGCGCCGCGTGGCTGCGGGACACTCATTTTGGAAAGGTCCCGGACGACCGATCGTCCAGCTCCTTCTGTTTCAGGTTATCGGCAACGGAAAACGTTTCTTTACGGGTGCGCTTGAAAGCGCCCCGAAGAAGTATTGAAATTATTTTGTCTGAACAATGGGTGGGTCGATCTATTGGGCATTGCGGACGCCTTTCTGAAAACGATCGCAGCCAGCGTGCCACGCGTCAAATTCCCGTTCAATTCCCGAGTCTCGATGAAAGCGATATCGAATCTTGCAAAGTTGTGCAATAACGTTTGAACATAAGTCATCCGAAGTATTGAAAGAAAGCTTTGTATAAAACTTAGTCAATCTCAATATTTTATTCGTGTCAGTTCGGCCGGATGGTGCTAATGTGCAGCCAATCATTTTTCTCTCACCCGGGCAGGGCCCGCATGGAGCGCACTCGGCCATGAAATTTCGTCTCTGGACAGCGGCAGGTATTCTCGCTCTCGCCTCGTCAGGCGCATGGGCCCAAACGAGCGTCACGATGTACGGGCGTCTCGATGGCGGCATCGAATATCTGAATCACATCGCGAACGGCACGGGCGGCAGTTCGTCGCGCTGGAGCGCCGAAGGCGGCGATTGGGGCACCAGCATGTGGGGTCTCAAAGGCAACGAAGATCTCGGCGGCGGCCTGGCCGCCGTCTTCGACCTGGAAACAGCCATCCAGATCATGAACGGCACGACCGGCGGCGGACGTCTCTGGTCGCGTCGCGCCTATGTCGGGGTGAACTCGAAGACGTGGGGCCAGTTGCAGGCAGGCCGCAACCTTTTCATCGATAGCGACGGCGTATGGGAATTCGATCCCTTCGTGCAACAAGCGGTTTCATCGGCGTCGCTCGTGCGCGGACGCAACTGGCAGCAGACGAGCAATAACGTCGAATATCACAGCCCCGTGTTTCGTGGCTTCGACGTGCAGGGCCAGTACGCGTTCGGCAATCAGCCGGGCGCGTTCAATTCGGGCGCGCAGGGCGAATTCGGCCGCTCCGAAGGCATCATGCTGAGTTATCACTCGACCATGCTCGACGTGCGCGGCATCTACGACGAATTGCGCAATCAGAACGGCAAGATGGACAACATCTTTCAGGCGTCGCGCGAGTACTTCGTCGGCGCGAATCTGAAGGTAGACAAGTGGAAAGTGCAGGCCGCCTACACGCATTACGCCGCGCCTGATTCGCTCGCAGGCGTGGCCGATACCGCCGATCACTACTGGCTCGGCGCGACGTATGCGGTGACGCCCGCCTGGGCCGTCACCGCGGCGGGCTTTTATATCCACGTGGGCGAGGGCGGCGGCGATGCGGCGCACGATCCCGCGAGCCACGCGATGCTCTACGCGCTCGGCACGACCTATAACTTCAGCAAGCGCACCTTTCTATACGGCACCGTCGCGTACGTGCGCAACAGCGCGAACGGCACGTTCTCGGTCTTCGCGACGCCGCGCGATGGCGATCCCAGCACGAGCCCGATGGCGGGCCAATCGCAGACGGGCGCATACGTCGGGATGATGCACGTGTTCTGAACGATGCATCGAAAGCTCCATTCAGCGGGCGTCGATTCAGGCCAATAGCCGCGCTATCAGGTCTTGTGTCGCTCGCGCGCCATATTTGCGCAGCAGGCTTGCGCGATGTATATCGACCGTGCGCGGGCTAATATTCAGCTCCTTGCCGATTTCCTTGCTCGTCATGCCATGCACGAGCAAAGCGGCGACGTCGCGTTCGCGTTCGGTCAGCATGCTCGCGTTATCCGATTGCTTCGTGCCCTGCGATAAATCCGTAAAAGTCCAGATCGCAAGTTCGAAAGGTCGCTTCGGGTTATATCCGAAGCCGCAGACCGTCACCCAGAAATAACTTCCGTCGACGCGCCGCATGATGCGGTCATCGCTGAATACCGCGTGCTTTGCGAGCAAAGGCGCGAGACGGTCGCCGGTGGTGGTGAAATCCTTCTGCTCCGGATAGAGCTTCGAGAACGATTGCGCGATGATGTCGCTGCGTTTCGCCCTGAATAACTCCAGCGCTCGCGTATTGCAGTCCACCATGATCCGCTCTCTTGCAACGATAACAGCGACGGGCAAATGCTTGAACAAGTCCTCGTAGTCGAGCTTGGGCGTCGAGTCGGTCATGTCGGGAGGTTATCGCGTCTGGCGAAGAGGTACTGTAACACCGAGGTTCGGCACCTTTCGCACAGACGTTGCAGCGTGTTCAAGACTCCGTGGCGGACGGACTCACTTCGAACACGCAGCAATCGCAGCCTTCGCCCCCGCATTGCGTCTCGATCGATTTCGAGCGCGGGCCTTTCTTCGCGCTGTCGGGTGCGGTGTCGTTCACCCAGTCCATCGCGCCCGCGAACCAGCCCGCGAACATGTAGCAGAGCTTGCCCTCCTTGCCCGGCTGCGCGAGCACGAACGACGAGTTATGCAGATGAATGCGCGCGTGCGATGTCGACGGATCGGCTTCGACGATAGTGAAGAGTCCCCAGCCGCGCTGCGACAGACGCTTCAGGTAATGCTCGAAGCACGCTATCCCGCTGATGCCGTGCTTCCCGGCTTCCTTGTCGCACCAGTGATACGCAGACTTATAGCCCGCCTTGTAAAGAATTTCGGCATAGGTCTCGCGGCCGAGCGCGTCTTCCACCGCGACGTGATTGTTCGTGAAGAAGTGGCGCGGCACGTAGAGCATCGGCAGCGCGTCGGTGGTCCAGACGCCGGTTTGCGGATCGACGTCGATAGGCAGTTGCGGTTGCATGCTCGACTCAGCCGTTCCAGACTTCGCCGAATACGCGCAGCCAGTTTTCGCCCATCACTTTTTTGATGCGCGATTCGCTCCAACCGGCCTTTTCCATAGCGGCAGTGAGGTTCGGGAATTCGCCGATCGTGCGAATGCCTTCCGGATTCACGACCTTGCCGAAGTCCGTCAGACGGCGATAGCGGCCCTTGTCATGCGTGATCCAGTCGAAGAATTCGGTGCTATAGCCTTGCGTGAAATCCGTGCCTATGCCGACCTTGTCTTCGCCGATCAGATCGATAACATATTCGATAGCTTCGAGATAATCGTCGACGGTTGCGTCCGCGCCCCTTCGCAGGAAGGGCATGAACATCGTCACGCCGACGAAACCGTTCGCATCGGAAATCTCGCGCAGTTGATCATCCGTCTTGTTACGCGGATGCTCCTTCAAGGTGTACGGGCAGCAATGCGAGTACGTGACGGGCTTCTTCGAGCAGGCGATCGCATCGGAAGAAGTCTTCGCGCCGACATGCGAGAGATCCACCATGATGCCGACGCGATTCATTTCCTGAATCACCTCGCGGCCATATCCCGACAGGCCGCCATCGGGCTCATAAGAACCGGTGCCGACGAGATTCTGCGTGTTATAGCAAAGCTGAACCACGTTCACGCCCAGCTCCTTGAATACTTCGATATAGCCGAGGTTATCCTCGAACGCATACGAGTTCTGGAAGCCGAAGATGATGCCGGTCTTGTCCTCCTTCTTCGCGCGCCGGATGTCGTCGGTCGTGCGCACGAGCGTGAGAATTTCGCTGTATTCGCGGATCTGCTGCTTCATTTCCGCGATGTTATCGATGGTCTTCTGAAAGTCTTCCCACACCGAGACGGTGCAGTTCACGGCGGTGACGCCGCCCTTGCGCATATCTTCGAATACGGAGCGCTCGAACTTCGAGATGTTCAATCCGTCGATGATGATGCTCGAATCGTGCAGGCTACTCATGGCTAATATCCGTCCGGTATCTTATGGAAGAGAAGAGCGCTCAGATGGTTCTCTTGATGGCGCGCTCGACCGCCGCGCGATCGCTCTTACCCGCGCTCGCCGGGCCCGCTTCTTCGAGCGCGGTCTTCGACGTTTCGCGCAGCGAGAGACCGCCGATCATCGCGAAGATCGACACGGCGATCAGGTAATACGCCGGCGACAGCTTCGTTCCCGTCTCCGAGATCAACCACGTCGCGACGAGCGGCGCGGTGCCGCCGAAGATCGTGTACGCGAGGTTGTACGTGATCGCGGAACCGGTGTATCGCGTCTTGGTGGCGAACACTTCCGACAGAAGCGGGGCAGTGACCACGCCCGACAGCACCGCGCCCACGGCGAGGAGCGCAACGCCGAGGAGCGACTGGGACAGGTTGCCCGATCCACCGAGCGAGAAAGCCGGATAGACCGAGGCGATGATGAAGATGCACGTCGTCGCGATCGTCGCGCGGCGGCCCACGAGATCGGAGAAAAGGCCGGCGAGCGGGCACAGGGCCGCGGCGAAGAAGAGCGCGAGCACGGTCACGAGAAGCGACGTGCCGCGAGACAGATGTCCGGCAACCTGCATATACGTCGCGAAGTACGTCGTGAAGGTATAGAAGGAAAGCGCCGTCACCGAGACGAACGCGCCGAGCTTCAGGATGTTTCCGGACTGCGAATGCAGGGTTTCCATCAGCGGCGCATGCGCGACTTCGTGCTTTCCTTCGAGCGCCTTGAATGCCGGCGTCTCGTGCAGATTCACGCGCAGATACACGCCGATGAGACCGACCGGCGCCGCGATCAGAAACGGCACGCGCCATCCCCAGTCGACCATCGCGGCGGGCGAGAGCGACGATTCGAGCGCATACGCGACGATCGCCGCGCACGCGAACGAGGAGAATGTCGAGACCGGCACGAAGCTGCCGAAGAACGCGCGGCGCCGGCGCGGCGCGTGCTCCATCACATAGGCGCAGGCGCCCGCGTACTCGCCGCCGGCGGAAAAGCCCTGCACGCAGCGGATGATCGTGAGAAGTAGCGGCGCCCAATAACCGATGCTTGCATAAGTCGGCAACAGCCCGATCAGCGTCGTGGCGCCGGCCATCATCAGGATAGTGAAGGCGAGGGTGCGCTTACGACCGATGCGGTCTCCGACCACGCCGAAAAAGAGCCCGCCGAGCGGACGAAATGCGAAAGCGACCGCAAAGACCGCGAACGTCTTCAAAAGCCCGACAGTGGGATCGCCGCTGGGAAAGAACTCGCGCGTCAGAATGGTCGCGAGAAACCCATACGCCGCGAAATCGAACCATTCGACAAAGTTACCGATGGACGCCGCGGCTATGACACGTCTTAGCGTCTTGGTATCTACCGTCTGGGCTGCTTGATATGCCATGGTCCTCTACCCCTTTCACGTGTCGGTTTGCGTCCGAATTGAAAGGAGCGTAAGTGCTCAAATTACTTAGGTCCATACGTGTCAATTACCTAGGTAATCGGCTTCGAGTGACATTGGCGGCGCGCCCGGCAAACACGGCCGGGCGCGGCCTTGCGTCTATTGCTGAAGCCAGGCCTGGACTTTCTCCGGATGGCTGTCGACGAACTTTTTCGCGGCGGCGCTCCAGTCGTTCGATGCATTGCCATCGAGCTCGATCGCTTCGACATCGGCCAGAGTCAGCTTGAAGTGCCGGATGAAGACGTTCGCGCGAGGATACTTTGCAGCGAACTGCTTCGAGGCGAAGCCGTGAATCTGCTCGTCGCCGCCGAGCACGCCCTTGGGGTCTTTCAGATAGCGCATCTTGTACTTTTGCCAGAGCCAGTGCGGGCTCCAGACCGTCGCGACGATCCAGTTCTTCGATTGATAGGCGCGCGCAACCGCGGTCAGCATGCCGGCTTCGCTCGCGCGGATCAGGTTATATCCGGCGAGGTCGTATTCCTTCAGCGCCTTCTCCGAGGCGACCATTTCGCCAGCACCCGGCTCGATGCCTTGAATCGTGCTGTTCAGCTTGGCTTTGACATCGGGCTTGTTCAGATCGCCGATCGACGCCACTTCGCTCTCGGGCACGTAATCCGGGACTGCCCAGCCGATCTTCGCGCCGGAGTAGATGATGCCGAGATCTTCCATGTCGTTCTTGAAGCGCGCGTAATAGGCCGCGTGCGTGACCGGAAGCCACGCGCCCAGCATCAGATCAACGTCGCCGCGCGCAATGCCCTGAAACTGAATGCCGAGGTCCGCGGTGGTCAGGGTAACGGGCTGGTTCAGCTTCGTTTCGAGAACGTACTTCGCGGTGTAGACGACCGCTTGCGTATCGGCCCAGTTGGCGAGCGTGATCTTGATCGGCTCGGCGGCGCTCGCGCACATCGCGAACGTGACAGTGGAGACTGCGACGGCAGCCTTCATGACGAAGCTTACGGACAAGGCGTTCTTCATTTACGTTTCCTTGTATCGAGTTGGTTTTATCGAAGACGTGATGCGATCGATTCTCCTGATCTATGAGCACATTCATTTGCGACGGCAAAGCGACTGCAGGCGATGCCCTGCAGACCGCAGTATTCGGGGGCATTAAGGCGGCGTCAATGTTCTTTGCTTTCGCGTTGGCTGCATCAGGAAAGGGTTTACGCCGATGAACGCGCATGTTTAAAAAAGCGCGCGATGCCCGACGAGTTGCCGCCATCTATTGCGGCGCGCGTTTGAGGTATCGGTGGCGATAGACGATGGTCCATGCGGTCAGTCCGCCATACGTCGCGTACCTGACCCACGTGGAGAGCCGGCCGGCTTCCGGCTCGGCCAGCGCGAGCGTGATCCAGAGACGGCCAAGATTCTCGCCGACGAGCCCAATGCCCCAGACGGCGGTCATCAGCCGGATAGACCTGACAAGTGCCGGACGCGCTTGCCAGAGCGCGTCGAATTCGGTCTCGCGGCCTTGTGCTTCGCGCGACATCGTCGAGCGCGCGAGGTAGTACACCAGCGGCCGGTCGCGAAAGAGCGAAAGCAGAAACATCGCGCCGATGATGCCGCTCACGGCCGGCTCACGCGCTTCGCCCATCCAGCGCGCCGCGCCGGACAGCAAGATCATCAGCGACATGGCGATGCCCGCCAGCACGATGGCGCTCAGCGCGTCGAAATGCCTCAAGCGCACGCCATCGAAGATCATCCACGCGATCAGCGGCACGGCCGAGGCTATGAGTGCGCCCACCACGCCGAAATGGCCGATCGTGATCCTGTACGCGAGCGCGGGCAACGCCACGTTCACGACGAACGCGAGTCCATAACGTGCGGACGGAATCCTCATCGATATCTCCAAGTGCCATTTCCTCCGACGGATCGTCAATGCGCTCGCCTGAGCGGAGATTGCATCGGCGCTGTCGGCATGAGCGACAATTATTCGCGTTGAATTTCGTGGCACTCCTCATAAGATATAGTGACCGTCATTCGCCATCGTCACGC
Source organism: Caballeronia glebae (assembly GCF_001545035.1). Classification (GTDB taxonomy): domain Bacteria; phylum Pseudomonadota; class Gammaproteobacteria; order Burkholderiales; family Burkholderiaceae; genus Caballeronia; species Caballeronia glebae. The sequence continues at coordinate 32,066 of NZ_FCOJ02000066.1, forward strand.
CGGTCATAACCCATGCGCTATGAATCGGCGTCTTCGTGAATTTTTAAGATTACCTCAATAAGGAAACGATCATGTCCACGCAGGCCTATGGCTACGACATCCTGCACAATCCGCGATTCAATCGCGGCACGGCCTTCTCGCAAGACGAGCGCCGGAAGTATCGTCTGGAAGGATTGCTGCCGCCGGGAGTGAATTCGCTGGCGATCCAGATCGCGCGTACGCACACGGAACTTGCGGCACTCGACAGCGACCTGCAGCGCTATCTCTTCTTGTCCGACCTGCAGGCGCGCAACGAGACGCTCTTCTATGCGCTGCTCATGTCCGATCCGGCAACGTACATGCCGATCGTCTATACACCGACAGTCGGCGAAGCCTGCCAGAAGTTCGATCATGTGTTCAGGGCGACGCGGGGTCTCTATATCCCGATCGATGCGCGCGGCCGCGTGAAGGAACTGCTGCGCAACTGGCCGGAACAGGACGTGCGCTTCATCGTCGTGACGGATGGCGAACGCATACTCGGTCTGGGCGATCTCGGTGTCGGCGGCATGGGCATTCCGATCGGCAAGCTCGCGCTGTACACCGCCTGCGCAGGCGTGCCGCCGTCGGTTTGCCTGCCCATCACGCTCGACGTCGGCACGAACAACGCGTCGCTGCTCGACGATCCGCTGTATCTCGGCCTGAGGCATGAACGCGTGCGCGGCGCCGACTACGACGCATTCGTCGACGAGTTCGTGAGCGCGGTGCAGGACCTCTATCCGAAGTGCTGCATCCAGTGGGAAGATTTCGCCAACTTCAACGCGGTGCCGCTGCTCGCGCGCTACAAGGACAAGGTGTGCACGTATAACGACGATATCCAGGGCACCGCGGCCGTCGCGCTCGCGGGCATCTATGGCGCGCTGCGCATCTCGAAGCAGAAGCTGACCGATCAGCGCTTCCTGTTTCTCGGCGGAGGATCGGCGGCGACCGGCATCGCGGAACTGATCAGCGAGGCGATGGTGCTGGAAGGTCTGGATATCGAATCTGCGCGCAAGTGCAGCAGTCTCTTCGACGTCAACGGGCTGATGGTGCGCTCACGCACCGATCTCGCTGAATTTCAAAAGGTCTTCGCGATCGATCACGCGCCGATCAACAGCTTCGTCGACGCGGTCCGCGCGCTGAAGCCGACGTGCATCATCGGCGTGAGCACGGTGCCCAAGCTCTTCAACCAGGCGGTGATCGAAGCGATGAGCGAAATCAACGAGCGCCCGATCATCTTTCCGTACTCCAATCCGACGTCGCGTTCCGAATGCACCGCCGAAGAAGCGTACCGATGGTCCAAAGGGCGCGCGATCTTCGCGAGCGGCAGCCCGTTTCCGCCCGTGCAGATCGAGGCACAGCACTTCGTGCCGGGGCAGGGCAACAACGTCTACATCTTTCCCGCGATGGGCATGGCGGTCTTCGCCACGGGCGCCACACGCGTGACGGAAGAAATGTTCATCGTCGCGGCGAAGGCGGTGGCCGAGCAGGTCAGCGACGAAAGCCTCGAAAAAGGCCTGATCTATCCGCCGCAAAGCCAAATCTTCAAGGCATCGATGCATGTCGCGGCGTCCGTTGCCGAGTACATTTTCGATCATGGCCTCGCGCGCGTGGAGCGGCCCGCCGATCTCGTCGCGCATATCAAGGCGGCCGCGTATTCGCCAACTTATCCGCCGGTATAACGTCTCGCCGTCAAACGATCGCCGCGCGCGTCATCGCGGCAGCGCGGCGGTCGCGATCTCGCTTGCGCTGTCGAGCTGCTCGACGTGCCAGCACTTGTCGATCAGCGCGCGCGTTTGCTCCGGCGTGAGAATGCCTTCCGCGAGATCCGAAAACTTCGTTTCAAGCTGCTGATCGGTCATCGGGATTTGCGTGCTGCCGATCGCATGCTCGATGTACTTGTGCAGCTTGCGGCCGTCCTTCAACGTGATCGTCATGTCGACCTGTTCCGGCTTGATGGACGGGTCGACGACCGCGTTCACCTTGTCGCGCAGCGCGACCGTCTTTGGATCGCGTACTTTGACATCGCTGAACTGCTTTTCGCCAGCCGCGCCGTCGATGATCGCAATAGCCACCGCGTGATAGATGCTGAACTTGCCTTCGAGCCCGATCTGCGGCGTCTTCTTGCCCGTGAGTTCGAGCACGAGCGGATGCACGCGAAGATCGACGCGCGCGATCTGATCCGCGCTCAGATGCTCCTGATTGCGCAACTGGATCGCCGCATCGATCGACGGATGAATGACGATGCCGCACGCAAAAGGCTTGTAGGTATTCAACGTCGATTCCCAGTGCGAGCCGAGACCGTCTGTTATCTCGCGATAGTCCTGCTTGGTGCTGATGGTGTTGGCCCAGCCGCGTTTCGCTTCGATCATGCCGTCCGAGCTGGTGTAGTTCTGGCTCGCGAGCAGCGCCGCGAAAATGCCATTCGCGGCGGCGCGCCCGGGGTTGAAGCTCTTGTTCATCGAGCCGAACGACTCGCGCAGGCCCACCGGCTGCGAGGCGGCGAGGCCGAGCGCCCCGACCATCTGTTCGACGCTCAGCCCCATCAGTTTGCCAGTCGCCGCGGCCGAGCCGAACACGCCGCACGTGCCGGTAATATGCCAGCCGACATCGTAATGATTCGGATACACCGCATTGCCAATTCGCAGTTCCGTTTCGACGCCCAGCACGAGCGCGTTCAGAAAGTCCTTCCCCGTCACCGCGCGATATTGCGAATACGCCAATATTGCCGACACGACCGGTCCCGCCGGATGAATGATGGTCTTCAGATGCGTGTCGTCGTAATCGAAGATATGGCTGCTCACGCCATTGATGAACGCCGCGTTCATGATGTCGAAGCGCTCGGTCCGGCCGAGCAGATTCGCTTGCGGCGGCCCGGAGAATGGCGTCAGCGCGGCGACGGCGCGGTTCACCGTCTCGTCGTGCGATCCGCCGACCGCCACGCCGACCCAGTTCATCAAGGTCCGCACGCCTTCCTTGCGCACCGGCGCGGGCAGATTGCCATAACCCGTTCCGACGATGAAGTCCGCGAGGATGCGCGTGACGCGCGGCGGCTTCGCATTCGCACCGCTGGCCGATGCGGGCGCGGACGCGGACGCGGCGTTGCTCGTCTGCGCGAACGCCGTCGTGCCTGCCGCCGATGCGAAAGCGCCCGCGGCGCTGGTCATGAGAAAGCCGCGGCGGTCGATGTTGGGCATGGGATTGTTTCCTTGAAATGGCGCGAGTTCGAATCGGCGAGCAAGTATTATTCCGCGGCATTGAAGGGAAGCAAGGGTTTTCCCGATTCCCTTGCATGTCGATTCGCGCTTCGATGCATCGTCGTAGAGATGTATCCATTATTTCGAACGAAAGGAGAGCACGCCATGAGCACCGGAACCATCCGCCTTCACCGCGTTTTGCGCACGACGCCCGAGCGCCTCTATCGCGCGTTCCTCGAACCCGATGCAATCGCGAAATGGCTTCCGCCCTACGGCTTCACTTGTCAGGTCCATCACATGGATGCGCGCCCGGGCGGAACGCACAAGATGTCGTTTCGCAACTTCGGCACGGGCAACGGCCACTCGTTCGGCGGCGAGTACATCGAACTGGTGCTGTTCGAGAAGATTCGCTACACGGACCGCTTCGACGATCCGAACCTGCCCGGCGAAATGCACGTCACCGTCTCGTTGCGGCAGGTCGTGTGCGGGACCGAGCTGAGCATTGTTCAGGAAGGCGTGCCCGAGGTCATTCCGGTGGAGATGTGCTATCTCGGCTGGCAGGAATCGCTCGTTCAACTGGCGCGGCTGGTCGAACCCGAAATCCCCGAGTGACGACGCGCGCGATTGCGCCCTCATGTTGATCGGCTAAGTGATCGGATAAGATACCGCGCCCGCATCATCAACTCAAACGTGGAGTGCTTTTCGTGATTCAGCCGAGCAATGTATTCAAGGATAACCTCGCCCAATTGCCCGCCATCGACGGCATCGAGCGCATCGATCTGATCGACGGCAAAGGTGAGATCGTCGCGAGCATCGAGAACAAGCCGGGCAAGCAAGGCTCGGTCGCGGTCTATAACTATCTGAAGCAAGCGTTCGGCGTGCTCGACGCCCGCGCCGCCGAGCACGGTCTCGCTGTGTTCGCCGAGCACACCGCCGATGCGCGTAATCGTCCGGGCGCGCATCCGAACGTGGATCGCCTGCTCGCAATCGTCGATGGCGGCGAGGCGTTGCGTATCGACGCGACGATAAACGCATAAAAAACGAAAGCGCGTTCCGCCATGAGCGGAACGCGCTTTTTTCATCGATCGCCGCGAATCAGAGCTTCAATTCGACGCGCTTGATCTCCTTCACGATCACGAGATAGCTGAAGACCGTGATCAGCGCATTGATCCCGACAAACGCCAGCGCGCCGTTGAACGAGCCTGACTGCGCGACGAGATAGCCGATCACGATCGGCGTGACGATGCCGGCGACATTGCCGAACATGTTGAAGATCGATCCGGAAAGCCCGATGGCTTCCTTCGGCGACGTATCGGCGACCACGGCCCAGCCCAATGCGCCGATGCCCTTGCCGAAGAACGCGAGCGACATCAGCGCGACGACGATCCAGTCGGTATCGACGTAATTGCAGCCGATGATGCACGACGACAGCAGCATGCCGCAGACGATCGGCGTCTTGCGCGCGAAGGTCAGCGACTTGCCGCGACGGATGAGGCCATCGGAGATCACGCCGCCGAGCACGCCGCCCGTGAAGCCGCAGATGGCCGGCAGCGACGCGACGAAGCCCGCCTGCAGAATCGTCATGTGACGCGCCTGCACGAGATAGATCGGAAACCACGTCAGGAAGAAGTACGTGAGCACGTTGATGCAGTACTGCGCGAGATACACGCCGAGCAGCATCCGGTTGGTCAGCAACTGCTTCACGACCGGCCAGCCCACGCTGTTCGTCTTCGCGAGCGCCACGCCGCTCGCGCGCCGATGACCATGCACGAGACCGCCGCCTTCCTCGATGTACGCCAGCTCCTGCGCGTTCACGCGCGGATGGTCCGCCGGATTCTTCATCACCGAGAGCCAGGTGAGCGCGAGCAGCAGGCCCGCGATGCCCATCACGATATAGACGTGATGCCAGCCGAACGCGTGCGTGAGCCACGCCATCAACGGCGTGAAAACGACGGCTGCGAAATATTGCGCCGAGTTGAAGATCGCCGATGCCGTGCCGCGCTCCTTCGTCGGGAACCAGCTCGCGACGACTTTCGCATTGGCCGGAAACGCGGGCGCTTCCGCCGCGCCCATCGCGAAACGCAGCACGAAGAGCGCGGTCACCGCCGTCGCCGCGCTGCCGAGCAGGCCGATCGTACTTTGCAGCAGCGTGAAGAGCGACCATAGAAAGATGCTCGCCGCATACACGCGCCGCGCGCCGAAGCGATCCAGCAGCCAGCCCGCGGGCATTTGCGAGAGCACATACGCCCAACTGAAGGCCGAGAAGATGTAACCCATGCGAATCGCGTCGAAACCGAATTCGGCGCGCATCGCGGAACCTGTCACCGACAAGGTCGCGCGGTCCGCATAGTTGAACGTCGTGATCGCGAAGATCAGCAACAGAATGAGATAGCGCACCTTGGTGCGCTTCATGACGTCCGCGGGGTTCGCGGCGCGGCTCATCGACATGGACTTCCCCTATGTTTCGATCGTGCTGATGCACGGAGGGCCGCGCGATTCGTCTCTGAGCGACCCTCATAGGCGAAGCGACGCACGGCGCGCTTGCGGCGCCGCGCTTCACGCGCTTCGCTTGTCTCCTGCCTGTTTCCTTACTGCGCGCCGAGCTTCTTGATCAGCACGTCGAGCTGCTCGCACTCTTCTTCGTTCAGATCGGTGAGCGGCGCGCGCACCGGACCCGCGTCGTGGCCGACGAGCTTCGCGCCCGCCTTGACGATCGACACCGCGTAACCCGCACGGCGATTGCGGATTTTCAAATACGGCAGGAAGAATTCGTCGATCAGCTTGCCGACCGTTGCGTGG
>NZ_FCOJ02000048.1 GCF_001545035.1 Caballeronia glebae
CTCATCGGCATGTACACGCGGCTCGCGGCGAGCGCGCGCGTGCGGCTCGGCGAAGGCGTCGTGGCGGTGCGCAGCGCGGGCGCCGGCCAGCCGCAGATTCGCGCGACGCCCTACGCCGACGCCTCCGAATTCGTGCGCGACCTGCACGTGCTGATCGATTCGCTCGCGGAACATCACGGCGCGTCGATGTCGATCCTGCGTCTGTCGCCGCTCGCGCGCGCCGCCGAAGTGTTCGGCTTTCATCTCGCGAGTATCGATCTGCGGCAAAGCTCGGATATTCACGAAGCCGTCGTCGGCGAACTGCTTGCGCGCGCGGGCGTGGTGGCGGATTACACCTCGCTTTCCGAAGAGCAAAAGCGCGAAGTGCTGCTGAAGGAACTCGCGCAGCCGCGTCCGCTGCGTCTTCCTTACGCGCAATATTCCGATCTCGCGAAGAGCGAACTCGGCGTGCTCGAAGCGGCGCGCGAGACGCGTCAGAAATTCGGCGCGCGCGCGGTGCGCAACTACATCATCTCGCACACGGAAACCGTCAGCGACTTGCTGGAAGTCATGTTGCTGCAGAAGGAAACCGGCGTGCTGCAAGGCTACCTCGGCGCGAAGGACGATTCCCCGCGCGACGGCCTGATGGTCATTCCGCTCTTCGAGACCATCGCCGACTTGCGCAACGCGCCCGTCATCATGGGCGAGTTCTTCGCGCTGCCGGGCATCGACAAGCTGATCGAGAATCAGGGCAACGAGCAGGAAGTCATGCTCGGCTATTCGGACAGCAACAAGGACGGCGGTTTCCTCACGTCGAACTGGGAGCTGTATCGCGCGGAAGTGGCGCTGGTCGGGCTCTTCAAGGAACACGGCACAACGCTGCGTCTGTTCCACGGTCGCGGCGGCACGGTCGGACGCGGCGGCGGCCCGACCTATCAGGCGATTCTGTCGCAGCCGCCCGGCACCGTCGATGGGCAGATTCGCCTGACCGAGCAAGGCGAAGTGATCGCGAGCAAGTTCGGCAATCCGGAGATCGGGCGGCGCAATCTGGAAACGGTCGTCGCCGCGACGCTCGAAGCATCGCTCTTGCCGCACGAGAACGCGCCCGCGCAACTGCCGCAATTCGAAGCGACGATGCAGACGCTGTCCGATTCCGCGATGGCCGCGTACCGCGCGCTCGTGTACGAGACGCCCGGTTTCACCGACTACTTTTTCCTGTCGACGCCGATTTCGGAGATCGCGGAACTGAACATCGGCAGCCGGCCGGCGTCGCGCAAGCTGCAAGACCCGAAGCAGCGCAAGATCGAAGACCTGCGCGCGATTCCGTGGGGCTTTTCGTGGGGCCAGTGCCGTCTGCTGCTCACGGGCTGGTACGGGTTCGGCAGCGCGGTGACGGCGTATCTCGACCGCGCCGGTTCCGACGATGAACGCGCGAAGCGGCTCGCGACGCTGCGCAAGATGCACAAGACGTGGCCGTTCTTCAAGAACCTGCTGTCGAACATGGACATGGTGCTCGCGAAGACCGATCTCGCGGTGGCGTCCCGTTATGCGCAACTCGTCACCGACAAGAAGCTGCGCAAGACCGTGTTCGACAAGATCGTCGCGGAGCACGAGCGCACCTCGAACGTGCTCGCCGAGATCACGGGAAAAGGCGATCGTCTCGCGGACAACCCGTTGCTCGCGCGCTCGATCAAGAACCGCTTCCCGTATCTCGATCCGCTCAACCACTTGCAGGTGGAACTGCTCAAGCGTCACCGCGCGGGCGACCAGAACGTGCGTTTGCGGCGCGGGATTCACCTGACGATCAACGGGATTGCGGCGGGATTGCGCAATACCGGTTGAGGCCGGACGGCGTCGCGCTTTTTCCGGCGCGACGCCGTTTTCCTTTTAGTCCCTTCGTTTCGCCTCGATCATCATCGCGTCGAGTTCGAACGAGCCATCCTCCTTCACGCCGAAGTACTGGCGCACTTCATCGGGCGCGCTCTTCCACATTGATCTGATCGCCGTGACGCGCTCGGGCGGCGTGCGCATGCGCGTTACCCACGATTCGAATTCCAGCGGAATGCGCCAGCGTTGCGCGATGTGCGCGTCGAAGCCGGCGGCGTCGAGCATCGCGATCCATTCGTCGGCGCGATAGTCGCGGATGTGCGACGCATCGCGCAGGATTTCAATGGCCTGAATGTGCGTGTCGTAGAGCGGATCGTCGATACCCGCGATATCGATGAATTTCAGCCGGCCGCCCGGTTTCAGCACGCGACGCACTTCGGAAAGCGCCGCCGGCACGTCGCGCCAGTGATGCGCGCTCATGCGGCTCATCGCCCAGTCGAAGCTGGCGTCGGCGAACGGCAGCGCTTCGGCCGCGCCCTGCTGCGTGCGGATCGTCGTCAGGCCGCGCTCCTTCGCGGCCGCCTCGACTGTCGCGAGCATCTGCGGCGCGATGTCGTACGCCACCACCTCGCGCACGTGCGGCGCGATCGCAAAACTCGCGTGACCCGCGCCGCAACCCATGTCCAGCACGGTCGCGTTGCCGCACGTGGCCGCGAAAGTCGCGCTGAGATTCTGCAGATCCGCGCCGCTCGCGTGGACGGCGCTCGTGAGATAGGCGGCAGCGGTGCTGCCGAACGCGTCTGCGACCTGGTCGTGGTGTTTCATTACGGTCTCCGCTTGGGTGTGGGGAAGTCTGTTCAGTACAATAAAGCCCGCCTTGTACCAGTACAAGTTATGTAGTTATTCTGGTATGCACACCACCTGCCACGCATGAACCCCGCCGACAAGAACGAATCCCTCGCCGAAACGCCCGCGCACGCGCTCGGCGAGTTCATCCGCGCGCACCGCGAACGGCTTTCGCCGCAGGCCGTCGGCCTCGCGCCCGGTCCGCGGCGGCGCACGCCCGGGCTGCGCCGCGAGGAAGTCGCGCAACTGTGCGGCGTGAGTCCGACCTGGTACACGTGGATCGAGCAAGGCCGCCCCGTATCCGCTTCCGCGGATGCCCTCGCGCGCATCGCCGTCGCGCTGCAATTGTCGCGCGCCGAGCGCGCCTATCTCTTCGAACTCGCCGCCCAGCGCGATCCCTCCGAACCGGACCCCGCATCGCAAGACGCGCCCGCCGCGTTGCTCCAGACCGTCGGGCTCATCGGCGCGCCCGCCTACGTGCTCGATCGCCAGTGGAACGCGCTGCGCTGGAACGAGCACGCGTCGGCGTTGTTCGTCGGCTGGCTCGATGGCGCGCATGACCGCAATCTGCTCACTTACACGTTCACGTCGCCGGCCGCGCGCGAGTTGATCGTCGACTGGGAAACGCGCGCGCGGCGTCTCGCGGCCGAATTCCGCGCCGATTCGATCCGTCATCTGAACGACGCGCCGACCCGCGCGCTCATCGACGATCTGAGCGCCGCGAGCGATGCCTTCGCGCGCTACTGGGCGTCGCAGGACGTGTTCGAGCGCGAAGGCGGCGAGCGCGCGTTCAATCATCCGGCGCGCGGGCGCGTCGTGTTCAATCAGATCACGTTCAAGCCCGCGCATCGGGAGGATTTGAAGCTCGTCATCCTCGTCGGGAACGAATGACACAACTGTTAAAATCGTAGACTTCCGGCTTGAGAAAAGCCGCCTCAACCGCCACTGCACATCACCATGACGTCCCAACTCCACAAAAAAGGCGAAGCCTGGTCGGCTCGCTTCTCCGAGCCGATGTCGGAACTCGTCAAGCGCTACACGTCGTCGGTGTTCTTCGACAACCGGCTCGCGCTCGTCGACATTCAAGGCTCGCTCGCGCACGCATCGATGCTCGCGGCGCAGAAGATCATCGGCGCCGACGATCTCGCCGCCATCGAGCGCGGCATGGCGCAGATCAAGGGCGAAATCGAGCGCGGCGAGTTCGAGTGGAAGCTGGATCTGGAAGACGTGCATCTGAACATCGAGGCGCGCCTGACCGCGTTGATCGGCGATGCCGGCAAGCGCCTGCACACCGGCCGCTCGCGCAACGATCAGGTCGCGACCGACATTCGCCTGTGGCTGCGCGGCGAAATCGACCGGATCGGCGATCTGCTGAAGGATTTGCGCGTCGCGCTCATCGACATGGCGGAGAAGCACGCCGGCACCATCATGCCGGGCTTCACGCACTTGCAGGTGGCGCAGCCGGTCACGTTCGGCCATCACCTTCTGGCCTATGTCGAAATGTTCTCGCGCGACGCCGAACGCATGCGCGATCTGCGTCGGCGCGTGAACCGCCTGCCGCTGGGCGCGGCGGCGCTCGCCGGCACGAGCTACCCGATCGACCGTCACGCGGTCGCGAAAACGCTCGGCTTCGACGGCATCTGCGCGAATTCGCTCGACGCGGTGTCGGACCGCGACTTCGCGATCGAATTCACGGCGGCGGCCGCGCTCGTCATGACGCACGTGTCGCGCTTCTCCGAGGAACTCGTGCTGTGGATGAGCCCGCGCGTCGGCTTCATCGATCTGGCGGACCGTTTCTGCACGGGTTCGTCGATCATGCCGCAGAAGAAGAACCCCGACGTGCCCGAACTCGCGCGCGGCAAGACCGGGCGCGTGAACGGCCACCTGATGGCGCTTCTCACGCTGATGAAAGGCCAGCCGCTCGCGTACAACAAGGACAATCAGGAAGACAAGGAGCCGCTGTTCGATACCGTCGATACCGTCGCGGACACGCTGCGCATTTTCGCGGAAATGGCGGCGGGCATCACCGTGAAACCGGACGCGATGCGCGCCGCGGCGCTGCAAGGTTTTGCGACCGCAACCGATCTCGCGGACTATCTCGTGAAGCGCGGCCTGCCCTTTCGCGACGCGCACGAAGCGGTCGCGCACGCGGTGCGCATCTGCGACGATCGCGGCTGCGATATCGCGGACCTGTCGCTCGACGCGATGCGCATCGAACTGCCGAACGTCGCGCATCTGATCGGCGAGGACGTGTTCGAGTATCTGACGCTCGAAGGCTCGGTCGCGAGCCGCAATCATCCGGGCGGCACCGCGCCGGATCAGGTGCGCGCGGCGGCGCAGGCGGCCCGCGCGGCGCTTTGATCGCAATGCCTGGCTGCTGATCCCCGAAGGCCGTTCGTAAGAGCGGCCTTTTTCGTTTCTGGACGCGATGCGCGGCATTTTCGAGATAATCGCAAATTGCTCGCGCATTAATCGCGCATTCATCGACAAGCTCGCAAATGATCATTCGCCCCAAGCTCAACTGGTTCCGGCTGCTGTTCGTGTGGCGCGGCTCCGTGCTGCCGCAACTGCTGCCGCGCCTCGGGCTGATCTTCCTGCTGTCGGTCGCGGCGATTTTCATGCACGACCACATGCGCCACTATCCGATTGGGCTCGGCACGCCGCCGTTTGCGCTCGTCGGCATCGCGCTGGCGGTGTTTCTCGGCTTTCGCAATGGCGCGAGTTACGAGCGCTGGTGGGAAGGCCGCAGGCTGTGGGGCGCGCTGCTCAATACTTCGCGCGCGCTGGCGCAGCAGGTGCTGTCGTTGCCGGAGAAGCCCGACCGCGCGCAGTCGCGACGCCTTCTCGCCGCGCTGGGCGGACTGTCTCACGCGTTGAGGCATCAATTGCGCGGCACCGATGCGCTCGCCGATCTCGCGCCCCGCCTGCCACCCGAGCTGCACGCGCGCGTGGCCGCCGCGCAGTTTCGACCCGCGCTGATTCTGGTCTGGCTCGGCGAATGGGTTGCCGAGCGCAAACGCGAAGGTGTGCTCGACGGCTATGCGGTGCTCGCGATTCAGCACAATCTGAACGCGCTTTCGGACGTGATCGGCGGATGCGAGCGCATCGCGTCGACGCCGCTGCCCTTCTCATACTCGGTGATGATTCACCGCACGATCTACCTCTTCTGCGTGATGCTGCCGTTCGGACTCGTCGATGGCGCCGGTCTGCTCACGCCGCTTTTCGCGCTGCTCGTCGCATATGCATTCATGGCGCTGGAGGCGATCGCCGCGCAGATCGAAGATCCATTCGGTCTCGAAGAGAACGATCTCGCGCTGAACGCGATGTGCGACACGATCGAAGCCGCGCTGCACGACATGGCGGCCGATCCCGAATTTCCGATGCCGCCGCGGCCCGTCACGTCTTCACGCGAATTCATCCTCGACTGATTTCTATCGATTATTTGCCTTCAGCAAAGGCAATTCCGTCGAATCGTTCTTTCGTAAAACGACACAGTCAGTTTCGGGACAGCGGGTGCTGCGCGCATACGACATCGTTCATAATCGTGCGCAGTCATCAAGGAGAAATTGTTTTGAAACTGTTCTACAAGGCAGGCGCCTGTTCCCTCGCTTCGCACATCGCTCTCGAAGAATCCGGACTCCCTTACGAAATCGAAGCCGTCGATCTCAAGACCAAGCTCACCGCGAGCGGCGCGGATTTCACCAAGATCAACGCGAAGGGCTACGTGCCCGCGCTTCTGCTCGACGGCGGCGAACTGCTGACCGAAGGCCCCGCGATCATGCAATACATCGCCGATCAGGTTCCGGCGAAGCATCTCGCACCGCTCAACGACGCGATGGCGCGCTATCGCCTGCAAGGCTGGCTCACGTTCATCGGCACGGAATTGCACAAGAACTTCTCGCCGTTCTTCAACCCGGCCGCGAGCAGCGACTGGAAAGCCGCGGCGATGGCCAACCTCGAACGCCGTCTCGCTTACGTCGCGCAGCAGGTCGACGACAAGCAGTTCCTGCTCGGCAACGAGTTCAGCATCGGCGATGCGTATCTCTTCACCGTGCTCGGCTGGGCCACGCATATCGATCTCGATCTCGGCAAGTGGCCGGCGCTTGTCGCGTATCAGGAGCGTGTCGGTGCACGTCCGGGCGTGCGGGCCGCGCTCAAGGCCGAAGGCCTGATCTGAGGCTACGAGGTCCCGGACCAGGCCGCGCGGCGCACGTGCGGTCGAAGCATCCTGCCATCCACAGGATGCTTGCATTTAGCAAAGCAAGCTCCAACAGCGGGATAGTCGGGCATCCGTAATAAGTCCGGCGATGCCCGTCTTTCAACCGCGCGGTTTTCTCTCGAATCGCGTTCCGATCGCCAGCGCCGCGGCTCACTGCCGCACGCAATCGACGAAATACTCGATGCGCCCGTTGATCATCTCGCCGACCAGACCGTGGATGTCCGTATGGAAGCCCGGGAAACGCTCGTTGAACTCGCGCGCGAAACGCAGATAATCGACGATCGTGCGATTGAAACGCTCGCCCGGAATCAGGAGCGGAATGCCCGGCGGATACGGCGTCAGAAGGATCGACGTCACGCGCCCTTCCAGTTCGTCGATAGGCACGCGATCGATCTCGCGGTGCGCGAGCTTGGCGAACGCCTCTGACGGTTTCATCGCCGGCTCCATGCTCGACAGATACATCTCGGTCGTCAGGCGCGCGATATTGTTCGCGCGATAGACGCTGTGAATCTGCTCGCACAGATCGCGCAAGCCGATGCGCTCATACGACGGATGCTGCGCGACGAACTCCGGCAGCACGCGCCACAACGGCTGATTGTTGTCGTAGTCGTCCTTGAACTGCTGGAGTTCCGTGACCATCGAGTTCCAGCGGCCCTTGGTGATGCCGATCGTGAACATGATGAAGAACGAGTAAAGCCCCGTCTTCTCCACGATGATGCCGTGCTCCGCCAGATACTTCGTGACGATCGCGGCCGGAATGCCCGACTCGCCGAACTCGCCGTCCACGTTCAGCCCGGGCGTGATGATCGTCGCCTTGATCGGGTCGAGCATGTTGAAGCCTTCGGCGAGCGGGCCGAAACCGTGCCAGCGGTCGTTGGGCTTCAGAACCCAGTCCTCGCGGTCGCCGATGCCCTCTTCCGCGAGCGCGTCCGGTCCCCAGACCTTGAAGAACCAGTCGTCGCCGTATTCGTCATCGACCTTGCGCATCGCGCGGCGGAAATCGAGCGCCTCCGCAATCGACTCTTCCACGAGCGCCTCGCCGCCCGGCGCTTCCATCATCGCGGCCGCGACGTCGCACGACGCGATGATCGCGTATTGCGGCGACGTCGACGTGTGCATCAGATACGCCTCGTTGAAGCGATGACGGTCGAAGGTGCTGTTCTCGCTGTCCTGCACGAGAATCTGCGACGCCTGCGAGATGCCCGCGAGCAGCTTGTGCGTGGAATGCGTCGCGAACACGAGCGCGCCGGTGCGCGGACGGCCCGCGCCGATCGCGTGCATGTCCTGATAGAACGAGTGGAACTCGGCGTGCGGCAACCAGGCTTCGTCGAAGTGCAGCGTGTCGAGCATGTCGCCGAGCAGATCCTTGATCATTTCGACGTTGTAGACGACGCCGTCGTAGGTGCTCTGCGTGATCGTCAGAATGCGCGGCTTGACCTTCGGGTTCTTCGCCAGCGCTTCGCGCGCGAACGGATTCGCCTCGATCTTCCTGCGGATATTCTCCGGCTTGAACTCGTCGCGCGGAATCGGCCCGATGATGCCGAAGTGATTGCGCGTCGGCGTGAGGAAGACGGGAATCGCGCCGGTCATCGTGATCGCGTGGAGGATCGACTTGTGGCAGTTGCGATCGACCAGCACGATGTCGCCCGGCGCGACGGTCGCATGCCACACGATCTTGTTCGACGTGGACGTACCGTTGGTCACGAAAAAGAGATGATCCGCGCCGAAAATGCGCGCGGCGTTACGCTCGGACGCCGCGACCGGGCCGGTGTGATCCAGCAGTTGCCCCAGTTCCTCGACCGCGTTGCAGACGTCCGCGCGCAGCATGTTTTCGCCGAAGAACTGGTGGAACATCTGCCCGAGCGGATTCTTCAGGAACGCGACGCCGCCCGAGTGCCCCGGGCAGTGCCACGAATACGAACCTTCGTCCGCGTACTGCACGAGTTCCTTGAAGAACGGCGGCGCGAGCGCATCGAGATAAACCTTCGCTTCGCGGATCACGTGACGCGCGACGAATTCCGGCGTGTCCTCGAACATGTGGATGAAGCCGTGCAACTCGCGCAGGATGTCGTTCGGCAAGTGGCGCGAGGTGCGCGTCTCGCCGTACAGGAAGATGGGGATATCCGCGTTGCGGCGGCGCACGGCGTTGATGAACGCACGCAGCGCCACGATCGCCGAGGCGAGTTCCGGTGTATCGCCTTCCACGACGACGTTATCGGCGTAAGGCAACAGTTCGTCGTCATCGATCGACAGGATGAAACACGACGCGCGGCTCGACTGCTGCGCGAACGCGGCGAGATCGCCGTAGCTCGTCAGGCCGAGGACTTCGGCGCCTTCTTTCTCGATCGCCTCGGCAAGTGCCCGGATGCCGGAACCCGAGATGTTCTCGGAGCGAAAGTCTTCGTCGATGATGACGACGGGGAAGCGGAACTTCATGGGGCGAATCTCCAAATGGAAACGACCGCTGCCCGGGAAGCAATCCCGGAGCCAGCGGTCTTTCGACAAGCGTTTGCCGTGTGCGTTGCTAAAAGCGCGGCGACGATCAGGTTTTGGGCAGCGTCACGCCGTGCTGTCCCTGGTACTTCCCGCCGCGATCCGCGTACGACGTCTCACAGATTTCGTCGCTTTCGAAGAACAGGACTTGAGCGACGCCTTCGTTCGCGTAGATTTTGGCAGGCAAAGGTGTCGTATTCGAGAATTCGAGCGTGACATAACCTTCCCATTCCGGCTCGAACGGCGTCACGTTCACGATGATCCCGCAGCGCGCGTAGGTCGACTTGCCGAGACACACCGTCAAGCACGAGCGCGGAATGCGGAAATACTCGACCGTGCGCGCGAGCGCGAAAGAATTCGGCGGAATGATGCAGACATCGCCCTTGAAGTCGACGAACGATTTCTCGTCGAAATTCTTCGGATCGACGATGGTCGAATTGATGTTGGTGAAAATCTTGAATTCGTCGGCGACGCGGATGTCGTAGCCGTAGCTCGACGTGCCGTAGCTCACGATCTTGCGGCCGTCCTCGGTCACGCGCACCTGATCGCGCACGAACGGCTCGATCATTTTGTGCTCTTCGGCCATGCGGCGAATCCACTTGTCGGACTTGATGCTCATAGGGGACGCTACTCAACGGTGAACGGCTCGGGTCTCGCGACCGCCGCCTATGGTGAAACGGGGCATGGCCGGCGGCGGTTTGCACCGCGCGGACCAGACGAAAGCGGGTATTTTACGCGATCGGGCCGCCGCGCCGCGCGCGACGCGAACGGGGCGGCTAGCGCCGGATCACGCCGCAAGCGAGCGCGGGGCCCACGTTATGCGGCGCGTTCGCGTACGGGTCCATTGCTTCGCGATGCAACATGATCGCGCGGGAAATGATCGAGCGCACGCCGTCGAGCGAGACATCGGTCGCCACGATGAAGCCCGTCGCCGCGCCGGTCGCGTCCGCGTGGATATTGCCGAGCTCGCCTTCGAGCCGCGAAACCGTCCTTCTGCGATCCGAAGGCAGCGCGAACACCGGGCTCGCGTCCTGCTCGCTGACCGCGATGCAGTCGCCGCGCTCGTGCACGGTCAGCGCGTGATCGCTGTTCGGCGGCATGTCGGTGAGGTTGTAGGAAACCTG
Source organism: Caballeronia glebae (assembly GCF_001545035.1). Lineage (GTDB taxonomy): Bacteria > Pseudomonadota > Gammaproteobacteria > Burkholderiales > Burkholderiaceae > Caballeronia > Caballeronia glebae. Next base: position 10,489 of record NZ_FCOJ02000048.1, read on the forward strand.
CACGCCGTCCGCGCGCTCGATCAGCGTGACGGTGCCGCGCGTCGCGTTTCCGGGCGTAGGCTGGAGCACCGCGTCCGCGCGCTTTTCGTGATTCTGGAAGAAGAGCCCGCAACCGCTCAGCATGACGCTGCAAGCGGCCATCGCGATCGAGGCGTAAAGCGCCCTTCCGTCGAATCTGTGTCTCATGCGATCCTCTCGACGGCCCGCGCACGCCCAGTGCGTCCGCGTTGCCGTGCATCGAAGGCGACATGATACCGCGAGCCGCATCGCACAAGGCTCGCGCAGATTTGATCGAATGCTCGAAATCAGGTGTTCTGCACGACGATGCTCGGAAACTTCGAGGTCATGTCGCGCTGACGCTCGGCAATCGAGATCGCGACGCGCCGTGCAATCGCGCGATACATCTCCGCGATGCGGCTCTCGGGCTGCGACACCACGGTCGGCTCGCCCGCGTCGGTGCGCTCGCGAATGGCGATATCGAGCGGCAAGGACCCAAGAATCTCGACGCCGTACTCCTTCGCCATGCGCTCGCCGCCGCCCGCGCCGAAGATGTGCTCTTCGTGGCCGCAGTTCGAGCAGATGTGCGTGCTCATGTTCTCGACGATGCCGAGAATCGGAATGCCGACCTTCTCGAACATCTTCAAGCCCTTCTTCGCGTCCAGCAGCGCGATGTCCTGCGGCGTCGTGACGATCACCGCGCCCGTGACCGGCACCTTCTGCGAGAGCGTGAGCTGAATGTCGCCGGTGCCCGGCGGCATGTCGACGACGAGGTAATCGAGATCCTTCCAGTTGGTTTGACGCAGTAATTGTTCGAGCGCGGAAGTGACCATCGGGCCGCGCCAGACCATCGGATTGTCCTGCTCGATCAGAAAGCCGATCGAATTCGCCTGGATGCCGTGGCCTTCGAGCGGATTCATCGTCTGGTTGTCGGGCGATTCGGGACGGCCGGTGATGCCGAGCATCATCGGTAGCGAGGGACCGTAGATGTCCGCGTCCAGCATGCCGACCGATGCGCCCTCGGCCGCGAGCGCGAGCGCGAGATTCGCGGCCGTCGTGCTCTTGCCGACGCCACCCTTGCCCGACGCCACCGCGATGATGTTCTTGACGTTCGGCAGCAGTTTCACGCCGCGCTGCACCGCATGCGCGACGACCTGCGACGAAACGTCCACGTTCACGTTCGCGACGCCGGCAACTTGCCGCAGCGCACCTTCCACTTGTTCGCGGATCGCGCCGAACTGCGTTTTCGCCGGATAGCCGAGCACGACGCTCACCGCGACGTTGGCCCCGTCGACGGCGACATTGCGAATGCTTTTCAGATCAACGAACTTGCGGTTGGTATTCGGATCGGTCAGTGTGGCGAGGGCGGCGTCGATCTTCGCGCGGTCAATGCTCATCGAAACTCCATGGTACGGTTGTTGCTTACGCGCACCGGCGCGCGACAACAAACTGAGGAAATTGAAAATAATTGTTAGCGCGATTGCGTTGTGACGCGCGCGCATTGCACTATGCCGCTGCAAATCTTTCCGGGGACGCATCGCGCCGGGCGGCCGGACGCTTCTCTCAATATTGTAGAGGCTCGCCCGGAGGCTCGTCCGAAGACCCTTTCGCACTGTCGGCCCCATTGGCCGAACGCTTGTTGAATTAAAGGAGCTCGAACATGAATTCTAAGTTGATGACCCGCCTTTCCGTCGTTGCCCTGGTGGGTGCCCTTCTCGCCGGCTGTCAAACGACCCAAGGCACAGACACCGCAGTCGGCACCGGCGCGGGCGCGGCAACCGGCGCGGCGATCGGCGCGATCTTCGGCGGCGGCAAGGGCGCGGCGATCGGCGCGGCAGCTGGCGCGGCGACGGGCGGCATCGTCGGCTACAACTGGCAGTCGATCAAGAACAAGATCTCGGGCGACTCGAAGGGCACCGGCACGAAAGTGACCGAGCAGCAAGACGGCTCGCTCAAGGTGAACATTCCGAACTCGATTTCCTTCGACACGAACAGCTACGCGATCAAGCCGTCGTTCGATCCGGTGCTGAACTCCGTCACGCAGACCATGCAGCAGCATCCGGAACTGATCGCGAGCGTGATCGGCTATACGGATAACACGGGTCAGCCGGCGTACAACCAGACGCTCTCGCAGAACCGCGCGCAGAGCGTCGCGTCGTACATCGCGACGCATGGCGTCGCCGGACAGCGCCTTGCGGCGTCGGGCATGGGCCAGAATCAGCCGATCGCGGACAACTCGACGGAAGCCGGCCGCGCCGAAAACCGTCGCGTGGAAATCTATCTGCGCGCCACGGCGCAGCCGGGTCAATCTCAGTAAGCGCCTGATTTAAAAGAGGATCGTGCCGCCGCACAGGCGGTGGCCGAACATGGAACGAGCGGCGTCCAGTCGCCTCAAAAAAATTTGAACCTTGGACGCAATACCGCTGTCTGTCCTTACGGTAGGTGGATGGCGACGCCATCACCTGCCATTCTCCTCTTGTCGTTGTTGCTCCGGGGCCCGATTGGACCCCGGTTTTTTTTGGCCGCTCGGAATGCAATTTCCGCGCTTCGCCCCACGCCACCTGCCCTCACGGATCATTTCGTTGGCGAGCAGGCAACGTCACGACCGATTACGCTTTCTCTGGCTTCGACGCCATCGGCACTTCGCGCCTTTATAGCCGCGACATAACAGCGATTCGCACCGCGCGACCACAAGTCTGCCCGCCTGTCCCCTCCCTGCTAAAATCGAAGCCCGCCTTTTTTCACAACCCCAAGCACTCCCACCGGGCCGCGCCTTTATGTCAGCACCGATTTCAGCCACTGCCCCCGCCGCGCCTGCCGCCCAAAACGGCGGCCGCCAGGTCCTCGTCACGTCCGCGTTGCCGTATGCGAACGGTCAGATTCATATCGGCCACATGGTCGAGTACATTCAGACGGATATCTGGGTTCGGACGCTGCGAATGCATGGCCACGAGGTCTACTACGTCGGCGCGGACGACACCCACGGCACGCCGGTCATGCTGCGCGCCGAGAAGGAAGGCATCACGCCGAAACAGCTGATCGAGCGCGTGTGGAAAGAGCACAAGCGCGATTTCGACAGCTTCGGCATCTCGTTCGACAACTACTATTCGACCGATGCCGAGGAAAACCGCGTCCTCTGCAATACGATCTACGGCGCGCTCCAGCAAGCAGGCCTGATCGAGGCGCGCGACATTGAACAAGCCTACGATCCAGTGAAGGAAATGTTCCTGCCGGACCGTTTCATCAAGGGCGAGTGCCCGAAGTGCGGCGCCAAGGATCAGTACGGCGACAACTGCGAAGTCTGCGGCTCGACCTATCAGCCGACCGAACTCATCAATCCGTATTCGGTCGTCTCGGGCGCGACGCCCATCCGCAAGACATCGACGCACTACTTCTTCAAGCTCTCCGACCCGCGCTGCGAGGAATTCCTGCGCGCCTGGGTGAGCGGTCTCGCGCAGCCCGAAGCCACCAACAAAATGCGCGAATGGCTGGGCGACAAGGGCGAAGCCAAGCTCGCCGACTGGGACATTTCGCGCGACGCGCCGTACTTCGGCTTCGAAATTCCCGGTGCGCCGGGCAAGTACTTCTACGTCTGGGTCGATGCCCCTGTCGGCTATTACGCGAGCTTCAAGAATCTCGCGGACCGCATTGGCGTGGATTTCGGCGAATGGGTGAAGCCCGGCTCGAAGGCCGAGCAGTATCACTTCATCGGCAAGGACATTCTGTATTTCCATACGCTGTTCTGGCCGGCGATGCTCGAATTCTCCGGCCATCGCACGCCGACGAACGTGTTCGCGCACGGCTTTCTGACCGTCGACGGCGCGAAAATGTCGAAGTCGCGCGGCACGTTCATCACCGCGCAGAGCGTGATCGACACGGGCATCAATCCCGAGTGGCTGCGCTACTACTTCGCCGCGAAGCTCAACAGCACGATGGAAGACATCGACCTGAACCTCGACGATTTCCAGGCGCGCGTGAACAGCGATCTCGTCGGCAAGTACGTGAACATCGCGAGCCGCGCGGCGGGCTTTCTCATCAAGCGCTTCGACGGCCGCGTGCAAGATAGCGCGATGCATCATCCGCTGATCGCGCAACTGCGTTCGGCGGTTCCGCAGATCGCCGACTACTACGAGTCGCGCGAATACGGCCGCGCGCTGCGCACGACGATGGAACTCGCCGATACCGTCAACGCCTACGTCGATACCGCGAAGCCGTGGGACCAGGCGAAGGACCCGGCGAACGCCGTTGCGCTGCACGAAACCTGCAGCGTGAGCCTCGAAGCGTTCCGCCTGCTGTCGCTCGCGCTGAAGCCGGTTCTGCCGAAGCTGGTGGAATCGGTGGAATCGTTCCTCGGCATCGCGCCGCTCGTCTGGGCCGATGCCGCCAGGCCGCTGTCGTCGGCCAGCGCGATCAACGCGTACAAGCATCTGACGACGCGCGTCGATCCGAAGCAGATCGAGGCGTTGCTGGCCGCGAATCGCGAATCGCTGCAAACGGGCGCGGACGCCGCGGCCGTCGCGGCTCCGGCAAAGGCTGCGGCGAAAGCGCCAGCGAAGAAAGAGGAAGAGCCGGGCGTGATCTCGATCGACGACTTCGCGAAGATTGATCTGCGTATCGCGAAAATCGTCGATTGCAAGGCCGTCGAGGGTTCCGACAAGCTGCTGCAACTCACGCTCGATATCGGCGAGGACAAGACGCGCAATGTGTTCTCGGGCATCCAGTCGGCGTATCAGCCGCAGGATCTGATCGGCAAGCTGACCGTGATGGTCGTGAACCTCGCACCGCGCAAGATGAAGTTCGGTCTATCGGAAGGGATGGTGCTGGCGGCGTCCGCCACGGATGAAAAAGCCGAACCGGGCCTTTACATTCTCGAACCGCATAGCGGCGCGAAGCCGGGCATGCGGGTGAAGTAAGGCGCCGCATCGAAACGGCAGTTCGACAACACGAAGGGCACGCGAATCGCGTGCCCTTCGTGTTTGCAGGCGCGTGAGTTCAGTCCGCCTCCGGCGGCGATGGGTCCGCCGCCGAAGCGCCCGACGGCGCCGACGCGGAATCCGCCGCCGACGCCCGCGCAGCCGACGTAGACGACGACCACAGCCGCGACCAGCGATTGAATCGCCGCGTATAGGAAAGATCGACGCCCTGATACGTCCCGCCATAGACCGTCACGGCCCAGAACCGCGACAGGCTCAGCGTCGCCTTGACCGCGTTGCTCGCCGATTGCAGGCCTTGCTCGTAGCCGATCACGAGCCGCTCGTTGATCGCCTTCGACAGCAGCACGACTTGCGGATCGGTCAGGCCCACTTCGCTCGATCCGACGGTGAACTCGTCCAGCCCGACCGTCTGCGCGATCTTCGCGCCGCCCTTGCTGCCGAGCAACGCGAGCGCGCTCGTCATCGCGCTCTGCTGACCGACGTTGTTGCCCTGATCCGTGCCGTGGCCGAACAGCATCCACGAGAGCTTTTCGTTGTCGGGCACGCTCGGCTCGGAGATCAGCTTGGCGACCGGCGCCTGCACGGTGCCCGTCACCTGCACGCCCGCCTCGACCTCCTGATTGCGCCGCATCGCGAGAATATTGAGGCCCGGATTCGCCACCGGCCCGTTGAACGTGAAGAAGCCGTTCTCGATGTTCAGCTTGCGCCCGAAGGCCGTGTACGACGAACCCGGCGTCGTCACGCGCACGTTGCCGACCGCGCGCAGCGGCATGCCCGGCGCGCTCGTCGCCGTGATGATGCCCGCGAGCCCGAGATCCGCGCCCGCGCCCTTGAAGCGAAAGCGCTGGCCGAGATTGATCTCGATGTTCGCGCGCGGCGTGAACGGCCCGACCGGCCTTTCGGTGGCGGCCGCGATCTTCTGGTTATCGCCCTTGATCGTGCCGTCGGGGCGCTCGATCACGACATCGTCGCCGAGAGAGGGCGCGGACGATTCCGGCAGATCGATGAGCGCGTGATCGACGGTGAACTTGCCATCGATCGCCATGCCGCCCTGCAAGCCCGCGTTCGCGATCGTCGCCTTGCCGGACAACATCAGCTCGCGGTCCGGCGACGCGAACAGCTCCAGCTTGTCGGCGATGATGCTCGCGGTCAGATCGGGCTGTTGCTGGTCGAGCCGCACCTTGCCGGTCGCGCGCAACGTGCCGCTTGCGCCATGAAACTCGACGCGCTGCAAGTCGACCAGATTCTCCGACAGCGCGATCCGGATGATGCCGTCCTTCAGTTGCACGCCCTGATCGACGACCGTCGCGGAAATGTTGTCGCCGGTGAGCGAGCCCGACAGATTCGGCTTCGCGACGATGCCCGCGATCACGAGCTTGAGCGCGATCCTGCCGCCGAGCAGATAGTTCGCGCCGAGCAGGCCGCCCGTAGTACGCAACTCGGGAACATTCGCGTCGATGCCGCCGGTGAGCGGCGCGTTGTCGTCGATGGTGAGCATGCCGTCGCGATTGACGAGCGGCGTATGCACGTTCGCATCGATCACGCCGATGCGGCTCGCCTGCGCGTGCAGCGTCGCGTTCAGCCGATTGCCGTTGCTGAAATCCGCGCGCGCCGAAATATCCGCGATACCGAGCGCGGACAGGCCGCGCGTGCCGTCGATCGTCACGTCGCCGGCGCGGCGCTTGACCTGCGCGTAGCCCGTCGCGGTCGCGCCGAGGGTGAAGTTCCAGTCGCCGTCGAAGACGAGATCGGTGCGGATCGGCGGCTCCTCGCCGGTCAATATCTGACGCACTTCGAGCAGATGCTGCACCGACAGGTTCGTGAGCGTGCCGGCCGATTGCAGGCGGCCGTTTTCCATCGCGAACGACTTCAGATTCAGCGCCGCGCCTTCCCCGACGAGCCTCGTCGCGCCGAGCACGAGACGCTTCGGACCGTAGCTCACCGAGAGCGGCGATTCGAGATTCAGCGACGGCGTGCCCTTGTTCGACAGCTTCGTGATCGAACCGTCCCAATGCGGGCCGTCGGGCGCATCGGTGAACTTGCCGTTCGCGCCGAGCGCGAGATTCACAGGCTGGCCGCGCACCTTGCCGGCAGCGGTCATGTCGAGCGTGTGATGCGCGCGCGTGCCGTTCAGACTCGCGTCGAGATTCGCAATCTCGACGTCTTGCGTGCTCGCATCGCGCGCCTTCAACGTGAAGACGAGCGCGCCGTTCGCACCGTCGCGGATATCGGCGCGGCCTTCCGCGTGACCGAGCCGGTTCGCGCCGAACACGACGCCATCGGCCTGATAATTCGCCGCGATGTTCGGATGCGCGATCGAGCCGGTCAGATCGCCGTCCGCCTTCACCGTGCCCGCGACGCCGAAGCCGAGCCGTTCGAGCGCGGGCGCATCGACCTTGAAGCGCAACCGGTCGCCGGGCGCGCCGAAACTGCCGTTCAGATCGACGTTATTGCCTGCCACCGACAGCGTCGCCTTGCTCGGCAACAGGCGCGTGCCCGCGACTTGCACGGTGCCCTCGCCCGTCAGCGGCAAATTGTCGTACATGCTGTCGGTGAGCTTGAAGGTCGCCTTGGCCGTGAGCGTCGGCGCGAGTTGCCCCGATGCGGCCAGCGTGCCGTTCACGCGCGCCTGCACGACGCGCGGCGGCGCGGCCGGCTTGCTCGCCGCCTTTGCGCCCTTCTTCACCGGCGCGGACTTTTGCGCGATCAACTGCTGTTGCAGCAGCAGCGGATTGAAATCGACGATCTTCGCCTTCAAGTCGTAGCTCGAATTCGCGTCCTTCTTCAGCACGCCGCTCGCTTCGACGCGGCCCGGGCCGACGGTGAGCTTCACGTCGTCGAGCGTGGTCGCTTTCGGATCGAGCTTCACTTTAGCCTGCGCGCGGATCGCGGCTTTCGGATCGTTCAGGTCGGCTGCGATGCGCTGCGTGTCGCCATCCAATTCGATGCCGATAGGCCCGGCGAAATCGGTCGGGCGCAGCGTCGGCTCGATTGCGTTCAGATCGAGCTTCGCCACTTTCAGGTCGAACTTGCCCTTCCCGCCCGCGAGCGTGCCGCCGCCCGTCACGGTCGCGTTCTTCAGGAGCCGCACGTCGAGATCGGTGATGCTTTGCGCCGACGCGTCGAGCCGCACGTTGGCGTGCGCGTCGATGAGCGGCAACAGCTTTTTGTCGATGGAGCCGGGCTTCGCGTTCACGATCGACACCGGCCCGCTCACGACGAACGCCTTCGGGTCCGCGTCGGCGACAGGCTTCACCTCGGCGCGCACCGCGAGATCGGCCTCGGGCGCGCTCGGGCTGAAGGCCTGCGGATTCACGTGATCGAACGTGACGAGCGCGGATTTGAGCGGCACGTCGGCGAACGGCAGCGCCTCGACATGCGCCTTTCCGTTGAGCTTCATGCCGCTCGCGTCGACATCCGCGATGAGGTCTTCGAGCGATCCGGAGAGCCGCGCGTTCACGTTCACCGTTTCGTTGGCGACCTTGCCGGCATAGCCCGCGTCGCCGGAAAGCGGAAACGGTCGCGCGCCGCCATCGAGCTTCGCCGAGGCCGTCACGGCGCCGAACGGCGTGTCGAGCCGCTGGACCGTCGCTTCGTGATGCTGACCGTCGCTTCGGCCATTGAAGAGCAGATGCGAGAATTCGGTCGTCGTGGCGCCCTGATGCAGGCGCAGTTTCCCGACGGAGAGATCGTTGATCGCGAGTTGAATCGGAATGCGCAGGTCCTTCGGCAGTTCCGTTTTCGTGCTCGGCTCGTTCGACGGCGCAATGCGCGCATCGATCGTCCCGACGTGCAGATAGTCGATCGTGAAGCGCAGCGGATCGCGCGTGAGCGCCCAGCGGCCCGACGCGCTGTCGACCGCGATGTCCGTGCCCTTGCCGTCTTTCCAGCGCACGTCGCGCAGTTGCAGGCCGGTCGCGATCGCGCCGCCGTCGAGCTTGCCGCTCAGTTGCCCTTTGAGCAGCGAAGTGGCCGCGTTCCACGCGTAGCGCGTGCCGCGTTCGGTCGTCAGCACGTAGAGAACCGTGCCGACGGCGATCCCGGCGATCAACACGACGACGAGCGCGAGCACGCCGATCCAGCGCGCGAGACGGCGCCAGCCGCTTCTGCGCGGCGGCGTTTTCTTCGCGCCGCCGTCATCGCCGCCAGCGTTGCCGGGCGGCGGTGTTTCAGCGTCCGCTTGCTTGGTCGGTTCCGTCATGCCAATTCAATTCCCTTCATCGTTCTCACGCGCATCAGAACGCGACGCCGAGCGTCAGATACGGTTTGATGCTTTTGTTCTTCAGTCCGTATGCCAGATCGACGTTGACCGGGCCGACCGGACTGCGCCAGCGCGCACCGATGCCCACGCCCGGCTGGAACACGCGCTCGGCCCAGGTGTCGGTGGCGGTGCCGATGTCGAAGAACACCGCGCCACCCCAGTCGTGCGTGAACCAGTGCTGATATTCGCTGCTGCCCGTCACCATATATTTGGTCGGCAGGATCGAACCGGCCACATTGTTGCCGATGCTCAGATAGCTATAGCCGCGCACCGAGTTCGCGCCGCCCGCGCGGAACAGCAGCGACGCCGGCACGCCGCTCGACGGCCCGCTCGTGAACACGCCGCCGAACTCCGCGCGGAACACGAGCAGATCGTTCTTGCCGAGCGGCACATATTGCTGCGCGTTGGTGTACAGGCGCGCGAAGGTCTGATCGGTCATCACGCCCTTCACGGCGAACCCCGCCTCCGCGCGGATGATGTTGCCGCGGCGCGGGAACAGCGGATCGTCGACATCGCGGCGCACCCAGGTCCAGGCGGGCACGAGCGCGCGCGCCGTCGAAGGATTCGGCTCGTTCTGCGTCAGGCGATCGTCGAAGAAAGTGAGCGAATACATCGTGTCGATGTTCTGACGCGAGCGCGAGCGCTGCACGCCGACGCGCGCGCTGTAAATCTTCGTGCTCGACACATCGGTGATCGTGTACGAGCCGAACACGACGTTGATCCAGCCGCTCGAATCCGGCGGCATCGCGAGTTGCACGCGGCCGTATTGCTGCGTCTGATCGAGCCGCCCGGAAATCGTGAATGGATAAGCCGCGCCGAACGTATCGAGATAGCTGTACGCGCCCTGAATGTGAAAACCCGTGTCGGTTGCGTAACCCACGCCGTAGCGGATGCTGTTGTACGGATACTCGCTCACCTTCACGTGCAGCGGCGTCTCGATCGGCTTGTTGACGTCGCTGTCCGTGTCGATGGCCACGCTCGCGTAATACGGCGTGTTCTGGATCTGGCGCTGCAATTCGTTCAGGCGCGCGACGCTGTAGATCTCGCCTTCGCGGATCGGATTCACGTGATCGATGATCCACGCGGGATAGCGTTTCGGGCCGCTCACATCGAGTTTGCCGAGCGTGAAGGTCGGGCCGCTGTCGAAAGTCACGGAGAGATCGGCCAGATGCGCGCGCGGATTGATGCGCGCCTGCGAGCGCACGATCTTCGCGCCGAGATAGCGCTTCGCCTGCAGCGCTCTGAGCGCGCCGTTCTTCGCGTCGTCCCAGCCGCTTTGCGTGAAAGGATCGCCTTCGTTGACCGAGAACGCGAAACGCGCCGCGTTCTCCTGCACGCGGTCTTCGGTCGTCACCGCGCCCGTGAAATTCAGTTGCACCGAGGCAATCGTCGTGCGCGGGCCGGGATCGACGCTCACCTTGACCTCGCGCTTGTCGTCGACGGTCGTAACGTCCGTGCGCACGACGGGCGTGAAATAACCTTCGGTCGCGACAAGATCACGCACGTCCTTCGGCGTCGCGGTGACGAGAAACTGGAACTGATCGTCGCTCACGTCATCGCGCCTGGCGAAGCGTGAGAGATCGAGGTTGTCTTTCAACAGCTTTTTGACACTGCGCGGCGCATCGATGTCGACGTCGTACTTGGCGCAAGCGGGCGCGGCGAAGCCTAACGCGATCAACGCGAAGATCAATGCCGGCCAGCGGCTCATGCCACGCGGCTTCACGCGCCACGCGCGCAGCGGATCAAACGAACGGCCCGCCAAACGTGACCTCCGGCATCGGGATACAGTGGAATCGAAAGGTAAAAGTTGCAGCCGACGCAATCGGACGCAGGCGCTATTTCACCACATCGGCATGCGCGCACGCCGCAAAAGCGGCCGTCTCGCGCCGGACGTGCGCCTTTGGACGGCTTCGCGCCGCGCGGGTTCCGCGAAACCTGCACGCGCGTGCGCCTTTGGAGCCGAAACAGCGACGCGCCGATATGCGTTGCGGCCGCACGCTTGCGGTAAAATCGCCGGCACAGGCAAAATCACACGCGCAACGCAGACTGCCGCGTTCGCCGACATCGTCACACAGAGGCGCGCGCCTCGACCCCCAACGGAAGCCGGATCATGTATCAGTCGGATATCACCCAGTTCATCAATCAGTTGAAAGAGCAAAAGCCCTCGCTGGAAGAAGAACAGCGCCGCGGCCGCGCGCTTCTGTGGGACAAGCAGCCGGTCGACCTCGACGAGCGCAGCAAGCAACAGCAATCGCGCGTGAACCAGACGCCCTACGTCTATTACCAGAACTTCTGAACGTGAGCGCAGCCGGCCGCGAGCCGCAATCGTCCGCGCATTCGCCGACTGAGCCGAAGCACGACGAAGCAAGGGAGGACCGCGCCGTGGCGCTCGTCACGCCCGCAACCGACTCGACGCCCGACACCATCGACGGCGTCGCGTTCGCGCATCTGTACGGCGAGCCGCTGTGGAAGCTGCCCACCGATCTGTACATCCCGCCCGACGCGCTCGAAATCTTTCTCGAAGCCTTCGAAGGCCCGCTCGACCTGCTGCTCTACCTCATCCGCAAGCAGAACTTCAACGTGCTCGACATTCCGATGGCGGATGTCACCGCGCAGTATCTCGGCTACGTCGACCAGATCCGCGAATCGAATCTGGAACTCGCGTCGGAATATCTGCTGATGGCCGCGATGCTGATCGAGATCAAGTCGCGCATGCTGCTGCCGGTCAGGAAGGCGGACACCGGCGAGGAAGCCGAAGATCCGCGCGCCGAACTCGTGCGGCGCCTGCTCGAATACGAGCAGATGAAACTCGCCGCGCAGAGGATCGACCAGTTGCCGCAGCTCGGCCGCGACTTTCTGCGCGCGGACATCTATATCGAACAGTCGGCCGAGCAGCGCTTCCCCGACGTCGACATGAACGATCTGCGCGCTGCGTGGGCCGACGTCATCAAGCGCGCGAAGCTCGTTCAGCATCACAAGATCACGCGCGAGGAGCTTTCGGTGCGCGAGCACATGAGCGTGATCCTGCGGCGTCTGCAGAGCGCGCGCTTCATGGAGTTCACGGAACTCTTCGACACCACGCGCGGCGTGCCGGTCGTCATCGTGAACTTCATCGCGATGCTGGAGCTGTCGCGCGAATCGCTGATCGAAATCACGCAGGCGGAACCCTTCGCGCCGATCTACGTGCGGCTCGCGTATTCTCCCGACTAGTTTTTCTTACCCTTTCCGCGTGGCGGCAAGACCGGCCGCTCGACAGGAGACACCCGCTCGATGAAAGTCATCAGCTCCATCCATGAACTGCGCGACCAGTTGCGCGGCCAGAACCGAACCGCCTTCGTCCCGACGATGGGCAACCTCCACGAAGGCCATCTCTCGCTCATGCGCCTCGCGCGCCAGCATGGCGACCCCGTGGTCGCGAGCATCTTCGTGAATCGTCTGCAGTTCGGCCCGAACGAGGACTTCGAGAAATATCCGCGCACGCTGCAGGACGACATCGAAAAGCTGCAAAGCGAGAACGTCTACGTGCTGTTCGCGCCGACCGAGCAGGACATGTATCCGCAGCCGCAGGAGTATCGCGTGCATCCGCCGCACAATCTCGGCGACATTCTCGAAGGCGAATTCCGCCCCGGTTTCTTCACGGGCGTGTGCACCGTCGTCATGAAGCTGATGTCGTGCGTGCAGCCGCGCGTCGCGGTGTTCGGCAAGAAGGACTATCAGCAGTTGATGATCGTGCGCGCCATGTGCAACCAGTTCGCGCTGCCGACGGAAATCATCGCGGCGGAAACCGTGCGCGACGAAGACGGACTCGCGCTGTCGTCGCGCAACCGGTTCCTCTCGGCCGACGAGCGCGCCGAAGCGCCGCACCTGGCCGCCGCGTTGCAGCGCGTGCGGGAAGCCGTGCTCTCGGGCAACCGCGATATCGCCGCGCTCGAACGCGACGCGATGAACGCGCTCGCCGAGCGCGGCTGGAAGCCCGACTACATCAGCGTGCGCAAGCGCTCGAACCTGATCGCGCCGGACGCCGGCGAGACGGACGCGCCGCTCGTCGTGGTCGCGGCGGCCAAGCTCGGCGCGACGCGTCTCATCGACAATCTGGAAATCTGAAGGAAGGAAGCATCATGCAGCGCACCCTGCTGAAATCGAAGATTCACCGCGCAACGGTCACGCATTGCGAATTGCATTACGAAGGCTCGTGCGCGATCGACGAAGACCTGCTCGACGCCGCGAACCTGATGGAAAACGAGCAGATCGACATCTGGAACGTGAACAACGGCGAGCGCCTGACCACCTACGCGATCAAGGGCGAGCGCGGCAGCGGCATGATTTCGCTGAACGGCTCGGCCGCGCGCCGCGCGCAACTCGGCGATCTCGTGATCATCGCGGCGTTCGCGCAGGTCGACGAGCAAGAGATCAAGGCGGGCTGGAAGCCGAACCTCGTTTTCGTCGACGACGGCAATCGCATCAAGGGCAACCGCGATCACGTGCCGACGCAGAACTGGACCTGAACTGGGCTGATTCCCGCGCGTTTTTAGTCCGATAAAACCGGCGATTCCTCAACGGACGCCGGTTTTTTCATTTCTTCGACACCCATTCGATGATCGGCTCCCACTGCTCCAGATCCTTTTCGACGCGGCTCTTCGCCACGTCCCAGATCGTGAGGCCGTGAGCGGCGAGCTGCACGTAATTCTGCGTATCGCGCAAAAAGCCGAGCACGGGCAGATCCAGTCCTTCCACAAAACGATGCAGTTGTTCGGCCGAGCGCGTGCGCGCATCGACGCGCATGCCGACCACGCCCACCTGAATCGCGCCCTTCCTCACCGCCTTTTCCTTCGCCAGCCTGGTGAGAAAGTCCTGCGTCGCGAGGATGTCGAACATCGACGGCTGCAGCGGCACGATCACTTTGTCCGCCAGTTCCAGCGCGAGCGAAAGGCGATTGCCGTGCACGCCGGCGGGCGTATCGACGACGGCTTTCTCCAGACCTTTGGGCGGCTTCGCGGGAGAATCGACGTCGATGGACCATTCCTCGATCTTCGGCAGCGTGTCGGCGCGCAGCGTAAGCCACGCGTGCGACGAGCGCTGTTTGTCGAGATCGGCGAGCGCGATCCATTCGCCTTGCGCCGCGAAATACCCGGCCAGATTGGTTGCGAGCGTACTTTTGCCGACGCCGCCTTTAGGGTTTGCCACCACGATCACGGTCATGAAGTGTCCTGGATTTTGTTGGGCGCGCGCTCGCGCATCGAGGCGCGGCGCACGATTTCGTCTTTACGGGAACAGATGCATGATTCGAGCGTTGATATTATCGGCAAAACGCGCGCGGCCGGCATCTATCCCGAACGGCCGTACGACTTCCTCCATTCCATCCGACTGAACGCCCATGACGCTCCTTCGCCCCGATGTCACGCTCGATTTCCTGCGCAACCGCCAGAAAGGCAGCCTGCCCGATCTGCTCGGCGTGCAACTGATCTCGCTCGACCACGGCCAGTTGAGCGGCGAACTCACGATCCGCCCGGACTTGCTCGCGCCGAACGGCTTCCTGCATGCGGCGACCGTGGTCGGCCTCGCGGATACGTGTTGCGGCTACGCGTGCATCGCGCATCTGCCGGAGAAGGCGCAGAACTTCACGACGCTCGAATTGAAGAGCAACCACGTTTCGACGGCGCGCGAAGGGAAGATCGTCGCGAAGGCGACGGCCGTGCATCTCGGGCGCAGCACGCAGGTTTGGGACGCAACCGTCACGAACGGCGACGGCAAGCTCATCGCCATGTTCCGTTGCACGCAGATGATTCTCTATTGAGCGAAGGCGGATCGTAGCGCGTCCATATCGAGCGATTGCGCGAACGAATCGGCGAGGCGATCGAGCGACGCCTCGCGCAGCGCCGGGTAATCGAGCGGCTCGGCATCTGTCACGCCCGCCCATGCGAGCAGCGCGGCGCACGCTTCGGGCGTGTCGAAGACGCTGTGCAGATAGGTCGCGGCGATCTGGCCATCGTCCGATATCGCGCCGTCGAAACGTCCGTCATCCAGCGCGACGAGCGGTCGCGCGAGCGCCGGGCCGTGCGTGCGGCCCATGTGAATTTCGTAGCCGCGCACGGGCGCGCGTCCGTCGCCGACGACCAATCGCCCGGCCACGTTCTCCAGTTGCTTGTGCGGCGTGAGCACGGTCGAGAGATCGAGCAGCGCAAGCCCGTTCACGCGTCCCGCCGCGCCTTCGACGCCGTCCGGATCGTCGATTTCGCGTCCGAGCATCTGCATGCCGCCGCAAATGCCGAGCACTTTCCCGCCGTATCGCAGATGCCGTTCGATCGCGTGATCCCACCCGTTCTCGCGCAGCCACGCGAGATCGCGTTGCACGCTCTTCGAGCCCGGCAGCACGATCAGATCGGCGGGCGGCGGCGCGACGCCCGCGCGCACGTAGCTGAAATCGACCTGGGCGTGGGCGCGCAACGCGTCGAAATCCGTGTGGTTGCTGATGCGCGGCAGCGCGGGCACGATCACTTTCAGCGCCGCCGCATCGCCGCGTGCGTGCGGCTGGCTCGGCAGCATGTCTTCGGCGTCGAGCGTGAGGCCGTGCAGATACGGCAGCACGCCGAACACCGGCTTGCCCGTTTGCGCTTTCAGCCAGTCGAGCCCCGGTTTCAACAAGCCGATATCCCCGCGAAACCGGTTGATGACGAAGCCGCGAATGCGCGCCCGCTCGCTCTCCGACAAACACGCCAGCGTGCCGACGAGATGCGCGAACACGCCGCCGCGATCGATGTCGGCGACGAGCACGACCGGACAATCGACGCGCTCGGCGAAGCCCATGTTGGCGATATCGCCGTCGCGCAGATTGATCTCGGCCGGACTGCCCGCGCCTTCGACGATCACCGCGTCGAATTCATGCCGCAAGCGCTCGTAGGACGCGAGCACGGCGTCGAATGCGACGCGCTTGTAGGCGTGATATGCGCGCGCATCGAGGTTCGCGTGCGCGTGACCGTGGATGATGACCTGCGCGCCGCGATCGCTCGTCGGCTTGAGCAGCACCGGATTGAAGTCGATGCGCGCAGCGACGCCCGCCGCGATCGCCTGCAACGCCTGCGCGCGGCCGATCTCGCCGCCATCCGCGGTCACTGCGCTGTTGAGCGCCATGTTCTGCGGCTTGAAGGGCGCGACGCGCACGCCGCCGCGCCGCGCGAGACGGCACAATCCGGCGACGAGCGTGCTTTTGCCGGCGTCGGACGTCGTGCCCTGAATCATCAGCGCGCCGCGTGGCGTGAATGGCATCGGAGGATTCCCGTGAAGAGCGACGCGCTATCTTAGCCCGTCAGTACAATATCGCGATGACTCCCGATCTCACTTTCATCCTCGGCGGCGCGCGCTCCGGCAAGAGCGCGCACGCCGAACGGCTCGCGGCCGAAAGCGGCTTGCCTGTCACGTATATCGCGACCGCGCGCATCGGTGACGTGGAGTTCGCCGAACGCGTGAGACTTCATCGCGAGCGCAGGCCCGCGCACTGGACGCTCGTCGAAGCTCCGCTCGATCTCGCGGACGCATTGCGCGACGCGGATCGCGCGGGACATTGCGTGCTGATCGACTGCCTGACGCTGTGGCTCGCGAATCTTCTCTTCACGCCGGAAACCGCGAACGAAGAAATCGCCGTGTTGCCCGACAGCGCGCGCGAGGCGTTCGCCCGGTTCGACGCCGCGCTGCGTGAAACGCGCGGCAAGGTCATCGTCGTGAGCAACGAGATCGGGCTGGGCGTCGTGCCGCTCGGTTCCGTCACGCGGCTTTACGTCGATGAACTCGGGCGGCTGAATCAGCGCGTCGCCGCCGCGAGCACGCGCGCGACGCTGATGGTCGCGGGCCTGGCCGTCGCGCTCAAGGGATAGCGCGATGCTCCTCCTCTCCGCCTACGCGATGGCGCTCTTCGCGGTGCTCGGCGTGATCGTCGATCGCATCTTCGGCGAGCCGCGCGCGCGGCATCCGCTCGTCGGCTTCGGCAATCTCGCGACGAAGCTCGAAGCGCGCATGAACACCGGCTTTCGCGCGCGGCCGGCGGGCATTCTCGCGTGGTTCGCGCTGATCGCGCCGCCGGTTGGCGTCGCGTGGTTTCTGGTCGGCGTGCTGCCCTTCGCCTACGCGTGTCTCGTGCACGTGCTGCTGCTCTGGTTCGCGCTCGGCGCGAAGAGCCTGCGCCAGCACATCGCGCCGATCGCGCGCGCCTTGAGTTTCGGCGATATCGACACCGCGCGTGTGCTGACCTCGCGCATCGTGTCGCGCGATACGTCGCATGCCGATGAAAACGCCCTCTCGCGCGCGGCGGTCGAATCGGCGCTCGAAAACGGCAACGACGCGATCTTCGGCGCGCTCTTCTGGTTCGCGATCGCGGGCGGTCCCGGCGCGTTGATGTTCCGCCTCGCCAACACGCTCGATGCGATGTGGGGTTATCGCACGCCGCGCTATTTGCGCTTCGGCTGGGCGGCGGCGCGCTTCGACGATGTGCTCAACTTCATCCCCGCGCGCCTCACGGCCGCCACCTACGCTCTCGCCGGCGACACGCAGATGGCGTGGCACTGCTGGCGCACGCAGGCGCGCTCGTGGGACAGCCCGAACGCGGGCCCGGTGATGGCCGCGGGCGCGGGCAGCCTGAACGTGCTGATCGGCGGCCCGGCGGTGTATCACGGCGTGCTCGAAACGCGCCCGACGCTCGGCGCGGGCCACACGGCGAACGCGAAACATGTCGTCGCGGCGTTGCGGCTCGTCGAGCGCGCGACGCTCATGTGGCTCGCCGTGCTATTGATCATCGCGGTTCTGAGCGCAACGACGAGTGGCTGACATGACGCATTCCATCCGGCACGGCGGCAATCTGCGCGAAGCCGCGCGCCGCTACGCGATTTCCTTCGATGACTGGCTCGATCTGTCGACGGGCATCAATCCGTGCGGCTATCCGGTGCCGCCCGTGCCGCCGGATGCGTGGCGGCGTCTGCCCGAGGACGACGATGGCTTGAGCGAGCACGCCGCGCGCTATTACGGCGCGCCGCTCGCGTTGCCCGTGGCGGGATCGCAGGCGGCGATACGCGCGTTGCCCGCGCTTTTGCGTCGCGGCACGGCGGGCGTCGCGCCGCTGACCTACGGCGAATACGCGCCCGCGTTCAGGCGCGCGGGTCACGCGATCGCCACGCTCGACGTCGCCCGGCGCGACTTGCCCGATACGCTCGATCACGTCATCGTCGCGAATCCGAACAACCCGACGGCCGAGCGCGTCACGCGCGACACGCTGCTTTCCTGGCACGAACGGCTCGCGTCGCGCGGCGGCACGCTGATCGTCGATGAAGCGTTCGCCGATGCCGATCCCGCTTCGTCGCTCGCGAGCGAAACCGCGCGCGAAGGGCTCGTCGTGCTGCGCTCGGTCGGCAAGTTCTTCGGGCTCGCGGGCATTCGCGCGGGCTTCGTGCTGGCCGCGCCGACGCTTGCCGACGCCTTGCGCGAAACCCTCGGCGCGTGGACCGTGAGCGGACCGGCGCGGCACGCGGTCGCCGCCGCTTTCGCCGATACCGCGTGGCAGCGCGAAACACGCGAACGCCTGCAACGCGACGGCGCGCGCCTCGCCGCATCGATCGCAATTCACGGCTTCGACGTGCGCGCGACGCCGCTCTTCGCGTGGACATCGACGCCGAAGGCGCCCGAGCTTCACCACGCGCTCGCGTTGCGCGGCATCTGGACACGCCTCTTCGATCTGCCCGGCATGACGCCGAGCCTGCGCATCGGGCTGCCCGGCGCGCCGGGTGACTGGGCGCGCCTGTCGCTCGCGTTGCGGGAGATCTGCGCATGATGTTGCGTCGTGCGCTCGCGTTGCTGACTGGCTTGCTCATGACACAAGCGCATGCGATCACCGTCACCGATGACAGCGGCGCATCGGTCACGCTCGCGAAGCCTGCCGAACGTGTCGTGAGTCTCGCGCCGCACGTCACCGAGTTGCTGTTCGCGGCGGGCGGCGGCGCGCGTATCGTCGGGGCGGTGACGTACAGCGATTATCCGAAAGAAGCGCAGACGATTCCGCGCGTGGGCGACAACAAGGCGCTCGATCTGGAGCGCATCGTCGCGTTGCATCCGGATCTGATCGTCGTGTGGCGGCATGGGAACGCGGCGCGTCAGATGGATCGCCTGCAAGCGCTCGGCGTGCCGATCTACTTCAGCGAACCAAAGCATCTCGGCGATATCGCGACGAGCATCGGCAAGCTCGGCGCGCTGCTCGGCACGCAAGATGAGGCGCGCGCAAGCTCCGACGCCTTCACGCGCGATATCGCGCAACTGCGCGCGCGTTACGCACAGCGGCCGCGCGTGAGCGTGTTCTATCAGGTCTGGGACGATCCGCTGATGACGCTCAATCGCGACAACGTGTTCGACGAAGTGATCGGACTATGCGGCGGCGTGAACTTGTTCGCGGCGGAAAAGCCGCGCGTGCCGACGATATCGAGCGAGGCCGTGCTCGCGGCGAATCCCGAAGCGATCGTCACGTCGACGCCCGGCGCGACGAAGGCGGATCGCCCGTTGCCCGCGCTCGAACGATGGCAACGCTGGACCTCGATGACGGCGGTTGCGCGCGGCAATCTCTTCGGTATCGACGGCGATCTCATCAACCGGCCGACACCGCGGCTCGCGTTGGGCGCGGCGCAACTTTGCCTCGATCTGGAGATCGCGCGCACGCGGCGGCCAAAGTAGTCACGCATTCCAGCGCGCGAGCAGCCACTGCCCGCGCACGCGCCTGAACCACACGATTGCGCCGAAATCGAGCGGCCATTGCAACGCCGTCTCGCGCGCGACGCCGAGAAGATGCGCCGCAAGCACGCGCACGACGCCCCCATGCGCGACGACATGCACGGCGCGCTCATCGGTACATGTCTCGTCGAACCACGCGATCACCCGTTGCGCGAACTGCGCCAGACTTTCGCCGCCGTGCGGACGCGCGTGCTCGATATCGGCGGCCCATGCGTCGATGAGCGCGCGATCGATCGAGTCCCACGCGCGGCCTTCCCACGCGCCGAAGTGCAACTCGGCCAGACGCGTGTCGATATGCGCGTCGCCTCCGAGTTCACGCGCGAGCGAAGCGCAACGCACGAGCGGACTCGCGTGCCATCCATCGGCGCACGCGGGCACGTTCAGCGCCGCCATGCGCGCCGTCAATGCGCTCGCGAGATCGCGCGCATCGCGTTGCAAGGGCACATCGGTTTGGCCGTAGCAAACGCCCGCATCGACGGCGACTTCCGGATGCCGGATCAGTATGAGATCCATGCGAGGCCGATGAGATAGATCGCGATTTCGAACACCTGCTGCGCGAAGCCGAGGCAATCGCCCGTATAACCGCCGATGCGCCGCACGAAGTAACGTCCGATGACGAAGCGCAAGACGATCAACGCGCCGATCGTCACGCAGGCGAGTTTCCAGTCGATCGCGAAGAGCCACGGCAGGCCGAATACGAGCGCCAGCGCCAGCGACGCGAGACTCATGCGCTGCGCGACCGGTTTCGCTTTGCCTTCGGCGCGCACGTAGTCGAGCGTGACGAGATAACTGATCGCGAACGCGCGGCTCGCGGCGTGCGCGGCGACCATCGTCCACGCGACGCGTTGCGGCGGCAGCGCGGCGAGCGCCTGCCATTTGAGCGCGAGCGCGATCACGAGTGCAATCGCGCCGAACGCGCCGATGCGCGAGTCATGCATGATGCGCAACGCGTCCTCGCGCGTGTACGCGCCGCCGAAGGCATCGACGCAATCGGCGAGTCCGTCTTCGTGAAACGCGCCGGTCAACACGAGCGTCGCGGCCATCGAAAGCAGCACGGCAATGCCCGCCGGAAACACGCGCAACGCCGCGAGATAAACCAGCGCCGCAACGCCGCCGACCATCGCGCCGACGAGCGGAAAGTAACGCGCCGCCGCGTTCAGATACTCGCGCTCGAAGCCGACCCAGCGCGGCACCGGCACGCGCGTGAAATAGCCGAGCGCGGTGAAAAAATAGCGCAGTTCGTCGAGCGGTCGCATTTCAATCGGCCTTGTTCGACACGCCCGCCGACTCGAAGCTCGCCATTTCGCCGACGAACGCGACGGCTGCGCGCAGGATCGGCAACGCGAGCGCCGCGCCCGTGCCTTCGCCGAGCCGCAGGTCGAGTTGCAAGAGCGCGGCGGCATCGAAATGCGCGAGCATGCGGCGATGCCCCGCTTCGTCCGATGCATGCGCGAACACGCAATAGCCGAGCACGTCAGGCGCGATCTTCGAGGCAACCAGCAGCGCGGACGTGGCGATGAAGCCATCGACGAGTATCGTCATGCCCTCGCACGCGGCGGCGAGATACGCGCCCGTCATCATCGCGATTTCGAAGCCGCCGAAGGTCGCGAGCGTGTCGATCGCATCGCCGTCATCGCGATGCAGCGCGAGCGCGCGGCCGAGCACGTCGCGCTTGTGCGCGAGACCCTGGTCGTCGAGACCGGTGCCGCGCCCGACGCATTCGTCGATCGGCAGATCGCACAGCCGGCTCATCAGGCACGCCGCCGCCGATGTATTCGCGATGCCCATCTCGCCGAAGCCGATCACGTTCGTGCCGAGCGACGCGTGATGCCGCACGCGCGCCGCGCCGCGCGCGATGCCTTCGAGCGCCGTCTCGCGCGACATCGCGCGCTCGTGCGCGAAGTTGCGCGTGCCGAGGCCGAGCGACAGACGCTCGTATCCATGATCGATGGAAATCGGCGTCGCCACGCCCGCGTCGACGACTTCGAGCGCCATGCCGACCGAGCGCGACAACGCGTTGATCGCCGCGCCGCCGGCCAGAAAATTCGCGACCATCTGCGCGGTCACTTCCTGCGGATACGAGCTCACGCCTTCCTTCGCGATACCGTGATCGCCCGCGAAGACGATCATCGCGGGACGCTCGATGCGCGGCTGCGTCGTGCGTTGAATCAGGCCCATTTGCAGCGCGATGGATTCGAGCCGCCCGAGGCTGCCGGGCGGCTTCGTCTTCATGTCGATGACACGGCGCAGTTGCGCTTCGAGCGTGCGGTCGAGGGCGCGGGGCATCGGGATGTCGTTGAGCGTGGACATCGAAATTCCTTTCATGAGCGAGGGATGGCAGGCACGAGGGCTTCGTGCGCGCCGTCGCGAATCAACGCGAGCGGATAGCCGAACGCGGCGCTCGCGCGTTCGGGCGTGAGCACGTCGGCGACGAGGCCCGCGTGCGCGCCGCCCTGTCCGTCGAGCAACAGCGCGTGCGTGGCGAACCGGCGCGCGAGATTCAGATCGTGGCACGAGAAGATTACGGTGCGCTTGTGCTCGCGCGCCGCGTCGCGCAACGCATGCAGGCAGTCGATCTGATGATGCAGGTCGAGATGCGAAAGCGGTTCGTCGAGCAACAGGAGCGGCGCGTTCTGGCACAGCACGGCGGCCAGCGCGACACGTTGGCGTTCGCCGCCGGAAAGCGTCAGCACGTCGCGCGACGCCAACGACGCGAGGCCGAGTGTGTCGAGCGCGGCGCGCGCGGCGGCGCGATCTTCCTCGCTCTCCCATCCCCAGCCCGCGAGATGCGGGAAGCGATTGAGCAGCACGGTGTCGAGCACGGTCGCGCCGAAGGCGTCGTGCGCGGCTTGCGGCATCAATGCGCGCGCGCGTGCGAGATCCGCCGCGCGCCACGACGCGAGCGCGCGGCCGTCGAGCGACACGCTGCCCGACGCGGCTTTCGCCAGTCCGGCGAGCACGTTGATGAGCGTGGTCTTGCCCGCGCCGTTCGGCCCGGCGATGCACCACACTTCGCCCGCTTCGATCAACTGAGTGAGAGCGTCGACGAGCGTGCGCGCGCCTGCACGAAGCACGATGGCGTCGAGCTGCAAAGTCATCGCGGTCTCCGTAGCAGCATCCACAGGAACATCGGCACGCCGATCAGCGCCGTGACGACGCCCACCGGCAATTGCGCGGGCGCGATCACCGTGCGCGCGACGAGATCGGCGGCCATCACCGCGAGGCCGCCGGCGAGCGCGGCGGCGGGCACGAGCATGCGCTGATCGTTGCCGAACGCGAGGCGCAGCACATGCGGCACCACGAGCCCGACGAAGCCGATGGTTCCCGCCGTCGTCACCGCGGCCGCCGCCGCGATCGATGCCACGAGATACACGCGCAGACGCAAGCGCTCGACCGGCACGCCGAGCGCACGCGCGCTCGTGTCGCCGCGCAAAAGCACGTTCAATTGCGGCGCGACGGGAACGATGACGACGAGCGCGACGGCGAGCGCGATCAATGCGGCCCATGGCGCCGATGCACCGTTGAGATCGCCCGTCAGCCAGAAGATCATGCCGCGCAACCGGTTCTCGGGCGCGACGCTCAGAATCAGCGTGATCAACGCGCCCCAGCCCGACGCGATCACGACGCCCGTCAGCAAGAGCCTCGGCGACGCATCCTGTCCGCTGCGCCAGAGATCCTTGCGCGCGAGTCCGAGCACGAGAACGATCGATGCGAATGCGCCCGCACACGCCGCGATATCGACGCCCCACCACGGCAGCGACGCGAGCATCGCGGCAAGCGCGAAGGCCGCCGCGCCGCCCGATACGCCGAGCACGTAGGGTTCGGCAAGCGGATTGCGCAACAACACTTGCAGGAGCGCGCCCGCCAATGCGAGCAACGCGCCCGATGCGAAGCCCGCGAGCGCGCGCGGCAGACGCAAGGTGAGCACGATGTCATCGGCGATATCGGGCGTCGTGGCATGCGCGTGAAAGAGCGCGCCGATCGCCTTCGATACCGGCAACGCGACGCTGCCCATCGCGAGCGACGCGACGAGCACGGCGAGCGAGGCGAGCCCGAGCGCGATCCAGATGGCGGTTGCGCGGCGCGCGTACATCGAGCGCGGAGATTCAGCCACGCGGCTCACGACGGATGCCAGCCCAAGGTGATGTAAGCGCCGCGCCGTGGCGTGTTGTACGAGTATGCGAGTTCATAGTCCTTGTCGAACAGGTTGTCGATGCGCGCCGTGACGTACCACGACTTCGCGATGTCGTAGCGCGCCGACAGATTCACGACGCCGTAGCCCGAGAGCGTCGAATCGTAATCGCTTCTCTGCCCGCTCACGATCCATTCGCCGCCGACGCGCCAGCGCCCGATCGTGCGATGCGCCGTCAACGTCGCGAAACGCCGCGCGCGCCGCGTGAGATCTTCGTGATTCGTTTCGTCGACGGGATTCTGGAACGTGACGCCCGCGCGCAGATCGGTGGCGCCGACGTGTCCCGCCCACGATCCTTCGACGCCCTGCACCTTCGCGCGCCCGACGTTCTGCGCGACATAGTAGAAACTGCCGTCGGACACATAGTCGATCAAGTTCGAATAGCGCGTCTGAAAGAGCGTCACGCGCATCACGCCGAGCGCACTCGATGCGTACTGCAACGCCGTCTCGACCGAGTGACTGCGCTCCGGCTGAATCGACGGATTGCCGCTCAACGGATAGTAGAGATCGTCGAAACTCGGCGCGCGAAACGATGCCGAATAACTCGCGCTCGCTCTCCAGTGCGCATCGAAGTTGTACGCGTAGCCCAGATAGTAGCTGTTCGCGCCGCCGAAATCGGAATACTGATCGTGACGCAGATTCGCCTGCAACTCGTTCGCGCCGATGTGCCCCACGTAGCCCGCGAACACGGAATTCAGGTGACGATCGGGCGCGGCGAACTGATCGGAATCGAGCGTCTGATCGAGATGCTCGTAACCGAAAAGCAGCTTGTGCGCCTCGCTGATGCGCACATCGTTCTGCCACGTGTACTGCCGGTTCTCCGAATCGAAACGGCTCGTATAGACGCCGTTCTGCTCGATGTTCGCGCGGTCCTGCCCCTGCGCGATCGTGAAGTGCGTGGTCCAGGCGTCGGTGATCCTGCCGTTCGCGAACACCGAAGCCGAGCGCACGCGATCGTGCGATTCGTTGATATCGGTCGGCTGGCCGTAGGCTTCGTCGAAACTGTTGATGCCGTTCGATTGCAGGAAGCGCACGCCCGCGTCCCACTTGTCGCCGAACTTGTGGCGCAAGGTCGCCGCGACGCTCTCGTTCAGATAGCCGTTCGCGTTCGGATTCACGCCGGGCGCGATCGCTGGATCGATCGACGAGAAACCGTCGGTCTTCTCGCGCGAGACGTTCACGCTGAAGGTCGTGCGGCCGTCCTTGTCGAGCGCGCCGTTCACGCCGGCCGATTGCCGCTGCGTGTGATAGCTGCCGTACTCCGCCTCGAAGGCGAAACGCGGCGGATGCGGCTCGCCTTCCTTCGTGAATATCTGCACGACGCCGCCGATCGCATTCGAGCCGTACAGCGCCGACACATTGCCGTTCACGACTTCGACGCGCCCGATCTGATCGAGCATCAGTTGCGATAACTGCGCCGCGCCGAGCGACGCCGAATCGACGCGCACGCCATCGATCAGCACGAGCGATTGCGACGATGCCGCGCCGCGTATGAAAAGCCCCGAGTTCGAGCCCGGCCCGCCGTTGCGCGTGACCTGCACGCCGGGCGCGAGCGCGACGAGGCCGAGCGCGTCGTTTGCGTTGGAGTCGGCGATGTCCTGCTCGTCGAAGACCGAGGTCTGCGGAATAGATTCGGCAAGCGGTTGCGGCGCACGCGTCGACGTGACGACGACGGGGGCAAGCGTTTGCGCGGTGTCGTCGGCGGCGTATGCGGTGCTCGCGAGCGGCAAGACGCCGATGGCGGCAATGAGCGCGCCATGACAATGACGAGCGAGACCGCTTTTGAGCGCGGCCAGTGGCAATACCATGAGTGAAGTGTCCGTTTCGCGTGAGCGCGACCCCGCTCCCCGCGAGGACGATGCGCGACGAACGCAAAGCGCGACGAGCGCCGATGCGTCGAACTTCGGCCGGTATCCGGGCTGGCGACGAATCGTCTCGCCTTCCCGCGCATCGCGCGCAGTGGCATCGACACGTTTCTTGCAGTCGCGTCCGTGCGATGAAATTCGACACGTCCGCGCAGCAAAAACGCGCATGAGACGACTTGCAACTTGCGTTGCGGTCGCTTACCGTTGCGGGGGCAGCACAGGTTGGCTCGTCCCCGGTTGTTCCCGGAAGGACTTCGGAGACTTCGCTCCCTGTTTCCCGTTTGACTGCATCCACGAGATTCGCGGATGCGAGCACCAAAAGTGCGGCAAGTGTAGGAGCGCGGGTTGGGGTCGTCAAGGACAGGTCGCCAAGCGGCGCGGGCGGATTGACGCGGCGTATGACGAATCGAACGAGAATCGGCTGACCTGTCTACACGAGCGACGAGCATTGTGCTGCGCTCGCGTTTTCTGCACACGAATGCATGGCGACACGCGCTTGATTCTCTGAATTAAGCGCGAGATCGCGTGTTGTTACGTCTCGAAACGAGACAATTATCGGAAGCTCCGTTGAACCGCGCTAAAATGCGAGGTCTTTAGAGGACGCAGCACATGCTCAACGAACTCGAATCACTGTCAGGAAATATTGGCCGGCTGATCCAGATCAGCGAGCGCCACAAGCAGGCGCATCAGGCCCTGCACGAACAACTCGAACAACTGCGCGCCGATTATGCGAACGTGCAGGCCGAGCTCACGCAAGTGCGCGAAGAGCGCGACACGCTGCAGTCCGAACGCGATTCGCTCTCCGCGAAAATCGACGACGCGCAAGTTCGCCTGAACGCGATTCTGGAAAAGCTGCCGCGCGGGAAATCCGCGCAACATGCCGAGGCCGACAATCAACTCGATCTCCTCGAAGCCGATTCCCGCGAAGTACAAGTGCATGAAGCGGAATTGCACGGCGAGCATCATCAGGGAGAGAAGGCATGACGACCACGCAGATCGAAGTATCCATTCTCGGGCAGCCGTATCGTCTCGCGTGCTCGCCGGAAACGGAAGGCGCATTGCGCGAAGCCGTCGCGCGCGTCGACGCCGAAATGAACAAGGTGCGCAATGCAAGCAACGTGCGCGGCACCGATCGCATCGCGGTAATGGCGGCGCTTTCGCTGGCGTCGGAATTGCTTAAATTGCAGGACAGCGTGCGTCACGGCGAGGCCTTCCCCGCCGAAGAAATCCGCCGCACGATGCACTCGATGAACGAACATTTGGGCGCTGTCATTGCGCAATACGAAGCGCAATGAGGCGTCTGCGCGCCGAGTCAATCAGCGCGCAATGTCAATCGAAAAAAGAAACCGCCGCAGGGCTGCACAAGGCAAACGATTGGTGTAGAGTGACGGTTCCCTGCCTGGTACGCCAAGGTCATATATTCCTTGAACCAATGCTACATTGGCATGGTTGTGGAACATTGCAGCATGGGCGCGCGCGTCGCTAGTCCGATGTACCCGAAGTGCTGCTTACTGCGACCAATCTTGAACCCAGGTTCAGGATGCCGGCCTAGCGGCTGAGGCGGGGACCCATTCAAGAAACGGCATCGGTTTTACCGATGCCGTTTTCGTTTGTGGGCCCTATCTGCGTCATTCATTCCGCATCGTCTATTTCCGCACAGCGAACCATCATGCGCTACTGGCTGATGAAGTCCGAACCCGACGAAGCGAGCATCGATCATCTCGCGCACGCGCCGAAGAAAACCTTGCCGTGGACCGGCGTGCGCAACTATCAGGCGCGCAACTTCATGCGCGATCAGATGCAGATCGGCGACGGCGTGCTCTTCTATCATTCGAGCTGCCCGGAACCGGGCATCGCGGGCATCGCGAAGGTGTGCTCGACGGCATATCCCGATCCCACGCAATTCGATCCGAAGAGCGATTACTACGATCCGAAATCGACGCAGGAAACGCCGCGCTGGATGCTCGTCGACGTGAAGTTCGTAAAGAAAACGCCGCTCGTTGCGCTCGCCGCATTGCGCGAGCACACGGAGCTCGCGGACATGCAGGTGCTCGCGCGCGGCAATCGGCTCTCGATCACGCCCGTGACCGAAGCGCAGTGGCGATTTATTACCGAGCACCTCGTCTAACACGGAACTTACGACTTCAAGACGGCGACTAAATCCCGTCGCAAGTACGCGATGACTTGGAGTCCTTCGATGATCAATAAGAAAACCGCCGCCGCCCTCGCCCTGCTCGCAATGTCGGGCACCGCGCTTACGTTGTCGCAAACCGCCGCTGCGCAAACGGTGGTTACGCAGCCGCAGCCCTCGGGCGTGCTCTCGCTCTCGGCACAGGCAAGCGCGCAAGTGCAGCAGGATGTCGTCGACATCACGCTCTTCTACGAACAGGAAGCGGCCGATCCCTCGTCGCTCACCAGCACGCTCAATCAGCGCGCCGAAGCCGCATTGCGCGAAGCGAAAGGCGTCGAGGGCGTGACCGCGAAGAGCGGCTCGTTCACGGTGTATCCGTCGACGGATCGCGACGGCAAGATTTCCGCATGGCGCGGCCGCACGGAAGTCGTGCTCGAATCGCACGACTTCGCGGCGGCGTCGAAGCTCGCGGGCAAGATGAGTTCATCGATGCAAGTGGGCAGCGTCACGTTCTCGCTGTCGCCTGAAGCGCAGCGCGCGGCCGAGCAGAAGCTCGTCTCGCAAGCCATCGATTCGTTCCGCAAGCAGGCGCAAAACGCCGCGCAAGGCTTCGGCTACAGCAACTTCACGATTCGGGAAGTGAACGTCGGGCGTAGCGGCGCGCAACCGCGTCCCGTCATGATGATGCAAGCGCGCGCGATGAGCGCCGATGCGAAGATGGCCCCGCCCATCGCGATGGAAGCCGGCACGACGACCGTGACCGTCGACGTATCGGGTTCCGTGCAAATGGGGCGTTAAGCGCTTCTCACGCGGGGCGGCGCTCGACGCCCCGCTCCTTCCTCAAGCCTTCGCGGATTCCGGCGGCAGGCGCAGATTGCGCTTGTACGCCCATACCATCATCAGCACGCCTGCGACGATCATCGGCAGCGAAAGCCATTGGCCCATCGAGAGGCCGAACGCGAGCAAGCCGAGATAATCGTCCGGCTCACGCGCGAATTCCACCGTGAAGCGCGCCAGTCCGTACCCGATCAGGAACAGCGCGGAAATGGCGCCGACCGGACGTTGCTTGCGCGAGAAGGTCCAGATCACGATGAACAGCACGAGCCCTTCCAGCGCGATCTCGTACAACTGCGACGGATGCCGCGGCAACATGTGATACCGCTGGAAGATTTCCGTGAGATGGTATTGCGCGTCGAGTTGCGGATTCTTCGAGAGCCAGATCGCGTCGTCGTTCGTCGAGCTCTGGAAGAGCATCGCCCACGGCGCGTTGGGGTCCGTCACGCGGCCCCAAAGTTCACCGTTGATGAAGTTGCCGAGACGCCCCGCCGCGAGGCCGAGCGGCACCATCGGCGCGACGAAATCGGTCACTTGCAGCCACGTGCGCTTGCGGTGAAACGCGAACAGCACCATCGCCAGCGTCACGCCGAGAAAGCCGCCGTGAAACGACATCCCGCCTTCCCAGACCTTGAAGATATCGAGCGGATGCGCGACGTAGTAACTCGCCTTGTAGAACAGCACGTAACCAAGGCGCCCGCCGAGAATCGTGCCGAGCACGCCGTAGAACAGCATGTCGTCGATGTCCTTCACGCTCCAGCCTTGCGCGGCCACGTAAGGCAAGCGCAGACGCAGCCTGCCGATGACGATGGCGGACACGAACGCGACCAGATACATGAGGCCGTACCAGCGCACGGCGAGCGGTCCGAGATGAATCGCGATGGGATCGAAATTGGGATGTATGAGCATTCTGATGTGGGAGCTTGAGCGAACTACAAGGGCGAATCATACAGAATTGGCGTTTTCAGCCCGCGAACGGACGATTTCGATGAATCCGGCGAGCACCGGGCTCACTTCCGCCGCGCGCCACACGAGGCCGGTTTCGACGAGCGCGCCCGACCCGTTCAGCGGGCGCAGAGGCCGATACACGACGCCCGTGCGCCGCAGATGACGCAGCGAGTGCGGCACGAGCGCGACACCCATGCCCGCGGACACGAGGCTCACGATGGTCTGCATCTGGATCGCCTCCTGGCCGATGCGCGGCGTGAGACCGGCCGCGCCGTAACAGCCCATGATGATGTCGTGCAGACCGGGCGCGAGACGCCTTGGGAAGACGACGAGCGGCGCGCTCGCGAGATCGTGCAGATCGACGGGCGTATCGGCCCATTCGTCGGCGCCTTGGCCCAGTTCGTGCGCGGCATCGGCGGACATGGCGATGACAAGCGGCTCGCGCGCGACGGCCACATAGGACAGCGCGCTCGCGTAACGCGGCGGCAGCGGCGGGATCACGAGGCCCGCATCGACCCGCCCGGCGACGAGCTCGTCGATCTGCACGTCGCTGGTCGCTTCGGTCAGTTGCAGACGCACGCCGGGATAGCGCGCGGCGAAATCGCGCAGGAGCGCCGGCAACAGGCCGTAATCGGCCGTGGACACGAACGCGAGCGAAAGCACGCCCGCCTCGCCGCGCGCGAGCGACTGCGCGAGCGGACGCAGCGCATCGGCGGAAGCGAGCAGACGGCGCACTTCCGGCAACAGATCCTTGCCGACGGGCGTGAGCTCCACGGTCCGTTTCGTGCGCACGAAGAGCGCGACGCCGAGCGCCTCTTCCAGCGCGCGGATCGCCTGGGAAAGCGGCGGCTGCGTCATCGCGAGACGCGCGGCGGCGTGGCCGAAGTGCATCTCTTCGGCCACCGTCACGAAGTAGCGCAGGAGACGCAGCTCGATGGGCGGATTTCTTTGCTCCATTGATATGTTTTGCGACCTAATAAGCCCTGAATAATATATTGGACAGACACATAGCGGGGTTGCATTCTTGCTGCACCAGACCAAAAACATCCCCTCAGGAGCACACCATGGCCTTCAATCGCCGCTCGAAGCACATCACTCAGGGCGTCGCGCGCTCGCCCAATCGTTCGATGTATTACGCCCTCGGCTACAAGGAGGAGGATTTCGACAAGCCGATGATCGGCGTCGCGAACGGGCACTCGACGATCACGCCGTGCAACGCGGGCCTGCAGCGGCTCGCCGACGCCGCCGTCGAAGCGATTCGTAAGTCCGATGCCAATCCGCAGATCTTCGGCACGCCGACGATTTCCGACGGCATGTCGATGGGCACCGAGGGCATGAAGTACTCGCTCGTGTCGCGCGAAGTGATCGCGGACTGCGTCGAGACCGCCGTGCAGGGCCAGTGGATGGACGGCGTCGTCGTGATCGGCGGCTGCGACAAGAACATGCCGGGCGGCATGATCGGCATGGCGCGCATGAACGTGCCGTCGATCTACGTGTACGGCGGCACGATTCGCCCCGGCAACTGGAAGGGCCGCGACCTGACCATCGTGTCGTCGTTCGAGGCGGTCGGCGAGTTCACGGCGGGCCGCATGTCGGAGGAGGATTTCAAGGGCGTCGAGAAGAACGCGTGCCCGTCGACCGGATCGTGCGGCGGCATGTACACGGCGAACACGATGAGTTCGTCGTTCGAGGCGCTCGGCATGTCGCTCATGTATTCGTCGACGATGGCGAATCCGGATCAGGAAAAGGTCGATTCCGCCGCGGAATCGGCGCGCGTGCTCGTCGAGGCCGTGAAGAAGGATTTGAAACCGCGCGACATCATCACGAAGAAGTCGATCGAAAACGCGGTCGCGCTGATCATGGCGACGGGCGGCTCGACCAACGCCGTGCTGCACTATCTGGCGATCGCGCACGCGGCGGATGTGGAATGGAGCATCGACGACTTCGAGCGCATGCGCAAGAAAGTGCCGGTCATCTGCGATCTGAAGCCGTCGGGTCAATACGTCGCCACCGACCTGCACAAAGCGGGCGGCATCCCCCAAGTGCTGAAAATCCTGCTCGACGCGGGCCTCCTGCACGGCGACTGCGTGACGATCACCGGCCGCACCATCGCGGACGAACTCAAGGACGTGCAAGCCAAGCCGCGCGCGGATCAGAAGGTCATCTTCCCGATCGAGCAGGCGCTTTACAAGGAAGGGCATCTGGCGATCCTGCGCGGCAATCTCGCGGAAGACGGCGCGGTCGCGAAGATCACCGGCTTGAAGAATCCGGTCATCACCGGCCCGGCGCGCGTGTTCGACGACGAGCAGAGCGCGATGGACGCCATTCTCGGCGACAAGATCAAGGCCGGGGATATTATCGTGCTGCGCTATCTCGGTCCGGTCGGCGGTCCGGGCATGCCGGAGATGCTTGCGCCGACATCGGCGATCATCGGCAAGGGGCTGGGAGAGTCGGTCGGCTTCATCACCGACGGGCGTTTCTCGGGCGGCACGTGGGGCATGGTGGTCGGCCACGTCGCGCCGGAAGCGTTCGCGGGCGGCACCATCGCGCTCGCGCAGGAAGGCGACTCGATCACCATCGACGCGCACAGGCTGCTCTTGCAACTGAACGTGGACGACGCCGAACTCGCGCGCCGCCGCGCCGCGTGGAAGCAACCCGCGCCGAAGTACACGCGCGGCGTGCTGGCGAAGTTCGCGGCGCTCGTGCAGCCGGCCAACAAGGGCGCGGTGACGGGCTGAACCCGTTTTGAACCGATAGCATCGCAGTGAGAGAAAGGGGCGCACATGCGCCCCTTTTCATGCTGTGCGCGCGCAAAGCGTCTCCTATAATGCGCCGAAACCAGCCCGGCGCACGCATCGGGGAGACCACATGAAATCGAATCGAAGAAGTGTCGTCGTGGGATTGGCGCTGCTCGCCGTGAGCGCGGCCGCGAATGCGCAAAACGGCAGCACGTCGATGCTCGGCTTCGTGCAGAGTCACAACTGCATGAGCTGCCACTCGATGACGCGCACGTTCATGGGGCCATCGTTCGAAAGCGTCGCGCACCGATATGCGCGTACCGACGGCGCGCGCACGATGCTCGCGCGCAGGATCGCCGAGGGCGGCGTGGGCGTCTGGGGTGCCGTGCCGATGCCCGCGAACACGCAAGTTTCACCGGATCAGGCTATCGCGCTCGCGGACTGGATCCTGTCGCTGCAATAAGGCTCATTCGCCGTTCTGGCGGCGCAATTCTTCTTCGACGGCATCGCGCACCCATTCGCTCATCCGGCTTTCGAGCGCTATTGCGACTTCGCGCGTGATCGTGGAGACGAGTTGCGTCGAATGCTCGCGCAGCGCTTCGCCGCAACGTTCTTCGATCAGCGCGCGCGCATCGCCCGTGAGGAACTTCGTGAAGCGGCCGCGCAGCCGCTCGGCGATCTGCTCCGCATCGTATTCGATCGCGGCGTTGAAGGATGGCGCGCGCGCATATTCCGGCTTGCCGGGCACGACGACATCGGTCAGTACGGGTATGGACGCATCGAAGGGTTCGGGCTTTTCGGTCATCTCGGGTGGTCTCCTTTGTTACTTCGAGCGTAGCGCGCGAACCGCGCGCCTTCTGTTCGCTCAACCGCCCTGATTGTGCGTCTCGATCGCATAGCCGCGATCGCGATAAAAACGAAAACGTTCACGGCCCGCGGCAAGTTCATCGCCATCGCTGCCGACGATCTCCACGAGCCGCTCGAAGCGCGCGAACTGCGCGGGCACCGGCGCGCCGAGATTCACGAGCACCTGATGATGCGGCGCTTCATCCAGATTCGACGTGAGCACGACAGGCGTGTCCTCGGCGAGCGGGCTCTTCGCCATGCAGTGCGGCACGAATTCGAGCGGCTGGAAGGTCCACAACTGCTCGTCGAACGCAGCGAGGCGTTGCGGTTCGGCGAGCATGACGAGCGGCTTGCCGCTCGCATACACCTTGCGCGCGAGGCGGCAGGCGTACGCGATCGGATCGCCGACGTTCGTATGAAAGTCGATGCGCGTCATGCCTGCTTCATGCGCCCGCGCGATCGATCAGAAACTGCGAAAGCAGCGGCACGGGACGGCCCGTCGCGCCCTTCGCCGCGCCGCTCTTCCACGCGGTTCCGGCGATGTCCAGGTGCGCCCACGGATAAGCCGACGCAAAGCGCGACAGGAAGCACGCCGCCGTCACGCTACCGGCCGGACGTCCGCCAATATTCGCGACATCCGCGAAATTCGACTTGAGCTGATCCTGATATTCGTCGTCGAGCGGCAGGCGCCAGGCCGGATCGGCGGCTTCGCGCGATGCGTCGAGCAGTTCGCCCGCGAGCGCGTCGTCCTTCGAGAAGAGACCGGTGTTGTGATGGCCGAGCGCGATGATGCACGCGCCCGTGAGCGTCGCGACATCGACCACCGCCGCAGGCTTGAAACGCTCGGCGTAGGTCAGCGCGTCGCACAGGATCAGGCGGCCTTCGGCGTCGGTGTTGAGCACTTCGATGGTCGTGCCGTTCATCGCCGTGATGATGTCGCCCGGCTTCACCGCGTTGCCCGCGGGCATGTTCTCGCAGGTCGGGATCACGCCAATCACGTTGAGCTTGAGGCCCATCTCGGCGACCGCGCGCATTGTGCCGAACACGGAGCCCGCGCCGCACATGTCATATTTCATCTCGTCCATCGCCTCACCCGGCTTGATCGAGATGCCGCCCGAGTCGAACGTGATGCCCTTGCCGACCAGCACGATCGGCGCGTTCTTGCCTTTGCCCTTGGCCGTTTCGGCGCCCGCGCCCTGGTAATGCATGACGATGAACTGCGGCGGCTCGACCGAGCCCTTCGCCACCGAGAGGAACGAGCCCATGCCCAGCGTCTCGATCTGCTTTTGGCCGAGCACCTCGACCTTCAGTTTGAAATCGCGGCCGAGCTTCTTCGCGGTCTGGCCGAGATAAGTCGGCGTGCAAACGTTCGGCGGCAGATTGCCGAGATCGCGCGTGAGATCCATACCGTTCGCGATCGCGACGCCATGCTTCACCGCGACCTTGGCCGCTTTCTCTTCGGCGGAATCGATGCTGAACACGATCTTCTTGAGCGAGCGCGCGCCGTTGTCGGGCTTGCTCTTCATCTGCGTGAACTTGTAGGTCAGTTCGCGCAGAGCGAGGATCGCGGCGCGCACGGCCCAGACGCCGTCGCGTTCCTGGACCGGCAGTTGCGCGAGCGTGAAGGTCGCCTGGCCGATCTTCGAGCCGAGCACCACGCGCCATGCGGCGCGCACGGCTTCGCCATAGGCTTTCTGATTGAAGGCGTCCTGCTTGCCGAGACCGACGAGCAGCACGCGCGATGCGCCGATGCCGGTCACTTCGGGCACCATCAGCGTCGTGCCGGCGCGACCGCTCATGTCGCCGGCTTTCACGACGCGCGAAATCAGGCCTTTGGTGGCGACGTCCATGTCGCGCGCGGCGCCCGTGAGCGACTGCGCTTCGAAGATGCCGAGCACGATGACATCCGACTTTCCGGTAAGGAAACCATTTGCCTCGCCCTTGCTCCAATCACAGGCTTTTATGCTAAAGTCCATCGCGCTTATCCTCGGATAAAATCTTGGCTGAAGGATGAAAGCCGCAATTATCCGCTATTTTTTCCGCGGCGGTCATAGGCGCGCGGCGTGAGGGTAAGCGAATACCCTTCCCGTAAGCCACGAGATGCGCGCATGATTTCGCATCCCCGCCGGCTCCAAGCAAAAATTCAATGATCTTCGAACGCTCCCTGCAGCGCGAACTCGCGTACACGGCCGGCGCCGTGTTCATGGTGCTGCTCACGATCATGCTCACGACGATGATGATCCGCATCGTCGGCTTCGCGGCACAAGGTCAGATCGACCCGAAAGACGTCGTCGTGCTGATCGGGCTGACCGTCATCGGCTACCTTGCGGTCATGCTGATCGTGACGCTCTTCGTCTCCATTCTGTTCGTGCTCACACGCTGGTATCGCGACTCGGAAATGGTCGTGTGGCTCGCGTCGGGCGTGAGTCAGACGCAGCTCATCAAGCCGATCGCCGTGTTCTCCGCGCCGATCATCGTCCTCATCATGTTCTTCGCGTTCGTCGGCTGGCCGTGGTCGAACCAGCAGAGCAAGCTCATCAAGCAACGCTTTCAGCAGCGCGATGAAGTGTCGCTGCTCGCGCCGGGGCAGTTCCGCGAATCGCCGGCGAGCCATCGCGTGTTCTTCATCGAGAAGATGTCGCCGGATCAGGGGCATGTCGAAAACGTATTCGTCACGAGCACGGAAGGCGGCAAGGTCAACGTGATCGTCTCGAAGAACGGCCACACCGAAACGCGCCCGGATGGCGACCGCTTCATCGTGCTCGACAACGGCCGCCGCTATGACGGCGAGCCCGGTCAGCCAAACTTCCGCATCATGGAATTCGAGCGGTATGGTGTGAAGATAATGAGTCGCCAGGTCGTGAATACGCCGACCACCACGGGCATTTACACGCCGGATCTGCTCGCCGATCCGACCAAGGAAAATCTTGCGGAGTTCGCCTGGCGCATGGGCCTGCCGCTCATCGCCATCAATCTGATGTTGCTCGCCATTCCGCTTTCGTATCAGAACCCGCGCCGCAGCCGCACGATCAATCTCGTGATGGCGGTGCTCATCTATCTCACGTACTCGAATCTGCTGAACGTCGTGCAGTCGTGGATCGAGCAAGGCAAGATGTCGTTCGGCGTGGGGCTCGTCGGGCTGCACATCGTCGTCGGGGCGCTCGTGGCGTTCCTCTTCTGGCTGCGGATTCGTAACCGGCCGCTATTCAGGCTCTCGTCGTTGACGGGTTCGAGGGGAGCCTGACATGTTTCGCATCTACGAACGATACTTCGCGCGCCAGATTTACCTCGCGTTCATCTTCATCCTGTTCGCGTTCTCGGGCCTGTTCTTCTTCTTCGACCTGATCAACGAGTTGAACACGGTCGGGCACGGTAATTACAAATTCCCGCTCGCGGTGCTGCGCGTCGGGCTGCAGACGCCTTCGCGCTTCTACGAGATCATCCCGGTCGCCGCGCTCATCTCGGCCATCTACGTGTTCGCGCAAATGGCGGCGGCCTCGGAGTTCACGATCTTCCGCGTGTCGGGCCTCTCGACCGGCGCGGCGCTGCGCTCGCTCCTGAAGATCGGTATCCCGATGGTGTTCATCACCTACCTCATCGGCGAAGTGGTCGGGCCGTACACGGACCAGTTGTCCGAGCGCGTGCGGCTGGAGGCGCTCGGGTCGTCGGTGTCGTCGAATTTCCAGTCGGGCGTATGGGTGAAGGACACGCTGTCGGCGAAAGAGAACGGCGAGCAGGTCACGCGCTTCGTCAACGTCGGCACGCTGAATCCCGACACGACAATCGCCAACGTGCGCATCTACGAATTCGATTCGAAATTCCGGCTGACCAACGTGCGCATCGCGAAGACGGGCGTGTACGAGCCGCCGGGCCACTGGAAGCTCACGGGCGTCACCGACACCCTCTTGAGCGACGCGCCGCCGCAGGCCGTCAATCCTGGCGACACGCTGAACCCGGTTTATCGCGCGACGCAAACGACGTTGCCCGAATATTCGTTGCGCTCCGAGCTGACGCCGCAGATTCTGTCGGTGCTGCTGGTGTCGCCCGACCGCATGTCGATGTTCAATCTGTTTCGCTATATCCAGCATCTGACCGAGAATCATCAGGACGCGCAGCGCTATCAGATCGCGTTCTGGCGCAAGATTCTTTATCCGTTCGCGGTGTTCGTGATGCTGATTCTGTCGCTGCCGTTCGCTTATCTGCATACGCGCGCGGGCGTGGTCGGCATGAAGGTGTTCGGCGGCATCATGATCGGCATGAGCTTCCAGTTGGTCAACACGCTGTTCTCGCATATCGGCAATCTGAACACATGGCCCGCGCCGATCACGGCGGCGGCGCCTGCCCTCGCCTATCTGGTAATCGGCTTGATAGGGCTGAAGTGGGTCGAGCGGCACTGACGTTTGTTCCGGGAGCGCGCAATGAAGAAGCACGGCATCATCCTCTTCGGCCACGGCGCGCGCGATCCGCGCTGGGCCGAGCCGTTCGAGCGGCTTGCCGCGAAGTTGCGCGGTTCTCGCGGCGATCAGCCCGTCTCGCTGGCGTTTCTCGAATTGATGTCGCCGGATTTGCCCGCTGCCGTGGCCCGGCAAGCCGCCGAGGGTTGCGAAGCGATTACGGTCGTGCCCGTGTTCTTCGGCCAAGGCGGGCATGTGCGCCGGGATCTGCCGGAGATCGTCGAGAAGTGCCGTGAGATGCATCCCGACATCGCGATTTCCTGCTCGACGGCCGTTGGGGAAGACGATGCGGTGCTTGATGCGGTGGCGGGATATTGCTTGAGGCAACTCGACACGTAGCGCATAGAAGCGTTCGTGCCAAAAACAAAGAGCGCACCGTTCGGTGCGCTCTTTGTTTTAAACCCGTGGAAACGACATCAAGCGGCCGCCTGCATTCCCTTCAAGTGGACCTTCGGCTTCGCGGCCGACGCCCGCTCGCGAAACGCCTCACCGATCATCAACAAGCTCGGCTGCGACGGATTCAGCCATTCCTGCGCCTCGCCCAGCGCCATGCGCGCCAGCGTCAACGTCAACGTGCGCTCACGCGGCGTGCTGCATGCCTCGACGATCGCCACCGGCGTCGACCCCGGACGTCCCGCGTCGATCAACTGCTGCGCGATATCCGGCGCGCTGTCGCGTCCCATGTAGAACACGAGCGAATCGGCCTTGGCCTGCTCGCGGATCTCTTCGCTGTCCGTCGCGCGCGAATGGGTCGCCAGCGCGACGCTCCGCGCCACGCCGCGCAAGGTCAGCGAGCGCTTGAGCGTCGCCGCGCTCGCGAGCGCCGCCGTAATGCCCGGCACCACTTCGAACTCGATGCCCGCGGCTTCGAGCGCGCGCATTTCCTCGTCGGCGCGGCCGAAAAGCATCGGATCGCCGCCCTTCAGACGCACGACGACGCCATGTTCCAGCGCCGCATCGACGATTTGCTTGTTGATGAAGTGCTGCGCCGTCGAACGCTGTCCGCAGCGCTTGCCGACGGCGATCTTCTTCGCGTCGGGCGCGTAATCGAGCATCGCCGGTTCGACGAGCGCGTCGTGCAGCACGACGTCCGCCTGTTCGAGCAAACGCATGCCGCGCACGGTGATGAGATCCGCCGCGCCCGGTCCCGCTCCGATCAGATAGACCTTACCCATAGCTTTCATCGTCGATTTCGAACGGTCAGATGGTTCAAGCGGAGATCGCACGAATCATACCGGCCGCGACCGTGTGATGCGTCGCTTCATCGATCAGCACGAACGCGCCGGTGCCCTGATGCGTATCGTACTCGTCCGCGACGATCGGCTTCTGCAACGTGAGCGCCACGCGGCCGATGTCGTTCATCGCGAGCGTGTTGCGATCGATCGAATGCGACAGCGTGTGCACGTCCAGCACCTGTTTCACCGCACCGATGCGCGCGAAAACGGTGTTCGTCGTCTGCTTCAGCAAATATTTGCGCTGCGGCGAAAGCGGCTCTTCGTCGAACCAGCAGAGGTCCGCTTCGAGCTTCTTCGCCGGCTCGACCTGAGCCGTGGCCGGCACGAAGGTATCGCCGCGCGACACGTCCACGTCTTCCGTCAGGCGAATTGTCACCGTCTGGCCCGCGAACGCGCGATCCACCGGCGCAACGCCTCCCGGCACCGGCGCGATGATCTCGGCGACGGTCGCTTCGCGATTGGCCGGCAGCACGAGAATCGAGTCGCCGACGCGCACTTCGCCCGCTTCCACACGGCCCATGTAGCCGCGGAAATCGTCGGCTTGCGAGCCGTCCTGACGCGCGACCCATTGCACCGGGAAACGCAGCGCCTGATCGTTCGGCTGCGCGACGGGCAGCGATTCGAGCAGATCGAGCAGCGGCTCGCCCGCGTACCACGGCATGCGTTCGCTCGCCGTCACGATGTTGTCGCCCTTCAACGCCGACACCGGCACAAAGCGCACGTTCGACAGCCCGAGCTGACGCGCGAGCGCGACGTACGCATCGCGAATCTCGTTGAAGCGCGCTTCGCCGTACTCGACGAGATCCATCTTGTTGATCGCGACGATCACGTGCTGCAGGCCGAGCAGCTTCACGATCGCGCTGTGGCGCTTCGTCTGCGGCAGCAGTTGCGCGGCGCCGTCCTCGAAGGTGACGCGCGTCGCGTCGACGAGAACGATCGCGGCATGCGCCGTCGATGCGCCCGTCACCATGTTGCGCGTGTACTGCTCGTGGCCCGGCGTGTCCGCGATGATGAACTTGCGCTTGGCGGTGGCGAAATAGCGATACGCGACGTCGATCGTGATGCCCTGTTCGCGCTCGGCTTCGAGACCGTCCGTGAGCAGCGACAGATCGATCTCATCGCCGACGGTGCGCTTGTTCTTCGCGCGCGAAAGCGCCGACAACTGATCCGACAGCACAGCCTTGCTGTCGTACAGCAGGCGGCCGATCAGCGTGCTTTTGCCGTCATCGACGGAACCCGCCGTGATGAAGCGCAACACGCCCAGGTCTTCAGCTTGATAAATGCTCATGATTCGTTGGTTCCGTAGGCGTGTTGCTTAGAAATAACCTTGCTTCTTGCGCTGTTCCATCGCGGCTTCGGACGCTTGGTCGTCCATGCGCGTCGCGCCGCGTTCCGTGATTTCCGTCACGGCCGTTTCCGCGATGATCTTCTCGACATCGTCGGCATCGCTCGCGACCGGGCACGTGCAGCTAATATCGCCGACGGTGCGAAAACGCACTTGCGCGAGCTCGGCGCTCTCGCCTTCGCGCACCGGCGTGAGCGGCGTCACCGGCACGAGCAGGCCGTTGCGACGCACGATCTCGCGCTCATGCGCGTAATAGATCGACGGCAGTTCGAGCTTTTCGCGGCCGATGTATTGCCAGATGTCGAGCTCGGTCCAGTTCGAGATCGGGAACACGCGCAGATGCTCGCCGTTGTGCAGACGCGCGTTGTAGATGCTCCACAGTTCCGGACGCTGCGCCTTGGGGTCCCACTGGCCGAATTCGTCGCGAAACGAGAAGATGCGCTCTTTCGCGCGCGCCTTTTCTTCGTCGCGGCGCGCACCGCCGATCATCGCCGTATAGCCGTATTGCTCGATGGTTTCGAGCAGCGTCACCGCTTGCGCGGCGTTGCGCGAATCCGTTTCGCGACGCAGACGCACGGTGCCCTTCTTGATCGAATCCTCGACATGACCGACCACGAGCTCCGCGCCGATTTCGGCCGCACGGCGATCGCGGAAGTCGATCACTTCCTGGAAGTTATGGCCCGTGTCGATGTGTACGAGCGGAAACGGCAACGTCGTCTTGCGGCCGCCGCCGAGCCCGAACGCCTTGAGCGCGAGGGCCAGCACGACGACCGAGTCCTTGCCGCCCGAGAACAAGAGCGCGGGCTTGCTGCATTCCGCGACCAGTTCGCGAATGATGTGGATCGACTCGGCTTCGAGCCAATCCAGGTGATCCATGCGAGTCGCCGTATTGGCGATCGGTGCGGTGACGGTTGAGTCGAGCGTCGTGCTCATGTTCGTCGATCCTTTTTTATGCAGCGTCATGCAATTCCTGATGTGACGATGCGTTCAATAACAGGGTTTGGTGCGGCGTCTGGCGCGCCTTAAATCGCCGAGCTCGGGGCTTCTTCGACGATCTTGATGTTCGTGATGTGCAGGCCGCATTCCTTCGTGTCGCGCGATTCCCACCACCAGCGTCCGGCGCGGCTGTCTTCGCCGGGACGCACCGCGCGCGTGCACGGCTCGCAGCCGATGCTCGGATAACCGCGCGCATGCAGCGGATTCACGGGCACGTCGAGGGCTTTCAGGTAATCCCACACATCGGCTTCGGTCCAGTCCGCGAGCGGATTGAACTTGGCGATGTTGCGCGGCTCGTCGTGCTCTTCCTCATGCAGTTCGGCACGCGTCACCGATTGCTCGCGACGCTGACCCGTGACCCACGCGGAGACATCCGACAGCGCGCGATTCAGCGGCTCGACCTTGCGGATATGGCAGCAGCTCTTGCGCAAATCAATGCTTTCGTAGAACGCGTTCAGACCGTGATCGCGCACGTAGGCATCGACCGCATCCTGCTGCGGATGAAACTGCTCGATGTCATAGCCGTAGCGCGCTTTCACGATGTCGAGCATGCCAAGCGTTTCGGCATGCAGACGACCCGTGTTCAGGGAGAAGATGCCGATCTTCACACCGCGCGAAAGAATGGCGTGCGTCAGGACCATGTCTTCGGCGGCGAGGCTGCTGGCTAGCTTGACGCGCTCGTGACGGGCCGCGATCGAATCGAGCAGCGCGTCCAGGCGTTCAACCTTGGCTTGCAATTCAGGCGTCATGCATCAGACTCCAAGCGCTGCGACGAGCGCCGCGCGACGGCGAAACAGCGGTTCGAGGTTATCGGTCGCGCCCTGATACAACTCGGTGAATTCGGTGAACGCGTTCAGCGCGTCGTTGATGTCCTTGTCCGCGCGCACCGCGAACGCATCGAAGCCGCAGCGCGCGTGGAACGCGACCTGATCGCGCAGCACGTCGCCGATCGCGCGCAGTTCGCCGGTCCACTGATAACGCTCGCGCAGCAGGCGGCCGATGGAAAAGCCGCGGCCATCGCGGAACACTGGGAAATCCACCGCGATCACGGAAAGCGAGCCGAAGTCCGGCGCGAGGTCGGCGGGTTCGTCGTCCGGGGCGAGCCACACGCCGATGTCCTCTTTCGCACGCGCCGCGACGATCGCCGACTTGTGCTCTTTCCACAACGCGAACGGCACGATGATCTTGCCGGCCGGCAACGCATCGACAGCGGGCAACGCGCCGTCTTCGGCGGCACGCACAACGGTGAAACTGTCTTCGACGACCGCGCGGTTCTTGATAATCAACGTCATTTGCAGATCCTTAAGCGTGAGCCTGGCGCGATGCGTACACGCGCTCCTTGAACGGCGCCATGCCGATGCGGCCGAACGTTTCGATGAAGCGCTCGCCTTCGATACGGTTGTCGACGAAGGTGTCGATCACTTGCGAGATCACGTCGGGCATCTCTTCCGCCGAGAACGACGGGCCGATCACCTTGCCGAGATGCGCGCCGGTCTCGCCCGAGCTTTGCTCGCCGCCGAGCGTCACCTGATACCACTCCGAACCGTCCTTATCGACGCCCAGAATGCCGATGTTGCCGACGTGGTGATGACCGCACGCGTTGATGCAGCCCGAAATGTTCAGCGACAGGTCGCCGAGGTCGTGCACGTAGTCGAGGTCGTTGA
Source organism: Caballeronia glebae (assembly GCF_001545035.1). Taxonomy (GTDB): domain Bacteria; phylum Pseudomonadota; class Gammaproteobacteria; order Burkholderiales; family Burkholderiaceae; genus Caballeronia; species Caballeronia glebae. The sequence continues at coordinate 53,687 of NZ_FCOJ02000048.1, forward strand.
AACGGTCCTGAATAGCGAGCGCGATCGGAATCGACTTCGCATTCGCGAGCGAGCAGAAATCGCCGCCCGGGCACGCGATGATGTCCGTCAACAGGCCGATGTTCGCGGTCGCGAAACCGAGTGCCTTCGCGCGTTCCCAGACCGTGTACAGATCACGCTTGGGCACGTTCGCGAGGATTAGGTTCTGCTCGTGCGACACGCGGATTTCGCCGAACGAGAATTCGTCGGCAAGCGCGGCGACGTCGTCCATCTGCTTGTCGGTCGCATCGCCCGGCGCGATCTCGCGCGGCTTCAGCGACAGCGTCACCGACGCGTAACCCGGCACCTTGTGCGGGCGCACGTTGCGCTCGACCCAGCGCGCGAAAGGCTTGCTTTCGATCAGATGCGTTTCATACGATACGTCGGTGTCCGCGAGCTTTTCGTAAGCCGGCGGCGCGAAGAACGTCGTCACGCGGTCGACTTCCTCCTGCGTAAGCGTCGACGGGCCGTCCTTCAGGTGCTGCCACTCTTCCTCGACCTGCTTCGAGAACTTCTCCGGCGACAGCGCCTTCACGAGAATCTTGATGCGCGCCTTGTACATGTTGTCGCGGCGGCCGTAGCGGTTGTACACGCGCAGCACGGCTTCGCAATAAGTGATCAGGTGCTGCCAGGGCAGATCGCGCTTGATGATCGCGCCGACGATCGGCGTGCGGCCGAGACCGCCGCCCGCGAGAATGTCCATCACGACTTCGCCCTGCGCGTTTTTCCTGAGATACACGCCGAGATCGTGAATCTGCACGGCCGCGCGGTCTTCCGCCGAGCCGTTCACCGCGATCTTGAACTTGCGCGGCAGCCACGCGAATTCCGGATGGAACGTCGACCATTGACGCAGGATTTCCGCCCACGGACGCGGATCGACCTGTTCATCGGGCGCGACACCGGCGAATTGATCGGCGGTGATGTTGCGGATGCAATTGCCCGAAGTCTGGATCGCGTGCATCTGCACGGAAGCCAGTTTGCGCAGAATTTCCGGCGTCTCTTCGAGCTCGACCCAGTTGAACTGGATATTGGTACGCGTCGAAAAGTGGCCATAGCCGCGGTCGTGCTCGCGCGCGATGGTGCCGAGCATGCGGAGCTGGTCGCTGCGCAGGTTGCCGTATGGAATCGCGATGCGGTGCATGTATGCGTGGCGCTGCATGTACAGGCCGTTTTGCAGACGCAGCGGACGGAATTCTTCTTCGCTCAATTCGCCCGACAAACGGCGGCGGACCTGGTCGGCGTACTGCGCGACACGTTCGTCGACGATGCGTTGGTCGATCTGATCGTATTGGTACATTCGGGGGCCCCAAGTTCTTGTAAAAAGCGCAGCGTCCTAGGTTTACGCGGCGCGTCTCATCCACTGAATATCCATTGAGTCCCTGTCGCGCGCGCCGTTCAGACTGAACGCTTATTTGCTTATGACAGATAGAGATATGGATATTGGAAAAATTGGACTGATAGTAAAGAACCTGCTATATATTGCAAACGACTGAAAAATTACTTTGATATGCCCGGTAGTAATAAACAAAGGCTATAAATGAATCTGCATCAGTTCCGCTTCGTGCGCGAGGCCGTCCGGCAGAACTTCAATCTGACGGAGGCCGCCAAGGCGCTGTATACGTCGCAGCCGGGCGTCTCGAAGGCGATCATCGAGCTGGAAGACGAACTGGGCGTCGAAATCTTCACGCGGCACGGAAAACGCGTGCGATCGCTGACCGAGCCGGGACGCATCATCCTCGCGTCGGTCGAGAAAATATTGCAGGAAGTGGAAAGCCTGAAGCGCGTCGGTAAAGATTACGCGGCGCAGGATCAGGGCAATCTCGTCATCGCGGCGACGCACACGCAGGCGCGTTACTCGCTGCCCTCGGCCATCGCCGAGTTCAAGAAGCGCTTTCCGAAGGTTCATCTCGCGATTCTGCAGGGCAGCCCGACACAGGTCGCGGAGATGGTGATTCACGATCAGGCGGATATCGCCATCGCGACCGAGGCGATCGCCAACTATAAGGAACTGATCTCGCTGCCCTGCTTTCAGTGGCAACATTTGGCCGTCATGCTGCCGGACCATCCGCTCTTGGAACGCAAGACGCTCACGCTCGACGATCTCGCGCAATATCCGATCATCACCTACGAGGCTTCGTTCGCCGGGCGCACGAAGATCAATCAGGCGTTCGCGCTGCGCAATCTGACGCCGGACATCGTGCTCGAAGCCATCGACGCGGACGTGATCAAGACTTACGTCGAACTGGGGCTCGGCATCGGGATCATGGCGGACATCGCGTTCAATCCGGAGCGCGACCGGCATTTGCGCGCGATGCCGGTCGGGCATCTGTTCGGCACGAACGTCACGCGGCTCGCGCTCAAACAAGGCGCGTATCTGCGCAGCTATGTGTATACGCTCGTCGAACTGCTGTCGCCGTCGCTTAATCGCAAGCTGATCGAACAGGCGCTTTCCGGCGATCACGAAAGCTACGAGCTTTAACCGCAAATAACACGGCGGCGCACGCTGCCCGAGAAAAATTCTTCCTCTGGAGACCTTTCCGATGACGTTGTCGAAGTTCACGCGCCGGCTCGCTGCCGGCGTTGCCTTGTCCGTGGTTGCCGCCGCCGCGCACGCGCAATTGAAAGTCGGCATCGATTTGTCCAGCACCGGCCCGGCCGCCACGATCGGCATCACCAGCAAGAACGCGATGCTCATGTGGCCGAAGACCATCGCCGGGCAGAACGCGGAGTACATCATTCTCGACGACGGCTCGGACCCGGGCGCGGCCGTGCGCAACATCCGCAAGCTCATCAGCGAGGATCATGTCGACGTGATCGTCGGGCCGAACATCACGCCGGCGGCGCTCGCCGCGCTCGATCCCGTTGCCGAATCCGAAACGCCGATGATCACGCTGATCGGCTCGGCGTCGGTCGTGGAGCCGCAGGAAGGCAAGAAAGTGTGGGCGTTCAAGATGGCGCAGACCGATCGCGCGATGGCCGACGTGATGACGCGCTACATGGCGAATCACGGCGTGAAAACGGTGGGATTCGTCGGCTTCGCGGACAGCTACGGCGATAGCTGGCTCAACGAATTCACCAAATTCGCGGATTTGCGTCACATCAAAATTGTCGCGAGCGAGCGCTTCAATCGCACCGATGCGAGCGTGACCGGGCAAATTCTCAAGCTGATGGCCGCGAAGCCGGACGCGGTGCTGATCGCGGGCGCGGGCACGCCGACGGTGCTGCCGCAGCGCACGCTCGTCGAGCGCGGCTACAAGGGCGCGATCTATCAGACGCACGGCATCGC
>NZ_FCOJ02000074.1 GCF_001545035.1 Caballeronia glebae
GCGCGACACCAGCCCCGCACGCTCAGCCTCGCTCGCGTCCATCATGCGCGCGGTCAGGCACAGGTCCATCGCCTTGGCCTTCGAGACGGCGCGCGGCAAGCGCTGCGTACCGCCCGCGCCCGGAATCACGCCAAGCTTGATCTCCGGTTGTCCGAACTTGGCCGTATCGGCAGCGATGACGATGTCGCACATCATCGCGAGTTCGCAGCCTCCGCCGAGCGCGAAACCCGCGACCGCGGCGATGATCGGCTTGCGAATCGTGCGGATGGTTTCCCAGTTGCGCGTGATGTAGTCGCCCTTGTAGACATCCATATAGGAATAGCTGGCCATCATGCCGATGTCCGCGCCGGCCGCGAACGCCTTCTCGCTGCCGGTCAACACGATTGCGCCGACGTCTTCGTCGGCGTCGAATGCCTTGAGCGCGACGCCCAGTTCGTCCATCAGCGCGTCGTTCAGCGCGTTCAGCGCTTTCGGACGGTTCAGCGTAATCAGTCCGACTCGACCACGCGTCTCGACCAGCAGATTCTCGTAAGCCATTCGCTCCTCCTTGGGATCCTCAGGTAAGCCCTAATGAAAAGACGTTCGTCACCGTATCTCGATAATGCTACCATTACCAACCAACCGGTCGGTTAATTATTCGGCCTGGCACCTTTCCCTCGTTCTCTACTCGCGACCATGACACATCCGCTATTCACGAAGCACGAAGCAACGCTCGACAAAGCGCTCGCAGCCATCGAAACGCGCGGCTACTGGAGCCCGTTCGCCGAAATGCCGAGTCCCAAAGTGTACGGGGAAACGGCCAGCGCCGATGGCGAGGCAGCATTCAAGGCCCATCTTGGAAAGACCTTTGAACTCGATCAGCCTGCGACAGGCGCAACGGTCGGAAAGGAGCGGTCGCCGTTCGGCGTCGCGCTCGACATCAGCTATCCGAAAGCCGATCCAGATGCGCTGATCCAAGCCGCGGCCAAAGCGCAATCCGCCTGGCGCGCCGCCGGCCCGCGAGCCTGGGTCGGCGTAAGCCTCGAAATCCTGGCGCGGCTGAACCGCGCCAGCTTCGAAATCGCCTACAGCGTGATGCATACGACCGGCCAGGCGTTCATGATGGCGTTCCAGGCCGGCGGCCCGCACGCGCAAGACCGGGCGCTCGAAGCCGTCGCGTATGCATGGGACCAATTGCGCCGCATTCCCGCCGAAGCGCATTGGGAAAAGCCGCAAGGCAAGAATCCGCCGCTTGCGATGCAAAAGCGCTTTTCCATCGTCCCGCGCGGCACCGGCCTCGTGCTCGGCTGCTGCACGTTCCCGACCTGGAACGGTTATCCCGGCATGTTCGCCGATCTCGCGACCGGCAACGCCGTCATCGTCAAGCCGCACCCCGGCGCAATCCTGCCGCTTGCGATCACCGTGCGCATCGCGCGTGAAGTGCTCCGCGAAGCGGGCTTCGATCCGAATATCGTCACGCTGCTGGCCACCGAACCCAACGACGGCGCGCTGGTTCAGGAGCTCGCCGTGCGCCCCGAAATCAAGCTGATCGACTTCACCGGCAGCACGCAAAACGGCACCTGGCTCGAACGCAATGCGCATCAGGCGCAGGTTTACACCGAGAAGGCGGGCGTGAACCAGATCGTCATCGATTCCGTGGACGACATGAAAGCCGTGGCGCGCAACATCGCGTTTTCACTCGCCCTCTATTCCGGTCAGATGTGCACGGCGCCGCAGAACATCTACGTGCCGCGCGATGGCATCCGCGCCGCCGAAGGCCAACTGAGCTTCGACGACGTCGCGAAAGCGCTCGCGGGCGCCGTCGAAAAGCTCGCGTCCGATCCGGCGCGCGCCGTCGAATTCACGGGTGCTATTCAGAACGACGGCGTCGTGGAACGCGTCGCCGAGGCACGCAAGCTCGGCGACGTCCTGCTCGACAGTCAGTCCCTCACGCACCCGGCGTTTCCGGACGCCCGGGTTCACACGCCGCTCATGCTCAAGCTCGACGCGCGCACCGACGAAGCGAAATTCACCAAAGAATGGTTCGGCCCGATTTCGTTCGTCGTCGCGACCGACTCGACCACGCAATCGCTCGAACTCGCCGGTTCGATCGCACGCACGCACGGCGCGTTGACGTTCTCAATCTACAGCACCGACGACAAGGTGATCGAAGCCGCGCATGACGTAGCCATTGAAGGCGGCGTCGCGCTTTCGATCAACCTCACGGGCGGCGTTTTCGTCAATCAGACGGCGGCGTTCTCGGACTTCCACGGCACGGGCGCCAACCCCGCGGCCAACGCCGCGCTTTCAGATGCCGCATTCGTCGCGAATCGTTTCCGGGTGGTTCAAAGCCGGGTCCATGTTGCACCGAAGGCCGCGTCCGCGGAAGCTGGCCAGACGGCATAAGCCGATCGACACAAAGGTCCGAAGGCCGGATCGCCGTGCAAACGGCTTATGCCATCCGGCCTAATGGAAAGCTCGCGGCCGCGCGGCTAGTATCGGGATGTAAGGAATGGCGGCAGAGAACTCCGCCGCGGCGGGAATCGTCGAGAGAGGAAATGTAATGACAGAGAAGTCCGTCTTGTTGCACATCGACGTCGAGACGCGCGTCGCCACGTTGACGCTCAATCGCCCCGACAAGCTAAACAGCTTCACACGCGAAATGCATCGTCAGTTGAACCACGCGCTCACCGAGATCGAAGCGAGCAACGCGCGCGCGCTCGTCATTACTGGCGCGGGCCGCGGATTTTGCGCGGGGCAGGATCTCGCGGATCTGGATTTCCCGCCCGGCTCGATGTCGGATCTCGGCGATCTCATCGACGAGTACTTCAATCCACTTGTGCGCAGACTTCAGGCCATGCCGATGCCGGTCATCGCCGCTGTCAATGGCACGGCCGCGGGCGCCGGCGCGAATCTCGCGATGGCGTGCGACCTCGTCGTCGCGGCGCGCTCTGCCTGCTTCATTCAGGCGTTCGTGAAGATCGGCCTCGTGCCCGATTCGGGTGGCACGTGGCTCTTGCCGCGTCGCGTCGGAGAAGCGCGTGCGCTCGGTCTCGCGCTGACGGGCGAAAAGCTCGGCGCCGAAAAGGCCGAGGCATGGGGCATCGTGTGGCGTGTCGTCGATGACGCCGAGTTGCAGCAGGCGGCCGCTCAACTGGCCGCTCAACTGGCGCAGCAACCGGCGCGCGCGGTCGTCGCGATCAAGCAAGCGGTCCGCGCGAGCGCGAACAAGACTTTCGACCAGCAGCTCAATCTCGAACGCGATCTTCAGCGCGAACTGGGTGCCTCGCCCGATTACATCGAAGGTGTCGCCGCATTCAAGGAAAAGCGCGCGCCGCGCTTCGAAGGTCTGTGAGAACCGAACCGGTCTGGAGAATTCTGTGACGCCACAACAACTCGCGGAAGCCACGGCAAAAGCCATGTACGAAGCGGACGCATGCACGCGCGCGCTCGGCATCGAGCTGGTCGAAGTTCGGCCCGGCTATGCGCGTCTGCAAATGGACGTGCGCTCCGACTTTCTCAACGGTCATGCGATTTGCCACGGCGGTCTGATGTTCACGCTGGCGGACTCCGCGTTTGCGTTCGCCTGCAATTCGTACAACATCAGCACGGTCGCGGCGGGCTGCTCCATCGAGTTTCTGCGCCCCGTGCAAGGCGGCGATCGATTGACTGCGGAAGCGATCGAGCAAACGTTGAGCGGCCGCACGGGCATCTACGATATCCGCGTGACGAATCGGGAAGGCGACCCGGTCGCAATGTTCCGCGGCAAGTCGGCTCAGATCAGAGGCAACGTGATCGCCGTGTGACAGACTCGTTCATATAGCGTACTCGGCATAAAAGCCGCGCCGCAAAGTCAGCATCCAGGAGACAGCAATGACCACACCGCTGCCGCTCGATCCGATCGAGAAGGCGAGCCGCGACGAACTCGCGGCGCTGCAACTCGAGCGCCTCAAATGGACGCTCAAACATGCTTACGAGAATTCGCCGGTATATCGACGCAAGTTCGACGAAGCCGGGGTCCATCCGGATGACGTCACGTCGCTTTCCGAGCTTGCCCGTTTTCCGTTCACGACGAAGAAGGATATGCGTGACAACTACCCGTTCGGCATGTTCGCCGTGCCTCAGGATCGCGTCTCGCGCATCCATGCGTCATCGGGCACGACGGGCAAGCCGACCGTCGTAGGCTACACGGCACAGGATCTGGACAACTGGGCGAACCTCGTCGCGCGCTCTATTCGAGCAGCCGGCGCGCGGCGCGGCGACAAGGTTCACGTGAGCTATGGCTATGGCCTTTTCACAGGCGGACTCGGCGCGCACTACGGCGCCGAGCGGGCGGGACTCACGGTGATTCCGTTCGGCGGAGGTCAGACCGAAAAGCAAGTGCAGCTCATTCAGGACTTTCGTCCCGACATCATCATGGTCACGCCGAGCTATATGCTGTCGATCGCCGATGAACTGGAGCGGCAAGGTATCGATCCCGCTAGCTGCTCGCTGCGCATCGGCATTTTCGGCGCGGAACCGTGGACGAACGACATGCGCCGCGCGATCGAAACACGCATGGGCATCGACGCCGTCGACATTTACGGGCTTTCGGAAGTAATGGGGCCGGGCGTGGCATCGGAATGCGCTGAGACCAAGGACGGCCCGACGATCTGGGAGGACCACTTTTATCCCGAGATCATCGATCCGGAAACGGGCGAAGTGCTACCGGACGGCGAGTTCGGCGAACTCGTGTTCACGTCGCTCACGAAGGAAGCGCTGCCGATCATCCGCTATCGCACGCGCGATCTGACGCGCCTTTTGCCCGGCACCGCCCGCACCATGCGGCGCATGGAGAAGATCACCGGCCGCTCCGACGACATGATGATCGTGCGCGGCGTCAACGTCTTCCCGACGCAGATCGAAGAGTTGCTGCTCAAGCGTCCCGTGCTCGCGCCGCACTATCAGATCGTACTCACCAAGGAAGGCCCGCTCGACGTCCTCACGCTGAACGTCGAGCCCTGCCCGGAATCCGCGCCGGATACAGCCGCGCTCGAAAGCGCAAAGTCCGCGCTCGCATACGACATCAAGTCGTTGATCGGCGTGAGCGCCGTGGTGAACGTGCTCGCGGTGAACGGCATCGAACGTTCGGTCGGCAAGGCGCGGCGCGTGATCGATCGGCGCAACATGGCGTCATGAAGCAAAAAAGCTCGCGAGCCATGATGGCCGCGAGCTTTTGCGAAGCTATCGGGAGAACCGGCGAAGTCAGGAGTTGGGCAGCAACAGCCACATTCTTCCGCCCTGCTTCATGCGTCCAGCGAGATCGCCGGCATCGTCCCCCAGGCCCCAGAAATAATCCGCGCGCACGCCGCCCTTGATCGCCGAGCCGGTGTCTTGCGCAAACACGAGACGATTCATCGGCTGGTTGCTGAGCGGACGCGTCGTCTGAAGGAAAACGGGCGTGCCGAGTGGAATTGCCGAGGGATCGACGGCAATCGACCGTTCCGGCGTCAAAGGCACGCCGAGCGCGCCGACAGGTCCGTCGCCCAGGCTCGCGGATATCGTTTCGTTCGCGGGCATCTCGCGGAAAAAAACGAAGCGCGGGTTCACGTCGAGCAATGCATCGACACGCGCCGGATTCGCCTTCGCCCATGCCTTGATGCCTTGCATCGTCGCCTGTGCGGGTGTGAGCTGGCCGCGATCGAGCAATTCCTTGCCGATCGACCGATACGGCTGGTTGTTCGTGCCACCGAAGCCGACGCGCATGACGCTGCCATCTTCCATGACGACACGCCCCGACCCCTGCACCTGCAGGAAGAACGCCTCGATCGGATCGTCGACCCACACGAGCTCGTTGCCGTTCAACGCACCCGAACGTTCGAGTTGCGCGCGCGCGGGCAGCGCGGAACCGGGCTTGTACCGATACGGCCAGCGATACAGCGCGTACTGATACACCCCTTGACGCGTGCGCGAGCCGCGCAACAGCGGCTCGTAGTAACCGGTCACGAGACCGTCGAGCGAGCCGTCGGTGTTGGCGAGCTGAAACGGTGTGAAATAGGCTTCGAAGAAGCTGCGCGCCGCCGACATGTCGAGCTCGTCGAGCCGCTCCGCCGCCGCGCACGCCTTCTGCCAGTTGGCCTGCCGCGCGAGCCGGTTACAGTTCTGCCGCAGCGCGGCGGTCGCGCCGATCAGCGAATCGTCCTGCCAGCCCGGCACCTGCTGCCAGCTCACCGCGGTCAGGCGCGACGCGGCGCGTTGTCCGGGAATGATCGGCGTGCCGCTCGCCGTGGCGGGGCCCGGCTTCACGTAATTGCCGCCTCCGCACGAGGCGAGCAGGACAGCCGTTGCAATCGATGCGGCCCAGGCCGCTGCTCGTGCGGTCGGCCGCACGAGGCGCATACAATGCTCGTTCTTGATGGGAACCGCCATGTCTGATCTGTTAGACGAATATCCAATGCTTATTTTCGCGCTCGAATCGCTCGTGGCGCTCGCCTTGCTGATCTTCATCGTCGTATGGACGGCGTCGGGCAAGAAGAAGAACCAGAACCGCTCGAACGATCCTGCGAAGCGGCGCTGATTCGCGCTGATGGCCGCTGATTTTCGCTCAATGGAGCGTGCGCGGCATGTGCAACGCGAATTCCGCTATGGGCGCTTCGAAACGCTCGCCGTCTTCCGCCACGCAGAAATACTCGCCGCGCATCGTGCCAACCGGCGTCGCGATCACCGCCCAGCTCGTATATTCGAACTGCTCGCCCGGCGGCAGAAGCGGTTGATGCCCGACGACGCCGAGCCCTTTCACTTCCTGCACGTGATCGTTGCTGTCGGTAATGATCCAGTGCCGCGAGATCAACTGCGCCGCGACCTGGCCGGTGTTGCGGATTGTCAGCGTATAGGCGAATGCGTACTGTCGGCTATCCGGGTCGGACTGCTCCGGCAGATACCGCGTCTGCACGGAAACGCTGAATTCGTACTGGCTCATCGTAGTTCCAATTTCCGGTTCGATCGGCCGCTTCGCCGCCAGACACGGGCGCACGGGCGCGCCGCTATTGGTCTGGCATTCTGCTTGATGCGCGCGGCGCCCGCAACACGAATGGCGTTGTGCCGCGACATTGGCGCGCGATACATTGGCCATTCGGACGAGAGACTCCAAGGAAAACGCGGGTTAAAATCACGGCTTTCGGTCGCTACCCGCATACGTCCATGGCGCAATTCCACATCGCTCCCAGCATCCTGTCCGCCGACTTTTCCCGCCTTGGCGAGGAAGTCCGCAACGTTGTCGCCGCCGGCGCCGACTGGATCCATTTCGACGTCATGGACAACCACTATGTGCCGAATCTGACGATCGGGCCGCTGGTGTGCGAAGCCATCCGCCCGCATGTGGACGTGCCCATCGACGTGCATCTGATGGTGCGCCCGGTCGACCGCATCGTGCCCGATTTCGCGAAGGCCGGCGCCAATGGGATCAGTTTTCATCCGGAAGGTTCGGATCACATCGACCGGACGCTGTCGCTGATCCGCGATCACGGCTGCACGGCGGGTCTCGTATTCAATCCCGCAACGCCGCTGAATTACCTCGATCACGTGATGGACAAAGTCGATCTCGTGCTCATCATGTCGGTCAATCCGGGCTTCGGCGGGCAGTCGTTCATTCCCGAGGCGCTCAACAAGGTGCGTGAGGCGCGCGCGCGCATCGATGCGTATCGCGATCGCACGGGCCGCGAGATCCATCTGGAAGTCGACGGCGGCGTGAAGGTCGACAACATCGCGGAAATCGCGGCGGCCGGCGCGGATTCGTTCGTCTCGGGATCGGCCATTTTCGGCAAGCCCGACTACAAAGCGGTTATCGACGCGATGCGCGCGGAGCTGGCGAAGGCCGCATCGGGAGCGAAGCATGAGTGAGATCGCAGCGGCGCAATCGCCTTTCGTGAACCGCCCGATCCGCGCGGCGATCATCGACCTCGACGGCACGATGGTCGACACCGCCGACGATTTCGTCGCGGCACTGAACGCAATGCTCGCGCGCATCGCCATCGAACAGCCGGTTACGCGCGACGAAGTCACGGAATATGTCGGCAAGGGTTCGGAGAATCTGATTCGCAGCGTGCTCGCGGTGCGGCTGCCGCCGTTGCAAGCGGTCGCGCAGTTCGACGACGCCCTCGCGATCTATCAAAGCGAATACGCAAAGGTCAACGGCAAACACTCGACGCTTTTCCCGGAAGTGAAGGAAGGCCTCGAAGCAATGCGCGAAAGCGGCGTTGCGCTCGCGTGCGTGACCAACAAGCCGCATCGGTTCGCCGTGGAGTTGCTTGCGCACTTCGGCATCGCAGATTTCTTCCGGGTGATTCTCGGCGGCGACTCGTTGCCCGCCAAGAAGCCCGATCCGCTGCCGATGCTCACCGCATGCGAACGACTGGACGTCTTGCCGCGCGAGACCGTGGCGGTCGGCGATTCGGAAAACGACGCGCTCGCGGGCCGCGCCGCCGGCCTCGCGACCTTGACCGTTCCGTACGGTTACAACCATGGGAAGCCTGTACAGTCGGTGAAATCCGATGGTATAGTTTCTTCGCTGCGCACCGCAGCATCGGCGATTGCCGCCACCTTGGCGCCGCCTGACACCACACTGACTGAATAAGTCCATCCATTTCATGTTTCTGAACAGAAAACGGAGTCTGAGCAGCATCGACCGGGGAGCCTGGCCCTGGCGTCGCTGGCGCTAACCTCTCCCGAGGTCCGCTGAAGCCATCCCGCGTGATCGCGCTTCAGTATCCGTTTTTTGTTTCGCTGCGCGTTCCCGCGCCGTCTCCGTTGAATCGTCGTACATCGAGCCTCGCTCGGGCACGCGTCGTGTAGTGCCGCGAGCCGTCCTTTCCGCTTCGGCAAATCGAAGCGGCGGGGCCGTCGTATGCGATCATCACGAGATTCGACCGAACGCAGCGCCCTGCACTCCCCGATGCCGCGCCACCGTGAAAGCGCGCGTCGCTCTAGGATCGCAACATGACCGAACTCGAATTCCAATCGCTGGCGAACGAAGGCTACAACCGCATTCCGCTCATCGCCGAAGCCCTCGCCGACCTCGAAACGCCGCTTTCGCTCTATCTCAAGCTCGCGCAGACCGAGCGCAACGGCGCGAACTCGTTCCTGCTGGAGTCCGTCGTGGGCGGCGAGCGCTTCGGGCGCTACTCGTTCATCGGCTTGCCGGCGCGCACGATCGTGAGCGTGCAGAACGGCAAGACGCAAGTCGTGACCGATGGCAAGGTTATCGAGACGGATGAAGGCGATCCGCTAGCGTTCATCGAAACGTTCCAGAAGCGCTTCAAGGTCGCGACGCGGCCGGGCTTGCCGCGTTTTTGCGGCGGTCTCGCCGGCTACTTCGGTTATGACGCGGTACGTTACATCGAGAAGAAGCTCGCGCACAGCGCGCCGCCCGACGATCTCAATCTTCCCGACATCCAGTTGTTGCTGACGGAAGAAGTCGCGGTCATCGACAACCTCGCGGGCAAACTTTATCTCATCGTGTACGCCGATCCGACCAAACCTGAAGCCTATGCCAAGGCGAAGCATCGGCTGCGCGAACTGAAGGCGCGTCTGCGCGTGACGGTTCAGCCGCCGGTGACGTCGGCGAGCGTGCGCACCGAGACGTTTCGCGAGTTCAAGAAGGACGATTATCTGAACGCCGTGCGCCGCGCGAAGGAATACATCGCGGCGGGCGAACTGATGCAGGTGCAGGTCGGCCAGCGCCTCGTCAAGCCGTTCCGCGACAACCCGCTTTCGCTATATCGCGCGCTGCGCTCGCTGAATCCGTCGCCGTACATGTATTACTACAACTTCGGCGGCGAAGTGCATGTGGTCGGCGCATCGCCGGAAATTCTGGTGCGTCAGGAAAAGCGCGCCGACGATCGCATCGTGACGATTCGTCCGCTCGCCGGCACCCGCCCGCGCGGCAACACGCCCGAGCGCGATGCCGAACTCGCGACCGAACTGCTGAACGATCCGAAGGAAATCGCCGAGCACGTGATGCTGATCGACCTCGCGCGCAACGACGTCGGCCGCATCGCGCAGACGGGTTCGGTCACGGTGACGGACAAGCTGATCATCGAAAAGTATTCGCACGTGCAGCACATCGTGAGTTCGGTCGAGGGCAAGCTCAAGGAAGGCATGAGCAACTTCGACGTGCTGCGCGCCACGTTCCCCGCCGGCACGCTGTCCGGCGCGCCGAAGGTTCGCGCGATGGAACTCATCGACGAACTGGAGCCGATCAAGCGCGGTCTGTACGGCGGCGCTGTCGGTTATCTCTCCTTCAGCGGCGAAATGGATCTGGCCATCGCGATCCGCACCGGCGTCATCCACAAAGGCAATCTCTACGTGCAGGCGGCAGCGGGAGTCGTCGCCGATTCGGTGCCCGAATCCGAATGGCAGGAAACGGAGAACAAGGCGCGCGCCGTGCTGCGCGCCGCTGAGCAAGTGCAAGACGGCCTCGACAGCGACTTCTGAGGAGACAAGACCATGCTGCTGATGATCGACAACTACGATTCCTTCACTTACAACCTGGTCCAGTACTTCGGCGAACTCGGCGAGGACGTGCTCACGTATCGCAACGACGAAATCACGCTCGACGAAATCGCGAAGCTCGACCCCACGCGCATCTGTCTTTCGCCCGGACCGAGCAATCCGCAGCACGCGGGCATCACGCTCGACGTGTTGCGCGAGTTTTCCGGCAAGCTGCCGATTCTCGGCGTGTGCCTCGGCCATCAGGCGATCGGCGAGGCGTTCGGCGGACGCGTCGTGCGCGCGCAGACCATCATGCACGGCAAGGTGAGTCAGATCGAAACCGACTGTAAAGGCGTGTTCGCCGATCTGCCCAAACACTTCAACGTGACGCGCTATCACTCGCTGGCAATTGAGCGCGAGTCTTTGCCCGACTGTCTCGAAGTGTCCGCATGGACGCCCGACGGTGAAATCATGGGCGTGCGCCACAAGGAACTCGAAGTCGAAGGCGTGCAGTTCCATCCGGAATCGATTCTTTCCGAGCACGGCCACGCGCTGCTCGAAAATTTCGTGAAAAACTCCTCGACCGGAAAGCGGGCCTGACGATATGACCATCACCCCACAAGAAGCGCTGCAGCGCACGATCGAACATCGCGAAATCTTCCACGACGAAATGCTGCATCTGATGCGCCAGATCATGCGCGGCGAGATGTCGCCCGTCATGGCGGCCGCGATCATCACCGGCTTGCGCGTGAAGAAGGAAACCATCGGCGAAATCGCCGCCGCCGCGACCGTCATGCGCGAGTTCGCCAATCACGTCGAAGTCGAGGACAACTCGAATTTCGTCGATATCGTCGGCACGGGCGGCGACGGCTCGCACACGTTCAACATCTCCACGGCGTCGATGTTCGTTGCGGCGGCCGCGGGTGCCAAGGTCGCCAAGCACGGCAACCGCGGCGTGTCCAGCAAGTCCGGCAGCGCGGACGTGCTCGAAGCGCTCGGCGTGAACATCGATCTGACACCGGAACAAGTGGCCGCGTCGATTGCCGAAACCGGCATGGGCTTCATGTTCGCGCCGAATCATCACCCGGCGATGAAGAACATCGCGCCCGTGCGCCGCGAACTCGGCGTGCGGACCATCTTCAATATTCTCGGGCCGCTGACGAATCCGGCCGGCGCGCCGAACCAGCTTCAGGGCGTGTTCCATGAAGACCTCGTCGGCATTCAGGTGCGCGTGATGCAGCGTCTCGGCGCGAAACACGTGCTCGTCGTCTACGGCAAGGACGGCATGGACGAAGTGTCGCTCGGCGCCGCGACGACAGTCGGCGAACTGAAGAACGGCGAAGTGACCGAGTACGAGATTCATCCCGAGGATTTCGGCCTGCAAATGGTGTCGAATCGCTCGCTGAAGGTGCAGGACGCGCAGGAATCGAAGGCCATGCTGCTCGGCGCGCTGAACAACAAGGCGGGCGTCGCGCGCGAGATCGTCACAATGAATGCAGGGACCGCGCTTTATGCCGCGGATGTCGTCGATTCGATCGAAACCGGCATGGCCGCCGCGCGCGAGGCGATCGAGAGCGGCGCGGCGCGCGAGAAGGTCGAGACGCTCGCGAAGTTCACGCAGCAATTCGCAAAGAAATAACGGAAGCCGATATGAGTGACATTCTGGATCGCATCATCGCGGTCAAGCGCGAGGAAATCCGCGCCGCCGAACAAAGCGCGCCGCTCGAAGAGCTGAAGCTCGAAGCCAGCGCGCGCGACCTGCGCGATTTCGTTGGCGCATTGCGCGCAAAACATGCGGCAAATCAGGCCGCCGTGATTGCCGAAGTGAAGAAGGCGAGCCCGTCGAAAGGCGTGTTGCGCGAGAACTTCGTGCCCGCCGATATCGCGCGTTCGTACGAGAAGGGCGGCGCCGCCTGCCTTTCCGTGCTCACCGACGTGCAGTTCTTCAAGGGCAGCGTCGCGTACTTGGAGGAAGCGCGCGCCGCGTGCGGCTTGCCGGTGCTGCGCAAGGACTTCATCATCGATCCGTATCAGATCTTGGAAGCGCGCGCGATGGGCGCGGACTGCATCCTGCTGATCGCCGCGGCGCTCGAACTCTCGCACATGCAGGACCTCGAAGCGTACGCGCATTCGCTTGGGCTCGCGGTGCTGGTCGAAGTACACGACGCCGACGAGCTGTGCGACGCGCTCACGCTGAAGACGCCGCTCATCGGCATCAACAACCGCAATCTGCGCACGTTCGAGACGACGATCGACACGACCATCGGCATGCTGGAGCAGGTGCCGGACGATCGCATCGTCGTGACGGAGTCGGGAATTCTGTCGCGCGTCGATGTCGACCGGCTGCGCGCGATGCGCGTGCATACTTTCCTCGTCGGAGAAGCGTTCATGCGCGCCGACGATCCTGGCGCGGAACTCGCGCGCATGTTCTTCTAAAAATCATGGGAATCGAACGGGAACTCAAACTCGCGCTCGCGCCGTCGCAACACGACGACATCGCGCGCTTCTTCGACGAGCGCACCGGCGCGGGCAAGCCGATCGAGCTTGCCAACGTCTACTTCGACACGCCGGACTGCGCGCTCGCGAAGGCGAAGTCCGCGCTGCGCCTGCGCCGCACGCCGGCGCATTGGCTGCAAACCTACAAGACGCTCGGCAAAAGCGTCGCGGGTCTGAGCAACCGGCAGGAGTGGGAATTGCCGGTAGAAGGCGAGGCGCTCGAAATCGACGCCCTGCTCGCGGCCTGCGACAACGCCGCCGCGCGCGAAGCGCTGGAGCGCGCCGCGCCCGAACTGGTCGCGCTCTTCAAGACCGATTTCAGGCGCACGCTGTGGGACATCGAGCGCGAAGGCTCGCAGATCGAAGTGGCGCTCGATATCGGCGAAATCACGGCGGAAGTCGACGGCACGACGCGCCGCGGGGAGATCAGCGAGCTGGAGCTGGAGCTGAAATCCGGCGAGGAAAGCGCGCTTTCCATGCTCGCGGCGGAATTGCGCGGCGCATTTCCCGAGATCGATCCCGAGGATCTCAGCAAGGCCCAGCGCGGTTATCTCCTGCGCGAAAAGCCCGAAAGCACAATCCGCAACGCCTGGGCATGAGCCAACAACCTTCCCTTTTCGCGGATAACGAAACCGCGGGTGCGTCGTCGACTGCCACGACGCTCGAAAGCCAGTTCGACGCCCTGCCCGCCGACTGGCGCAAGCATCTGAAACCATTCATCGACGGCAAGCATTTTGCGGCGCTGTGCGCGTTCGTGGATGCCGAGCGCGCCGCCGGAAAAACGGTTTATCCAGCCGATGTCTTTCGCGCGCTGCGTCTCACGAGCCCGGCCGACGTGAAAGTCGTGATCCTCGGGCAGGACCCGTATCACGGCGAGGACAAGGGTGCGCCGCAAGCGCACGGCCTCGCGTTCTCGGTGCCCGCGCCAGTGCGCCCGCCGCCGTCGTTGCGCAACATCTTCAAGGAAATCCACGTGAGTCTCGGGTTTCCCGCGCCCGCGCACGGTTGCCTCGATTCCTGGGCGAAACAAGGCGTGCTGCTGCTGAACACGTCGCTGACGGTCGAGCGCGATAAAGCCGGAAGCCACGCGAAACGCGGGTGGGAGCAATGCACGGACACGCTGATCCACGAAATGGCGCAGCGTCACGACGGCCTCGTTTTCATGCTGTGGGGCGCGCACGCGCAGGCGAAACGCGGCCTGATCGAAAGCGCCGGGAAGTCGCATTGCGTGCTGGAAGCGGTGCATCCGTCGCCGTTGTCGGCGTATCGCGGATTCTTCGGCTGCGGCCATTTTGCGCTTGCGAACGAGTATCTGACGAAGCACGGGCGTGAGCCGATCGACTGGCGTCTGCCCGCCGAGCCGGAATTGCTCGCCTGAAAGCAAAAACCCCGCTGAGCACACCAGCGGGGTTTTCTTCGATACGAAACGCTTAAACCGCGGCGATCGCCTCACGCGCCGACGCCAACGCCGCGCCAGCCGCTTCCGGTCCCATGGCCAGGCCTTCCGCGTAGATGAAGTTCACGTCGGTCATGCCGAGGAAGCCGAGGAACGTCGTGAGGAACGGCGTCTGCGAATCGTTCGGCGTGCCCGCGTACTTGCCGCCGCGCGCCGAAACCACGTACACCTTCTTGCCCTTCACCAGACCTTCCGGACCATTCGCGGTATAGGTGAACGTGATGCCGGCACGCGCGATCCAGTCGAAATACGTCTTGAGTTGCGACGAAATGCCGAAGTTGTACAGCGGCGCCGCGATCACGACGATGTCCGCCGCTTGCAACTCGGCGATCAGCGCTTCGCTCTTCGCGTTGATCGCGGCTTGTTCCGCGGTGCGCTGATCGGCGGGCGTGAAGAACGCGCCGAGCGTGGCGTCGTCGAGGTGCGGCAGGGTGTCGCCCAGCAGATTGCGCACGACCAGCTTCGCGCCCGGGTTGCTTTGTTGCAGTTTCGCGGTCAGTTCGTCGGCGAGCAGCGTCGATTGAGCGCCTTGCGAACGGGCGGCGGAGTTGATTTGCAGAATCGTCGTCATGATGGCTTCCTATCTCTGAGAGGTTCGGGCGCCCTCGGCGTCCGTTAGGTAGCATTCTTCTTTTTTCGACGTTCGGGAAAAAGCCCAGCGGTCATGACGGATTGTTGCACTGGTAGGACAATCCGCCGCGCCAACCCGAAATCAGCCTTTCAGCCAGCGCTCGCGCCATTGTTTCGACGGGCCGCGTCCGTCGATGGCCGTCAGCACGTAGCGCGCGACTTCCGGTCCGTCGAGTTTGACTTCGGTGCGGCGCAGCTCGTCGCGGCGGAATGCGTGCACTTCCACTTTCGCGCCCGGCAGATAACGCGACAGCAGCGCATCGATATTCGAGCCGGTGACGCGCAGGCCGTCGATTGCGACGAGCACATCGCCCGCTGACAATCCCGCCTTCTGCGCCGCGCTGCCTTCGTGGATAACCGCGAGCGCGCAGTCCGCGCCGCCGCGCACGCGCACGCCGAGCGAAGGCTTGAGCGCCGCGCCGTTGCCCGGCAAATCGGGCGCGAGCGCAATGCCGAACGGCTCGAACAGCGCATCGAGCGGCAAATCGCGCGTGCCGCGCACGCCGTCGCGAAAGAGCGAGCGCAGGTTTGCGCCAGTTGCTTCGGCGAAGAGCGCCTCGACGTCGTCCTCCGGAATGCCGCGCGGCCGGCCGTTGTAGAACTCGCGGCCGTAGCGCTGCCACAGGAGGCGCATCACGTCGTCGAGCGATTTTCGGTTGTCGGTCTGCGCGCGAATCGACAGATCGAACGCCAGCGCCACGAGCGAGCCTTTCTGGTAATAGCTGACGATCGCGTTCGGCGCGTTCTCGTCGGCGCGGTAGTACTTCACCCAGGCGTCGAACGAACTCTGCGCGACGGATTGCTTCTGCCGCCCCGTGCCGCGCAGCACGCCGCCGATCGTCTTGCCGAGCAGACTGAAATAATCGGCCGTCGAAATGAGGCCGCTGCGCACGAGCATCAGATCGTCGTAGTACGACGTGAAGCCTTCGAACAGCCACAGCAGCGTGGTGTAATTCTCCTGCGACAGATCGTAGGGCGCGAACGCCGCCGGCTTGATGCGCTTCACGTTCCACGTATGGAAGTACTCGTGACTGCACAAACCGAGATAAGTGCGGTAGCCCTCGGTCGTTTCCGGCCGGCCCTGCACCGGAAGATCCGTGCGATTGCAGATCAGCGCCGTCGATGCGCGATGCTCCAGCCCGCCGTAACCATCGCTCACGGCGACGGTCATGAACACGTAGCGATCCATCGGCGCTTTCTTCGTGCGCGGCTCGAAGAGCGCGATCTGCGCTTCGCAGACGCGCTTCAGATCCGTGGCGAGCCGGTTCATGTCGAGATTGACGACGCGTCCCGAGATCACGATGTCGTGCTTCACGCCGTGCGCGCTGAAGCTGCCGAGCGCGAATTCGCCGAGCGCGACGGGATGATCGACGAGTTCGTCGTAATTCGCCGCTTGATAGGCGCCGAAGCCGTAGCGCTTCGTGCCGCGCGCCTCGGCAAGCGCCGTCGCGACGCGCCAGTTGCGATACGCGGCGCCCTGCGGAAGTTCGATATCGACGATGCACGGCGCGCTCGTCTGCCCTTCCACGGCGAGGAACGTGCTCGTGCCGTTGAAGAAGCCGACGGTGTCATCGAGATGCGCGGCGCGCACCGACATATCCCACGCGTAGACCTCGTAGCGCAGCGTGATCGGGCCATCGACCGGCGCGGCCTGCCACGCGTGCTTGTCGATCTTTTCGATGGCGATCTTGCGGCCGGCCGCGTTCAATGCCTGCAGCGTCACGATGTTGCGCGCGAACTCGCGGATCATGTAGCTGCCCGGAATCCAGACCGGCAGCATGAAGCGCTGGCCGGCGGGATCGGGAACGGCCACGGTCAGCGTCACTTCGAAGAGATGCGCGGCGGGATTTTTCGGAACGATGCGGTAGCGGACGGGCTGCACCGTTTGCGTGAGCGTAGTCATCTCGATGTCCTTGTTCTTGTTCTGGGCGCTTGAGCCGCGCCCGACGCCTTGCCTGTTTTCGCTGCGCTTTCGCAAAAGCAAGACCGTAAAAACACAGAAGGCGCATGACGCGCCTCCCTTCCTCGTTTCGAACCGCGCTCAGCGCACGGCGGACAGTTCCTTTTCGAGCCGGTCGGCGGGCACGGCGCCCGGCAGACGCCGGCCATCGGCGAGAAACACGGTCGGCGTGCCGGTGACGTTCATCGAGCGGCCGAGCTTCAGATTCTTGTCGATGGCGGTCGTATCGCACGATGCCGCCGCGCTCGGCGCCTTATGGTCGAGCATCCAGCCTTCCCACGACGTCGCGCGATCCTGCGCGCACCAGATCGACTTCGACTTGGCGGTCGAATCGGGCGACAGCACCGGATACAGGAAGGTGTAGACCGTCACGTTGTCGATCGACTTCAACGTCGTTTCGAGCTGCTTGCAATACGGGCAGTTCGGATCGGAGAACACGGCGATCTTGCGGCTGCCGTTACCCTTCACGACCTTCACGGCATTCTCGAATGGCAGTTTCGCGAAGTCGATCTTGTTGGTCTCCGAGAGCCGCGCCTCGGTCAGGTTCTTGCTGTTGCGCGTATCGACGAGATCGCCGATCAGCACGTAATTGCCGCTCGCGTCGCTATAGACGATTTGCGAGCCGAGATTCACTTCGTAGAGACCGGGAATCGGCGTCTTCTCGATGCTCTTGATGGTGGCGTCGCCCATGCGCGATTCGAGCGTCGACTTGATCTTGTCGGTGGTCTGGTCGGCCTGCGCCGAACAGCCGAGGCCGAGCGTGACGGCAAGCGCCGCGGCCGTCGCGAGGGCAAATCTGAAGGTGGTTTTCATGCGGTTTCCTGTGAGTCGCTCTTTAAGCGTGGCGCGAGCGTCGCGCCTTTGGAATGTCGATGGACTGTTTCAGCCGAGCGCCGCCGACACCAGCCAGCGCTTGATGAGCGGTTGCGTGCCGACGAACGCCATGCCGGTGTTGCGAACCGCGCGCGCGAGCGTGCCCGGCACGGCGAAGAGCCGCTGCAAGCTGTCGGTTGCGAACATGAGCTTCTGGATGTCTTCGCGGCGCGCGCGTTCGTAGCGGCGCAGAAGGATCGGATCGCCGAGATCGCGGAACGACTCCTTGTTCGCGACGACATCCGCGAGCGCGGCCACGTCGCGCAGGCCGAGGTTCATGCCCTGCCCCGCGAGCGGATGAATCAGATGCGCGGCGTCGCCGACGAGCGCGACGCGCGGCGCGATCAGCCGGTCGACGGCCTGCAGCCCGAGCGGAAAGCCCTGCGCGGGCGTCACGCAATCGAGCGTGCCGAGCAGGTTTTGCGTCGCTTGTTCGACTTGCGCGGCGAGTTGCGCGGGATCGAGCGCGAGGAGTTCGTCGGCGTGTTCGGTACGCGCGGACCACACGAGCGACACGTGATCGCCCGGCAGCGGCAGAAGCGCGATGATTTCGGTGTCGCGGAACCACTGATACGCCGTTTCGCCGTGCGGCCGCTCAGCCTTGAAATTGGCGACGACGCCCGTTTGCCGATAATCGCGCCGATTCATCTTCGCGCCCATTTGCGCGCGCACCCACGAATGCGCGCCGTCCGCGCCGACGATCAGATCCGTTTCGAGCATTTCGCCGCTCGCGAGCGCGATGTGCGCGGCGTCGGCCTCGACCGTCATGCCCTGCGCGCGCGATTCGAACCACGAGAGGCTCGGCGAGAAACGCAGCGCGGCATCGAGCGATTGCTCGATCAGCGACGATTCCACGATCCACGCGAGTTGCGGCACGGATGCCTGAAAAGCCGAAAAGTGCAATTCCGCGTGGGCATCGCCGAACACGCGCATGTCGAAAACGGGTCCGAGACGCGAGCGATCGAGCGCCTGCCATACACGCAGACGTTCCAGCAGCGCTTGCGAGCTCGACGACAGCGCGTAGATACGCGAATCGAACGCGGCGCCCGGCGGCAGTCCGGCGGCGCGCGACGCGACGAGCGCGGTACGCAGCCCGGATTGCGCGAGCGCGAGCGCAGCCGTCTTGCCGACAAGCCCGCCGCCGACGACGACTGCGTGAAATTTCAGTGAATGCGGAGTCATGCGGGCATTATAGCCGTGGGGTTCGAGCGGGTTTGCCGGCAAAAGGCGACGGATGGCGGCGCTTCGGTGCGACGGCGCGGCGGTACAATAGCTGTTTGCCCGGCCGCCCGATGCGGCCGCAGCGCGGCGGGCGGCGCTCGCCCGCTCTTTGCGCACCATTTTTGACGAAACTCGCGCGGCCCGCGCCGTCTTACCAGTTCGAAGGATTCCATGAGCCTCCAATGCGGCATCGTCGGCTTGCCCAACGTCGGCAAGTCCACACTTTTTAATGCGTTGACCAAGGCGGGCATTGCCGCCGAAAACTATCCGTTCTGCACGATCGAGCCGAACGTCGGCGTGGTCGAAGTGCCGGACGCGCGTCTGACCGCGCTCGCCACAATCGTGAAGCCCGAGCGCATCCTGCCGGCGGTGGTCGAATTCGTCGATATCGCGGGACTCGTCGCCGGCGCGTCGAAAGGTGAAGGCCTCGGCAACCAGTTCCTCGCGAACATCCGCGAAACGGATGCGATCACGCACGTCGTGCGCTGCTTCGAGGACGAGAACGTGATTCACGTCGCGGGCAAGATCGATCCGATCTCGGATATCGAAGTCATCAACACGGAACTCGCGCTTGCGGATCTGGCGACGGTCGAGAAGGCGCAGTCGCGTTATACGAAGGCCGCGAAGTCGGGCAACGACAAGGAAGCGATCAAGCTCGTCGCCGTGCTGGAAAAAGTGCGCGCGCAACTCGATCAGGCGAAGCCGGTGCGCGGCCTTTCGCTTTCCGAGGACGAACTGCTGCTCATCAAGCCGTTCTGCCTGATCACGGCGAAGCCGACGATGTACGTCGCGAACGTGAAGGACGACGGCTTCGAGAACAACCCGCATCTCGACATGGTGCGCAAGCACGCGGAAGCGGAAAACGCGCCGGTGGTCGCGGTGTGCGCGGCGATCGAAGCGGAAATCGCCGATCTCGACGATGCCGACAAACAGGAATTCCTCGCCGACATGGGCATGGACGAGCCGGGTCTGAATCGCGTGATCCGCGCGGGGTACAAGCTGCTTGGATTGCAGACGTACTTCACGGCGGGCGTGAAGGAAGTGCGCGCGTGGACGATTCATATCGGCGACACGGCGCCTCAGGCGGCCGGCGCGATTCACACGGACTTCGAACGCGGCTTCATTCGTGCGCAGACGATTTCGTTCGATGACTACATCGCTTATAAGGGCGAGCAAGGCGCGAAGGAAGCCGGGAAGATGCGGGCGGAAGGCAAGGAATATGTCGTGCATGACGGGGATGTCATGAACTTCCTGTTCAACGTTTAAGCGTCAAGAACTGACAAGCTGCTCGCCTCGCGAAGCGGAGTGCCCGATAAAAAGGGACTCCGCTTTTTTCTTGCGCGATCGATAAAAACAACGAGAGAGAACAAGAAAATGCAGAGACACGCGTCAATGAGCGTGCTGCGCGTGGTCGCGGTTTTCGCGCTTGTCGCGACGAGCGTCGCATGGATACCCGACGCCTTCGCTTATCGCGGATATCAACATCAGTACCAACCGCAACCAGACGAATCCGACCTCGACAACCACAGCCATTACATCAACCGCGACGGCAACATTGTCCACTCGCCCGCGCATGCGCAGTCGGGCGCTGCCCCCGCTGGCGCGACGGCCCGATGTCGCGACGGCTCCTATAGCTTCAGCCAGCATCACAGCGGCACATGCTCACGGCACGGCGGCGTCGCGAGCTGGCAGTGACGGATCGCACCACGAAGTACAATGCCATTTGATTCCGCCCGCGCGAGACGCGGCGGCGGGAATGCGCGAATCCGCGCCACCGGACATCCTCGCGCGCGCCGACTCAGGCGCGCCGCGTTCATACCCTCAATCAAACACGGACAACATGGCCCAATACGTCTTCACCATGAACCGCGTCGGCAAGATCGTTCCGCCGAAGCGCCAGATCCTGAAAGACATCTCCCTCTCGTTCTTCCCCGGCGCGAAGATCGGTCTGCTCGGCCTGAACGGTTCCGGTAAATCGACGCTCATCCGGATCATGGCGGGCGTCGATAAGGACATCGAAGGCGAAGCCACGCCGATGCCGAACCTGAACATCGGCTATCTGCCGCAAGAGCCGAAGCTCGATCCGCAGCAGACCGTGCGCCAGGCCGTCGAGGAAGGTCTCGGCGATGTCTTCCAGGCGCAGAAAAAGCTCGACGAAATTTACGCCGCCTACGCCGAACCGGACGCCGACTTCGACGCGCTCGCCGCCGAACAGGCGAAGTACGAAGCCATTCTCGCGACGAGCGACGGCGGCAGCCCCGAGCAGCAACTCGAAGTCGCCGCCGATGCCCTTCGCCTGCCCGCGTGGGACGCGAAAATCGAAAATCTGTCGGGCGGCGAAAGGCGCCGCGTCGCGCTGTGCAAGCTGCTGCTGCAAAAGCCCGACATGCTTCTGCTCGACGAACCGACCAACCACCTCGACGCCGAATCCGTCGAATGGCTCGAACAGTTCCTGACGCGTTATCCCGGCACGGTCGTCGCGGTGACGCACGATCGCTACTTCCTCGATAACGCCGCCGAATGGATTCTCGAACTCGACCGCGGACACGGCATTCCGTGGAAGGGCAATTATTCGAGCTGGCTCGACCAGAAGGAAGACCGCCTGAAGCAGGAAGAATCGAGCGAATCCGCGCGCCAGAAGGCGATCAAGAAAGAACTCGAATGGGTGCGCCAGAATCCGAAGGGCCGTCAGGCGAAATCGAAGGCGCGTATCGCGCGTTTCGAGGAACTCAACAGCCAGGAATATCAGAAGCGCAACGAAACGCAGGAAATCTTCATTCCGGTCGGCGATCGCCTCGGCAATGAAGTCATCGAGTTCAAGAACGTCAGCAAGGCGTATGGCGATCGCCTGCTCATCGACAATCTGAGCATGAAGATTCCGGCGGGCGCGATCGTCGGCATCATCGGGCCGAACGGCGCGGGTAAGTCCACGCTCTTTCGCATGCTGACCGGCAAGGAACAGCCGGATTCGGGCGAAATCGTTCAGGGACCGACGGTCAAGCTCGCGTATGTGGATCAGAGCCGCGACGCGCTCGGCGCCGACAAAACGGTCTTCGAGGAAATCTCCGGCGGCGCCGACGTCCTCACGGTCGGCAAGTACGAAACGCCGTCGCGCGCGTATATCGGCCGCTTCAACTTCAAGGGCGGCGATCAGCAAAAGCTCGTCGGCAATCTGTCGGGCGGCGAGCGCGGACGTCTGCATCTGGCGAAGACGCTCATCTCGGGCGGCAACATGCTGCTGCTCGACGAACCGTCGAACGATCTCGACGTCGAAACGCTGCGCGCGCTCGAAGACGCGCTGCTCGAATTTGCCGGCTCCGTGATGGTGATTTCGCACGATCGCTGGTTCCTCGACCGCATCGCGACGCATATTCTCGCGTTCGAAGGCGATTCGCACGTCGAATTCTTCGACGGCAATTATCAGGAATACGAGGCCGACAAACGCAAGCGTCTGGGCGAAGAAGGCGCGAAGCCGAAGCGTCTGCGCTACAAGCCGATCACGCGCTAAGCGGCCAAACGTCAGATGATATACAGCGCGCGCCAATGCGGGCACGCGCACCGACGTCGAGCACAAAAGTGGCGACTGTGTACGGCGCAGTCGCCACTTTTTTTCGAGCGGCGTTTTTCGGCGAGCCGACACGGAGACACATGCAGATGGCGGGATCGAGCGCGCGGCGGGGAGCGCTTTGGGCAATCGGAATCGTCGTGACGCTCGTCGTCGTGGCGATCGGCGGGTGGTTTTTCGTCGTGCATCAGATGAAAGAGCGGATCATCGAGACGCTCGGCCCGAACGGTTCGGTGGAAGAGATCGACGTCGGCTTCGGCCACGTGACGCTTTCGCGCGTGCGTCTGCGCGGTCCGAAAGACTGGCCCGCGAGCGACGCGATGCGCGCAGAACGCATCGTGCTCGATGTCGACATGCATTCGCTCATCTCGAAGCCGATTCATCTGCGCAGCGTGAGTGTCGACAACTACTATCTGTCGATCGTGCGCTCAGCCGACGGCCGCGTGCGCATTCTGCCCGGCCTGAAGGAAACCGCGCGCGAAGCCGATGCCACGCCCGACAGCAAGGAGCGTCAGGCGCGCGCGCAGGAGGAAAAGCTCATCGATCGCGTGTCGTTCGAGCGCGGCTCGATGGAGTTTTTCGACGGCTCCGTGCAGGACCCGCCGTATCGCGTGCTGATCGGCGATGCGCGCGCCTCCGTCGATCATATTCATCTGCCCGCGCTCACCGACCGCATCGAACTCTCGATGGCCGGCTCCATCAAGGGCCCGTCGCACACGGGCAATGTCACGTGGGGCGGCTGGATGATCGTCGCGAATAAGGATTCGCAGACGCGCGCGACGCTGCGCAACGTCGATGTCGCGACGCTGGACCCGTATCTGCTGAAGAAAGCCGGCGCGAAGGCGGCGGTGACGGGCGGCACCATCGACATGACGATCGACGCGACCGTGAAGGATTACCGCATCCACGCGCCCGGCACGTTGACGCTGAATCATCTGCAGATCAGCGATAACGGCAACGCGCTCGACACCTTTCTCTCGATTCCGACGAAGGCCGCGATCGCCGCGCTCAAAGACCGCAAGGAGCAGATCAAGCTCGACTTCGTGCTCGACGGCGATCTGCGTGATCCGAAGTTTTCGCTCAGCGAGAGTCTCTCGAAGAAGCTCGCGGCGGGCTTTGCGAAGGCGCTCGGCGTGAGCGCGGAAGGCGTCGCGCGCGGGGCGGGCGATACGGTGCGGGGAATCGGCAACGCGCTGAAGAGCCTGTTGGGGCAGTAGCGCGTTGCCTGCGCGCTCTCAGATCGGCAGATTCAGCGCGCGCAGCTTCGTTTCGGTTTCCAGCGCGCCGGTGTGGTGGACGCCGTGCCAGCCGAGCGCCGTCGCGGCTTGCGCGTTCATGAGGTTATCGTCGATGAACACGAGTTCGTTCGGCTGAACGCACGGCAGATGGCGCTCGATTTCCGCGCGCATCAAGCCGAAAATTTGCGGATCGGGCTTCACGAGACCCACGCGCCCCGACACGACGATCTCGCGAAATTTTCGCAGCACGTCGAAGCGTTCCCACGCGTAGGGGAACGTCTGAGCCGACCAGTTCGTGAGACCGAAGAGCGGCACGCCCGCCGCTTCGAGCCGGTCGACGAGCGCCACGCCTTCTTCCAGCACGCCCGACACCATTTCCGGCCAGCGCGCGTAGAACGCGCGGATCAGCGCTTCGTGTTCGGGATAGACCGCGATCAGTTCGGCGGTGCCGTCCTCGATGCTCTGCCCGCCGTCCTGCTGCACGACCCATTCCATCTTGCAGACGTTGTCGAGAAACCAGCGACGCTCGGTCTCGTCCGGAATCAGATGTTTGTAGAGATATTCGCGATTCCAGTCGATCAGCACGCCGCCGAAATCGAACACGACTGCCTTGATGGTCATGCAAACTCCGTTAGCAGAATGTCGTCGAGCGTGCGCACGCTGACGCCGTTGCCGCTCATCGACGAATGCGTCCAGACGAAATTCTGGTGCGCGACGATCTTCGCGGCGTCGAGGTGCGGCTTGTCCTTCGTGGTGTGAAGGTCGCCGGCGACGGTCGTGCGCAAACGGAGCAATTCGGCGCGCCGGGCGCTCGTGTTGACGCAAAATTCCGTCGCGAAACCGCATAGCACCACGTGCTCGATCTGCTGCGCGCGAAGCCGTTCCGCGAGCGGCGTCTCGTGAAACGAGTCGCCGACCGTCTTGTAAATCGATTCGTCGCCCGCTTCGCGCACGAGCGTCGCGGGCAGTTGCCAGCCGTCGCTGCCGCGCGCGAGCGGACCATCGGCGCCGCTTTCGTGCTGCACGATGAAAACCGGCGCGTTCGCCGCGCGCGCCGCAGCGCTCAGCCGGTTGATGCCGTCGATCACTTCCTCAGCCCGATACGCGCGCTGCGGGCCTTCGAAGAACATCCGCTGCACGTCGATTACGATCAGCGCGGTCTTCGCCATGTCAAATCGCCTTCGTGCGCTTTTCCAGCCACGCGAGCGCATCGCCGGAAACATGCGGCGAAACGCGCCGCCGCACCTCGGCGTGATACGCGTTGAGCCACGCGCGCTCGTCCTCGCGCAACAACGACAAGTCGACGCAGCGCGTATCGATCGGGCACAGCGTCAGCGTTTCGAATTCGAGGAAATCGCCGAACTCGGTCTTGCCCGCCGCCCGGTTCATCACGAGATTCTCGATGCGAATGCCCCACTTGCCCGGCCGATAAATGCCCGGCTCGATCGACGTGATCATGCCCTCTTCCATCGCCGTCCACGGCTCGGCGGGCGCGTAGTGCGAAATCACCTGCGGACCTTCGTGCACGTTCAGAAAGTAGCCGACGCCGTGTCCCGTGCCGTGGCCGTAATCCGCGCCCGCTTCCCAGATCGGCGCACGCGCGATCGAATCCAGCATCGGCGAACGGATGCCGCGCGGAAAGCGCGCGCGCGACAGCGCCATCGTGCCCTTCAGCACGACGGTGAAATCGCGCTTGTGCGCGGCATCGATCTCGCCGATGGGCACGACGCGGGTGATGTCCGTCGTGCCGCTCAAATACTGTCCGCCCGAATCGATCAGCAGCAATCCGTTGCCTTCGATCACCGCGTGCGACGCCTCGGTCGCGCGGTAATGCGGCATCGCGCCGTTGGCGTTGAAGCCCGCGATCGTCGCGAAGGAAAGCGTGACGAACCCCGGCCGGCGCGCGCGCGCGGCAGTCAGCTTCTCGTCGATGGTCAGTTCCGTGATGCGCTCGCGCCCGAGCGCCGCCTCGAACCACGCGAAGAATTCGGCAAGCGCGGCGCCGTCCTGCTCCATCGTCGCGCGGATGTGCTCCGCCTCCGCCGCGGTCTTGCGCGACTTCGCGAACGTCGACGGATTCACCGCCTCGACGATTTTCACCGCCGACGGCACTTTCTCCAGCAAGCCGTGCGTGATGCGGCGCGGGTCGATCAGGAGCGTCGAATCCGCGGGCAGCGACGCGAGCGATTCGAGCGCGGCGGCGTACGGCGCGACGCGCACGTTGTCGCGCGTCAGCGATTCGACGAGCGCGACCGGAACCTTGCCGTCCGCGACGAAGAGGGTCGCGTCGTCGAGACCGATCAGCGCGTGCGCGACGAAAACCGGGTTGTAGCTCACGTCGCCGCCGCGCAGATTGAAGATCCACGCGAGATCGTCGAGCGTGGAAACGAAGTGCCATTGCGCGCCTTTCTCGCGCATCGCGTCGCGCACGTGCGCGAGCTTGTCCGAGCGCGCCACGCTCGCATGCGGCGCGACATGCTCGTAGACGGGCGCCTCCGGCAAACCGGGGCGTGCGGGCCACACGGCGTCGAGCAGATCGAGATCGGTGCGCAACACGATGCCGCGGGCGCTCAGCGCATCGGACAACGCGCGCGCCGCCGCGACGCCAAGCACCGCGCCGTCGACCGCGACGGTTGCACCCGACGGCACGTGTTGCGCGAGCCAATCGACGTGCGGCGCGGTCTGCTGGCCGCCCATCATCTTCATGAGCACGATGCCGGTGCCGGCGAGTTGCGTCTCGGCTTGCGTCCAGTAACGGCTGTCGACCCAGACGCCCGCGAAATCCGCCGTCACCACGAGCGTGCCGACCGAGCCGGTAAAGCCCGAAAGCCACTGGCGCGCCTGCCAGCGTTCCGGCAGATATTCTGAAAGATGCGGGTCCGCCGACGGAACGAGCACGGCGGCGAGCTTGTCGAGCGCCATCTGGCCGCGCAACAACTCGATGCGCCGCGCGAACATGGCGGGTTCCGGAATGGCTGAATCTGCAATGCGATCGTTCATGAAGTCACCTGCTTGAGGCCCGCGTAGGGCGCGAAGAGCACGACGCGCGGCGAGGATCACTCGTCGCCCGCCAGAAAAATGAGATCAGCGGCGCGCCGCCAGTCCGACCGTCGTTGTCACGACGAGGAGCGCGAAGACCGCGCACGCGAACCATTCGAGCGTATCGCCGTCGTGATACACATCGACGATATTGCCGAGCATGCGCGCGACGACCGAAGCCAGTATGCCAGCGGCGATGGCCGTCCAGATGCGTCCCGCCGGAGCGCGCGCGACGCGTCCCGCACGGCGCAGCGGATGCAGCCACCAGCCCGCCGCGCCGATGACCGCGCCGAGAAAAATCAGTCCGATCCAGCCCATCAGCGGCGATACCCGGTTGAAGTCGATTCTTTGAAAAGTAGAGCGTTGCGGTCGACGGGCATGACTTTGGACGATTCTCGGCGGACGTAGCGGTTGAGTTTAGGGGCCGGACTGAGCGATGGCAAGGCGACGACCCCAGCGCGCGCGATCAGCCCGCGATGCATCTGTGCGGCGATCGGCCGCGCCCGGGAATCGCTGTCAAAATGCACCCTTCCCCTTGCCGGGCGGCCGTCACCGCCGGAAATGCCGGTATCCGCCCCCAAATGCCACCTATAAATGAAGAAATACGCAAAAGGCTATAATATCGGGCTATCTGAAAGGCCATCGGCTTAGCCCCGAAGCATCAGCCCAAAACAATGCAGCTCCTCACGATCGGAATCAACCACCACACTGCGCCTGTCGCTCTGCGCGAACGCGTGGCGTTTCCGCTCGAACAGTTGAAGCCCGCGCTGGGCGCGCTGAAGGACATCTGGCTCGGTCCGCTCGCGAAGGTATCGCCTGAAGCGGCGATCCTCTCGACCTGCAATCGCACCGAACTCTACTGCGCCACCGACGACGCCGCCGCCCGCGAAGCCGCTATTCAGTGGCTCTCGAAGTACCACAACGTCCCCGTTCCCGAACTCGCGCCGCACGTCTATGCGCTGCCGCAGTCGGAAGCCGTGCGTCACGCGTTCCGCGTCGCGTCGGGGCTCGATTCGATGGTGCTCGGCGAGACGCAAATCGTCGGACAAATGAAGGATGCGGTGCGCACCGCGTCCGAAGCCGGCGCGCTCGGCACGTATCTCAATCAGTTGTTCCAGCGCACGTTCGCCGTCGCGAAGGAAGTGCGCACGACGACCGAAATCGGCGCGCAATCGGTGTCGATGGCCGCCGCCGCCGTGCGCCTCGCGCAGCGCATCTTCGAGAACATTTCCAGCCAGCGCGTGCTGTTCATCGGCGCGGGCGAAATGATCGAACTCTGCGCGACGCACTTCGCCGCGCAGAATCCGCGTGAGCTGGTCGTCGCGAACCGCACGGCCGAACGCGGCGAAAAGCTCGCCGGCCGCTACAACGGCCGCGCGATCCCGCTTTCCGATCTGCCCGCGCGCATGGCCGACTTCGACATCATCGTGTCGTGCACCGCGTCGACGCTGCCGATCATCGGTCTCGGCGCGGTCGAACGTGCGGTGCGCGCGCGCCGCCATCGCCCGATCTTCATGGTCGATCTCGCCGTGCCGCGCGATATCGAGCCGGAAGTCGGCAATCTGCACGACGTCTTCCTCTACACCGTCGACGATCTCGGCGCGATCGTGCGTGAAGGCAACGCGTCGCGCCAGGCCGCGGTCGCGCAGGCCGAGTCGATCATCGAGACGCGCGTCGCGAATTTCATGCAATGGCTCGATGCGCGCAGCATCGTGCCGGTCATCCGCCACATGCACACGCAGGCGGACTCGCTGCGCCGCGCCGAAGTCGAACGCGCGCGCAAGATGCTCGCGCGTGGCGACGACCCCGCCGCCGTGCTCGAAGCGCTGTCGCAATCGCTCACGAACAAGCTGATTCACGGCCCGACGCACGCGCTCAATCGCGCGAGCAGCGAGGAGCGCAGCCAGCTCATCGACCTGATGAGCGGTTTCTACCGTCACGGTTCGTCGTCCGATTCGTCGGAACGTTAGCGGCCTTCTCTTTGCTATTCTCAAAGGCTCCGCGCGACTTGCGCGGCGGCTTTCCCGATTGCAGTTCTTCCTGACGCTCACCGCGTCATCTCCGTCCGATGAAAACGAGCATGCAAGGCAAGCTCGACCAGCTTGCAAAACGGCAGGTCGATCTCAACGAATTGTTGAGCCGCGAAGACGTAACTTCCGATATGGATCAGTACCGGAAACTCACGCGCGAGCACGCGGAAATCAGCCCGATCGTCGAGCAATACGCGCTCTGGCGTCAGGCTTTGACCGATGAAACGACCGCGCAGGACCTGCTCTCCGATCCGTCGATGCGCGATTTCGCCGAAGAGGAAATCGGCGAGGCGCGCGAACGCATGGCGAAGATCGAAAGCGACTTGCAGACGATGCTCTTGCCGAAGGACCCGAACGACGAGCGCAACATCTTCATCGAAATTCGCGCGGGAACCGGCGGCGACGAATCCGCGCTGTTCGCGGGCGACTTGTTGCGCATGTATCTGCGTTACGCGGAGCGCAATCGCTGGACGGCCGAGACGATGTCGGAAAGCGTGTCGGACCTCGGCGGCTACAAGGAAGTGATCGTGCGCATCGCGGGTCAGAGCGCGTATTCGCGGCTCAAGTTCGAATCGGGCGGGCATCGCGTGCAGCGGGTTCCGGCCACCGAGACGCAAGGCCGCATCCACACGTCCGCGTGTACGGTCGCGGTCATGCCGGAAGCCGATGAAATCAGCGAAGTCGTCATCAATCCGGCCGATTTGCGCATCGATACGTTCCGTGCGTCGGGCGCGGGCGGGCAGCACATCAACAAGACCGATTCGGCCGTGCGCGTCACGCACTTGCCCACGGGCATCGTCGTCGAATGTCAGGACGATCGTTCCCAGCACAAGAACAAGGATCGCGCGCTGAAAGTGCTCGCCGCGCGCATCAAGGACAAGCAGTATCACGAGCAGCACGCGAAGGAAGCGGCGACGCGCAAGAGTCTGATCGGCTCGGGCGACCGTTCGGAACGCATTCGCACGTATAACTTCCCGCAAGGGCGCATGACGGATCACCGCATCAACCTGACGCTCTACAAGCTCGAATACATCATGGACGGCGATATCGACGAGCTGATCGGCGCGCTCGTGTCCGAGCATCAGGCGGAGCAGCTTGCGGCGCTCGGGGAACCGGAGTGAGCGACGCCGCCGCGTTGTTGCGGGCTTGCGCGCTGCCGCAACTCGAAGCGCGCATTCTGTTGATGCACGTGCTCGGATGGCGGCGCACGGAACTCATCACGCGCGATCGCGAAGCGCTTTCGCCGGACGCGATCGCGCGTTTCGAAGCGCTCGCCGCGCGGCGCTCGGACGGCGAGCCGATCGCGCAATTGGTCGGCAAGCGCGAGTTCTTCGGCCTCGAATTCGACGTGACGCCGGACGTGCTGATCCCGCGACCGGAAAGCGAATTGCTGGTGGAGCTTGCGCTCGAAGCCATCGCGGATGCGTCGAGCCCCCGCGTGCTCGATCTCGGCACGGGAACCGGCGCGATTGCAATTTCGATCGCCCATGCGCGGCCCGAAGCGCGCGTGTGGGCCGTCGACCGGTCGCGCGCCGCGCTCGATGTCGCGCGCGGCAATGCTTCGCGCCTGCTCGATCCAAACCGCGCTGGCGGCCCGCCGAGCTTCGTCGAAAGCGACTGGACCGCGAATATCGATCCGTCGCTGCGGTTCGAAGTGATCGTCAGCAATCCGCCGTATATCGCGGGCGACGATCCGCATCTCGACCAAGGCGACCTGCGCTTCGAACCGCGCGGCGCGCTCACCGACGACGCCGACGGTTTGTCCGCGATTCGCAGGATTATCGAGTCCGCGCCGTTTCTGCTCGCGAACAACGGCGCACTTTGGATCGAGCACGGCTACGATCAGGCGCAAGCCGTGCGCGCGTTGCTCAAGGCACGCGGCTTCACCGACGTCCGCTCGATGCGCGATCTCGCCGGCATCGAACGCTGCTCGGGCGGCCTCTTCACGGCCTGAGCGCCTGGCCGCGGTCAGCCCGTGGAAGCGAAATCCGCTATCATTTCACCCATCCGCCTTCAACGACATTCACGCGCAGGAAAGCCATGGACACGCAAGAACGCATCAAGCAAATCGTCGATCAAAGCCCGGTCGTCCTTTTTATGAAGGGCACGGCGCAATTCCCGATGTGCGGCTTCTCAGGCCGCGCCATTCAAGTGCTCAAGGCATGCGGCGTCGATCAGATCAAGACCGTGAACGTTCTCGAAGACGACGAGATCCGCCAGGGCATCAAGGAATTCTCCAACTGGCCGACCATTCCGCAGCTCTACGTGAACGGCGAGTTCATCGGCGGCTCGGACATCATGATGGAGATGTATCAATCGGGCGAACTGCAGCAGCTCTTCGCCGCGGCCTGAATTTTCCGTAAGTGAGCGCGCCCGCTGCCGCGAAACGACGGCTCATCGTCGCGATTACCGGCGCAACGGGCGCCATTTACGGCGTGCGCCTGCTCGAAACGCTGCGCCGTCTGTCCGGCGTCGAGACGCATTTGCTCGTCTCCAGCGCCGGCTGGCTCAATATCCAGCACGAACTCGATCTCGACAAAGCCGCGGTCCACGCGCTCGCCGATGTCGTCCATAGCGTGCGCGATGTCGGCGCGACCATCGCCTCGGGTTCCTTCGCGACCGACGGCATGGTCGTCGCGCCCTGCTCGATGCGCACGCTCGCGAGCATCGCGCACGGCCTCTCCGACAATCTCATCACCCGCGCCGCCGACGTCGTACTGAAGGAACGCCGCCGTCTCGTGCTGCTCGTGCGCGAAACGCCGTTCAATCTCGCGCATCTGCGCAACATGACGGCCGTTACCGAAATGGGCGGCGTGATCTTTCCGCCGCTGCCGGCGTTTTATCAGAAGCCCGCGAGCATCGACGAAATGGTCGATCACACGGTCGCGCGCGTCATCGATCTGTTCGGGTTCGGGCAGCCGGTCGCTTCGGCTTGGCGCGGCTTGCACGGGCAAACGGACTGACTGCCGAAGATTGACAACATTGGCGACACAATGCGTTGCCGTTCGCGCCGTTTATCAACGCAGCTTGTGGCACTACATTGACGGCATACCGCACAGGAATTTGCCGCCATGAGCCGACTACCCACCGTTTTCATTTCCCACGGCGCACCGACGCTGCCGATCGATCCGTCGATGCCGTCCGAGGAATTCGCCACGCTTGGCCAAACGCTGCCGCGTCCGCGCGCCATTCTGATG
>NZ_FCOJ02000088.1 GCF_001545035.1 Caballeronia glebae
GCGTTGCGCATCGCGGCGTCGGCGGCCCGCGTGGCGGCGCGATAACCGCTCGTGCGCGCGCTTTCAGGCGCGGGCGTCGCCGCAACGGGAGCGGAAACGCGAGAAACCGGCGCGTTCAGGCGATTCGCCATGTCGGCCGCGGCGGCGGGATTGCTCTCCGCGTTGCCCGGAATGACGATCGGACCGTCGCCCTGCTGCGCCTGCGCGCCCGCCGCGACGACCATCAAAAGAGACACGCCGGCCAGAGCGCGCAGCGTGCGGCGCGCGAACTTCGCTGCGGCGGGAGCCGTAGGGTTCGATGCACGATTCGCGGACCTGCTCATCAACTTTCTCCGTACCAGTTTCGATCGAGCCGCGCACGACGCGGCGACTGCCCTGATCCGATTCCGGCGGGAAAAAACGCCCGCCATCGGTCACGAAACGAATTCTAGATATCGGCGGGATAAGGCAAGCGTCGAATAGAGGCCCCGTTTCCCGGTTATTCGTCGGATTAGTTATTGCGCGCCGCTCCTAAGATGCGTGTCATGCAAAAAGGCCCCGGCGCTGCCGACAGGAGAAACCGCAATGCTAGACAGACTCGACAAGGAATTCGCATTTGGCCGTGAGGCGCTCGACGTGCGCGCTTACCGGCAGGAATTGCTGTCGTCGAATATCGCCAACGCCGACACGCCCGGCTACAAGGCGCGCGACGTCGAATTTTCGAGCGCACTCGCTGGCGCGCTCAAGCAAGGCGGCGGCGCAACGAACAACTCGACGCTGAAGATGGCGCAGCCCGTCAGCGTGAGCACGAGCAGCGGCCTCGCCACGACGGCCAAAGGCCATATGAGCGGCACGTCGACGCTGTCCGCATCGGGCGGTTCGAGCGACGACTACGGCAAGCTCGCCTATCGCGTGCCGAGCCAGCCGTCGCTCGACGGCAACACGGTCGACCTCGACTCGGAGCGCGTGCAGTTCGCGGACAACGCGCTGCATTTCGAGGCGGGCATGACGGTGCTGTCGTCGCAGATCAAATCGATGATGTCGGCGATTACGTCGAATAGTTGAGCGCAGTAGGAGAAACGCATGCCTTCCTTGATGAACATCTTCAACGTCGCCGGCTCGGCGATGTCCGCCCAGGCGCAGCGCCTGAACGTCACCGCGTCGAACCTCGCGAACGCGGACAGCACGACCGGCCCGGACGGTCAGCCGTACAAGGCCAAGCAGGTCGTGTTCGCGGTCGATCCGCTCGGCGGCGCGAAGACCGCGTCCGGCCAGCAGGTCGGCGGCGTGCAGGTGACGGGCGTGATCGACGATCCGAGCCCGATGAAAACCAGCTACGACCCGAGCAACCCGGCGGCGAACGCGGACGGCTACGTGACGATGCCCAACGTCGATCCGGTGCAGGAAATGGTCAACATGATTTCCGCGTCGCGTTCCTATCAGGCGAACGTCGAAACGCTCAACACCGCGAAGCAATTGATGCTCAAGACCCTGACTATCGGCACCTGATAAAGACACACTCAAGGAACACAACGTGACGACCAGCACAACCATCGGCAGCAACGGCACCACGGTGTCGCAGACTCTGCTCGACACCATGAACGGCGCTTCGTCGAGCTCGTCGGCGTCGGCAAATTCGACCTCCGGCACGTCCGGTTCGGATCTGCAGAACACGTTCCTCACGCTGCTCGTGACGCAGCTGAAGAACCAGGACCCGACCAACCCCGCCGACAGCTCGCAGATGACCTCGCAGCTTGCGCAGATCAACACGGTGACGGGCATCGGCCAGTTGAACACGTCGCTGTCGTCGCTCGCGACGCAGCTTTCCGCCGGCCAGCAGACGCAGGCCGCGCTGCTCATCGGCTCGAACGTGCTCTCCTCGGGCAACAACGTGACGGTGTCGAAGGGCGCGTCGTCGAGCTTCGGCGTGCAACTCGCGAACGACGTGAGCGACCTGCAGATCGTCGTGAAGAACGCGTCGGGCCAGATCGTCAACACGCTCGACCTTGGCGCGCAAGGCGCGGGCGTCGTGCCGGTGACGGGCTGGACGCCGGTCGATTCGAAGGGCGCGACGCTCGCCGACGGCAGCTACACGATCACCGCGCAAGGCACGATCAACGGCCAGCAGGCGACCGCGACGACGCTGTCGGCTTCGCAAGTGCAAAGCGTCGTGCAGATGTCGGGCGGCGCGCCGGGTCTCAAGCTTTCGAACGGCTCCACGGTCGCGCTGACGGGCGTCGCGTCGATCCTTTAAATCAACTTTTAGGACGAGCGCGGACTCGTTACGGAGAAACACATGAGTTACCAACAAGCACTGAGCGGTCTGGGCGCCGCATCGAGCGATCTCGACGTCATCGGCAACAACATCGCGAACGCGAACACGGTCGGCTTCAAGCAGGGCGCCGCGCAGTTCGCCGACATGTACGCGAATTCGATGGCGACCGCCGTGAGCAACCAGATCGGCATCGGCACGCAACTCGCCGAAGTGCAGCAGCAGTTCTCGCAAGGCACGATCACGACGACCAACCAGGCGCTCGATGTGGCGATCAACGGCAACGGTTTTTATCAGTTGTCGAACAACGGCTCGACCGTGTACTCGCGCAACGGCGTGTTCCATCTCGACAACCAGGGCCGTATCGTCAACGCGGGGGGGCTGCAATTGATGGGCTACGCCGCGAACTCGAACGGCGCGATCAACAGCGCGAGCACCGTGCCGCTGACCGTGCCGACGTCCAACATCGCGCCGACCGCGACCAAGAACATCACGGCTGCGTTCAACCTGAACTCGCAAGACACCGCGCCGACCCGCGCGTTCGACCCGACCGACTCGACCACCTTCAACCAGTCGACGTCCGTCGATGTGTACGACTCGCTCGGCGGCACACAAAAGGTCTCCGTGTACTTCGCGAAGGACTCGGCCACGAATACGTGGCAAGGCTACGCGACCTACGGCGACCCGGTCAGCGCGCCGATCTCGCTCGGCAAGATGACGTTCAACTCGTCCGGCACGCTGACTTCGACGACGGACTCGTCGGGCGCGGCGACGGCGACATCGGGCAAGTTCACGTTCGCGATTCCGAACGGCGCGGACGGCGGCGCCACGCAGCAAGCGCTCACGATCGACCTCAACGGCACGACGCAGTACGGCGCGAAAGACGGCGTGACGAACATCGTGCAGGACGGCAACAGCACGGGCGAACTGACGGGCTTCACAGTCGGCGGCGACGGCACCCTGACGGGCAACTACTCGAACGGCGAAACGAAGGCGCTCGGGCAGATCGCCGTCGCCAACTTCAACAACCAGAACGGCTTGCAGGATCTCGGCGGCAACGTCTACGCGCAAACCGCGGCCTCGGGCGCGCCGCAAGTCGGCGTGCCGGGCTCGACCAACCACGGCACGCTGCAGGGCG
This sequence comes from Caballeronia glebae, assembly GCF_001545035.1. Classification (GTDB taxonomy): domain Bacteria; phylum Pseudomonadota; class Gammaproteobacteria; order Burkholderiales; family Burkholderiaceae; genus Caballeronia; species Caballeronia glebae. The sequence goes on from NZ_FCOJ02000088.1 coordinate 3,390, forward strand.
GCGCGGTGGAGAACTCCAACGTCGACCTGACGAGCGAGCTCGTGAATCTGATCACGGCGCAGCGCAACTATCAGGCGAACGCGCAGACGATCAAGACGCAGCAGACCGTCGATCAGACGCTGATCAATCTGTAAGCGTCGTCCGCACGCGAATTTGACGCATCAGGGAAGAAGGAAACGATTCATGGACCGTCTGATCTACACCGCGATGACCGGCGCAAGCCAGGCGCTCGAACAGCAAGCCGTCGTCGCGAACAACCTCGCGAACACGTCGACCACGGGTTTCAAGGCGCAGCTCGCGGCGTTCCGCCAGGTGCCGATGTCGTTCGAGGACCAGTCCGCCGACGGCACGACGCGCACCTTCGTGCTCTCGTCGACGCCGAACGCGGACTACTCGGCAGGCCCGATCCAGCAGACCGGCAATCCGCTCGATGTCGCCGTGCAGGGACAGGGCTGGCTTTCCGTGCAGGCCGCGGACGGCAGCGAGGCGTACACGCGCGCGGGCAATCTGCACGTGGATCAGAACGGCCAGCTTGTCACGTCCAGCAACCTGCCGGTGCTGGGCAACAGCGGTCCGCTGTCGATTCCGCCGGGCGCGGAAGTGACGGTCGGCAAGGACGGCACGATCTCCGCGCTGATTCCGGGCGACCCGCCGACGGCCATCGCGGTCGTGGATCAGCTCAAGCTCGTGAATCCCGATCCGGCGACGCTCACGCGCGGCGACGACGGGCTCTTTCGCACCGCGACGGGCGACCCCGCCGACGCCGACCCGAACGTGGTCGTGGCCGGCGGCGCGCTTGAAGGCAGCAACGTGAATCCGGTCTCCGCGATGGTCTCGATGATCACCAACGCGCGGCAATTCCAGATGCAGACGAAGCTGATGGAATCCGCCGACCAGAACGAACAGTCGGCCAACAAGCTGCTCAACTTCTCTTAAGCGGCAAACGCCAGCACACAGGATACGAAACAAGATGAATCGCTCTCTCTACATCGCCGCGACCGGCATGAATGCGCAGCAGGCGCAGATGGACACCATCTCGAACAACCTCGCCAACGTGAGCACGAACGGCTTCAAGGGCTCGCGCGCGGTGTTCGAGGATCTGCTGTATCAGACGACGCGCCAGCCGGGCGCGAATTCGACGCAACAGACCGAACTCGCGTCGGGCGTGCAGCTCGGCACCGGCGTGCAACAGGTCGCGACCGAGCGCCTCTACACCCAGGGCAATCTGCAACAGACCGGCAACTCGAAGGATGTCGCGATCAACGGTCAGGGCTTTTTCCAGGTGACGATGCCCGACGGTTCGACCTCCTACACCCGCGACGGCTCGTTCCAGACGAACTCACAAGGCCAGCTCGTCACGTCGAGCGGCTATCAGCTGAATCCGGCGATCACGATTCCGCAGAACGCGACGGGCATCACGGTCGGCTCGGACGGCACGGTGTCGGTGACGAGCGCGAACAGCACGACCAGCACGACGGTCGGCCAGATCACGCTCGCGACCTTCATCAACCCGGCCGGTCTCGATGCGCGCGGCGAGAACCTGTTCTCGGAGACCAGCAGCTCGGGCGCGCCGAACGTGGCGCAGCCGGGACTGAACGGCGCGGGCTCGCTGCAACAAGGCTACGTGGAAGCGTCGAACGTGAACGTGGTGCAGGAACTCGTCAACATGATCCAGACCCAGCGCGCGTACGAAATCAACAGCAAGGCCGTGACCACGTCCGACCAGATGCTGCAGACGCTGTCGCAGATGCAGGTTTGAAGTAACGCCTAACCAGAGTCACCAAGATGTCGCCTACTCAAATTCTCTCGCGCGCTTCGATGGCCGCGCTGATCGCAGCGCTCGCCGCGTGCGGCCTCGTGCCGAAAGAGCCGATCATCCAGCAGCCGATGACCGCGCGTCCGCCGCAACCGCCGATGGGCACGCGTTCGGCCGGCGCGATCTACAACGCGGGCTACGCGGGCCGGCCGCTGTTCGAAGACCAGCGGCCGCGCAACGTGGGCGACATCCTGACCATCGTGATTTCGGAAAACGTCAACGCGACGAAGTCGTCGGCGGCGAACACCAATCGCGGCGGCAACGCGTCGTTCGCGGTGCCGACTGTGCCGGGCATCTTCGGCGGACTCTTCAACAACACGAACCTCTCGGCCACCGGCGCGAACAAGTTCACGGCGGCGGGCGGCGCGAGCGCGGCCAACACGTTCAGCGGCACGCTGACCGTCACCGTCACGGAAGTTCTGCCCAACGGCAACCTGATGGTGAGCGGCGAAAAGCAGATGCTCATCAATCAGGGCAACGAATTCGTGCGCTTCTCGGGCGTCGTCAACCCGACGACCATCTCGGGCAGCAACACCGTCTTCTCCACCCAAATCGCCGACGCGAAGATCGAATACTCGGCGAAGGGCTACATCGACGAAGCTGAAAACATGGGCTGGCTCCAACGCTTCTTCCTCAACGTCGCGCCGTTCTGATCATGAATCCGTTTCTTCGTTTCGTTTCGTTCTCGCTCGCGGTCGCGCTCGTCGCCATCGGGTCGGCGCAACACGCGCACGCCGAGCGCCTGAAAGACCTCGTCTCGTTCCAGGGCGTGCGTGACAATCCGCTGATCGGCTACGGACTCGTCGTCGGTCTCGACGGCACCGGCGACCAGACCATGCAGACGCCATTCACGACGCAATCGCTCACCAACATGCTCGGCAACCTCGGCATCACGGTGAACTCCGCGACGACGCAGAACATGCAGTTGAAGAACGTCGCCGCCGTGATGGTGACGGCCACGCTGCCGCCGTTCTCGCGCCCCGGCGAAGCGATCGACGTGACGGTTTCGTCGCTCGGCAACGCGAAGAGCCTGCGCGGCGGCACGCTGCTGATGTCGCCGTTGAAAGGCGCAGATGGCCAGGTCTACGCGATGGCGCAGGGCAACCTCGTCGTCGGCGGCGCGGGCGCGAGCGCGAACGGCAGCAAGGTGCAGGTGAACCAGCTCGCGGTCGGCCGTATCAGCGCTGGCGCGATCGTCGAGCGAGCGGTGCCGTCGGCGTTGCAGCAACAGGGCGGCGTCATGCAGATGGAACTGCGCGAAATGGACTTCGACACGACGCAGCGTGTGGTCGCGGCCGTGAACAACCTGTTCGGCATGGGCACGGCGCTCGCGCTCGACGGCCGCACGATCCAGTTGCGCGCGCCGCAGGACCCGGGCGAGCAGGTGTCGTTCATGGCGCAACTGCAGAACATCGACGTGCGTCCGGCGCAGGCCGCCGCGAAGGTGATCTTGAACGCGCGCACCGGTTCCATCGTCATGAATCAGATGGTCACGCTGCAGAACTGCGCGGTCGCGCACGGCAATCTGTCGGTCGTCATCAATACGAAGACGGCGGTGAGCCAGCCGGGCGCGTTCTCGAACGGCCAGACGGTCGCGGCCAAGGAGTCGTCGATTCAGCTCAGGCAGGACAGCGGCGCGCTCAAGATGCTCGCCGCGGGCGCGAATCTCGCGGATGTCGTGAAGGCGCTCAACGCGCTCGGCGCGACGCCGGCGGATCTCATCTCGATCCTTCAGTCGATGAAGGCCGCGGGCGCGCTGCGCGCAGACCTCGAAATCATCTAAGGGACGAAGGCTCATGAACTCGAACACGACCGGCATCGCCAGCACCGCGTTGGCATCGACCGATACGACGAGCGGCTTGTCGAACCTGTCGAACCGTTTCGCGCTCGACACGCAGGGCTTCGATGCGTTGCGCGCGCAAGCCGGCGCGAACCCGCAGCAAGGTCTCAAGGAAGCGGCCAAGCAGTTCGACGCCGTCTTCACGCAAATGATGCTGAAGAGCATGCGCGACGCGACGCCTTCGGACAGCCCGTTCGATTCGAACGACGCGAAGTCGTTCACGTCGATGCTCGATCAGCAGTTGTCGCAGCAGATGGCGTCGAAGGGCATCGGCGTCGCGGACATGATGTTGAAGCAACTCATGCGCAACTCGGGCGCGCAGACCGGCGCGAACGGTGCGAGTGGCGCGGGCGCGGGCGCGGGCGCGATGAACGCGATGCAGACGCTCGGCGGCATGTCGGGCGGCGGCGGCGATCTCGATGCGAACGCGGGCAATCTCGCCGCGATGAACGCGATGGCGAAGGCGTACTCGGCCGCGCAGGGCAACAAGAGCAACGCGTCGCTCGCGGGCAAGGGCTACACGGCGGCGGACTCGCTCGAAGCCCCGGCGCGCGGCAACGGCTCCGACAAGGTGAACGCGTTCGTCGACAGGCTCGCCGTGCCGGCGCAGGCCGCGAGCGCGGCGACGGGCATTCCGGCGCGCTTCATCATCGGTCAGGCGGCGCTCGAATCGGGCTGGGGCAAACGCGAGATCAAGAACTCGAACGGCACGACGAGCCACAACATCTTCGGCGTGAAGGCGACGAAAGACTGGGCCGGCAAGACCGTCAGCTCGGTCACGACCGAATACGTGAACGGCCGTCCGCAGAAGGTCGTCGAGAAGTTCCGCGCCTACGATTCATACGAGGACGCGCTGACCGATTACGCGAGCGTCATCAAGAACAATCCGCGTTATGCGCCGGTGATTCAGGCTTCGCGCGATGTCGTGGGCTTTGCGCACGGCATGCAGAAGGCGGGTTACGCGACCGATCCGCAGTACGCGAAGAAGCTCATTTCGATCATGCGTCAGATCGTTTGACGCCGATGCGCGGCCGCACCGCGCATTCAGTCGACGTTTGTGGCCGCCTTCTTGCTAAAGAAGGCTTGCGCGCAATTTTGTGCGCGCGAACAGGTCGATTGTTCGGACCTTTTGCGGCAGCAAACGTTTTACGTTCGTAGGGACGGCGCACCACATACATTTTTCGTTGTGTGACCCTAAACTTTTCAGGATGTATGCCGCTAACCTGAATAATCGAAGTGCCGGACCTATTCGGTTCGGATCGTCGCGCGATGTTCGGGGGTCGGGCAGCGCGCGAGCACAATGAACACGGCTAGCACCATGAACACCTATCAAAAGCATGACGTTGCCGACGAAGATATCGCGCCGATCGTGGATTTCGGCAGGCGTAATCCGCTCGAAATCGGCGTGGCGCTGCGCAACCTCGCCAATCGCGGGGACTTTCTGACGGCGCAATACGGCGACGGCCAGATCGTCACGCGTTTGCTCGACGTCGATGTCACCGCGCATCGCTTCACTTTCGACTGGGGCGGTCTTGAGGAGCAGAATCGCGGCGTGCTTGCGTCGCAGAAACTGATTTTCAGCGCGTCGCCGGATGGCGTGCGTGTCGAGTTCACGACGCCGGGGCCGCGCGAGACGACGTTCGACGGGCGTCCGGCGTTCGAAGTCGATTTTCCGACGGTGCTGTATTACATGCAACGGCGCGAGTATTTCCGCGTGGAGGCGCCGGTTCTCGATCCTTACGTGTGCACGGGCACGCTGCCCGATGGTGAGCGATTCCGCTTCGAGGTGCATGATTTGTCGCTGGGTGGCGTGGCATTGCGCACGATGGATGAGCGCGTCGCGGATCTGGAGATGGGCATTGTGTTGCAGGATGCCGAACTGCATTTCAGCGCGAATGGAAGAGTGACGCTGGATATGATGCTCGTTTCGCATCGGGAATCGACGACGGCGAAAGGGGATCGTCGATATACGATCGGGTTCAAGTTTGTTTCGATGCCGGGGTCGGCGGAGAATACCTTGCAGCGCTTGATTACCCAGCTTGAGATGAAGCGGCGGTCGTTGGCGAAGTAGGTTTTTGGGGTTCGTTTTTTTGCCGGCGCGGGCGTTTGCTTGGGTTATCGCCGGATCCCGATTTCGTGTCGGTTTATTGGCACGCCCCTGTGCGGGGCGGCAGTCACTTTCTTTGCGGCTGCAAAGAAAGTAACCAAAGAAAGCAGCTCGTCACGCCCGCGGTCATACGCACGTTGGCCAATTTTCTCCTCCAAGGCGGCCCTCGCCTAAGTGTCGCCCTCGTAGGCCCAATCGGGCTTGGCTCGCGCACGGTCTGCCAAGCCAGTAGTTTGGGCGTGCTGGTTCAGCGCGAAATGGCTCCAGCCCGCTTCGCGGCCGACGGGTCAATCGGGGATGCGCGCGCTTCTTGTAACGCCAATCTTCTCGATGGTTTCCCCTGCATACCCCACGGCAGCGCGTAGCGCTGTGCCGAAGCTATTTGGTGCTGAACCAGCGCCCTAAAACAACTAGCTTGGCAGACCGTGCGCGAGCCAAGCCCGGTAATTCCTTTGAGGGCGACACTTAGGCGAGGGCCACCTTGAACGAGAAAACTGGCTAACGTGCGTATGACCGCGGGCTTGAAAAGCTGCTTTCTTTGGTTACTTTCTTTGCAGCCGCAAAGAAAGTGACTGCCGCCCCGCACAGGGGCAGTGCTAATAGACCGACACGAAATCGGGATCCGGCGAAAACCCAAAAAAACGAAACGAAATCAAAACCGCGGAAATAACAGCAAAACCCAACGCTCTTCGCGCAATAGCCATTGCCCCAACCCTCCGATAATGGCCCCATCGCGCCAACCGCCCAGCGTCCGGCCGCCCCCGGCCGCCCCCCGGCGTTGCGCAAACGCTCAACTTCCCCGGCAATCGGCCGATATACAAATCAGCCATGCGGCATCGCTCGATCCAACGCCGCTTCAACAGGATTCACGCATGTCCAATAACATCTTCAGCATTGGTCTTTCCGGTCTGAATGCCGCCCAATGGGGCCTGACGACGACCGGACAGAACATCAGCAACGCCGCGACGCCGGGCTACACGCTCGAAAAGGTCGCGTATCAGGAATCCTCTGGCCAGTACACCGGCTCGGGCTATCTCGGCAACGGCGTCCAGGCCGTCACCGTCACGCGCCAGTACAGCCAGTACCTCACGACGCAAGTGAACAACACGCAGTCGTCGAGCAGCGCCGCCAGCACGTATTACTCGCTGATCTCGCAATTGAACAACCTCGTAGGCGATCCGACGAAGGGCATCGCGCAAGGCATCACCAGCTACTTCTCCGGCCTGCAGTCGGTGGCGAACTCGGCGAGCAGCACCGCCACGCGCCAATCGCTGATGAGCAGCGCGCAGACGCTCGCGGACCAGATCAACTCGGCGGGCCAGCAATACGACGCGCTGCGCCAAAGCGTCAACACGCAACTGACGAGCGCGGTCTCGCAGATCAACGGCTATTCGCAACAAATCGCCGATCTCAACAAGCAGATCAACATCGCCAGCGCGGGCGGCCAGCAGCCGAACCAGTTGCTCGACCAGCGCGATCAGCTCGTCACGAACCTCTCGTCGATGATCGGCGTGCAGGTCGTGCAGACGGGCGGCAACTACAACGTGTTCATCGGCAACGGACAGCCGCTCGTCGTAGGCAATACGCAATACGGTCTGCAAACCGCGCCTTCGCCGTCCGACCCGAGCGAGCTCACGGTCGCGTACCAGGCCAGCAACGGCGCGACGCAAACGCCCGCGAACATGCAATACCTCGACAACTCGGCGCTCACGGGCGGCACGGTCGGCGGGCTCATCGACTTCCGCACGCAGACGCTCGATCCGGCGCAGGCGCAACTCGGCGCGATCGCGACGAGCTTCGCGAATCAGTTGAACGGCCAGAACGCGCTCGGCCTCGACCTGAACGGCCAGCCCGGCGGCAAGCTGTTCTCGACGACCGATCCGACCATCGTCGCCAACGCGCGCAACAAGGGCACGGGCATGCCGACGGCGACGATCGCCGATGGCACGCAGCCGCCCACGAACGACTTCACCGTAACCTACGACGGCAGCAAGTACACGGTGACGGACCCGGCGAGCGGTCAGACGCTCGGCACGATCGACCCGGCGACGGCGACGAACAAGACGATCAACGGCCTGAACATCGACGTGTCTTCGCTGAGCGGAGCGCAGTCGGGCGATTCGTTCACGATTCAGCCGACGCGCGCGGCGCTCGACAACTTCAAGCTCACGACGAGCAACGGCGCGGCGATCGCGGCGGCGTCGCCCGCGGTGACATCGGCGGCGAGCGCGAACACCGGCACGGCGTCGATTTCGTCGGCGACGGTGACGAGCAACGCGATGACGTCGGACATCAACCTGAAGTACAGCGCGAGCGCGGCCGGCTTCACGGCGGATGTCCCCGTGACGGTCGGCACGACGACATACGCCGCCAACACGACGATTCCGTACGACGCGAGCAAGGGTTTGACGGTGTCGGCGAACGGCGTTTCGGCGACCATCAGCGGCACGCCGAAGGACAACGACGCGTTCACGATCGCGCAGAACAAGGGCGGCACGAGCGACGGCAGCAACGCGCTCGCGATGTCGAAACTGGTCTCGGCGAAGTCGCTCAACGGCGGCGCCGACACGCTCACGAGCTCCTACGCGGGCTACGTCAACACGATCGGCAATCAGACCAACCAGCTCAAGGCAACGAGCACGGCGCAGACCGCGCTGCTCAGCCAGGCGACTTCGGCGCAGCAATCGGTGCAGGGCGTGAACCTGAACGAAGAAGCCGCCAACCTGATTCAGTATCAGCAGCTTTATCAAGCGAACAGCAAGGTGATTCAGACCGCCTCGACGCTGTTCCAGTCGCTGCTCGGCATGTTCAACTGAGGCTAAACGCGATGCGTATTTCCAGTTCCCAGTACTTCAACATGAACGTCGCTTCGATGAGCGACCAGCAGAGCGCGCTTGCATCGATGTATCAGCAGATCTCGTCGGGCAAGCGCATTCAAACCGCATCCGACGATCCGCTCGGCGCGGCGCAAGCAGTGCAGCTCACGATGAAAAGCGGCGCGCTCGCGCAGTACAGCACGAACCAGACGACGGCGCTGTCGTCGCTGCAGCAGGAAGACTCGACGTTGAGCAACGTGAGCAACGTGCTGCAGAGCATCCAGACGCAGATCGTGCATGCCGGCGACGGCTCGCTCACCGACGCGGACCGCACGTCGGTCGCGAACACGATCCAGGGTTTGCGCGACCAGCTTTTCAGCCTCGCGAACACCACGGACAGCGGCGGCAACTACATTTTCTCGGGTCTCAAGGGCGGCACGGCGCCGTACACGAACGATCCGTCGGGCGTGGGCACGCAGTATTCGGGCGACTACGGTCAGCGCACGGTGCAGATCAGCGAGGGACGTTCGATTCCCGTGGGCGACACGGGCGTGTCGATCTTCGGCAGCGTGTCGCCCACGGAGAGCACGCCGGTGTCGAGCGCGGGCGCGAACAAAGGCACGGGAACGATCAGCGCGGTGAGCGTCACCGACACGAGCAACGCGGGCAACGCCAGCGCGTACACGATCAAGTTCTCCGTGTCGGCGACGGACGGCTCGACGACCTATTCCGTCACCTCGAACCCGGCCGATTCCTCGCTGCCGACGAACGTCGCCTACACGGGCAAGACCGACGTCACGCTCGGCGGCCAGAAGGTGACGATCGACGGCGCGCCCGCCGACGGCGACACGTTCTCCGTGCAACCGGCGGCAACGGACAACAACGACATCTTCGCGACGCTCGACAGCCTCGTGAGCGCGCTCAAGCAGACGACTGGATCGCCGGGCGCGCAGGCGGCGCTCAGCAACTCGCTGACGACGATGGGCACGAAAGTGAACAACACGTTCAACAACGTGCTGTCGGCGCAGACGGTGGTGGGCGGGCGCGAGCAGGAAGTGCAATCGACGCAGACCGCGATGCAGACGAGCCAGACGCAGACGGCGAGCGATCTCGCGAATCTGACGAGCATCGATCTGGTCTCGTCGATCAGCCAGTATGAATTGACGCAGAACTCGCTGCAGGCCGCGCAGATGGCGTTTTCGCAGATTCAGAAGATGTCGCTGTTCGATTACATCGGGAATTGACGCGCACGGCGCGTGTGGTTTCCCTCGATCGCCGCCCATCTTGAGGCGGCGATTTTTTTGCCCGCCGCCGCGCGATATCGTGAACAGCGCGTTTCGGCGCACGCACCGCCATATAAGCATTGTCCGATGCCCGCCGATGCCGCCCGCCAATAAGATCATGACCGGCTGTGACATTTACAGGACAGAAGTCCGTCAGCGGAGCGGGTGAAAAATTGGAAGAGGCAGAGAAGAGAGCGACGCGGCGCGCGCGCGATCCGGAATTCGTGCAGCGCTATCTGGTAGGCGAGGGAATCGATCTCGCGCCGGACGGCTCGTTTCTCAGGCCGCTGGCGCATCTGTTTCCGCGCGTCTCGAAGGTGCGGTGGTGGAACACGGCGCTGGGCGGCGAGCAATACCTGATGGGCGTCGAAGAAGAATCGGTCGACTTCATGCATGCCGACCTGTGCCTGGCCACGCAGACGCATCCCGTGCAGTCGCTGTCGCAATGGCTCGACCGGCTCAAGCCGCACGGTCATCTCGTCCTGACCGTGCCGAACGAGGCAATCGGCGCGGCGCACACATGGCGCTTCTCGATCGGCGGGGGAGCGCACGCGTCGACGTCTTCCATCGATGTCCTCGATATCGTGAAGTCGTTCGCGCATATCGCCCAATGCGAACGCCTCGCGCTCGTGCACGACGACTCGCCCGATACACCCGATACACCTGACGCAAGCGCCATCGAACTCGTTCTGCGCAAGCGCGTCGTGCAGGGCGCGCAGGAACGCGTGAATGCGGTCTACAGGGCCCAAAGCGCAGAGGCGTGCATCGCGGCGTGCCATGCCGCGATCGATGCTTATCCCTATCGCTACGACGTCTATCATCTGGCGATGCTCGCCCTGCTGCGCTGGCGCGAACTCGCCCATATGGACACCGTGATGGCGCGCGCAGTGGCGCACATGCCGGACGATCATATGTCGCGGCTCAATCACGCGCTTCATGCGATCTCGCGCGGCAGGCTGAACGAAGGCTTCGCGCTGCGCGAGTCGCTCCTCGGGCCGAGGGGCTGGGCGCGTCGCACGAAAGCGCAGCCGCCACAGGCTTTTCCGCGCTGGAGCGGCGAACCGCTCGCGGGCAAGCGCATCGCGATCTGGAGCGAGTTCGGGCTCGGCGACGAAATCTTCTTCTTTCGCTTCGCCAGGATTCTGCGGGAGCAGGCCGGCGCGGCGAGCGTGAGCGTCGTGTGTCAGACGCCGCTCGTCAGTCTGTTCGAAGCATCGGGCGAGGCGGATGCGGTCATCGACATCAAAGCGGCCGGCGCAATTGCCCCGCACGACTTCTGGGTCTATCCGCACGACATTCCGATGCATCTGCCGCTCGATCTCGACGCGCTGCCGCAATCGGTGCCGTATCTGCGCGCGCCGCAAGCGCCCGCGCCAGGCATGACGCAGCTCGACGCACGCGCGGTCAAAGTGGGCGTCGTGTTCAAGGGCGATCCGACGCACGAGAACGATCACGCCCGTTCGCTGCCATCGCTTTCAACGCTCGACGAGCTGTTCGCGATCGAGGGCGTCGAGTTCTACAGCCTGCAAAAAGGCGCGGGCGCGAACGAAGCGGCGGACTACGCGAAGCGCTTGCGCAACTTTCACGACATCGGCGCGCGGGTCACGAGCATGGACGAAACCGCCAGCGCGATTGCCGCGCTCGATGTCGTCGTGACCGTGGACACATCGGTCGCGCACGTCGCGGGCGCGCTCGGCAAACCGGTCTTGCTGATGCTGCCCGATTTCGGCGACTGGCGCTGGCACTATCTGCGCGAGGACAGCCCGTGGTATCCGTCCATGCGCCTGTTGCGCCAGCAGCACGGCGAGGACTGGCGCCCCGTCGTCGCGCGTATCGGCGAGTCGCTCAGGGATTGGTCGGAGCAGCGAAGAAGCTAGAGCATCGCGCCGGCAACCCGCCCGGCCTGCGCGATGCCCGCATCGAAAATCCGCTGAAAAAACGGCATCATGTTGGGCACCATGAGCTGCAGCAAAAGCAATCCGACGAGCATCGTCACCGGAAAGCCGACCTGAAAAATGCCGATCTGCGGCGCGGCGCGATTCAAAATGCCGAGCGCGAGGTTGGCGATGAGCAGCGCCGCCACGATCGGCAACGCCAGCAGCAAGCCCGTCGAAAACACGCTCGCGCCATATCCGACCAGCACGCGCCAGCCCTGCGCGTGCGAAGCCGCCCCGACGACATTCGCTTCGATAGGCACGCTCTGAAACGTCGCCACGAGCGCGCTAATCAATTGCAGATGACCGTCGAACACGAGAAACGCGAGCATCGCCAGGGTGTTCAGATAGCGCGACACGACCACCGCATTTCCACCCGCGCGCGGATCGTAAAGCATCGCGAAGCCGAGCCCCATTTGTTGCCCGATGAACTCGCCGGCCGCATCGACGGCGGCGAACGCGATCTGCATCACCATGCCGATCGCCGCGCCGATCAAAAACTGGTTCACGATGATCCACACGCCCGCCGCCGAAAAGACCGTCGCCTGCGGCATGGCGGGCAGCGTCGGCGCGACGATCAGCGAGATGAAGGCGGCGAGCGCGATCTTCACGCGCATCGGAATTGCCATGTGGCTCAGCACGGGCGCGGTGGCGATCAGCGCGAGAATGCGCACGAACGGCCAGAGAAACGCCGTGAGCCAGCCGTTCAGTTGCGCATAAGTGACGGAAAACATCGAGCGAACTCAGCCGGTGATCGCGGGCGTGATCGTGAAGACGTGGCGCATGTAATCGAGCAGCGTCGAGAGCATCCACGGGCCGGCGATCACGAGCGTCACCGCTACCGCGATCAGCTTCGGAATGAATGAGAGCGTCGACTCGTTGATCTGCGTGGCCGCCTGGAACAGGCTCACCACGAGACCGACCACGAGCGCGACGAGCAACAGGGGCGCGGCGAGCAACAGGGCGACGTACATCGCCTGATGCGCCATCGTCATGACGGATTCTGGCGTCATCGAAAACTCCTCAGGAAACGAAGCTCTGCGCGAGCGAGCCGATCAGCAACTGCCAGCCGTCGACGAGCACGAACAGCATCAGCTTGAACGGCAGCGCGATGGTCGTGGGCGAAACCATCATCATGCCCATCGACATCAGCACGCTCGCCACCACCATGTCGATGATGAGAAACGGAATGAAGATCGTGAAGCCGATCTGGAAACCGGTCTTCAGCTCGCTCGTGATGAACGACGGCACGAGCAACGAGAGCGGCACGTCTTCCGGACCGTTCATCGGCGCGGCGTGCGAGATGCGCGCGAAAAGCGCGAGATCGGATTCGCGCGTCTGCTTCAACATGAACTGCTTGAAGGGCGCGATGCCGCGCGTCATTGCCTGATCCATCGCGATCTGGCCTTCGGAGAAGGGCTTGTACGCGTCGCTGTAGGCGCGGTCGAGAACCGGCGACATCACGAAAAACGAGAGAAACAGCGCGAGGCCGACGAGCACCTGGTTCGGCGGCGTGCTCGACGTGCCGAGCGCCTGGCGCAGCAGCGACAACACGATGATGATGCGCGTGAAGCTCGTCATCATCAGGACCATCGCGGGGAGAAACGAGAGCATCGTCAGCAGCAGCATTGTCTGCACGCTGAGCGAGTACGTCGTGCCGCCGTTCGGACCGGGACTCGTGTTGAAGGCGGGCAGACCCGCCGTGCTTTGCGCGAACGCGAGATACGGCAAAAGACCGATCGCGACGGGCAGTGCGAGCTTCACGCCGCGCACGATATTACGACTCACCTGCATTACTTGCTCCCGCCGACGATGCTTGCGAGGGCATCGAGAATGCGCTGACCTTGATGAACGACGAACGTGATAACCATGAAATCCTGCCTCTTTCGATAGCGTGAATTCTCGGCTATCGCGACATCGAACGATGGGGCGAAAAGAGGGGGAAACCCGGGCCAACTCGTTCTATTGCAAAGCGGCCGCCGCACAACGCAAATCGGGCGCGATCCTCGCGGACCACGCCCGATGCGGCAGCCGAATGCGCGTTACTTGACGAACTTCTGAAGCCGTTTATTCGCTTCGCCGGCGAGGGCGTCGCGAAACCGCGCGCCGAAGTTGCCGGGCGACGATTGCGCGGGCACGCCGACGCTCTCCACATCCGCCGATCCGGCGGGCATCGTGTGCAACAGACGCACGTTGCCGGGACCGGCGCCGAGCACGAGCCACGTGTCGCCCACTTCGACGACCGCGACGCGCTCCTTGTTGCCGAGCGATGCGCCGCCGACGACCTTCACGAGACCGCTGCGCTTGCCGCCCTGCAAGCCGAACTTGCGCGCGAGCCACGCGCAACCGAACACGAAGCCGATCACGACGACGAGCCCGAGAAGCGTCTGCAATACCGCGCCGAAACCGAGCGACGGCACCGCGGTGCCCGCGCCGACGCTCGATGCGATCTGCGCGGCGTGGTTCACCGCGTTCATGTCGGCGGCGTGCGCGAACAAAGGCGCGGCGAAAAGCAGCGCAACGGCCAGGCGTTTCATCGATTCAACTTCCGGATACGTTCGGACGGCGTGATGATGTCGGTCAGGCGAATGCCGAACTTGTCGTTGACGACGACCACTTCGCCCTGCGCGATGAGGCAGCCGTTCACGAGCACGTCCATCGGTTCGCCGGCGAGACCGTCCAGTTCCACGACCGAGCCTTGCGCGAGTTGCAGCAGGTTGCGGATCGCGATCTTCGTGCGCCCGAGTTCCACCGTCATCTGCACGGGGATGTCGAGAATCATGTCGATGTCGTTGCGCGTCGACGGCGCGGCGGCCTTCGACAGCGGCTGAAACACGCCCGCGCTCGCTGCGACCGGCGCGTCGTTGCCGTTTTGTTCGGCGAGTGCGCTGGCCCAGTCGTCCATCGCGATTTCGTCGTCCTTTCCGGCCGTGTCTTCCTGCATGAGATCACTCATATCCACCTTCCTTCATCGTATCGCTCGCGCTGATCATCTTTTGCACGCGCAGCGCGTATTGACCATTGAAAATTCCGTAGCCGCATTCCATGACCGGCACGCCATCCACCTTTGCGACGACCTGCTCCGGAATATCGATCGGCAGCACGTCGCCCGCGCGCATGTTCAGGATCTGCGCGAACGACGAGCGGATCTCGGCGAGATCCACCGTCATTCCCACTTCCGCCGACTGCACCTGCTGCGACAGCACGCGTACCCAGCGACGATCCACTTCGAGCGCTTCGCCCTGAATCGGCGACGAGAGCACGTCGCGGATCGGCTCGATCATCGAGTACGGCATGCAGATGTGCAGCGTGCCGCCCGTCGAGCCGAATTCGATCGTGAACTGCGTCACGATCACGATTTCGTTCGGCGTCGCCACGTTGGCGAACTGCGTGTGCATTTCCGAGCGCATGTATTCGAACTGGAGCGGCTTCACGCTGCGCCACGACGTCGAATAGTGCTCGAACACCAGATTGAGCAACTTGCTGATGATGCGTTGCTCGGTCTGCGTGAACTCGCGGCCTTCGACGCGCGTATGAAACCGCCCGTCGCCGCCGAACAGGTTGTCGACCACGAAGAACACGAGGTTCGGGTCGAACACGAACAGCGACGTGCCGCGCAGGGGCTTCACATGGACCAGGTTCAGATTGGTCGGGATCGGCAGATTGCGCGTGAATTCGCTGTACTTCTGCACCTTCACCGGGCCGACGGAAATTTCCGCCGAGCGCCGCATGAAGTTGAAGATGCCCACGCGCATGAGGCGCGCGAAGCGGTCGTTGATGATTTCGAGGCCGGGCATCCGGCCGCGGACGATGCGTTCCTGCGTCGCGATGTTGTAGGGACGTACGCCGGCGGGCTTTTTCTCGTCAGCTTCCTGATCGATTTCGCCGGTGACGCCCTTGAGGAGGGCATCGACCTCCTCTTGCGACATGAACTCTTCGTGGCCCATGACTTTTTTTACTCGCTGATGCCGCGTTACTGAACGACGAATTCGGTGAACAACACTTCCTCGACGCGCACGGGCTTATCGGCCGTGCTCGCCGCGGTTTCGACCGACGCCCGCAGTTCATTGGCGAGCTGTTTCTTGCCGTCGACGCTCGCCAGATCGTCGGGGCGCTTGCCGGAGAGCAGGAGCAGCACGCGGCTGCGGACTTCGGGCATGTGCCCGGTGACGAGCAACTGGACCTTTTCGTCCTTCAGCTTGAGCGTGAGACCGGCGCGGAGATAGTGCATGGTGCCGTCGTCGGACTGAAGGTTCACCGTGAGCGATTCGAGCGGGAAGAACACGGGCGGCGGTTCCGGAGCGGGCTTGGCCGGGCCGTGGTTCTTGCCGAGGAAGAAGTAGGAGCCGCCGGCGCCCGCGCCGAGCAGCACGATCGCACCGACGGCGATGATCAGGATCTTTTTGAGTTGCCCGCTTTTCGCGGGAACGATGGGTTGCTGGTTTGCGGTCGTGGTAGCCATGAATGCGTGCCTCTTTCGATAGGTTGAATTGTTGGCTATCGCGGTGTAAAGCGATGGGTCGAACAGAGGGGGGATTTGGGGTTATTCCATCTGATTGCTTCGGCCGTTGGGGGGCCTTTGCGCTTTCTATGGTTAACGGGGGGATTTCGGGAAACTTGTGGTGCGGGTGGTTTTTTTGGGTTTGTCGCCGGATCCCGATTTCGTGTTGGTCTATTAGCACTGCCCCTGTGCGGGGCGGCAGTCACTTTCTTTGCGGCTGCAAAGAAAGTAACCAAAGAAAGCAGCTTTTCAAGCCCGCGGTCATACGCACGTTAGCCAGTTTTCTCGTTCAAGGTGGTACTCGCCTAAGTGTCGCCCTCAAAGGAATTACCGGGCTTGGCTCGCGCACGGTCTGCCAAGCTAGAAGTTTTAGCGCGCTGGTTCAGCACGAAATAGCTTCGGCACAGCGCTACGCGCTGCCGTGGGGTATGCAGGGGGAACCATCGAAAAGATTGCGTTACAAGAAGCGCGCGCCCCCCGATTGACCCGTCGGCCGCGAAGCGGGCTGGAGCCATTTGGTGCTGAACCAGCAGGCTCAAGCTACTAGCTCGTCAGACCGTGCGCGATCCAAGCCCGATTGGGCCTACGAGGGCGACACTTAGGCGAGGGCCGCCTTGGAGGAGAAAATTGGCTAACGTGCGTATGACCGCGGGCGTGACGAGCTGCTTTCTTTGGTTACTTTCTTTGCAGCCGCAAAGAAAGTGACTGCCGCCCCGCACAGGGGC
>NZ_FCOJ02000037.1 GCF_001545035.1 Caballeronia glebae
CATCAACCCGCCGCAGTCCACGATTCTCGGCGTGCACGCGACGAAGGAACGCGCGGTCGTCGAAAACGGCCAGATCGTGATCCGCCCGATGAACTACCTCGCGCTGTCCTATGACCACCGCATCATCGACGGCCGCGAAGCCGTGCTGTCGCTGGTCGCGATGAAGGATGCGCTGGAAGATCCGGCCCGTCTGCTGCTGGACCTGTAACAGGCATTGTTGCCTCGGCGCGCGCGATAGGCTCGCGCGCGCCCTTCGAGGCGTCTCCGCAAGAGCGGAGTTCACACAAGGAAAGTCATGTCCAAGGAATTTGATGTCGTCGTGATCGGCGCGGGCCCTGGCGGCTATATCGCGGCGATTCGCGCAGCGCAGCTCGGCAAGACCGTTGCGTGTATCGAGAAGTGGAAGAACCCGGCAGGCGCATTGAAGCTCGGCGGCACGTGCCTGAACGTGGGCTGCATTCCGTCGAAGGCGTTGCTCGCGTCGTCGGAAGAATTCGAGAATGCGTCGAAGCATCTGGCCGATCACGGCATCAGCGTGTCGGACGTGAAGCTCGACGTGACGAAGATGCTCGCGCGCAAGGACGGCATCGTCGAGAAGATGACGAAGGGCATCGAGTTCCTGTTTCGCAAGAACAAGATCACGTGGCTCCAGGGTCACGGCAAGTTCGCCGGCAAGAATGCTTCCGGCGTGCAGATCGAAGTGTCGGGCGAAGGTGAGACACAAGTCGTCACGGCGAAGAACGTGATCATCGCGACGGGTTCGAAGGCGCGTCATCTGCCGAACATTCCGGTCGACAACAAGCTGGTCGCCGACAACGAAGGCGCGCTGTCGTTCGATTCCGTGCCGAAGAAGCTCGCCGTGATCGGCGCAGGCGTGATCGGCCTCGAACTCGGCTCGGTGTGGCGGCGTCTCGGCGCGGACGTGACCGTGCTCGAAGCGCTGCCGCAATTCCTCGGCGCAGCGGACGATGCGCTCGCCAAGGAAGCCGCGAAGCAGTTCAAGAAGCAGGGTCTGGACATTCATCTCGGCGTGAAGATCGGCGAAGTGAAGACCGCGGGCAACGGCGTGTCCATCGCTTACACGGACAACGCGGGCAACGCGCAAACGCTGGAAGCGGATCGCCTGATCGTGTCGATCGGCCGCGTGCCGAACACGGACAACCTCGGTCTCGAAGCGATCGGCCTGAAGGCCAACGAGCGCGGTTTCATCGACGTGGACGATCATTGCGCGACGAGCGTGCCGAACGTGTACGCGATCGGCGACGTCGTGCGCGGCCCGATGCTCGCGCACAAGGCAGAAGACGAAGGCGTGGCGGTGGCGGAGATCATCGACGGTCAGAAGCCGCACATCGATTACAACTGCGTGCCGTGGGTCATCTACACGGAACCGGAAATCGCGTGGGTCGGGAAGACGGAACAGCAACTCAAGGCCGAAGGCCGCGAGATCAAGACCGGCCAGTTCCCGATGATGGCGAACGGCCGCGCGCTCGGCATTGGCAAAGCTGAAGGCTTCGTCAAGATGATCGCGGACGCGAAGACCGACGAAATCCTCGGCGTGCACATCATTGCCGCGGACGCGTCGGATCTGATCGCCGAAGCGGTCGTCGCGATGGAGTTCAAGGCGGCGTCGGAAGATATCGGCCGCATTTGCCATCCGCATCCGTCGCTGTCGGAAGTGATGCGTGAAGCGGCGCTCGCCGTCGACAAGCGTGCGCTGAACATGTAAGGCGGCTCGGCTTCGGGCAGTAAAGCATCGCAACGAAGGCGAGCGGATCGAACCGCTCGCCTTCGTCACTTTCAAGCACATACGACGCGGCATCATGAACGTCACCGAATACTACGAAAACGAACTGCGCACGCGGCGTTATCAATCGGACGAGGCGCAACTCGCGGCGGTCGCGCGTCTGCAGCGCTGCTATGAGGAATGGGTCGCGTACAAGGCGCGCCGCTCCAATGCGCTCAAGAAGTTTCTCGTGCGTCCGGATTTGCCGCGCGGTGTCTACATGTGGGGCGGCGTCGGGCGCGGCAAGAGCTTCCTGATGGACAGCTTTTACGCGGTCGTGCCGGTGCAGCGCAAGACGCGTCTGCATTTCCACGAATTCATGCGCGAAGTGCATCGCGAACTGGAAGAGTTGAAAGGGCAGGCCGATCCGCTCGACGAGCTCGCGAAACGCATCGCCAAGCGCTATCGGCTGATCTGCTTCGACGAGTTCCACGTCTCCGATATCGCCGACGCGATGATTCTGTATCGCCTGCTCGACCGCCTTTTCAAGGCCGGCGTGCAGTTCGTCATGACCTCCAATTACCAGCCCGACGCGCTGTATCCGGAAGGGCTGCATCGCGACCGCCTTCTGCCTGCGATCGAGCTCATCAAGGAGCATCTCGATGTGCTCAACGTCGATGCTGGCACCGATTATCGCAAGCGCACGCTCTCGCAAGTGAAGGCGTATCACACGCCGCTCGGCGCGGCGGCGAGCGAGGCGTTGCGCGCCGACTTCGCCAAGCTCGCGGCCGTGCCCGACGAAAGCCCGATCCTGCACATTGAAAAGCGCGAGATCAAGGCGATGCGTAAGGCGGACGGCGTCGTGTGGTTCGACTTCGCGACACTGTGCGGCGGGCCGCGCTCGCAAAACGACTATCTCGAACTGGCGAATCGTTTTCATGCGGTGATCCTCGCGGACGTACCGCAAATGACGCCGCGCATGGCGTCCGAAGCGCGCCGCTTCACGTGGCTCATCGACGTGTTCTACGACCACAAGGTGAAGCTTCTGATGTCGGCGGCCGTGCCTGCGGAGGAGCTTTACGTGGAAGGGCCGATGGCCAACGAGTTCGCCCGCACGGTGTCGCGCATCGTCGAAATGCAGTCGAAAGAGTATCTGGAGGCGCCACGGCGCGTCACCGATATTTCGTTAACCTAATACGAGAATCAAAAATCTGCGGCTAGCCAGTTAGCACAAGGCTTTGAAGACTATTTCAAGATTCGGACCACTCTGATTTGCGGGCTTTCGGGTACTCGGTATCGTCGATATCGGTTATCAGTCAGCAAATTGGAGAATCTACCGTGAAGCCCTATCGCGACATGTCCGACGAAGAATGGCAGATGGTTGCACCGCTGCTTCCCGAACTGCGTCCGCGTTCGGAGCTGCGGGGCCGGCCGCTCGCCAATACCCGCGCCGTGCTCAACGGTGTGCTCTGGGTGATGTACAGCGGGGCGTCGTGGTCCACGCTACCGCGCAAATATCCCTCGTATCAGACGTGCCATCGTCGTTTCAAGGCGTGGCACGAGACGGGCGTCCTGCTGCGCGTCATGACGCAGTTGTTCGGGCCGGCCGGAGAATCGCTCTATGCGTTGATGACATCGCGCATGCGCGTGCCGGGGGAAATCCAGCTCGACGAGGCGAACCTGCCCGCCGATGCGCAAGGCGACACGCAACATCGTCGCGCCGCATGATCTCGTCGAGCACGCTCGCGAGATGAGCCAAGCCGGTCGAAGATTCGTCTTCGACCGGCTTTGTCTTTATACGAGCCTATTGCTGGCGTAGCCAGGTCTGCGAGCGTCCCAGCAACGACACGCCGACATACCCGCGCACGACGAGCTTCTGCCCGCCGTCTTCGAGCTTCATCTTGCATTTGTAGAGCTTGCCGCTCTCGGGGTCGAGAATCTGGCCGCCGTCCCACGCATCGCCGTCCTGCCGCATTCCGGTGATGATCGTCATGCCCTTGACCAACTGATCCTTGCGATCGTCGGTGCAGGCCGTGCAGCGCTTGTCGGGATGATCGAACTCGCCGATGCCGCGCACGACCTTGCCGGACAACTGGCCGCTGCCGTCGTCGGCGATCTGGATGATCGCTTTCGCCTTGCCGGTGTGATCGTCGATGGTCTGCCACGTGCCGACGGGCGTCGCCGCTTGCGCGAATACGCTCGCCGCGAAGGTGGCGCAAAGCGCGCCGAGCGTCACGCGCGCGCCGCGCGAGCCGATGAAACGGGTCATGTCGCCTCCTTGTCGTGAACGATCGAGCATACGAGAAAGCAATCGTTCACGTCTGGGAGGAACCGTTCTAGACGCGCGCGGAGTGGCACTCAGACGCCGCGCTTCAGACCCGCTTCGAGCGTGGCGAACGTGCGCTCGTCGGTACGATCGAAATGCAGCGGCGTGACCGACACGCGGCCGGACCCGACCACCGCCGTCTCGCTATCGGGCGAATTCGGGCGCGCGCTGCGCTGAAATCGCAGCCAGTGATAGTCGATGCCGCGCGGATCGACGAGCGGCAACACGTCGATGCCATCCACGAGTCCGACGCCTTGTCGCGTCACCGTGAGCGGGCCGGCGGCGGACGCATCGCAATCGGGGAAGTTGACATTCAGGCACGTGGGCGCGTCGTGAGAGATCGAGAGCAACTCGCGGATCACGCCCGGCGCCAGCGCGCGCGCCGTATCCCAGCGCACGTTTTCGCGGTCGGTGAAGGTCTGGCTGAGCGCGATCGACGGCAGGCCGAGAAGAAGGCCGGTCATTGCCGCGCCGACGGTGCCGGAGAACATCGTCTCGACGCCGAGATTCGCGCCGCGATTGATGCCGGACAGCACGAGCGTGGGCGGCGCGTCTTTCATGATGTGGCGCGCGCCCATCACGACGCAGTCGCCGGGCGTGCCTTGCACGCCGAAGCGCCGCTCGCCCTGACGCGAGATGCGCAGCGGCGAATGCAGGCTGATGGAGTGCGACGTGCCGCTCTGGTCGTGCTCGGGCGCGATGACCCAGACTTCGTGCGCGAGTTCGGCGGCGACCGCTTCGAGCACGGCGAGGCCGGGCGCGTCGATGCCGTCGTCGTTGGTGATGAGCACACGCTGCACGATAGGTGAGAGGGCGGACATCGCGAATCACTCCTTGGTCGGTGATGAAAAGTATCGGCCGATTATTGCAGAGTTCGCGTTTTCGGGCGTCCGCCGCCCGCGCCAGTGCGAGGCCTTACTTGACGCCGAGGCCACGCAGCACCGCGTTGCCGTCCTCGGTCAAACGCACTTTCGAGGCGCCGGCGTCCGGCGACACGATCTCGACATAGCCGTATTCCTGCAGCGAGGCGACATCGGGCGTGGCCGCCATCACGTCGATGGGCGCGTGCATCAACAAGAGCAGCGTGGCGATTTCGTGATGGCTGAGAAGCTTCTTGATGGCCCGCACGGGTGCGGAAGCCGGACGGCGGAGGTTCATGAACGATGTCCTCAAGTTTGCATGACGATGTGCGGCGCTTCCGGCGTGAAGCCTGAACGCGGACCTCGATGTCGATGGAATCCGGGCAGGTTATCGGCCGACTCTTAGGCGAAACTTAAAATGCGCTTTTGCACGCGCGGCCAGTTGTTACACCCGATGTCACGAACTCAGCGGGCATTTCATTGGCGTTTCGATTAGAACCGATAGTCGGGATTATTCGGGTCGAACGTCAGGTCGTCGAAGGGTTTGGTTTCGATGCGCTCGAACACGACGCTTTCGAAAATCTCGCCGTCGTTGTCGAACGACTCCAGCGTGCGAAAAACCGGCCGGTCGAGGTCCAGTCCGAGCACTTCTTTTTTTGCGTAGAAGGTCGGCTGGCCTTCAGCCGTTTCATACGTAAGCGCCACCACGCGCAGTCCGTCGACGGTCTTCACCTCGATATTCGACGGTTTCGTGATCCCCGCGTCGGCGAACTTGCGCCCTTCGTCGATAAAGCGCTGCGTGACGGCATCGACGCCGAGTTCGCGAATCGAATGATTCGACTGCGCGCGGGCGAGCGCGCCGTTCACCGACGCCCAGATCGGCACGACGCCCAGAAAGCCACCGAGATGACCGTAAAGCTGGTCGGGACGCCTGGAATCGTCGTAGATGACCTCCTGGCCCGCGTGCGCGCCATCGGGCAGCCATTTCGCGTAGATGCGCAGCGGCTCGCGCGTGACGCGCACGAGCATGTGATCCGCGCGCGTCGGCCACTTGCCCTTGATGCGCTCGCGCCGGCGCATCGTGAGTTCGTAAGAATCGAAATCGTGCAGGCCTTCCTGCAGATAGCGCGGCAATGTACGCGCGTCGAGCGAGCGAAAGAGGGCGACGAGTTGCGCGTCGTCGAGTTTCGCGAGCCCGCCGCTCGCAGCCGATTGCGACAGCCATTGCACTTGCTGCTCGACGTCCAGACCGCCGATGCGCGCAGCGTCCTCGGGTGTATCGGCGCGCGTAGCCAAAGGCGCGAGCGCGAGCGCGAGACACAAGACGCTCGCGCAAGCGAAACGCAAGTCGGGAGCCCGGCGGCATCGCGTGCGCGGCATGAATATCTCCGAGAGTCAGTCCTGCGATTTCGATTCGGCATCGCGCAATTCGCGTCTGAGCACCTTGCCGATCGGCGTGAGCGGCAGCGCGTCGCGGAACTCGACATACGACGGCACTTTGTAGCCGGTCAGGTGTAAACGGGCGAACTTCAGCAGTTCTTCCACCGTGAGCGTGTCATCGCGACGCACGACGAACGCCTTCACGCGCTCGCCCGTCACCGGATCGGGCACGCCGACGGCCGCGACCGCGCGCACTTTCGGATGCGCCGCGAGCACGTCCTCGATTTCGTTCGGATACACGTTGAAGCCCGACACGATCATCATGTCCTTCTTGCGGTCGATGAGCCGGATGATGCCGCGCGCATTCATCACGCCGATGTCGCCGGTCGCGAGCCAGCCGTTCGCGTCGATGGCTTTCGCCGTGTCGTCGGGCCGGTTCCAGTAGCCTTTCATCACTTGCGGGCCTTGCACGCAAAGCTCGCCCGCTTCGCCGACGTTCGCCCACGCGCCGTCATCGCGGCGCAGGCGCACGAACGTGGACGGCACCGGCACGCCGATGGTTCCGTCGAAAGCGCTATCGCCGTGCACGTCGAGCGGCGTCGCGGCGACGAGCGGCGAGCATTCGGTCAAGCCGTAGCCTTCGACGAGCGTCTGGCCCGTCATCGCCCTGAAGCGCTCGGCGATCACGCGCTGAGTCGCCATGCCGCCCGCCATCGCGAGCTTGAGCGCGGAGAAATCGCGCTGGCGGAATGCGTCATTGTCCATGAGCGCGCTATAGAGCGTGTTGAGCGCGGTGATCGCCGTGAAGTTTTCGTGACGCAGCGCGCGCATGAGGCCGTCGATATCGCGCGGATTGACGATCAGCACGTTGCGCGCGCCGATCGCCAGAAACGCGAGCGCGTTTACCGTGAGCGAATAGATGTGATAAAGCGGCAACGGCGTGACGACGGTCTCCTCGCCTTCGACAAGCCGTCCGCCCGCCCACGCGAGCGCCTGCAGCAGATTGGCGATCACGTTGCGATGCGTGAGCATCGCGCCCTTTGCGACGCCCGTCGTGCCGCCGGTGTATTGAATGAACGCGATATCGCCGTGACCGATGCGCACCGGCTCGAACTTGTGCCGCGCGCCGCGCGCGAGCGCCTGCGGCAGGCGCACGGCGTCGGGCAGCGCATAGGCGCGCACCTCCTTCTTCACATGACGCAGGAACAGATCGATCGCGCGGCCTTTTACGTTGAGGCCGTTGCCGAGCAGATCGCCGAGCCCGGTCACGACGATGTTGCGCACGCGCGTTCCGGGCTGCGCGTCCTGCACGGTCTTCGCGAACTTCTCGAACACGACGACGGTTTGCGCGCCGCTATCCTTCAATTGATGGCCGAGCTCGCGCACGGTATAGAGCGGATTCACGTTGACGACGATTGCGCCCGCGAGCAGCGTGCCGAAGAGCGTGACGGGATAGACGAGCGTGTTGGGCATCATCAGCGCGACGCGATCGCCGGGCGCAACACCGATGCTCTGCAGATACGACGCGAACGCGTGAGCCTTCTCGCCGAGCGTCGCGAACTTCAGTTCCGAGCCGAGACTCACGAACGCGACGTGATCGTGAAACCGCGCGACGCACTCGTCGAAGAAATGCGCGAGCGAGCGATAACGCGAAGGATCGATTTCGCGCGCGACATCCGGCGGATACGACGCGTACCAGATGCCGTCCGTCGCGTGCGTCTCCGAAGCCCCGCGCGGCGCTGCCTGTCCCGGGCTCATGTGGTGTCTCCGTCGGCTTATATTTTTTGCGCCGATGTATCCGGCTACCGTTCCAGTATCGCGACGACGCCCTGGCCGCCCGCCGCGCAAATCGAGATCAGTCCGCGCAGCGGCTTGCCGTCGGCGCGGGCGGGCGCGTTCGCGAGCAGCTTCGCCAGCGTGCCGACGATACGCCCGCCCGTCGCCGCGAACGGATGACCCGTCGCGAGCGAGCTGCCGTTCACGTTCAGACGCGCGCGGTCGATCGAACCGGGCGGCGCGTCGAGTCCGAGCGCGGTGCGGCAATATTCTTCGTCTTCCCAAGCGGCGAGCGTGCACAGCACTTGCGCCGCGAATGCTTCGTGAATCTCGTAGAAATCGAAGTCGGGCAGCGCGAGGCCGGCGCGCGCGAGCATCGACGGAACCGCGTAGGCGGGCGCCATCAGCAGACCTTCGCGCTGGTCGAAAAAATCGACGGCGGCGCTCGCGGAGAAGGTCAGGAACGCCTGCACCGGCAGACCGCGCTCGGCGGCCCATTGCTCGGACGCGAGCAGCACGGCCGACGCGCCATCGGTGAGCGGCGTCGAGTTGCCCGCGGTGAGCGTGCCCGCGTCGCGATCGAAGACGGGCGTAAGCGCCGACAACTGGTCGAGCGACACATCGGCACGCAGCGTGTTGTCGCGCGCAAGGCCCTTGTACGGCGTCATCAGGTCGTTGAAGAAGCCGCGCCCGTAGGCCGCCGCGAGCTTGCGGTGACTGTCCTGTGCGAGCGCGTCCTGCGCCTCGCGCGAGATTTTCCAGCGCTTGGCCATCAGTTCGCAGTGCTCGCCCATCGAAAGGCCCGTGCGAGGCTCCGCGTTGCGCGGCAAGAGCGGCCTGAAGAACATGCCGGGCCGCAGCTTCGCGAGTGCGCCGACGCGCTGTGTCGCCGAGCGTCCCCGATTCGCTTCGAGCAGGATCTTGCGCATGCGCTCGTTCACCGCGATCGGAGCGTCGGACGCCGTATCGACGCCGCCCGCGATGCCGACGTCTATCTGCCCGAGCGCGATCTTGTTCGCGACCAGAATCGCCGTTTCGAGCCCGGTGCCGCACGCCTGCTGCACGTCGTAGGCGGGCGTTTGCCGCGCGAGTGTGGTCGAGAGGGCGGCTTCGCGCGTCAGGTTGAAGTCGCGCGAATGCTTCACGACCGCGCCCGCCGCGACTTCGCCGAGGCGCATGCCGTGCAGATCGAAGCGGTCGACGAGTCCTTGCAGCGTGAAGCTCAGCATGTCCTGATTCGACGCGCTCGCGTAGGCCGTGTTCGAGCGCGCGAACGGAATGCGGTTGCTGCCGATTATGGCGACACGACGAGATTCGCTCATGGCAGCTCCCATTCGAAATGGCCACGCAGATGCGGCCGGTCGCCAGCGAGATCGCGCACTTCGAAAGCGCGCGAGAGAGGCGAGGGCGCGGCGCTCCAGAGTGTCGCGTCGCCGGGAATGTAAAGCGGTGTCTTGAAGTCGCCATGCGCGTGACCGGCGGCGAGCGTCTTGACCGGATGCAGCGCGGCAAGCGTGCGCGCGAGCGTCCACATGCCGTGCGCGATCGCGCGTGGAAAGCCGAACGCTTTCGCGGTCAGCACGTGCAGATGGATCGGATTGAAGTCGCCCGACGCCTTCGCGTAGTCGCGGCCGAGTTGCGGCGGAAGTTGCCAGCGCGCTTCGCGGGCAAGCAGCGGGACGCGCGGATCGGCGCCATCGGCCATCTCGATGATCGAAGGCGCGGCGCTCTCGCTGCGCACGCCGCGCTTCAGATAAACGCTGTCGCCGTCCCACACCGCCTCGCCGCGCCGGTAGATGCGCGTATGCAGCGTGAACGCCTGACCCTTCTGATGCGGCACGAGCGGCCCGCATTCCACTTCGATGCGCAACGCCTGGCCCGCCACGAGCGGACGCCGCAGCCACACGCTGTTGGACAGATGCACGACGCCAAGCGCGGACCACGGAAACGACGGATCGGTGAGCATCATCAGATGCAGGGGGAACGCGAGCACGTGCGGGAACGTGAGCGGCACGCCATGTTCGGGAATGAACCCGCACACGCGCGCGTAACGGCCGACCTGTTCGGCGTCGAGCCTGACATTGGGGCGCACGAGCCGGAGCGCGGGCAACTCGGGCGAGCGCGCGCGCCTGAAAAGCGCGGGCAGCGCGCGCCCGTAGAGCTTCGCGGGCGGCGGCAGCGTTTCGACGACGACGGTGCGGGCGCGCGGCATGATCGGTGCGTGCATGCGTGTCGTCTCCTCACGCACCAATGAGGCTTTGGCCGCACACGCGCACCACGTTGCCCGTGATGCCCGCGCTGCCCGGACTCGCGAGCCACGCGACGGTCTCGGCGACATCGACGGGCAAGCCGCCTTGTCCCATCGAGTTGAGCCGTCTGCCGGCTTCGCGCACACCGAAGGGCATGCGCGCGGTCATGTGCGTCTCGATGAAGCCCGGCGCGACCGCGTTGATCGTGACGCCGCGCTCGCGCAGCAAGGGCGCCATCGCGTGCACGCGGCCGATCACGCCGGCTTTCGATGTCGCGTAGTTGGTCTGCCCGCGATTGCCCGCAATACCGCTGATCGACGACACCGCGACGATGCGCCCGTTCGCGCGCAGCACGTTGCGCGCGAGCAAGACGTCGTCGATGCGCTCCTGTGCCAGCAGATTGATGTCGATCACGCTGTCCCACATCTCGCCGGTCATGCGCGCGATGGTCTTGTCGCGCGTGATGCCCGCGTTATGCACGACGATATCGACGCCGCCCGACGCGGCGAGCGCAGCCGCGATCTCGGCGGCCGCTTCGGGCGCGGCGATATCCGCGACGAGCGCCGCGTGCGCGCCGGCCGAGGGCGACGCGTCTTCGATCGCGAGCATGGTCTGATCGAGCGCGTCGCGGGCGGCGTCGACATCGAGACCGGTGACGATCGCGCCGCGCTCCGCCAGCACCGCCGCGATCGACGCGCCGATGCCGCGCGCCGCGCCCGTCACGAGCGCGCGCTTGCCGGCGAGCGGCGTCGCCCAGCTTTCCGGCGCGGCCGCGGGCGCATCAATGGATACGACCTGGCCCGAGACGTAGGCCGAGCGCGGCGAAAGGAAAAAGCGCAGCGCCGACTCGATATCCGCGCCGTCGGCCACGCGCAGCAAATTCGACGTGATGCCGTTGCGCGCTTCCTTGCCGAGCGAGCGGACCATCCCTTCGAGCGCATGCTGCGCGGTCGCGGCCGGCGCGTTCGCGCGCGTGGCGGGTGGACGCCCGATGACCACGATGCGTCCGTTCTTCGCGAGCGAGCGCAGCGCATCGTGGAAGAACGCGTAGAGCGAATGGAGTTGAGCGCTTTCGTTGATGCCGGTCGCATCGAAAATCAGCGCCTCGACCCGGTCGCTCGCGGATGCGTCTCGCGCGCGTGGCTCGAAGCGGCCGCTCATCGCGCCGTGCCGCGCGGCGACGGGCAGCCAGCCGGACGCGCTCTCGTGCGCGATGCCCGTCATGCCGATGGCAGACAGCACAGCCATCAGCTCGTCGAAGAGCGCGGGCGACGGCCCCGCGCCGATCGCGGCCATGCCGCCGAACTCGGCATGATCCGCGCGATGGCGGCGCAATACCTCGGGACGCGGGAGGCCGAGCGAACGTGCGATGCTCGTGCCGAAGGGCGAATTGACGAAGTCGAGATAGCGGTCTTTCATCGATTGGCGATCGGTCGTCGGGCGCGCGGCGGGGTCTGGATGCTTCAGGCGATTGTTTCGGGCAACTGCCGCTCAAGCGCCGCGCTGCGCTTTTGCAATGCTTCGAGGATACCGAAGTCTGCGGAAAAATCATCGACTTTCACCGCCTCGCGCGCATGAGCGGCCCATTCGGTCACGAGCGCGCGCTCGTTTTCGTCGATGAGACCGCGCGCCGCGGCCGTTTGCGCCCACGCCTGGATGTCTTGCGGGCTCTGCGGCAGCGGGGCGCTGTCGCCCGTCTTGACGGCGTCGCGCAGACGCGCTTCCAGTGCGGCGACGGCGGGCGTGAGCGCAAGCAGCTTTTCGCCGCGCGCGATCGGGTCGGCAACGCACGCCGACACATGCGAGCCCGCGACGAGCCGCTCGCGGGCATCGCCGGGCGTTTGCATCAGCTTCGCGATGTCATTGCCGAGTGCATCGGCGCTCGGTGCGTGCGGCAGGCCGAACGGAAACGCGACGACGCGCAGAAACGCCGCCGCCGCGCGGTTCGGATAGTTGGCGAGCAAGCCTTCGAACGCGACGCGCGCCTGATAAAGAGCGTCCTGCGCACCCCAGCGCACGAGCGGCAGATCGCTTTCGGGCCGGCCGTCGTCCTCGAAACGCTTGAGCGTCGCGGATAGCAGATACAACTGCGAAAGGATGTCGCCGAGCCGCGCGGAAAGACGCTCCCGGCGCTTGAGCTCGCCGCCGAGCGTGAGCATCGAGACGTCGGCGAACAGCGCGAAGGCGCTCGACAGGCGCGTGGCGGCGCGATAGTACGGCAAAAGACGCGCATCGGCGCGCGCGGGCTTCGCGCTGAACACGCCGCCGCCGAATGCGTACACGAAGCTGCGCATCGCGTTCGATGCCAGAAAGCCCGCGTGTCCGAAGAACGCGGCGTCGAACGCGCGCAGATCGTTTTCGCGCGTCGCGGCCATTTCCTTCAGCACGTAGGGATGACAGCGGATCGCGCCCTGTCCGAAGATGATGAGGCAGCGCGTCAGGATATTCGCGCCCTCGACGGTGATCGAGATCGGCATCTGCTGATACGCGCGCGCCAGAAAATTCGACGGCCCCATGCAGATGCCCTTGCCCGCGACGACGTCCATGCCGTCGTTGATCACCTTGCGCGCGCGTTCCGTGATGTGATACTTCGCGATCGCCGAGATGACCGAGGGCTTCTCGCCGAGGTCGACGGCCTGCGCCGAAAGCTGCCGCGCCGCGTCCATCACGTACAGATTGCCGCCCATGCGCCCGAGCGCTTCCTGAATCCCCTCGAAGCGGCCGATCGACGTGCGGAACTGGCGGCGCGCGGCGGCATACGCGCCGGTGCCGCGCACGGCGAGCTTCGCCATGCCGACGTTCGACGAAGGCAGCGAAATCGCGCGCCCGGCGGCGAGACATTCCATCAGCATGCGCCATCCGTTGCCCACTTGCGCGCGTCCGCCGATGACCCATTCCATCGGGATGAACACGTCCTTGCCCCAGTTCGGGCCGTTCTGGAACACGGCGTTGAGCGGCCAGTGCCGCCGTCCGATGTTCACGCCGGGATGGCTCGCCGGAATGAGCGCGCAGGTGATGCCGGGCGCTTCGTCATCGCCGAGCAGATGGTCGGGATCGAGCGCGCGAAAGGCGAGGCCGAGCACGGTCGCGATTGGCCCGAGCGTGATGTAGCGCTTTTCCCACGTGACGCGAAATCCCAGCGTCTCGCGGCCGTCGTGCACGCCGTGACACACGATGCCGATATCCGGAATCGCCGCGGCGTCCGATCCGGCGTAAGGGCTGGTGAGCGCGAAGCACGGAATTTCGTCGCCGCGCGCGAGACGCGGCAGATAGTGGTCTTTCTGTTCCTCGGTGCCGTAGTGCAGGAGCAGTTCGGCGGGACCGAGCGAATTGGGCACCATCACCGAGACGGCCGCAGCCGAGGAATGCGTCGAGAGCTTCATGACGACCTGCGAATGGGCATACGCGGAGAAGGCTTTTCCGCCGTATCGCTTCGGAATGATCATGCCCAGAAAGCCGTGTTCCTTGATGTAGGCCCACGCTTGCGGCGACAGATCCTGCCAGATGGCAGTCGTATCCCAGTCGTTCGACAACTCGCACAGACGCGCGCATTCGTCGTCGATGAAGCTTTGCTCTTCGCGCGTGAGTTTCGGCGCGCCGTGCGCGAGCAGGCTGTCCCATTGCGGGCGGCCCGAGAACAGTTCGGCGTCCCACCAGACGGTGCCGGCTTCGATGGCGTCGCGTTCCGTCGACGACATCTCCGGCAGGATCTTGCGAAACACGGCGAGCACGCGGCGGCTGACGAGCGCGCGACGCAGCGGTGCGAGGGCGAGCACGAGCGCGGGAAGCACGAAGACGATCGCGAGCAGCGCGACGGTGATAGCGCCCGTCAAGCCGATCAGCGCGCCGGCCGCCACCCAGATGGCAAGCCCGACGAGCCACGCGAGCGCACGCGCTTGCAGGAACGTGAGCGTGCCGGCGAGCAGGAGGAAAGCGATGATGTATACGGCGGGCATCACGAGTCTCCAGTCTTTCCACACTAGAAGTACACCATGCCACAGAAGAGAAACGAGCGTTCGGTCCGATTAGAGCCGTTCCTCGGAAGTGAGCCTCTTTGAGACGCATCTACTTCAAACGTCGGATCCGGAGGTTATGCTTTTGTCTCATCTTTCATCTTAATAACGAAAGAGTGAATGATCGATTCGTTTTGCCGGACGAGTCGAATTCGGAGGATTTTGATGCCCCGCATAGGCGGGGCGTCAAAGGGCGCTGTGGATCGATCTTCGCGGGATGCGCCACAGCAAATCACAACGGAGAGCCTCCATTGTGACCACCTGCCACACCTACGGTGGCGAGCCGGAGCATATTTTGAAAGTGGAGAAAATAGATTACTTAGTCAGGCTAAACATCGGGGCGATTCCGGAAGAATCGGGCATTTCGGACTGGATGCTTCTCACCGGCGATATGCTCTATTTGCTGGCCCGTCGCAGCGGCGAGGTGAGTTATCTGCACGTTCCGCTCGATCTGAAACTGCTCGAAAGCGTCCGGGAGTCGGCCGTGCGCGACGAAGGCGGCATATATCGTGACAGCAGAGGCGAGCCGACACCGCTCGCCACATATCTGGCGTTGTTTTTTCTGCAGCGGAACGTGCCGCTGCAGGCCATCAGGCGAGAACTGGACATGTCGGAAGCGACGATAAACAGGTTGCTCGATGTCCGGCACCTTGCCGGTGGCATCGATCTTGATAGCCGATTGCCACTGACTCGCCGGCCGACATTCGAGCGGAAAGGGACATGTCCGGCTTGTCGGATTGTGGGCAGCGCCAATTCGGAATCTTCTGCTCGAGACGGAGGGGAAATGAGATAAAAAGATCGAGCACTCGCACGCGATCTTCGGCAAGTCCGAGCGCGCGGGTGAGTGTCGGTACCGGCCTGGCTCAAGCAAAGCCAGAACCGTGGGAATGTCGTGATCAGGTTGGCGAACCCGCTCACGACGATCGCAAAACACCAGTTGTCTCCTGTAGACAGCAATTACCGGCCCTGAACAAGGGGCAATCAGGCGAGTAAGTGTTCCTAAATAAATCCGTTTACCGAGTCGAGCTGAAAATTAACTCTCTACTCAGAGAGGTTGCCGCGATCGACCGAAGCTACATTTTCGACAACAAGCTTTATCTGTTCAGCAACGAAGCCGAAGGCTATAGCTACCGGTCCGTTCGGCTGGACTGGACGGCACCCAAAAAAATAGGCAAGGAATTTCGCATTGTCGAGGCATCGCCGGATAGTAACGTCCGGGGCCCAATCGATTTCAAGCGAAAATTCCAGGCGTTGGCCTTGTTGCACGATGGCGCGTCGGTCGCGGCGGTTTCGCGCGGTGTCAGCTTATCGGCGACGACGGCATATCGATATCGCAGGGAGCTGAAAGGCCTTGTCGCGCTGCGTCCTCAGAATACGAACTCCCTGCTGCGGATACTTGCTTTTCCGGGCGGCGGCGAGGGGCGATAAGCGAGACGTCGCTGGATCGCACGCCGCGCCGCGCACCCGAATGCGGCGGGGCTATCCCGTGCCCACTTCCTGCGCGGACCGGGTCATATCGATGCCCCTGCGCTCCCGGCTGAAGAAGATCAGCGCCGCGATCACCACGGCGACGACGCCAGCGACGATCGCCATCGCCATGCCGTAATTGTTGTCGTGCGATGTCGCGAGGGACGCCTGCATCGTGGCGTTTACCGCCGCAAGCAGGTTGCCGAGTTGATAAACGAGTCCTGGGAAGGTCGCGCGAATTTCATCCGGCGAAATTTCGTTCAGATGCACCGGGATCACACCCCACGCGCCTTGCACGGAAATCTGCATGAGGAATGCGCCGATTGCGAGCATGACCGGCGTCGTCGAGAACGCCCACAGATACAGCACTGGCAACGCGATCAGCGCGGCGATGAAAATCGTCACGCGTCGTCCGATCTTCTCCGAGAGCGCGCCGAAAAACAGCCCGCCGACAATGGCGCCGATATTCAACGTGATCGTGATGAGCGACACGGTATGCGGGTCGAAATGGTGCTGCTCGCGCAGGAAGGTCGGATAGAGATCCTGCGTGCCGTGCGAGAAGAAATTGAACGCCGTCATCAGAACGATCGCGTAGAGCGAGAGAGTCCAGTTCTGCTTGAGCGTCGCGACGAGGCTGGGGCGCGGGCGCTTTTCCATGGCGCGCCACGCGGGCGATTCGGGCACGTGCGCGCGCACGTACATCACGAGCAGCGCGGGCGCGACGCCGATGAAGAACATCCCGCGCCAGCCGACGAGCGGATACACCACGCCGAAAGCGATCGACGCGAGCAGATAGCCGCTCGGATAGCCCGCCTGCAGAAGTCCCGATACCAGGCCGCGCGCCGAGGGCGGCACGGTTTCCATCGTCAGCGCGGAGCCTACGCCCCATTCGCCGCCCATCGCAATGCCGAAGAGGGCGCGCAGAATCAGCAACGTCGTCAGATTCGGCGAGAGGCCGGACAGCAGTTCGAGCAACGAATAGCATGCGATGTTGATCATCAGCGTCGGGCGACGGCCGAACTTGTCGGCGAGCCGGCCGAAGATCAGTGCGCCGAGGGGACGCATCGCCAGTGTGAGCGTGATCGCGAATGCGACGTCGGGGATTTTCGTATTGAATTCGGCGGCGATGTCCTTCAATACGAAGACCATCAGGAAAAAATCGAATGCGTCGAGTGTCCAGCCCAGATAGGCGGCTATCGTCACGTTTCTCTGTTCGCGTGTCCAGGTCATTGCCGAATTCTCCGTTTCGAATAGTCGATTGCCGAGTGTTGCAATGCGACTCAGCAATTTACGAACCGGCCGAACCCGCGCCAGCCGGGCGTGACGGCGTTTCGTGCGAATAGGGGATACGCGCGGATAAATCGTGTGTTCGAAGCGTGCCGATTAGTCGGTTTAGGACACGTTATTATCTGAATCGGAGAATACGGATTTAATTCATTATTGGTTCGACGCGGAGACGATCGAATATTAAACGAAAGAAAGTCGCATGGAAAACGAAGGCGGAAAACAAAAAACCCCACGACGATGCGTGGGGTTTTTGCGTGCGATGCGCTCAAACGAGCGTCTCGCGAAAGAGGGACCTTGGTGCCCAGGAGAGGACTCGAACCTCCACGGTGTTGCCACCGCTAGGACCTGAACCTAGTGCGTCTACCAATTCCGCCACCTGGGCCAAGGGGTACAGCGAGCCCGCTATTCTAGCGGGAACGGACGCCGTGTCAATCGAAAAGTCGTACGACTCAATTGAAACAAAACACGGTCTCCGCACAAAAAGAAAAAGCCACCCGAAGGTGGCTTTTTCAAACATCTGGTGCCCAAGAGAGGACTCGAACCTCCACGGTGTTGCCACCGCTAGGACCTGAACCTAGTGCGTCTACCAATTCCGCCACCTGGGCAAGGGTGCGTGTTACTGCAATTCGCTGCGTTTCACTGAGTGTTCAGCAGCAAAGAACGACATTATAGCGAGCGCAACGTGCCTGTCAAGCGTTTCGGTGTAATGTCAGGAAGGCGCCGCGGCGCGTGCGGCGTCGGCCTCAGGCGTCCGTGGCGCTTAAAAGACGGGTGTTAGAATGGCCCGCAACGATGGCCGCATTATTGGTTGCAAAGCACCGCAAAAGTCCCGTCCAACGAGAAAAAACACGACTACGCCCTTGAGCAAATATCCGTATCCGATTCCGAGCCGCGAAGAAATTCTCGGCGTGCTGCGCACGAGCGAGACACCGCATGCCGCGAACGACATCGCCGAGGCGTTGTCGATCAAGCGCCAGGAGCGCGAAGGGTTTTTCAAGCGACTGGCGGCCATGGAACGCGACGGGCAAATTCGCCTCGACAAGCGCGGCCACTATCAACTCACGCATCCGTCAAATTTTGTTGCGGGGCGCGTGCAGGGACATCGCGACGGCTTCGGCTTCCTGATTCGCGACGACGGCCAGGACGATCTATTCCTCCCCAATGGCGAAATGCAGAAGGTCATGCACAACGATCGCGTGCTTGCGCGCATCGTCGGCTATGACCGGCGCGGGCGGCCGGAAGGGCATATCGTCGAGGTGACGGACCGCGCCAACAAACGCATCATCGGGCGTCTCGTCAACGAGAACGGCGCGCTGATTCTCGTGCCCGAAGACAAGCGCATCGGGCACGATATTCTCATCACGCAGAATGCGAAGAAGGCGAAGGTCGGGCAAGTGGTATCCGTCGATCTGACGGATTTCCCGAGCCGCCATTCGCAGCCGCTCGGTCGCGTAGCCGAAGTGATCGGCGATATCGACGATCCCGGCATGGAGATCGAAATCGCGGTGCGCAAATACGGCGTGCCGCATGAGTTCAGCGACGCCGCGCTTGCGATTGCCGCGAAGCTGCCCGACGAAGTGCGCCCGGTCGACATCCGCCATCGCGTCGATTTGCGCGACGTGCCGCTCGTCACGATCGACGGCGAAGACGCCCGCGATTTCGACGACGCTGTGTATTGCGAACCGGTCGCGGTCGGACGGGGCCAGGGCTTTCGCTTGCTGGTCGCGATCGCGGACGTATCGCACTACGTGCGGCCGAACGAAGCGCTCGACATCGACGCGCTCGATCGCAGCACGTCGGTGTATTTCCCGCGTCGCGTGATTCCGATGCTGCCGGAGAAGCTCTCGAACGGACTTTGCTCGCTGAATCCCGATGTCGATCGCTGTGTGCTCGTGTGCGACATGGTCATCACCGCGCGCGGCGAGATCAAGGCGTATCAGTTCTATCCGGGCGTGATGCATTCGGCGGCGCGCCTGACGTACACCGAAGTCGCGGCCGTGCTCACTAACACGAAGGGTCCGGAAGCGGCCAAGCGCGCCGATCTCCTGCCGCAGTTGCAGAACCTCTACGGCGTCTACAAGTCGCTGCATGCCGCGCGTCAGAAGCGCGGCGCGATCGACTTCGACACGACCGAGACGTATATCGTCGTGAACTCGCAGGGCAAGATCGAGCAGATCGTGCCGCGTCATCGCAACGACGCGCATCGGCTGATCGAGGAATGCATGCTGGCCGCGAACGTCTGCGCGGCGGACTTTCTGAAGCGCAACAAGCACCCCGGTTTGTATCGTGTGCACGCGGGTCCGACGGAAGAGAAACTAGAGAACTTGCGCGTGTTCCTGCGCGGCGTCGGCTTGACGCTGACCGGCGGCGCGAAGCCTCACGCGAGCGATTACGCGGCGCTGATCGCGCAGATTCGCGACCGGCCCGACGCGCAGATGCTGCAATCTATGGTGCTGCGCTCGATGCAGCAGGCCGTCTATAGTCCCGACAACATCGGCCATTTCGGTCTCGCGTATGAGGCTTACGCGCACTTCACGAGTCCGATTCGACGGTATCCCGACTTGCTCACGCATCGCGCGATTTATGCGATTCTGCAGGGCAAGAAGTATCTGCCGGACGTCGGTCACGATGTGTCGCTCAGCACCGGTCTCACGAAAGCGGCCCGCGAGATGCAAAGAGCCGACGACACCGCGCGTGGCCGCGCGCGCAACAGCGTCGCGATCTGGGAAGAACTCGGGCTGCATTGCTCCTCGAACGAGCGCCGCGCCGACGAAGCCTCGCGCGACGTCGAAGCGTGGCTCAAGTGCTATTTCATGCGCGACAAGCTCGGCGAGGAATACGGCGGCATGGTGAACGGCGTGACGTCGTTCGGCATTTTCGTGCAACTGGATTCGCTCTTCATCGAAGGCCTCGTGCATGTGACCGAACTCGGCTCGGACTACTTCCAGTACGACGAGATCAAGAACGAACTGCGCGGCGAGCGCACGGGCATTCGCTACCGGATGTCGGATCGCGTGCGCGTGCAGGTGGGCCGCGTCGATCTCGACGCGCGCAAGATCGATTTCCGGCTCGTCCGCGACACGCCAGTAAAGCCGTCGTCGCCGCGTCCGTTGGCGGGTGCGGTCGATGCGGCCGGTGCCGGCGCGGGCGCGGCGGGACCGCGTGTGCGTCCCTTCGGCGACGACGATGCCCCGAGCACGCGCGCCCGTGGCGGCACGAAGAAGGACGCGTCGCTCGCGGCGGGACCGCGCGGCGGCGCGGCGAGGAAGCGCGGGGCGGCGTCGAAGTCGGCACCGCAGGGGCGGCCGGCGCGCAAGAAACGTTAGGGCGGCGCGTTAAAACAGCCGCCATCGAATACGCGCGGTCCGATGCTTCGTGCTTCGGACCGCGTCGTGCTTTTCAAGTTTTCACCGAAGGTTCGGATCAGTCATGTCACGTCTCAAGGTTCTATACGGATTTCACGCAGTGACCGCACGTTTGCGCGCGGATGCATCGTCGATCGAGGAGGTGCTGTACGACCCCACGCGCAAGGATCGGCGCATGCAGGACTTTCTGCGGACCGCGAAGGAAGCGGGCGTGCGCCTGATCGCGGCCGACGAATCGCGTCTGTGGGGGCTCGCGGGCAACATTCAGCATCAGGGAATCGTCGCGCGTGCGAACGATCTGCCGCTTGCGCAGAATCTCGCCGAACTGCTCGATGGCATTTCGGGCACGCCTTTGCTGCTGGTGCTCGATGGCGTCACCGATCCGCATAATCTGGGCGCTTGTCTGCGTGTCGCGGATGCGGCCGGCGCGCATGCGGTGATTGCGCCGCGCGACCGCTCGGCGGGATTGAACGCGACGGCGGCGAAGGTGGCGAGCGGGGCGGCCGAGAGCGTGCCGTATATCACCGTGACGAATCTGGCGCGCGCGCTGCGCGAGCTCAAGGATGCCGGCGTCTGGGTTATCGGCACGGCGGGCGAGGCGACGGCGTCGCTTTACGAGACCAAGCTGGATGGTCCGGTGGCGATCGTCGTCGGCGCGGAGGGCGAGGGCATGCGCAGGCTCACGCGGGAGACCTGCGACGAAGTCATGAATATCCCGATGGCGGGAACGGTCGAGAGTCTGAATGTGTCGGTGGCGAGCGGCGTGTGTTTGTTCGAGGCGGTGCGGCAAAGGCAGGTTAAGAAGTAACGGCGGGCAGCATCGAACAAGAACTCGTTGCAGCTTCTCCATGGCATCGCTTAAGACAACACTCGCACGGCTCGCTCCCTCTCATCGGGCCGCTTTGCAATGGTTTCAAGACTTCGCAGGGCAAGAAGTCGATTGGCCCAAGCCTTTGCCGGACGGGACTTTTATAGTCAACAAAGCCAAGGGCATTCATAAGCCAAAAGGCATCGACTATGCGGTGAGCGTGCGTCAGTCGCTGAATAGCCCGT
This sequence comes from Caballeronia glebae, assembly GCF_001545035.1. GTDB lineage: Bacteria > Pseudomonadota > Gammaproteobacteria > Burkholderiales > Burkholderiaceae > Caballeronia > Caballeronia glebae. The sequence continues at coordinate 21,500 of NZ_FCOJ02000037.1, forward strand.
ATGCCGATCACGAGCCGATCACAAGGTTCGATGGCTCTTGGACCTACCGGTATTTCCAAGAGCAACGCGATCCCGCTGAACGTGATAGTCAGTTCACAAATCGCGCGCTCATGGCGTGTATGAATGATGGGGTTCCTGTCGGCGTTCTGCGCCAAGTCACGCCCAAGCCAAGGCCGCGTTATCGGGTTCTCGGCTTGGCGTTCGTGGCTGATTGGCAAGACGGCTATTTCGAGCTGGAGAGTACCCGGTTCGATTCCTCAGAAGACAACGCGCCACTCATCGATCGAATTGAACAAGCCGTTGAAGTCGTGACGGCATTCGATCCATCGAATCTCGAAGACGCCCGCAAGAAGACATTCGCCTCGATCGTCATAAGGCAAGGCCAACCCGCGTTCCGCAAGCAACTCCTCGAAGCGTACGAGCGCCGTTGCGCGCTCACGGACTGCGCGGTCGAAGCGGTTCTCGAAGCGGCGCACATCTGCGGCTACCTGCGCCCTGAAACCAACGACGTTCGAAACGGCCTCCTGCTGCGCGCCGACTTGCACACGCTCTACGACCGCGCGTTGATCGCGATCGATCCCGCGTGTCACGAAGTATCGATCGCGCCGGAGTTGAAGGCATCGCAGTACGCCGCGCTCGCCGGACATCCGCTTCGCCTACCGGCGAACCCCGCGCATCGGCCGAGCGTCGCGGCGCTCCATACGCACTGGACGCTGGTGCAATCGATCTGGAAACAGCAATCGTGACGGGCATGAGAAAAGCCATCGCGCTAGCCGCGGCGATATCAGCGTGCATCCTCTGCGCCTGCACCACCACGATCCAAGACCGCGGCGCCTATCTCGCCGACACGCAATACCACGCGAAGAACGCCGACGCCCGCATCCGTTTCCTGGTGATGCACTACACGGAGATCGACGAAGCCGAATCCCTCGCGGTGCTGACGGGCAATCAGGTCAGCGTGCACTACGTGGTGCCCGATGCGCCGCGCATCGAAAAGGGCGAGCCGGTCGTCTATCAACTGGTGCCGGAAGACAAGCGCGCCTGGCACGCCGGCGTGAGTTCGTGGCAAGGCGCGACGGAACTGAATGCGTCCTCCATCGGCATCGAGAACGTGAATCTCGGCCCGATTGGTCCGTTGAGCGATGGCAAATGGCAGCCGTATCCGCCCGCGCAAATCGACGCGCTCATCAAACTCTCTCGCGATATCGTCGCGCGCTACGGCATTCCGCCGACGCGCGTCGTCGGCCATAGCGACATCGCGCCGCAACGCAAGATCGATCCGGGCCCGCTTTTCCCATGGCACGCGCTATACGATGCCGGTGTGGGCGCATGGCCCGACGACGCGACCGTCGCCGCGCATCTTGCCGGTCGCGATCCGAAAGCGCCATCGGACGTGCGCGCGCTGCAGGAAAAGCTGAAGCGATACGGCTACGACGTCGCGACCGACGGTGTGCTCGACGACAAGACGCGCCGCGTCTTCAGCGCCTTCCAGATGCACTTTCGCCCGTCGGACTATGCGGGCAACGCGGACGCGCAAAGCGACGCCATCGCCCAGGCCTTGCTCGACAAGTACTTCGCCAACTAAAGCTAAAAGGAGCCCACGATGGGCGAATATTTTCTGCCGCTGCGCGCGATCCATATGACGTGCGCGGGCCTTTCCATCGCCGGATTCGTGCTGCGCTGGATCTGGATGCTGACGAATTCGCGTCTCCTCAACGCGCGCGCGGCAAAAATCCTGCCGCACATCGTCGATACGTTGCTGCTCGCGAGCGCCATCGCGCTGGTCGCGGTTATCGGCTTTTCGGCGAACGCGGCGTGGCTCGGCGCGAAAATCGCGGGGCTCGTCGTCTATATCGTGCTCGGCACGTTGGCGCTCAAGCGCGGCCGCACGAAGGGCGCGCGTGCCGTCTACGGCGTGCTGGCGATCGTCGTCTTCGCGTTCATCGCGTCGGTGGCGCGCACGCACGATCCGCTCGGCTTCCTGCGCGCGATTGCATGATCCGCGCGGTTGCGTCGCGCGCTCCGATAAAATCCCAGTTTTCTCCGATACAACAGCACCGCTCCCATGACTCAAGACGAACTCAAGCAACTGGTCGGCCAGGCCGCCGCCGACTACGTGAACGCGAACGTGCCTGAAGGCGCGATCATCGGCGTCGGCACCGGATCGACGGCGAACTGCTTCATCGACGCCATCGCGAAGTCGAAGGCGCGTTATCGCGGCGCGGTGTCGAGTTCGCTCGCGACCACCGCCCGCCTTCAATCGCACGGTTTCAAGGTGTTCGATCTGAACGAGATCGAAACGCTGTCCATTTACGTCGACGGCGCCGATGAAATCGACGCGAGCGGCGCGATGATCAAGGGCGGCGGCGGCGCGCTCACGCGCGAGAAAATCGTCGCGTCGGTGGCAGACGTGTTCGTGTGTATCGCCGACGCTAGCAAGCGCGTGCCGGTTATGGGCACGTTCCCGTTGCCCGTCGAAGTCGTGCCGATGGCCCGCACCGCGATCGGCCGCAAGCTCGTGGCGCTGGGCGGCGTGCCGATCGTGCGCGTGACGAAGGACGGCTCGCCGTTCATCACGGACAACGGCAACGAAATCCTCGACGTGAAGGGTCTTTCGATCACCGATCCGCGCGCGCTGGAAGCGCAGATCAACGCGTGGCCGGGCGTCGTGACGGTCGGCCTGTTCGCCGCGCGCGGCGCGAATATCTGCCTGCTCGGCACGGAAACCGGCGTCGAGCGGATCGAATACAAGTAAGTCATCCGCGAAAAACGAAAGGCCCGGCGACGCGCATCGAAGCGCATCGCCGGGCCTTTTGCATGGCGCGACCAATCAATACGCGTTGCGTCCGATGAATCCCTTGAACATCGTCATCGCGACGATCTTGATGTCGAACCAGAACGACCAGTTGTGAATGTAGAAGAGGTCGAACTTCACGCGGCTTTGCATCTTTTCGACCTTTTCCGTCGCGCCGCGATAGCCGTTCACCTGCGCCCAGCCCGTGATGCCGGGCTTGATGCGGTAGCGGAACATGTAGCCGTAGATGAGCTCCTTGTAGAGATCGTCGTGCTCGATCGCGTGCGGGCGCGGACCGACGACCGACATATGTCCGAACAGCACGTTCAGGAACTGCGGCAGCTCGTCGAGGCTCGTGCGCCGCAGGAATGCGCCGACCTGGGTCACGCGCGGATCGTTGCGCGTGGCCTGCGTGACGTGACCCGTGTTCTCCCGATGCACGCCCATCGAACGGAATTTGTAGATGCGAAACGGCCGTCCGTCCGCGCCTTTGCGATGCTGCGTGAAGAAAACCGGACCCTTCGAGGTCGTCTTCACGGCGATCGAGATCGCGATCATGAGCGGCGAGAGCGCGAGCAGCGCGGTCGCGGCGAACAGGCGGTCGAACAGCATCTTCGGCCACATCTGCAAAGTGCTGACCGGCGAAGTCGTCAGATTGATGGTCGCGAGCCCGGCGACATCGGTCATCGAATGATTGAAGAGCGAAATGCTGCGCGTGTCCGGAATCAGGCGAAGATTCACGAAATCGTGTCGCAGCGCGTGGACAAAACGGTAGATCGTGTGTTCCTGCGAGAGCGGCAATGCGAGCCACACTTCGTTGATATCCTCGGCGCGCACCTTGTCGACTAGCTCGTCGAAATCGTTCAGCACGGGCAAACGATTGCCTCCCATGCCGATCGCGCTCGTCGGCGCCGACATGCCGCTGATGCCGCTCGCGTGCAGTTCCTCGTCGCCGGTCGTGTCGAGAATGCACACGGGCGTGAAGCCCTGCTCGGGCGTGCTGCACAGATGCGCGAGCAAGGTTCGCGAGAACCCTTGTGCGCCGACGATCGCCACGCTGCGCTGGTTCAGACCGCGCCCGCGCATCAGGCGCAAAGCCGAATACACGACCAGCTTCGAAGCGATGATGAGGGCGCCGGAAATCAGTGTGGAATATGCGAACCAGAGCCGCGACACCGCGTCCATGCGATGCAGCGTAAACGCGAGCAAGAGACCCGCCGCGACCACAGCAATCCACGCCAGCGTGACGCGCGCCAGCATCATGGCGAACGGCTTGCCACGCCAGGTTTCGTATACGCCGAAAGCAGGGAAGAGCAGGAGGGCGAGTGCGGAATTGAACGCGATCAGAAGCCTTTCGATATCGCTGAAATCCAGCGAGGAAAAGCGTACGTCATGCGCGATCAATCCGCCCGCGATGATGAGAGAGACATCCAGAAAACGCGCCAGCCATGAGAACAAATCAGTATTTTTATCTTGCATTAATCCAGGCCGTTAGACACTTGAGGCCGTTGCTGCCTCGGTTGCACGGAGACGCGGAAGTAGTCGATCGAACTCCCGCTTGACGAGCCCGTAGCACTCGCATGCGCGTGCTTCGAGTCCCTCGCGATCCACGACCTTGATGCAGCCGCGGCTGTGATGAATGAGACCTGCGTCGTGAAGCTTGCCCGCCGCTTCGGTCACGCCTTCGCGGCGCACGCCGAGCATGTCGGCGATCAGTTGCTGCGTGACTTGCAACTCGTTCGACGCGGTGCGATCGATTTCGATCAGCAGCCAGCGGCAAAGTTGCTTGTTCAGCGAATGGTGCCGGTTGCACGCCGCCGTCTGCGCGACCTGCGTAAGCAGCGCTTGCATATAGAGCAGCATCAGGCGGCGCAGGAAGTCCGAGCGGCCGAACTGTTCGCGCAGGGCTTGCGCGCTCATGCGATAGGCGAAGCCGGGACACTGCACCTGCACGCGCGTCGGCATCGTTTCGCCGCCGGTCAGAACGGGCACGCCCGTCATGCCTTCGCGGCCCACTGCGGCAATTTCGACCGAGCCGCCGTCTTCCATCGTGTGCAACAGGGAGACGATCGCCGTCGTCGGGAAATAAACGTGGTGAATTCGTTGGCCCGAGTCGCACAGCAGTTGCTCGGTGCGCAGTTGCACGAGTTCGAGATGAGGAGTGAGCGCCTGCCATTCGTGCGCAGGAAGCGCGCCTAGCAGATGGTTGCCGTGCAGGTCCGACTGGAGGGTCAGCATGATTTGTTCTCTCTCGTAACTTTCGCGCGTTGCGCTTCAATTTTTATTTACTGGCGTGACCACTTTCGAAGATTGCCGCTTGCGACGGTTTTCGAAGAAGCATCACATCAGCCCCGTAGCCGCCCGTTGGCGCTTGAATTGATTTTTATAAATCGCACTGGTCTGGGTTGCGTGCCTCTATTAGCGAGGACTGTGCCAAGGCGGGCAATCGCAATGCTGGCGGGGCCTCATAACTCATGCACTTTTCTTGATGCAGCGCAGCGCTGCGTTTTTGTTTCAGTCTTGAACATCGGTGGTCTTAGGAATACGTGTGAGCCCCGATGAGTTTCATCAGTGCATACCCCCCGAATGGCGGTATGGGATTTTCTGATCACCGTGCGACAGGCCTCACAGGTCGACGTCCCTTCGACAGGACACCTTCTTTCGTAGGGACAATGAAAAATGATTCATCTGTGTTCCATTGACTTCGCGAGCTATCGAACGCGCGTTTGATTCAACGGCGCTCGATTCCCCGCGACGCCTTGCCGGACAAGGCTTTGCGGGCGACAGGTAACGTGTGTCGAATGACGTTGCGTGAAAGGGAAAATGAAGCGGAAACGTTGCGCCGATTGCACGAAGTGAAAAATCCATGCGCGGTTGCGTGCGCACAGGTGCTTCGACAGGTTTCCCGAAAGCGCGCGATAGCCCACACGCGGCTTGCAGGAGGCCTCCCGGGATCTGAACGAAAGGCATTCCACCGTAAAACCGTTTGCGCCCATTTCGTCGGATTCATGATCCACGACGGGGCATTTCAGCTCCGCGCGAGACGCCCCGAAATGTTTCATCGAGGACAATCTCATGCGGAACCGATTAACGAGGGAAATGATCTTCGCTGAAATTGTCGCGAAAACGTCACGAGGTCATAAAAGCGAATATCCGACGACAACGTAAGCGAGTGAAAAACCCCTTGAAACAAGGGCTCGAATATGTTTTTTTCAGCAAGCGTTCGCTGAGACGAAAGCACGCAAAATTCGAAGGCGTCCGCTACGGTCAGCAGACAATATCCGCGAGAGGAGGAATGACGCGTTCGTATGCGTCCTCGATCAAGTCGAACGATGTCTCGCAAAGCTCGCGCCGTCCACGCGAAAGCGCGCGCGCGAGCCGGCACTGCATCACCATCGTTTCGCTCGCGATCTTGCGCGCGCCCGCATACGTCTGAACGGGAATATCGAAGCCCTGTTCACGCATCCACTGCAGATAATGCGCGAGCAATTCGAAGTTCGCGCCGAGTTGCCTCATCACGTTGAACGCGTAATGACGCGCATAGGATTCGCCGCGCGCGATCATCGTATCGACATGCTCGGGAAACGCCGCGCGCCAGCGTGCGATCGGATTGTGCAGCGGCCGCCGCAACAGATGCGCGCACAGCAGATCCGCCGAGACTTCCGCGAGCGGCGTGCCCGACAGCGGCTCGCGCACCCGCTTCACGAATTCGACGTGCGGAAAGAGCGCGGGCTCGGGCGTTGCATTCGAGCGCAGCACGCCGTCGTAATCCTCGCCGTCGAGAAGGTGATAACCCGTGTGATGAAAGTAGCCGAGACGCCGCGCATCCTGATCGATCACATCGATGCCGATAGTCGTCTTCGCATGCTCGCGGCGATACGAAGCCGTGCGCATGTCAGGCAGAAAGAACGCATCGACTTCGACGAGCACGATATTCGCGCGGCGCGTCTGCACGAGCGCGCGCTCTTCGAGCGAATCGAACACGGAAAGCTCCTGCACCTGCAGGCCGTAAAGTTTTTCGATGTCTTCGAACGGCAGCTTGCCGAGCGTAAACTGATCGGCTTCGAAGTCCTGAGCGACGGTGAACGCGAGCGCGGCGCGCGGTTCGAGCCCGTTGCCGTGCAGGATTTCGATCCATAAGTCGATGGGTGCGACGGCTTCACGCCAGATGCGTTCGCCGCGATGGAGCGCGTGCGCGTGATGGCGCCGCGCCCGCATGCGCAGAGGATCGAGTGACACGACGCGGGAACGACTTGCGCCTGAATCCGTCACACCGCTCGTATGGAACGCGCTCATGCCGTGACCTCGGGCCGGAAAGGCCGGCGTTCGATACCGCGTGCGCGCTGGAGCGAGTGTGTTTTGAGTTGTGCGTCTCTATCGCGTTCGATGGCGGTATGCATTTTGATTTTCCCATGAAGGTGCCGTAATACGCGAGCGCTATCGACGCCATGCGACGCGCGCGCGGCGGCCCGCATCGAGGGCTGCGCGTGGTCACGTTCAGGGTCGGGCAGGCGTCTTTTTCCCCGGGACGCCTTTTCTGCGTGTGGTCGAGCTTATTTGAAAGGCGCGCAAGGCCTGGGTCGGTGCGATGGCGCACTGAATTCAGGCGGGTCGGCACGTAACGTTTGATCGTCGCAACGCCGGTTATTACCGGTCAAGCATGGAGATAATCGATGAACTGGAAAACGCTGGATTTCGAACAACTCACTGCGCGGGAGCTTTATTTGATATTGCGCGCGCGCAGTGCGGTGTTCGTCGTCGAACAGTCGCATGTCCATCTCGACCCGGATGGTCGCGATGAAACCGGCACGCACGTATTCGCGGCCGAAGACATGAGCCGTTCGATGCCCGTGCTCGCCTATGCACGCATTCATGAGGGCGACGCGGAGGATCCGGAAGTGGTGGTGGACAAGATCCTGACAAGCCCGCTGCGTCGCGGCGACGGCACCGCGCACGCGCTGATCGAGCGTGTGCTCGCAGTGACCGCCGAGCGCTGGCCGGGCCGCCGCGTGCGACTGACCGCGCCGGTGAGCCTGCGCGGTTTCTACGAGGCGTTCGGCTTCCGCAAGACCGAAGGACCGTTCCTCGAACATGGCATGCCCTATATCGGTCTGACGAGAAAGAGCCGTCAGCCGCGCGAGACATCCGGCGCGAACAACGCTCAGTTCGCGCCGGGCGAGAGCGCGACGACCTACGAGTTGCTTTAAGCGCCACCAGAGACGCGCCGCGCGTGCCGCAACCGGCGCGCGCGGCGAAAGAAGCCAACGCAGCAGCCAACAGCATCAGAGGCGTGGACCGTCCGGGCATCGAGGCAATAACAAAGCGATAACAACGCAATAACAACGCGATCGGCACGGCGCAGTCCGCCCCGGTACGCGTCCTCGAAACAATAAGATCGACGCCGCCGGCATGTGCCGGCGAGCGCAAAACAGCCCAATCTCATGCGAATAGTCCATCTCGCCAACCACGCGCAGACGATCGGCAACGGCACCGTCAACATGATGGTCGATCTTGCCTGCATGCAGGCGCGCATGGGGCAGGAGGTCGTGGTCGCTTCGTCCGGCGGCGGCTTCGAGCCGCTGCTTCGGCGTCACGGCATCACGCATATTTCGCTGCAGCAGTCGCGGCAGCCGTGGCGCGTGCCATCGATGATCGCGGGCTTCAATCGTCTCATCGATCGTTTCGATCCCGACATCGTGCATGCGCACATGATGACCGGCGCGCTCATCTCGCGTTTCGGCAGCATGCGGCGGCGCTTCGCGCTCGTGACCACGGTGCATCACGAACTGCAGAAGAGCGCGTCGCTCGTGCGCGCCGGCGATCGCATGGTGGCCGTGAGCCGCGGGCTCGCGCTGGATCTGGAGGCGCGCGGCATCGGGCCCGCGCGCATGTCGATCGTGCTCAACGGCGCCGTGGGCGCGCCGCGTCTCGTCACCCGGCCGGCCGCGAAGCCGGTGCGGCTGAAGCATCCGAATATCGTCTGCGTGGCGGGCATGTATCGCAGAAAGGGCATCGCGGATCTCCTGGAGGCGTTCGCGCTCGTGCGCGAGCAGTCCGCGAGCGAGCGCGAGTTCATGCCCGAGCCGCATCTGTATCTCGTCGGCGAAGGCCCCGATCGCGGTTCGATGGAAGCGCTCGCGGCCGAACTCGGCATCGCGGAGGTCACGCACTTCACCGGTTTCGTCGCCGATGCGCGGCCGTATTTCACGAGCGCGGATGTTTTCGCGCTGCTGTCGCGTCAGGACCCGAGTCCGCTCGTCATCGCGGAGGCGCGCGAGGCCGGTTGCGCGATCGTCGCGACGCGCGTGGGCGGTATCCCCGAAATGCTCGACGAGGGCGCGGCGGGCCTGCTCGTGCCCGCCGGCGACATCGGGCAGGCGGCGTCGAAGCTGCGCTGGCTTTTGCTCGACCGGCCGGCGCGGGAGCAACTGGCGGCGCGCGCGGGGCAAAACCTCCAGCCGCTTTCGGTCGAACGCGTCTGCAACGAGTACCTCGCGGTGTATCAGCAAGCGCTTACCGAGCGCGAAGCGATGAAGCGCCGGCAGGTCAATCTCGATGCGCGAACACCCCGAACGACAGATGGCGCGATTTAAGCATAGGGCTGACAAATCGCCCCGCTTGCGCCTCGCCACGGTACTTTCGTTCAAACCATCCGATCATACAAAAGGCAAATCCGAGCCGCCTTCCGTTCGCGGTCGCACAGAAAGCCTACGAGATGCTTGCTCAAATGAGTGCATGATCGGTCCGATGACGAGAGTGGACCGAAAAAGAACGCACACGCCGCGCCGCGACGCCGCCATTCTTCAGTTTCCCTGATGAATGCCTGCGCGCGCGCGGCGCAAGCGCAACAGATGCACGTCAAGCGGTAAGAAAGAGAAAAACGAAACAGTGACGTGGATGTCAGAGGGATTACCCTGTCAGGAAATTCCTCACTGGCATTCGAAGCAACGAAGACGCAACGTATCAAGCACGACGAATGGACCTGTCGGGAACCCGTCGTGCCTTTCGCAGCCTGGCAAGCGAAAGCGATGCGCTCATACACACGGCTACGGAACAGGCGAGAAGGGGAGAAGCGAGATGGATGACAACAAAGAGCGATCGCTGGTGGCGAAGGTTATGGACGGACTCGTCTCAGGGATCGTCGAGCAAAAATATGGCGCGATACTGCCACCGCAGGACATCCTCTCGAAGGAGTTCGACGTGAGCCGCACCGTCATGCGCGAGGCGCTGTCGATGCTGCTCGCGCGGCACATGCTGGACGTGCGGCCGAAAACCGGCACGCGTATTCGTCCGATGAGCGACTGGCGTCTCATCGACGAGGACGTGGTGAGCTGGCGTTTTCGCGCCAAGCCGGATCAGACATTTTTGCGCGATGTAATCGAATTCCGAATGCTGATCGAGCCGCGCGCCGCAGCGCTGGCCGCCGCGCGCGCAACGCCCGACGAGATTGCCGGGATTCGCGACGCGTTCGACACGCTGTCGCGTCTGCAGGTCGGCGAGCCGGAATATCAGGCGGCCGACGAAGTGCTGCACACGCGCATCGTGTCGGCGAGCGGCAACCAGTTCTTTCGTCAGATGACGGCGATCGTGCGCGGCGCGCTGGTGACGGTCAATCCGATCGTCGACGGCATCGAGTCCGTGCGCGAGGCGACGCTCGCGGCGCAGAAAAGCGTCGTCGAGGCGATCGAATCGAAAGATTCCGCCGCCGCCGAATCCGCGACGCGCGCGCTCGTCGATCTCGCCGCGGAAGAAGTCGGCCGCGCGTTCTCGCTGGAGCGCGTGAACAGCCAGCCAGCGCCGCCTCCGAACGTGAACGCGCCCGCGGGTGTTTGACGGGTTCTTCGACGCGTCGGTCGAGGGCCGCTGAGTTGGAAGCACGGAGCCGGGACATGTCCCGGCTTTTTGCCGTCTGCGCACGCCGCGCGAATCCGTCATTCGATGCAATCAGGCACAATGCGTCGCACGACGAATCCGACGCACGGAGGCAGGCTTGACACATACGAACACGGCAACGATACGCTGGGGCATCGTCGGCGCGGGACGCATCGCGCGTCGCTTCGCGGACAGTCTCGCGCACGTCGAAGGGGCGCGGCTCGCGGGCGTCTGGTCGCGCCGCGAGGAGCCGGCGCGCGCGCTGGCCGATGCATTCGATGCCCGCGGGTTCACCGATTTCGACGCGCTGCTCGCCAACATCGACGCGCTCTACATCGCGACCTTGCAGGACAGCCATCCGCAGTACGCGTTGCGCGCTTTCGCGGCGGGCAAGCCCGTGCTGTGCGAAAAGCCCGCGGCCGTGAATGCGCGCGACCTGCAGCGCATGATCGACGCGGCGCGCGCGGCGAATCTGCTTTTCATGGAAGCGATGAAGCCGCCGTTCTACCCGCTTTATCGCCGCCTGCGCGAGCATTTGCAAAGCGATCCGATCGGCGAGATCGGACTCGTGCGCGCGGGCTGCTCGATAGCGAACGTGCCGCTCGACCATCCGTCGTTCTCGCTGGAAGCGGGCGGCGGCGCGCTGCTCGATATCGGCATCTACGAGGCGTTTCTCGCGGTCGACTGGCTCGGCGAGGCGCTCGACGTGCAGACCATCGGCCGGCTCGGCGCGACCGGCGTGGACGTCTTCGCGAGCCTGAACGTGCGCCACGAACGCGGCATCGCGCAATTGTTCTGCGGCCTCGATCTGCAAGGTCGCGGCGATGCGCTCATCGGCGGCACGCTCGGCACGGCGACGATCCACGAGAACTGGTGGAACCCCGCGCGCGCGACGATCGCCTACACGGACGGAAGGAAGGTCGAACTCGACGAGCCCTTCGAGGGCGGCGGCCTCAACTACGAAACCGCGCATTTCTGCGAACTGCTGCGCGCCGGAGAAACCGAAAGCCCGGTGATGCCGCACGCGATGTCGATGCGCATGATCGCGATCATCGACGCCGCGCGGCGCGATCTGAATCTGAAGTTTCCCTTCGAGACCGACTGATGCGAAAAAGCCGCTTTTCAGCGGCTTTGCTTGGGGTTCAATGGCGTCCGGGCAGCGCGAGACGCCGCTCGAAAATCCGCTGCACGAATTCGAGCACGCTGCACAGAATCCAGTACACGAACGCGGCCGCGAGATAGAGCGGCAGCGGCTGATAGGTCGCCGCGATCACTTCCTGTGCGCTGCGCAACAATTCGGTCACGGTGATGACCGACACGAGCGACGTGTCCTTGATCAGACTGATGAGGCTGTTCGACAGGCTCGGCACCGCGATGCGCAAAGCCTGCGGCCCGATCACGTAACGCAGCGTCTGCCCGCGCGACAGCCCGAGACTGTAGGCGGCGAGCCATTGACCGGCGTGGATGCCGAGAATCGCGCCGCGCATGCTCTCCGACAGATACGCGGCGACGTTCGCCGACAGCGCGATCACGCCCGCGGGCGTCGGTTCGAGCGAGATGCCGAGGCTCGGCAGGCCGTAATAGATGACGAAGATCTGCACGAGCAGCGGCGTGCCGCGAAACACGCTGACGTAGCCGCGTCCGATCGCGACGAGCGTGCGGCTCTGGCTGATGCCCATCAACGCCAGCGCGACGGCCGCGATGAGGCCGAAGAACATCGAGTAGAGCGCGAACTTGATCGTCAGTAGCGCGCCTTGCGCCAGCACGGGCGCCGATTGTACGAGCAGGGATGTCGTGGACATGAAGGGGAAGGCGGTGAAAGAACGCGTGCGCTGTTTGGATCGTTCGACGCGCACAAAGCGCACATCATAAACCGGCAGCGAAAAAACGAAGGGCGGCATCGTCAGACGATGCCGCCCCCCGGTGACGCGAAGACCGCGACTTACTTCGCCGGCTTCGTCACGTCGATGCCGAACCACTTGTCCGAAATCTTCGCGAACGTGCCGTCGGCTTCGAGCTGGGTCATCGCGTCGTCGATCGCCTTCGCGAACTTCGGATTACCCTTCTTGAACGGAATGCCCGACGGATTGCCCGCGCCGACGCTCGCGCCCGTGCGCAGCGGCAATTGCGAATTCTTCAGCAGGTACGCGAGCATCAGGCGGTCGTTGAGCGCCGCGTCGAGACGGCCGGCGGCGAGGTCGCGCAGATATTCGGGCGCGCCCGGGTACGTCTTCACGTCGATGCCCGGCACCGACTTCGCCATGTCCATGTAGTTCGTGCCGAGGCCGACGCCGAGCTTCTTGCCCTTCAGTTCTTCGAGCGACTTGAACTCGCGCTTGTCGTCGTTGCGCTGGATCAGTTGCGCGTTCGAGTAGGTGTAGGCCGGCGAGAAATCGAGCGTCTGCTTGCGCGCATCGGTGATGCCGACCTGGTTCACGATCACGTCGAACTTGCCAGCCTGCAGGCCCGCGATGATGCCGCTCCATTCGGTCGTGACGAACTCCGGCTTCACGCCGAGCTTGGCGGCGACGGCCTTGGCGATATCGACGTCGTAGCCGACCAGTTCACCGTTCGGCGCTTTCGAATTGAACGGCGGGAAGGTGCCTTCGAGACCGACGCGCAGCGTGCCGCGCTGCTTGACCTGATCCAGCAGATCGTCGGCGTGGGCGGCCGTCGTGACGGCGGTGAATGCGGCGCCGATCAGGCTGGCGGCGACGAGCTTCTTGAGCGTGGACAGTTTCATCGTATTGTTTTCCTCTTGATGGGCACAGCGTCTTGCAGCGACTTTATAGATGCGGCGATCATAGTGAATATGCAATCGCCACGTAATATCGTTTGCTTATGTTTATATGGCTTGGGTGGATTTACGCGAGCGCCTCGACGCACTCTTTCACGAGCGCGGGACCGCGATAGATCAGCCCTGTGTAAATTTGCACCAGCGACGCGCCCGCCGCGAGTTTCGCGCGCGCGTCCTCGCCCGAAAAAATCCCGCCCACGCCGATGATCGGCACGTCGGTTCCGACTTCCGCGCGCAGCTTGCGGATCACTTCGTTCGATGCATCGAATACGGGACGCCCGGAGAGGCCGCCGGCTTCGTCGCCGTGCTTCATGCCGGTCACGGCGCTGCGCGCGAGCGTCGTGTTCGTCGCGATCACGCCGTCGATCTTGTGCGCCAGCAGCGTGCCCGCGATCGATTTGATCTGCTCGTCGTCGAGATCGGGCGCGATCTTCAGCGCGAGCGGCACGAGTTTGCCGTGCAGATCCGACAGCCGCGCCTGCTTCTCCTTGAGCGCGCCGAGCAGCGAGTCGAGTTCGCCCGCGCCCTGAAGTTGCCGCAAATTCTTCGTGTTCGGCGACGAAATGTTGATGGTCACATAGCTCGCGAACGGATAGACCCGTTCGAGGCAATACAGATAGTCTTCGGCGGCGCGCTCGATCGGCGTATCGGCGTTCTTGCCGATATTCAGCCCCAGCACGCCGCGATAATGCGCGGCCTTCACGTTCGCCACGAACTGATCGACGCCGCGGTTATTGAAGCCCATCCGGTTGATGAGCGCGCTCGCCTCGGGCAGCCGGAAAATGCGCGGACGCGGATTGCCTGCTTGCGCGCGCGGCGTCACGGTGCCCACTTCGATGAAACCGAAGCCGAGCGCGGCGAGCCCGTCGATGCACGCGCCGTCCTTGTCGAGGCCCGCGGCGAGTCCGACCGGATTGCGGAACGTGATGCCCATGACGGTGCGGGGCGAATCGGGGCCGCGCTTGGCGAGCATGCCGGCGAGCCCGGTGCGGCCGGCGGCGCCGAGCATGCGCAGCGTCAGGTGATGAGCGTCTTCCGCGTCCATCTTGAAGAGATGCGAACGCGCGATCGGGTAGAGGGAGCTGAACACGGAATGAAAGCCGGCGACGGCGAATTTTTTTAAGACCGCTATTTTAGCGGTTTCGGGCGGCGCGCCGGGTTGCTTCGGCGGCTACTTTGGTGGCTGCTTTGGTGGCTATTTCGGCTGGCTCGGGCCGTGGATGCGCCCCGGCATCGGCAGCGTGCCGGCGGAGTGCGTGTTCGCGGGATCGAGCAGCGTCCAGCTGCCGTCGATCAGGCCTTCCAGCGGCCGGAAATTAGCCTTGTACGCCATCTTTTCGCTTTCCCGGATCCAGTAGCCGAGATAGACGTGCGGCAAGTCGAGGCTTCTGGCCTGCTCGATCTGCCAGAGGATGTTGAACGTGCCGTAGCTCGTCTTCGGCAGATTGGGTTCGAAGAAGGTGTACACGGACGAAAGCCCGTCGCCGAGAATGTCGATCATGCTGATCATGCGCAATACGCCGGGCTCGTCCGGATGCCCAGGATGCGCGGGTTCGCGGAATTCGACGAGACGCGAATTGATCCGGCTCTGCAGCAGGAACTGCTCGTACTGATCGCGGCTGTCGCGGTCCATGCCGCCGCCCGCATGCCGCGCCGACTGGTAGCGCATATAAAGCGCGTAGTGCTCTTCGTCGTAGTGCAGCGGCGCGACGCTTGCCACGAGACCGCCATGCAGCCGCGAGACGCGCCGTTGCGCGCGGTTCGGCACGAAGCGCGCGACCGGCACGCGCACTGGCACGCAGGCGCGGCAGCCGTCGCAATACGGGCGATAGGTGAAGACGCCCGAGCGCCGGAATCCGGCTTTTACGAGTTCGGTGTAGACGTCGGAGTTGATCAGATGGCTCGGCGTGGCGACCTGCGAGCGTGCGACGCGCCCTTCCAGATAACTGCAAGGGTAGGGCGCTGTTGCATAGAATTGCAGCGCGGAAAGCGGTGACAGCGGCAGCTCGTTCGGATGTGTCACGTTGGCGGCTCTCGCAGGCGTCGTCTCGTCGCGGCCGACCGGCGCGCGAAGTCGTCTTCAGGCGCGCGGCGGCTGCATTGCATGTGTCGCTCGGGCGTTACGCTTGAAGCTTTCAGCGTGCCAGCACGTCGAGAAGGACGGATTTGTCGAAGCGCCAGCCGATCGCCGGTTGCGCCGTCGCCCGTCTCAGATGCGCGACGAACGCCCGGCGCGCGATCTCGCGGCCGCCAAGCGACGCCAGATGCGACGTGTTCTGCTGGCAGTCTATCATCTCAATTTGATTGCGGCGCAAGTGTCCGACGAGGGCGGCGAGCGCGATTTTCGACGCGTCGGTCTTGTGCGCGAACATCGATTCGCCGAAGAACATGCGCCCGAACGACACGCCGTAGAGTCCGCCCACGCGCACGCCGTCGTACCACGTCTCGACGCTGTGCGCGTTGCCCGCGCGATGCAGGCTCGTGTACGCATCGACGATGTCCGAGGTGATCCATGTCCCGCGCTGGCCGTCGCGCGGCGTCTCGGCGCAGGCGCGCATCAGCGCCGGAAAATCGTCGTCGACGCGGATTTCCCAGACGGGATCGCGCACGACGCGCCGCAAGGTCTTGCGCAGCGAATCCGACACCTTGAACTCGGCCGGAAAGAGCACCATGCGCGGATCGGGACTCCACCACAGTACCGGCTGGCCGTCCGAATACCACGGGAAGATACCGCGCCCATAGGCGTCGATGAGCCGCGACGGCAGCAGATCCGCGCTCGCGGCGAGCAGGCCTGGCGCGCCACTCGCCGCGTCGAGCGCGCGCTCGACGGGCGGGAAGGGATCGTCGTCGGCGAGCCAGGGAACCATGTTCTCGGGGAGGGCGGCGTTCGGTGTTTTCGTCGGACAGGCGTGCGTTTCAGCCGTCGCGCAGCGTGCGGAAGATGTCGCCCGTGTGCAGCGTGAAATTGCCGGCGGCGCGATCGGCGAAGAAAAAACGCAGCGTCTGGCCGACCGTCGGAAAGGCGATCTCGTCCCATGGAATCTCGCTTTCCTCGAAGAGCTTCACTTCCAGACTCTCTTCGCCGGGATCGACCTCGATATCGAGCAGCCGCGCGAGATAGAACAAATGCACCTGATGCACGTGCGGCACGTTGAGCAGCGTGAAGAGGCTTTGAATCTCGACGCGCGCGCCCGCTTCCTCAAGCGTTTCGCGCGCGGCGCCTTCGCTCGTCGTCTCCTGCATTTCCATGAAGCCGGCGGGCAGCGTCCAGTAGCCGTAACGCGGCTCGATTGCGCGGCGGCACAGCAGCACCTTGTCGTCCCACACCGGCACGGTGCCCACGACGTTGCGCGGATTCTGATAATGAACGGTGCCGCAGTTATTGCAGACGAATCGCTCGCGGTTGTCGCCAGGCGGAATGGCGAGACCGACCTCGTGGCCGCAGAGGGAACAGAATTTCATGGAAATGGACGTGGGAAGTGTGCTGCGAGTGTATCACCGCGCCGTGGCGGCTTTGAGGGGCTCAAATGGATCGCGGTATCGGTCGCGCCGCATGACTGGCTTGCCCGGAACCGGAGGTGCGACGCCTGCCTTGTCGCTACAATAGTTGACCGGAATTGCAATATCCCTTTCACGATCAGGCCGCCGCGCGCGTCCGAAACGAACGCCATGTCATCCACGCCAGCCGCTTCCAGCCGTCCTCCGATGCTCGCCACCGCCGAGGCGCTCAGCCGTCTGCTCGACGCCGCGCGTCGGGTCGACGCTCGCGAGCGCGTCGACACGCTCGATGCGCTCGACCGCGTCCTCGCCGCCGACGTAACTTCGCCGCTCGATGTCCCGCCGATGCACACCAGTTCGATGGACGGTTACGCCGTCCGCGTGGCCGATCTCGCCGGCGCGAGCGAGGGCGCGAACATCGCGTTGCCGGTGTCGCAGCGCATCCCGGCGGGGCACGCGGCCCAGCCGCTCGCGGCGGGCACGGCCGCGCGCATCTTCACCGGCGCGACCGTGCCGCCCGGCGCCGATGCCGTCGTGATGCAGGAGATGGCGCAAGTCTCGGACGACGGGCGCGTCGCGTTCGCGCAAACGCCCGCGGCGGGCGAGTGGATCACGCGGCAAGGCGCGGATATCAGGCGCGATTCGGTGATCCTCCCCGCGGGCACGCGCCTCACGCCGCAGGCGCTCGGACTCGCGGCGTCGGTCGGATGCGCGCAGCTCGATGTCGTGCGGCCCGTGCGCGTCGCGATCTTCTTTACCGGCGACGAATTGCGCATGCCGGGCGAGCCGCTCGAACCCGGCGCGATCTACAACTCGAACCGCTTCACGCTGCGCGCGCTGCTCGCGAAGCTCGGCTGCGAAGTGACCGACCTCGGCATCGTGCCGGATCGGCTGGACGCGACGCGCGAAACCTTGCGGCGCGCCGCGACGGATCACGATCTCATCCTGACGTGCGGCGGCGTGTCGGTCGGCGAGGAAGATCACGTGAAACCGGCGGTGGAAGCCGAAGGGCGCATTTCGATGTGGCAGATCGCGATGAAACCGGGCAAGCCGCTCGCGTTCGGCGCGGTGCGACGCGGCGATTCGGGCAGCGAAGCGTACTTCATCGGCTTGCCGGGCAATCCGGTGTCGAGCTTCTGTACGTTTTTGCTGTTCGTGCGGCCGTTCCTGCTGCGGCTCGCGGGCGTGAAGAACGTCGCGCCGCGCGTCTTCTCGATGCGCGCCGACTTCAGCCAGAAAAAAGGCGACCGCCGCAACGAATTCCTGCGCGCGCGGGTGAACGAGTCGGGCGGCCTCGATCTCTTTGAGAACCAGAGCTCGGCCGTGCTGACATCGACCGTGTGGGGCGACGGTCTCATCGACAATCCGCCGAATCACGCGATCAGCACGGGCGAGATCGTGCGCTTCATCCCATTTTCAGAACTAATGCGGTAAGGACAAGCTGGACATGAAAGTTGAACTGAGGTTTTTTGCGAGCGTGCGCGAAGCGCTCGGCGTCGCGAACGAGACGGTCAGCGTGCCGGACACGGTGGTCAACGTCGGCGACGTGCGCGCGTGGCTGCGCATGCGCGGCGGCGCGTGGGAAGAGGCGCTCGCCGAAGGCCGCGCGTTGCGCATGGCCTGCAATCACGTGATGACGAATCCGTCGCAGCGCATTACCGAGGGCTGCGAGGTTGCGTTCTTTCCGCCTGTCACGGGTGGCTGACATGAGCACGCATTCCAGAATCCGCGTGCAGGAAGCCGATTTCGACATCAGCGCGGAAGTGGCCGCGTTGCGCGCCGACAATCCTAAAGTGGGCGCGATCGCGTGTTTCGTCGGCACGGTGCGCGATCTGAACGAAGGCAGCGCCGTCGAGACGATGGAGCTCGAACACTACCCCGGCATGACCGAGAAATCGCTCGAAGCCATCGCCGATCAGGCGCGCGAGCGCTGGCGTGGCTCAGACGTGCTGATCGTGCATCGCGTGGGCAAACTCAAGCCGCTCGACCAGATCGTGCTCGTCGCGACGACGGCGAAACATCGGGCGCAAGCGTTCGAATCGTGCGCTTTCGTGATGGACTATCTCAAGACGCAGGCGCCGTTCTGGAAGAAGGAAAAGACCGAAGCGGGCGAGCGCTGGGTCGACGCGCGCGAATCCGACGATGCGGCGCTCGCGCGCTGGCAAGACGGGCGGTCCTGACTGCCTCACTTCCCGTCGGCGGATTTGCCGATGAACTTCGCGGGAAACGGCTCGGCGTCCGGACGTTCGGGAAAGCGCGGTTCGGGCGCGCCTCCCGTGCGCTGACGCTTCAGCGCCGCGAGCAGTTCCTGCTGCTCGACGGGAATCTGATAATCCCAGCCGAACTTGCTCAACTGCAAGCTCTGCGCGATGCGCAGCGCAGGCTCCATGAACTGCACGGCGGCGGCCGGTTCGTAGCGCGACTCGACGGTGTTCAGAAACAGCGACAGCCAGCGCGCGAAGTGCTGCGGCTCGATATCGTCGATCGGACGATGCGCCTCCTGCACGTTCCCGCGATATTGCTTCGATCCGAGCACGAGACTCGACCAGAAAGTCGTCATCTTGGCGAGATGCTCGTCCCAGCGGCCGGTCAGCGCACGCGAAAAGATCGGGCCAAGGAGCGGATCGTCGTCGACACGGCGATAGAAGGCTTCGACCAGCGCGCGGACGTTGGCTTCGGTGGGCTCGCGTTCGCGCGGCGCGTTAGTGGAAGGGTGTTCGGTGTTCATCATCGATCGGTGAAACAGTAGGGGCGAGCGGTTCAGATTTTTCGGGCGAAGAACGTCAAGATGTCGCAAAATGGCGCTTTCACGCGCGAATTCGTTTCCCGCGGCCAGAGGCGTACGAATGGCATGGTTTTTCATGTGCCGCGCCTTTGGGCTTCGACGCCGGCAAGCGGTGCGCCGATGGTAAGTCAGCCGCGTCTGTTCGTGTCATCGTCCCTCGTCTTTACGTGGACTCTTTGACGATACGCGCGTCCCGTCGAATTACGGATGCGCTTTTGCATCCAAATTTCTCCGCGCAAGATCATGCGACTCACCGACTACACCGACTATTCGCTGCGCGTCCTGCTCTATCTCTCGGTTCGACCTTCCGGCCTTTCGACGATTCAGGAAATTTCGGATGCGTATGGCATTTCGAAGAATCACCTGATGAAGATCGTCCAGCAGCTCGGCGAACTCGGCTGGGTCGAGACCGTGCGTGGGCGCAACGGTGGACTGAGGATCGCGTCGCGGACGAACGACCTCACCATCGGCGATATCGTGCGCGAGACCGAGAGCGATTTCGCGCTCGTGGGTTGCCTCGCGAGTGAGTCGGCGAATTTGGAAACCTCACCGCATCAGCGCTGCGTGATTCAGCCGAGCTGCCGTCTGCGCGGTGTGCTCGCGCTCGCGCGCGACGCCTTCCTCGCCGAGCTCGACAAGCACACGATCGGCGAACTCGCGCAACCCGCGAACGATCTCGCGCGGCTGCTCGGCATCGTGCGCATCGTGCCGCTTCCGGCGGGTCCGTCCGAGCCGATTCGTGCGTCTTCCTGAGAGATTCGACGCGCCACGCATTGAACGAAACCCGGACGCCGCAGGTCAATCCTGAGCTTGAGGCGGTTGCCGCCGTTATTGTCGAAGAACAAAAAAGTGCACTTTTCGCGCTAATCCGCGCTTGAAAGTGATAAAAAGCGCCTCATTTTGATCGTATTCAGAATTGGAGCTTTTAAAAAATGAGAATCGACAAACTCACCACCAAATTTCAGGAAGCACTCTCCGACGCGCAAAGCCTGGCAGTCGGGCGCGACAACCAGTACATCGAGCCCGTGCATCTGCTCGCGGCGCTCATCGCGCAGCAGGACGGCTCCGCGCGCTCGTTGCTGTCGCACGCGGGCGTGCAGGTTCAGGCGCTGCAGGCGTCGCTGAACGAAGCGATCAACCGTCTGCCGCAAGTGCAGGGCACGGACGGCAACGTTCAAGTGAGCCGCGACCTCGCGGGCCTGCTCAACGCCGCCGACAAGGAAGCGCAGAAGCTCAACGACACGTACATCGCGAGCGAGATGTTCCTGATCGCCGTCGCGGACGATCGTGGCGACGTGGGCCGTCTCGCGAAGCAACACGGCCTCACGCGCCGTGCGCTCGAAGCGGCGATCAACGCCGTGCGCGGCGGCGCGCAGGTGAATAGCCAGGACGCCGAAAGCCAGCGCGAGGCGCTCAAGAAATACACCGTCGATCTGACCGAGCGCGCCCGCGCGGGCAAGCTCGATCCGGTGATCGGCCGTGATGACGAAATTCGCCGCTCGATTCAGATCCTGCAGCGCCGCACGAAGAACAATCCGGTGCTGATCGGCGAGCCGGGCGTGGGCAAGACGGCGATCGTCGAAGGGCTCGCGCAGCGCATCGTCAACGGCGAAGTGCCGGAAACGCTCAAGGGCAAGCGCGTGCTGTCGCTCGACATGGCCGCGCTGCTCGCGGGCGCGAAGTATCGCGGCGAATTCGAGGAGCGTCTGAAGGCCGTGCTTCACGATATCGCGAAGGACGAAGGGCAAACCATCGTCTTCATCGACGAAATTCACACGATGGTCGGCGCGGGCAAGGCCGAAGGCGCGATGGACGCGGGCAACATGCTGAAGCCCGCGCTCTCGCGCGGCGAGCTGCATTGCATTGGCGCGACCACGCTCGACGAGTACCGCAAGTACATCGAGAAGGATGCGGCGCTTGAGCGGCGTTTTCAGAAAGTGCTCGTCGACGAACCGTCGGTCGAGGCGACCATCGCGATTCTGCGTGGCTTGCAGGAGAAGTACGAGCTGCACCACGGCGTCGAGATCACCGATCCGGCGATCGTCGCGGCGGCGGAGTTGTCGCATCGCTATATCACGGACCGCTTTTTGCCGGACAAGGCCATCGATCTGATCGACGAAGCCGCGTCGCGCATCAAGATGGAAATCGATTCGAAGCCCGAAGAGATGGACAAGCTCGAACGCCGTCTCATTCAGTTGAAAATCGAGCGCGAAGCGGTGAAGAAGGAGAAGGACGAGGCTTCGCAGAAGCGTCTGCAACTGATCGAAGAGGAAATCGACCGGCTCAATCGCGAGTATTCCGATCTGGAGGAAATCTGGACTGCCGAGAAAGCGGCGGTGCAGGGCAGCGCGCAACTGAAGGAAGAGATCGAAAAAGTGCGTGCGGATATCACGCGTTTGCAGCGCGAAGGCAAGCTCGAAAAGGTCGCCGAGTTGCAGTACGGCAAGCTGCCGGAACTCGAAGCGCGTCTCAAGCAGGTGACGCAGGCCGAGTCGCAGGAACAGAACAACCCGACGCGTCCGCGTCTTCTGCGCACGCAAGTCGGCGCGGAGGAAATCGCGGAAGTCGTGTCGCGTTCCACCGGCATTCCCGTATCGCGCATGATGCAGGGCGAGCGCGAGAAGCTGTTGCAGATCGAGGACAAGCTGCATGAGCGCGTGATCGGCCAGGACGAGGCGATCGGCGCGGTGGCGGACGCGATTCGTCGTTCGCGCGCGGGTCTGTCGGACCCGAACCGGCCGTATGGCTCGTTCCTGTTCCTCGGCCCGACGGGCGTCGGCAAGACGGAACTGTGCAAGGCGCTGGCCGCGTTCCTGTTCGATTCGGAGGATCATCTCATCCGCATCGACATGAGCGAGTTCATGGAGAAGCACAGCGTCGCGCGTTTGATCGGCGCGCCGCCGGGATACGTCGGTTACGAGGAAGGCGGTTATCTGACCGAAGCCGTGCGTCGCAAGCCGTACAGCGTGATCCTGCTCGACGAAATCGAGAAGGCGCACCCGGACGTGTTCAACGTGCTGCTGCAAGTGCTCGACGATGGCCGCATGACCGATGGCCAGGGCCGCACCGTCGACTTCAAGAATACGGTGATCGTGATGACGTCGAACCTCGGTTCGCAAGTCATTCAGGGCATGGTCGGCGAGCCGCAGGAACGAGTGAAGGACGCCGTGTGGGAAGAAGTGAAGCTGCACTTCCGGCCGGAATTTCTGAACCGTATCGACGATGTCGTCGTGTTCCATGCGCTCGATCGCACGAACATCGAGTCGATCGCGAGGATTCAGTTGCATCGTCTGCAGGAGCGTCTCGCGAAGCTCGACATGCAGCTCGAAGTGTCGGATACGGCGCTTGAGCAGATCGGCAAGGTCGGTTACGACCCGCTATTCGGCGCGCGGCCGCTGAAGCGCGCGATTCAGCAGGAGATCGAAAATCCGGTCGCCAAGCTGATTCTCGGCGGACGATTCGGCCCGAAGGACGTCATTCCGGTCGACGTGCGGGAAGGGAAATTCGTGTTCGATCGCGTGGTGCATTGAGAGCGATCGGGTCGTCCCGGTGACGGGACGGTCATTCATGCAAAAAGGCAACGGAGCGATTCGTTGCTTTTTTTGTTTTCATAATCCGTTCGATCGTCAGGTTTCTTCGCCAAATTTGCTCGAATCGCGAGAAATCTGTTCAGTTGCATGGATTATTTTGACCACATACAATAAGTCCACTTTTTCCTTGCAATTGCACGGATTTTAATCATGGAAATCGACATTCGAAACGCGCACGACATCGGCGTCGCGGTGCGCGCCGCGCGTAAGGCGCAGCGGCTTCGCCAGGACGACGCCGCCGGCAGCATCGGCATCAGCGAGAGCTTTCTCGGTAAGGTCGAAAAGGGCGCTGAGAGCGTGCATTGGGGCAAACTTTTTCAGGTGCTCGATGGCCTGGGCGTGCGCGTGATTGTCGATATACCGGACGAAGCAGGCGAGCTTTTCGCGGGAGAGGAGATCAAGCGTTACGCGCGCGTCGAGCGGGCGGCGAAACGCCGTCGTGCACCGGAGCACACGGATGAGTCCTGAGAACATCGCGACGCTCGAAGGTCGACGCAATCTGATTGCGAGCATCAACGATGTCGAAGTGGGCGTGCTCAACGCCGACGACGACATCTGGTCGTTCTCTTATCTGCCGACATGGCGCGACAGCGCGGACGGCTATCCCCTGAGTCCCGCGCTGCCGCTGCAAGCGGACGTATCGCGCGACGGCAGCACGCGCCGCTCGGTGCAGTGGTACTTCGACAACCTTCTACCGGAAGAAGGCCAGCGCACGCTGCTTGCGCGCGATGCCGCCATTCGCAACGAAGCCGATGCCTTCGCGCTGCTCGCGCACTACGGCGCGGAATCGGCGGGTTCGGTGACGCTTCATCCGCCCGGTGCGAGGGACGAGCCGTCGCCCGCGGAGCGCTTTCTGCCCGACGAAGCGTTGCAGGCCCGCATCGACGCGTTGCCGAGCGTGCCGCTCACACACGACGCGCTCAAGCGCATGTCGCTCGCCGGCGCGCAGCACAAGCTTGCGGTTGTGCTGCGCGACGGCTCGCTGTTTGAGCCCGCGGGCCGCACGCCGTCGACGCATATCCTGAAGCCGAATCATCAGGACACCAATGACTATCCGCACTCGGTCATCAACGAATGGTTCGTGATGAAGCTCGCCGGCAAGCTGCGGCTCGGCGTGCCCGTCGTGCATCGGCGCTACGTGCCGTCCCCGGTGTATCTCATCGATCGCTTCGACCGCGAATCGCGCGCGGGACAATGGCGCCGGCTGCATAGCATCGACGCGTGCCAGTTGCTCGATCTCGCGCGTACGTTCAAGTACGAGCAGGGTAGCGTCGAGCAACTCGCGACGCTCGCTGCGCGTTGCCGCAATCAGGCGGCGGCGCGCGCGCGGCTTTTCTCGTGGCTCGTGTTCAACGTGCTAGTGGGCAATTCGGACGCGCATCTGAAGAACCTCAGCTTCCTCGTTTCACGCGAAGGCATCCAGCTCGCGCCCTTCTACGACCTGCTGAGCGTGGCCGCGTACGCCACGCCGTCGTATGAGAAGGCCGTTTGGCCGAAGCGGGTATCGTTCGCGTGGGACATACTCGGCGCGCGCTACTACGACGACTTCGACCGCACGCTGATGCTGCGTGCGGGCGAAGCGCTCGGTATCGCACGGAAGACAGCCGAACGACTGCTGGATGCGCTCGCGGCCTCGATCGTGCGCGCGGCTGCCGATCTGTACGCGCACGTAGAAGATGAGAACGCGGCGCTTCTCGCCGCACGGCCGCAACTCGCCGCGACGCTCGGCGGCGAACTGATGTGCCTGCGCGTGATCCGCTACACGATCATCGAGGACATGACACGCAAACTCGCGGCTTCCTGAAATGCAAAAACCCCGCGCGGCGCAATGCCTGCGGGGCTTTGAATGCAATGCCGAAAAGCGTGTTCAGCCCTGCTTCGGCTCTTCGCTCTTGCCGAAAAGACCCGTCAGGCCGCCGAGCGAGCCGAGCACGCTGCTCAGATCGAGTTGGCCTTCGGGCGGCACTTGGCCGTTCGGCGTCGCGCGATCGACGATATGCGGCAACACCGCCGCGAGCATGCCCGAAAGCTGATCGCCCGAGACGCCGGCCTTTTGGGCGAGCGCGCCGACGTTGTCCTGGCCGAGCACGTTCGTGAGCGTATCGGGGCTGATGGGTTTGTTTTCGCCGGTCCCGATCCATGACTGGACGACATCGCCTGCGCCATGTTGCTGGAAGCGCTGGATCAGGCCCATGATACCGCCCGGCTGGCTGTTGACGAATGCAAGCGCCGCTGTGATCAGCGCGGCCTGGCCGGACTGGGCGGGTTGACCGCCTTGTTGTTGCGACGAATTGCCGAGGGTGGAGGCGAGGATATCGAGTAGGCTCATGGCAGTCTCACTACGAGAAGTTGCGGGGTGGGTTCGCCTGCACTGCCGCGTTCGGCTCGAAACCGGGCGCGGGCGGTGCGGGCATCGGCCGCGAGCGGCCGTTCAACGATGGTCATACGAAGGCAATTTCCCTTCGACAAGGTTCCCCGAGGAATCACTGGCTGGCAGCCGCGGCGCTGGCGGCCTTGTCTTTCTTGCTGCGCTTCGACTTGGCGGGCTTCGTTTCGCTCGCGGCTGACGGGCTCGATGCACTCGCCGACGCCGACGCCGCGCTGTCCTTCTTCGACTTCTTGGACGCCTTGGTTCCCGATGCGGGAGCGGCAGGCGTCGTGGCCGGCGTCTGCGCCGTCGTGGCGGCGGGGGAAGTCGCGCCGGTGGCCGCGGTCGAGGATTTGACCGTCGAGTTCGGTGCGGCGCTGCCGCCTTGCGTCGACGAAGTCGTGGGCTTCGACGTCTTGCCCGTCGGCGGCAGCGACGAGCCGCCGACCGTCAGGCCGTTCTGCTCCAGAGTCGTCACCGACTTGGTGCCGAGACCCTTGACGCGCGTCGCGAGATCGTCGGCGTCCTTGAACGGGCCGTGCTGCGTGCGCTCGTCGATGATCGCCTTCGATTTCACGGGCCCGAGACCCTTCACCGATTCCAGTGCGGCCTGGTCGGCGGTATTGACATCGACCGCGGCAAAAGCCGTTCCCATGGACAGCATGAACGCTAGGCACAACATCAGCAGCTTTTTCAGCATGACGGCACTCCAGGCTTGAGAGAAGGATGAATCGATAAGTTCGGGCAATTGGGAAGATGCCGTTAAGGATAGGGCAAAAAACCGTCCCGAACGATGACGCTCGCATTGTGCACGACCCCGCCGCGCGCACCTCGGCCCCGCACAATCTTTAACGTTGCGAACCGCCGGATGGATGACGCCGCCGTCTTGGCGGCGTGCCGCGCATCACTTCGATGTGCCGGCGGGCGCTTTCGCAAAGGCGCCGCGAACCTCGAAGCCGACTTTATCGACGACGTTGCCCTTTGAATCCACCAGTTCGAGCACGTGCCGGCCGGGCCAGGGCAACCACGCCGCGCGGGCGTCAAGGCCATAGGGTTTGCCGTCGAGCCGCCAGGCGAGGCGCACGCCGTTGTCCGCGCGCGCGAACCACACGCGTTGGCGCGCGGGCGGAATGTCCGGGTCGAGCGCGAAGATCGTGCCGTCCGTGGGTGCGCCGATACGTGCCGCCTGCGCGTCGGCATCGGCGTTGGCGTTGCGCGCGGGCGGCGCCGCGTTCGCCGCGAGACCGACGGCGCTCATCTGCGTACCGCGCACGAACC
Organism: Caballeronia glebae; assembly: GCF_001545035.1. Classification (GTDB taxonomy): domain Bacteria; phylum Pseudomonadota; class Gammaproteobacteria; order Burkholderiales; family Burkholderiaceae; genus Caballeronia; species Caballeronia glebae. The sequence goes on from NZ_FCOJ02000037.1 coordinate 48,482, forward strand.
ATTCGCTGCGCGCCGCCTCGATGTCGTTCTGATACGTGACGCGCGTCATCACGACGCCCGAGGGCGCTTGCGGTGCGCGGCTATCCGATCGCCGGTTCAGATAGTTGACGATAGCGTTCCATGCCGGCGCCGCGCCCGTCACGCCTGAAACGTCCCACATCGGCGCGCCGTCGGCATTGCCGACCCACACGCCCACGGTGTATCGCGCAGTGAAACCGACCGCCCAGTTGTCGCGCATGTCCTTGCTGGTGCCGGTTTTCACGGCGCTGAAGCTGCGCGTGGCCAGTACGCTGTCGAAGCCGAAGGTGCGCGTGCGGGCGTTGTTGTCGGCGAGGATATCGGTGACGATGAAGCTCGCTTCGGGGCTGAAGACGCGCGTGGCCGCCGGTTCGGTTCGACGTTGCCCTGACGGAACTTCCCTCGGGCCGTCCGCGAGATCGAAAAACGGGCGTGCGATGCCGCCGTTCGCGAGCGTGCGGTAGGCATTGGCGAGCGTCGCCAATGTCACGTCCGCGCTGCCGAGCGCGAGGGAAAAACCATAGTAGTCGCCCGCTTGCGACAAAGGCAGCCCGAGCGCGACGAGCGTCTTCGCGAAACGATGCGGCGTGACCATCACGAGCGTGCGCACGGCCGGCACGTTCAGCGACGAGCCGAGCGCGGTGCGCACGCTCACCCAGCCCTTGAAGTCGTGATCGTAGTTCTGCGGAATGTATAGGCCGCCGCCGGTAGCGAGATCGAGCGGTGCGTCGTCGAGCAGCGTGGCGGCGGTGACGCGCTTCTCGTCGATCGCCTGCGCATAGAGAAATGGCTTCAGCGTCGAGCCGGCCTGACGCGCGGCGAGCACGGCGTCGACTTCCGGCGCGTTCGACAGGCCGCCCGCCGAGCCGACCCACGCGAGCACGTCGCCGGAGCGGTTGTCGATCACGATGGCCGCCGCGTCGTGTACGTTGCGCGGATGCGCGCGCGCGTTCAGTTCGGCGAGCGTGCGGGCGAGCGTATCGCGGGCGAAACGTTGCAGGCGCGCGTCGAGCGTGGAGCGCACGCGCGCGCCCGCCGTTGGATGCACTTCGCCCGCGATGCGTCGCGCGAGATGCGGCGCGAGCGCGTCGTCGGCCTGGGCGAAGGCGGGCGCGGAGGCGGTGCGGGTGAGCGCGAGTTGAACATAGCTGTCGAGATTGATACACGGATCGACGCTGCGGGCGACTCCGTGCAGCGAGCGCATGTCGCGCAGAATCACGCAACTGCGCGCCGCGACTTTCGTATAGGGCGCGTTCGGCGCGCGCACCAGCGCGGCGGCGAGCGCTGCTTCGCGTTCGTCCAGACCGGAAGGCGCTTTGCCGAACAACGTCTGCGATAGCGCCGACAAACCGACGATCTCGCCGCGAAACGGCACGAGATTCAGATAGGCCTCAAGAATCTGATCTTTGCGCCAGGTGCGTTCGAGCCACAGCGCGCCGATCGACTGCCCGGCCTTTTCGCCGATCGAGCGTCGGCCCGAGGGCTTGTCATCGTCGTCGATAAGACCGGTGAGCTGCATCGTCACGGTCGATGCGCCGCGCGTGCGCGTGTTCCACAGATTGCCCCACGTGGCGGCGGCGGCCCCGCGCCAGTCGACGCCCGCGTGCTCGTAGAAGCGCTTGTCCTCGGATACGACGATTGCCTCGCGCAACGCCGGCGACACGTCCGCGAGCGCGATCCAGTCGCCGCGCCGCGCGTGCTTGTCGATGCGCGTGCGCGCGAGCGGCTCGCCCTCGCGTGAGAGCAGCACCCAGTCGGAGCTGCGCCAATTCGCGCGCACATCGTCGAAGCTCGGCTGCGCGTGCGCCGCCGCCGACAGAACGCACGCGATGACGCAAGCCGCTGCGCGCTTCATCGCGTCACTTCCCGGCGAGCGGTTTGACGACCACCGGCGTATTCGGCCACGCGCCGAACGACGACGGCGCGTAAAGCGCTTCGACGCGCGTCGGCGGCAGGCCGAACGTGCCCGGATTGTTGAGACGCATGGTGTATTCGACGCTCAGCTTGCCCTTCGGCAGATAGCCGTAATACGCGCGATAACCGTCGAAACCGCGCTCGACGAACGCCGGCCACGCGCCGCGATCCTGCTTTTCGCCTTGGGTCGCCGCTTCGGAGTCGCGTCCGAGGCCGGAGCCGAGTATCGCCGCGCCCGCCGGAATCGGATCGTTGACGACGACCCATGTCATGTCGCTTTGCGCGTCGATGTCGAGATGCACGCGCACGATGTCGCCGCGCGAGAGCACGCCTTTCACGGCCGGATCGACCGGCGTGACGGTCTTCACGATGCGATAGCCCGCCGCGAACGGCGCCTTCAACGCAACGGCCGCGAGACTTTCGATCGTCGCCCATGGCTTGCCGGTGCCGTCCTGCGTGAGCGTGAGCGAGGCGCTGCTCCACGGCAGCATCACGCTGCGCGTGTTCGCGCTCTTCGTCGCGGGCGTGGCCGAAGCGGGCGCAGGCATGGCCGCGGCGCTCCAGTTGACGCTTTGCATCGACGTGCCCAGTTGAATCGACGTGAGACCCGTGACCGGCGTGCTTTCGAAAAGCCGCGAGAATTGGCCGACGGCGAGCGCGCCCCAGAGATTGGCCGTCGTGGTTTGCCACGCGCCGTTCTTCTGCAACGCGAGCAGGCCCGCGACGAGGCGCGGCATCTCGTCCTTCCATTCGGGCGCATCCGCGAAGATGAGCGCGGTGCGCGCGGCGTTGGTTTCGGCGCCGGTCATGAGCCACCAGAGATCGTCGTCGCGCTCGGTCGAGAACGTGAGGCGCGTGCCCTGATAAGTCAGCCGCGCGCGGATGATCTGCTCGGCTTGCGCGCGCTTCTCGTCGCGACCGGGAATGCCCTCGACGCGCGAGAGGATCGCGTAGTAATCGAGCACCGCCGATGTTGGCCACTGATCGGGCGCGACCGTGATCGAGCCGAGCATGCGCGCTTGCGCGAGGCCATAGCGCGACAAGGCCTCGATCGCGGCGAGCTTCTCGAAGTCGAGACCGTTGCGCGGCGCCCAGAACTTGCGCTCGATCTTGCCGTCGATGAAATTCGCAAGGCCGGCCGCCATCTGATTGCGCAGATCGTCGGGCAGGGCGAAACGGCGGTCCTGCTTCGCGGCTTCATCGGTGACGGCGAGCAGATACGCCGTGAGAGCGGGGCTGCCGGTCGGGCGCTCGTCGTCGGCCGGCGGGAAGTAGTTCGCGAGACCGTCGCGGTCGAGATACGACGGCATCTTCGTGAGCACGCCTTGCCATTGCGCTGCGTTCATCAGGCCGAGCGCGCGCGAGGTTTGCTGTTCGAGGCAACTGTACGGATAACGCTCGAACCAGCGGCGCACCCCAGGCAGGCCATCGGCGAGCTTCGGCTGCAGCGATACCGCGATGCCGCCGCGCACCGCGCCATCGCTCGACTTGCCCGCATCGGGGGGCGGCGCGACGGGCAGCGTGAGCGTGCCATCGACTTGTGCGATGGTCGCCTGTTGCACGTTCACCGGCGTCGCCGCGACGACTTTTTGCGTCAGTTTGACGGCATCGCTTGCCTTGGGTCCGGCTTGCTCGGACGCGCTCACGTTCCACTCCAGAGCCGCGGACGATTCCGCGCCGAGCACGTCGGGCGTCGTCACTTCCCATGCCACCTCCTGCGACGATTCCGGCGCAAGCTCGACCGTGCGCGCATCGAGCGCAAGCGCGCCGGCACGCGGCGTGACGACGACGCGCATCGTCCGCGCAGTCGTGTTGCGCAGCGTGAACTGCGCGCGGAACGCATCGCCCACGCGCACGAGCGGCGGCAATCCCGAAATCAGTTGCAAGTCCTGCGTGCTTTGAATCGATGCGCTGCCGGAACCGAACTGTCCCGCGCCGACCGTGGCCACCGCGACGATCCGATAGCGCGTGAGCGCGTCGTTCAGCGGAACCTCGACGGTGGCTTCGCCTTTCGCATCGAGCGTGACGCGCGGATTCCACAGCAACAGCGTGTCGAACAGTTCGCGCGTCGCGCTGTGTCCGCCGCCGCCGCCCGCGGGCACCGCCTTGCGCCCGAAGTGACGCCGCCCGACGATCTCCATCTGCGCGGTCGACGTCGCGACGCCATACGCGCGCCGTTGCAGCATTGCGTCGAGCACGTCCCAGCTTTGATTCGGCATGAGTTCGAGCAAGGCTTCATCGACAGCTGCGACCGCGATTTGCGTGCCAGCGGGCGCGGGCTTGCCATCGGGCATCGCGACCTTCACCTTCACGTGCGCCTTGCCTCGCACGGTGTAGGACTTCGCGTCCGGACTCACGCTGACCGCGAGCTTGTGCGCCGCCGTGCCGACCCTGATCGATGCAAGCCCGTAACGGAACGCGGGCTTGCTCAAATCGACGAGCGGCGTCGGCGCCTGATACTGACGGCCTTCGTACCAGAACGAGCGCGCCCATTCGACCGGCGCCTTCCATCCCCACGTGAAGAACGAATACCACGGCACTTCGCGGATACGCCCGCGCAACGCCAGCACCGATACGTACACGTTCGGTCCCCACGACTCCTCGACTTTCAGCTCGATGGTCGGGTCCGTGCCATTCAGTTCGACGACACGCGTCTCGACGATTCCCTCGCGCTCGACCGCGACGAGCGCGGTTGCCGAGCGGAAGGGCATGCGCACCTGAAAGCGCGCGGTTTCGCCGGGCTCGTAGCTCGTTTTCTCGGACAACACGTCGATACGGTCGGTATTTTCGCCGCCGAACCACAGCTCGTCCGCGCGCGTGACCCACACCGACGTGCTCGCGTTGACCGCGCGCCCGTCGCCGTCTTTGGCGATCGCGACGAGATCGACGTTGCCCGATTCCTTCAGCTTCGCATCGCACGAGACGATGCCGTGATCGTCGCTCTTGCCGCTGCACAGCGTGCCGAGGTCCTTGATCTCGGTGTGGTTGTCGTACGCATAGAAGCCGCCGACCATGCGCTTCCTCGAACTCGACATCACGCGTGCGATGGCCTTGATCTCGACCGATACGCCCGCGCGGGGCTTACCCTGCAAATCGAGCGCGATAGCCTGAACCGGCAGTGCACCGCCAATCGATACCCAGTGTCCCGCTTTCACGCCGACCGCGACCGCGGCGGGCCACAGTGTCGTGCCGCCGCTAATCGTCTGAATCTCGCCGTTCGGATCGGCGAAGCTCGCTTCGAGCGCGAGACGCTTCGGCGAATCGACCGTCGGCAGCGGCTTCACCGTGACCTTGCCCGCGCCGTCCCGATCGAGCGTGACCCGCAGCTTGTCGGCGATGAGCTTCGTCGTCGTGTTGTCCTGCTGCTCGCTGTCTTCGTCTTCGGCGCTCGCGCTCGCGCCGTCGTCCGTCGGCTTGCGATAGGGCGCGAAGCTGAACGCTTCGTATTGCGAAGCGAAGGGCGGCGAGGCATCGCGCACGAGCGCGGAAACCTGCACCGGCAGATTCGATGCCGGTCCGCCTTGCACGTATTCGAGCCGCACCGCGACCGGCGCTTCTTGCGCCCCCACGAGGCCGGGCGATTTGGCGTCGCCGGCCGAGATCGAGCCTTTGAACACCGGCAGGCGGAATTCCTCCACGCGGAAACTGCCCGATTCATACGACTGCGTTATCGCGTTGTCGTTATCGTCGTCGTCCGATGAAGCCGCGCCGTCGTCGAGCGCCACGCTGTACTCGCCGAGCTTCGCGGCGGCGGGCACGGAGAAGGTCGAATCGGCGCTATGATCCGCCGCCCATTTGAGCGGCAGATGCCACGTCTGTCCGCTGCCGACGTGCCGGATCGTCACGCGGCTCGGATAGCGCGTCGGAAACGCGAAGCCGTTGAGCGTCTCCACACGCAAAAGATGCTTCATCGACACGGTTTCGCCCGCGCGCAGCAGCGTGCGGTCGAACACGGTATGCGCGTGCGTCGTGCGCGCCGCGCTCATGTCGGTCGGCACGTTGAAGCGCCACGATTCGATGCCGCGATTCCAGTCCGACGTCACGAACGCCATGTCCGGTCCGCTGACGGCATCGTCCACGCGCGCCGACACGAAGAAGCCGCCCCACGCGAGGCTGTGCTCGTTGCATCGGCGCTCGGCCACGAGCGGCTTGCCGATTCTCGCGATGCCTTGCGCATCGGTCTTGGCGGTGGCGATCTCGTCGCCGTTGCAGTCGGTGACGCGCACGTACGCGTTCGCGACGGGCTTGCCCTTGTCGAGCGTCGTGACCCACACGACGCTGTTCTCGCGTCCCTGCTTGAAATGCACGCCGAGGTTGGTGACGAGCACCGACGTGCGCACGTACATCGCCTGATTCTTGCCGAGCAGCGACGCGCCGAGCGCGGGCGAGGCCAGTTCGACCACATAGAAACCCGGCTTCGTCAGCGGAATGCCGACGACTTCGAACGGCCGCAGCGCTTTGGGATCGGCAGGGGGCAGCGTGAGGGTTTCGACGCCGCTTCGTTTCGCGAGCATCGACAGCGATCGAACGTCGATATCCGGATCCTTCGACACCGAGCCGTCGCTGTTCGGGATGATGACCGGCTTGATGCCGTTATTCAGCATCTCGGGCATGTCGTTCTCGATCGCCGAGCGCGACCGCGAAATGCCGTCGAACATATCGACGGCGCGCATCCACTGGCGAATGTCCGTGTCGGCGTCGAGTCTCAGCTTCGTGATCTGCGACGTGCCCGAGTTGAACCCTTGCATATGCAGGTCCGCTTCGACGTGACGCAGCGTGACCGGCAGCATCGCGGGCATGCCGGGCTCCGCGAATCGCTCGATGATGCCGAACGTGCCCGACGAGAATTTCGCGAGCGGCGGCATTGCGGTGGTCGCGGTCTTGAGCGGGAAGAGATCGGCGTTCGCGAGCGGGCGACCGCTCACGTCTTTCAGATTCGAGGGCGCCTCGATGACGAGATCGGCGCGCTCGGGCAGCGGCGCGGCGAACTCGATGTCGCTCACTTCCGCGTCCTTGTCGTTCGCATCGAATCGAGGCGCCGCGCTGCCCTTCGGACCGCGTAACGCGAACTTCTGCGCGTCGGCGCGGCTGATCGGCGTGCTGAAGCTCAGCCGCAGCGGGCGCAGCGGCGTGCACGGCGCTTTCGCATTCTCGCGCTCGCACGAGAAGCTCGCCGCGAAGGGTTTGCGCACGTCGAAGTCGAAGCGCTTTTCGACGTCGTTGGCGATGCCGCTCGGTCCCGTCACGCCTTCACCGTATACGAGCTGCATCTTCGTCGCGGACGGCAACGTTTGCTGGCACGCGAGCGTGAGCACGCGATCGCTTTCCTTCTCCAGACTGAAATGCTTGAGCAGCGCCGCGCGGGTGGCGTCGTCGACGACGCGAACCGGAATACGGTTGCCCAGCGCGTTCGATTCGCACCAGACATGTTGAAGCACGGAAGCTTGCGTCGCCGGCCCGTTCAGGCGCAACACGAAGGCTTGATTCTCTTCGATGTCGCCGTAGCTCGGCATGATGCGCGTGACGAACGGCCCGCCTGTCTGGAACGCGAAGTGGCGCGGCCCGGAAAGCGCGTTGCCCGCCGTGGATTTCAGGCTGTCGGGCAGGTCGAGCGCGCAGCGTACGCCGGGCGGCAGATCGCGCTCGAAGTCGAAGGCCCAGGTTTTGGCGTCGATCCAGCGGCCGGAGCCGGCGGTAGCCGATGCGCTCGCGCCGCTACAGACGATCTTGCCGGGCGCGGCGGCGGCCGCATTGCCGAAGGCGATCATCGGTTCGTCGAACTTGGCGACGACCTGCCGCACTTGCGCGACCTTGCCTTGCGGCGACACGCTCGCGATGCGCGCGGCATCGGCCCGATGAAGCACAGCGCTGAAGCCCAGCGCGGCGATCAGCGTGGTTGCGGCCAGAATCCATTTTTTTTGTGACGTTGTAATGCGGCTCATCCACTCGCTCCGAGTTTTCCCCGACGCGAAATTCTACTGGAGCCTTACGATAATCTTTCCGCCGATGCATACCCATGATGTCTTTTCAGAAAATTCTTCGCATCGATTGCAAGCGGTTCAGGTCGCGTCGATCCTGTTCAGATGCCGCGAACTGACGCGCCGCCAGTACAGGAACAGGCCGACGCCCGCGACGCCCAGACTCGCCGAATTCGCGATCCAGAAGCCGCGCGCGCCCTGCAGCCATTCGGGCACGCCGCCGCCCACGTCGAATCCGAGCAGATAGCCGCCGCCAAGCCCGATGCCCCACAGCGCGATCGCGTAGATCACGGTCGGCACGAGCGTCACTTTGTACGCGCGCAGGATGAACGCGGTCGTGATCTGCAGCGCGTCGCTCAGGTGATAGAAGAAGATGATGAGCACGAGCGGCATGGCGGCCGCGATGACGTTGGCATCGGGCGTGTACGCCGCGATCACCTGGGGACGCGCCGCGAGCAGGATCACGCCGTACGCGAGCGCAAGCACGCATGCCATGCCGATGCCGTGACGCGAGATCGAGCGGGCGTCGTCGTAGCGTTGCGCGCCGAGCGCCTGCGATACGAGCGTCGACGACGCGATGCCTATGGACAGCGGCGTCATGTACAGCACCGCGCCGAGATTGCCCGCGATCTGATGGCCGGCGAGCGTCGTCGTGCCGAAGCGCGAGATGAAGAGCGCCATGAACGTGTACGACGTGACCTCGATGAGATACGAAAGACCCATCGGAATGCCGAGTCGCAGGAGTGCGAGCTGACGCCGCCAGACCGGCCAGCAGAAGTGCGAGAAGATGCCGAACGGGCGGAAGAACTCGACCTTGAATAGCACCGTCATGCCGACGATCGCGAGGACCCAGTTGATGAGCGTGCTCGCGAGCGCGCAGCCCGGACCGCCGAGCGCGGGCATGCCTGCGCCACCGAAAATGAACCACGTGTTGAGCGGAAACTTGAGCAGCAGGCCGCCGACCTGAAGGAACATCACGAGACGCGGCTTGCCGACCGCATTCGTGAGCGAGCTGTAGACGCGAAACGCGAGGCTCGCGGGCAGGCCGAACGAGAGAATGCGCAGATAGTCGACGGTGCGGTCGTGCAGCGCGGGCGGCGTCTTCGCGAGCGACAGAAGCGGCTCGGGATGGAAGAGCAGCACGAAGCCGATCACGGCGAGCACGGCGGCGAGCCAGAACGCCTGACGCGTCTCCTCGCCGATTTCGCTTTCACGGCCCGCGCCGAAAAGCTGACCGGCGATCGGCTGCAACGCAACCAGAATTCCCGTCAGCCCGATATACACCGAGATATAGACGGAGCCGCCCAGCCCGAGCGCGGCGAGATCGGTGGCGGAGAAGCGGCCGACCATTGCGGTGTCGATCACGCCGAACGCGATCACCGCGAGCTGGCCGATCAGCACCGGCCACGCGAGCGTCGCGATCTTGCGCACGTCGCTGAACATGCCCGTCGTGCTCGTCGATGTCGGTATCGCGCGCATCGTATTACTGCGTCCGGCGCAGGCTCTTCGGACGCAGCGGCTTCTTCGGCGGCGGCGTGGGACGCTCGATGCGCACGTAGAGACGGAAGCGCTCGTCACGATCGGCCACGCGCCGGCCTTCCCACACGAGCTTCCACTGGAACGCCGACATCGACGACGGCTCGCCGTAATCGGCCGGGTCCTGGCGCAGGATCACGTCGCAATCTTCGTCGAACGCGAAGTGCATGCCGCCGAAATAGGCGAAAGTGGCGATTTGCGCATCGCCCAGGCGCACGGGCGAGATGCAGGTGTAGTCGGGCGGCAGATGATCGGCGATCTGCTCGGCCACGTCGCGATACGTCCGGCTGTAGTTCACGACCGGCAGCCACAGCGTCATCAGCAATACCCACATGAGCGTGGTGCCTGCGCTCGACAGCACGACACTGCGCCAGAGCACCTTCGGATGACGTGCGAGCCGCCAGCGCGCGAGCAGGAACCAGCAGGCGGTGACGGCCACCGCGCAGACGAAGGAAATCAGCTTGAACTCGGGATGGAAGCCCGGCGCGAGGCGCGCGAGATTGCGGGCCATCGCGGAGGGAAAACCGAACATGCCGGCGCTCCACACGAGCCATACCAGCGAGCCGATGATCGTGAAGCTCAGCATCGCGAACCAGTCGATCGCGTTGATCGCGCCGCGCTTGAGGGTGGGCAGCGCGAAGGTTGCGAGCACCGAAAGCGGCGGCAGAAGCAGCATGAAGAGCCGGTTGGTTTCGTGCGCCTGCAGCACGACCAGCACGAGCAGCGGCCCGATGATCGACAGCGGCACACCGACGTGCGGCGAGCGGCGCAATCCGCCCCAACTGACGAACGCCCAAATCGCGAGCGGCCACGCGGGCCACGTGAAGAGCGGCAGGTTCTTGATCGCGTAGCCGAAGATCGCCCCCGGCGTGCCGGAGAAGAACGAAAAGCTGTTGCGCCACCATTGGCGCAGCCACCATTCGCCGTCCTCGGGGAAGTAATGCAGCGTCGGCAGCACCCACGCGCCGATCAACACGATCGCGACCGGCAGGCCGTAGATCAAGAGCGGCGCGGCGCGGACCTGTTTCACGATGATGGTCATCGCGAGCGTGCAGAGCAGGAGCGCGAACACGAGCACCGGCGAGCTCGACAGCCCGACGACGCCAATCGCCACGCCCCACATGAGGCCGCCGTGAATCGGCTTGTCGAGACTGCGCACGAGGGCGTAGAGGAGCATCGCGGTGCCGGCGAACTGCGCGAGCTGCGGCGTGGTTTCGTGGCCGCGCTCGGCGAGGCCCAGGCACGCGAGCAGGATCATGAGCGCGCCGTCGGCGAGCGTGCGGCCGTAGTCGCGTGGCTCCGGTTCGCCGCCAAATGCATATTTGAAGGGCTGGGCCTCGTCGCGCCGGCCGAGCAGATACGCCGAATACCAGACGAACGCGCAGGCGAGACAGAAGAGCAGGCCCGTGACCACGCGCGACGCGTTACTCGCATCGACCCACGGGCTCAGCAGTCGAATGGCGGAGGCGCCGAGCCAGTACATCAGCGGGCCATCGGCGGTGGGCGCCTTGCCGACCAGATTCGGCAGCAGCCAGTCGCGCGCGTCGCCGTTGGCCATCGTCCACATGACGCCGAAGCCCGCCGCATCCTCGTTCTTCCACGGATCGCGCCCGAACAGGCCGAATGACGCGTAGGTGATACAGATGGCGAGCAGCAGCCAGCGCGGCAGGGCGCTGGTGGCGGAGGCGGTCAGACGAACGACAGATCGCATGCGTGAAGGCTTGATGGAGAACGGTCCGCGGATCTCGCGCGCAGCGAGCGTGGGGCCAAAGCAACCGGCATTGTAGTCGCGCGGCGGCGTAAAGGGCGGTTCATCGATACGCGCCGTAACCGCGCGCAACAACGCTTACCGAATGCAGCAAAGATGGGGCCGCCGCGCGCCGCACGGACGACGAAATGTCGATGCAAACCTGCAGGCGACAAAAAAGGGCAGCCAAAGCTGCCCTTTTTTGCTTGAAGCCGAAGCCCGACTTACTTCTTGGCGGAGAAGCGCGCGAACTTGTTGTTGAACTTCTCGACGCGACCGGCCGTGTCCATGATCTTTTGCTGACCGGTGTAGAACGGATGCGATTCCGACGACACTTCGATCTTCGCGAGCGGATACGACTTGCCGTTGAATTCGGCGGTTTCGCGCGTCTGGATGGTCGAGCGGGTCACGAAGCGGAAGTCGTTCGACATGTCGACGAACAGGACTTCGCGATAATTCGGGTGAATGCCTTCTTTCATGGTCTTTCCTGATATCTGGCGGTAGCCAACCCGTTGCACTTGTTTGTGCCGCGCGAGTCACTTGCCTAGGGTCGAAAAACGGCGATTATGCCAGAAAATCAGTCGGTTGACATCTTTTTCGGAGGCTGCGGCGCAACTGGCGCAACGAGCGCGCCGACACCCGCTGGGTCTTGCTGGTAATAGCGCGCGAGCAGCCGGTAAAGCTCGGGATACTCGGCTTCGAACGCCTTCGGCGTCACGAAAAGCGCCTCGCTGCACACCGCGAAGAACTCGGACGGATGATCGGCCGCGTATGGATCGATCAGCGATTCGCGCTCGAAGCGCGCCCAGCGGCGTTGCGGCACGGCATCCGTGCGCGCGCAGAACTGGTCGTAGGCGTTGTCGAAAATGTCCGACCACGCGGTCGAATCGAGCGGTGCGTGCCAGCGGCGAAAAAGCGGCGGATGACCATTGGCCTCGCCCGTCACCATGTCGATCTTGTGCGCGAACTCGTGGATCACGACGTTGTAGGCGTCCGATCCGTCGGCCATTTGCGCGTCTTCCCATGAAAGGACGACCGGGCCGCCTTCCCATGCTTCGCCGCTCGCATCGTGCTCGATCTCGTGCACGACGCCGTCCTCGTCTTCGACGGTCTTCTTGATGACGAATTCGCCCGGATACACGATCACGCCGACCCAGCCGCGATACAGATCCAGGCTGAGATTGAGCACCGGCAGGCAGGCTTGGGCGGCGATCGAGACGATCATCGGGTCCGTCAGTTCGAGATCGTGCGCCGTCGAGAATTCCTTTTGCGCGATGAAAAGGCTCGCGGTCTCGCGCAGACGCACGAGGTCGTTCGCATCCAGATGGCCGAAGCACGGGTACGTGTCGAGCGTGCGCTGCCAGAGCGCGTCGTCGATCGCGTATTTGCGCAGCGCTCGCTCGCGGCGTTGCGCGCCGAACCAGCGGGAGAAGAGGTTGGCCATCGGTCGTTCAGGTCGCTTCGATAGACCGGATTGTACGGAGCCGGGCCGTCGCGAGGCATAAAAAAACCGCCGGACGAAGCTGGCGGTTTTTTAGTCTGAAGCAGCGAATCGGATCAGCTTCCGCCGCGACGCATCATGTCGAAGAACTCGGCGTTGTTCTTCGTCTGACGGATCTTGTCGAGCAGGAATTCCATTGCTTCGACTTCGTCCATGTCGTGGATGAACTTGCGCAGCACCCAGACCTTCTGCAGCAGATCCGGCTTGATGAGCAGTTCTTCGCGACGCGTGCCCGACTTGTTCAGATTGATCGACGGATAAACGCGCTTCTCGGCGAGACGGCGTTCGAGGTGCACTTCCATGTTGCCGGTGCCCTTGAACTCTTCGTAGATCACGTCGTCCATGCGGCTGCCGGTCTCGATGAGCGCCGTGCCGATGATCGTGAGCGAGCCGCCTTCCTCGATATTGCGCGCGGCGCCGAAGAAGCGCTTCGGACGCTGCAGCGCGTTGGCGTCGACACCGCCCGTCAGCACCTTGCCGGATGCCGGCACGACCGTGTTGTAGGCGCGCGCGAGACGCGTGATCGAGTCGAGCAGAATCACGACGTCGTGCTTCATTTCGACGAGACGCTTCGCCTTCTCGATGACCATTTCGGCCACTTGCACGTGGCGCGCGGCCGGTTCGTCGAAGGTCGATGCGATGACTTCGCCGCGCACCGAGCGCTGCATTTCCGTCACTTCTTCCGGACGCTCGTCGATGAGCAGCACGAACAGGATGACGTCCGGGTGATTCGCCTTCACCGCATGCGCGATGTGCTGCAGCATCACGGTTTTGCCGGACTTCGGCGACGCCACGAGCAGGCCGCGCTGACCTTTGCCGATCGGCGAGATCATGTCGATGATCCGGCCCGTGACGTTCTCTTCGCCGCGCATTTCGCGTTCGAGAGGCAGCGGCTTGTTCGGATGCAGCGGCGTGAGGTTCTCGAACATGATCTTATGTTTCGAGGCCTCGGGCGGCTGCCCGTTGACTTTATCGACCTTCACGAGGGCGAAATAACGCTCGCCGTCCTTCGGCGTGCGCACTTCGCCTTCGATCGTGTCGCCGGTGTGCAGATTGAAGCGGCGGATTTGCGACGGACTGATGTAGATGTCGTCCGTGCTCGCGAGATACGAGGTCTCGGGTGAGCGCAGGAAGCCGAAACCGTCGGGCAGCACTTCGAGCGTGCCGTCGCCGAAAATCGTGTCGCCACCCTTGGCGCGCTTCTTAAGAATTGCGAACATCAATTCCTGCTTGCGCAGGCGGTTCGCATTTTCGATTTCGAGGCCATTGGCCATCTCGATCAGTGCGGAGACGTGCTGAGACTTGAGCTCGGATAAATGCATACGGATTTCCCGCCGGGGAGAGAGGTACGACAGAAAGATTTGGGAGAAGAGGTGAGCGGAACCGCTCGAGACTTAATACTTCTTGAACTCTTGTTATTCTAGCATAGCACACGCCACATGGCCCTCGGGTGGGCTTTGGGCGGGGCTTTTCGGCCGATGTTGTCGCGTGACAACATCGGCTGCATATCGGTCGCGCTTCCCGGTTGTGCCGATGCGGCGCTGCGAATGCGAGAAACAGGCGTCAGCAGATGCCGCCGCCTGCCGATGATGCCGTTACAGGTTGCTGTCGAGGAACGCGGTCAGTTGCGACTTGGACAATGCGCCGACCTTTTGCGCCGCGACCGCGCCGTTCTTGAAGAGAATCAGCGTGGGAATGCCGCGCACGCCGAACTTCACCGGCGTCGACTGATGCTCGTCCACATTGATCTTCGCGATCTGCAGGCGATCGCCGTAATCCTTCGCAACTTCGTCGAGGATCGGGGCAATCATCTTGCACGGACCGCACCACTCCGCCCAGAAGTCGAGCAGGACAGGTTTATCCGACTTGACGACGTCCTGTTCGAAAGAAGCGTCGCTGATGTGCTTGATTGATTCGCTCATTGTCTGAATACCTCTATTGAATCGAGGCCCGCATTTGAATGCTCGCCACGATACACCTAAACTGAAAAATTTTTTGTCGCCAACGGGCAGGGTTCGGCCCGCTCGCCGTGCGCCAAAATGACTCGCGAACGGCGGCGAATGATCCGTGGAAGGGCGAGATGCACCACTTCCAAGTAATTCACGTGTCATCTTAGCCTAATTCGCTATCCGTTGCCGGGCACTGATAGGGCGAATCTGAGGCCGAAAACACGAAGCACAAGAGGCGTCGCGAAGGTTCGCGCGTTTCCACTGATGCCTTCCGGTCGTGCCCGACCTCGTGGTACACTTCGTCGTGACGGGCCTCCTCGCATGGTGGCGCGGTCAACCTGGTCAGGTCGGGAACGAAGCAGCCACAGCCGCTTTCCACCAGTGCCGAGGGTCGGGCTCGTCACCTTCCGCTTATCTTCCGTTGTTCCTCTCGCGTTTTCCCCTGCTTCTATTTGCCGTTTCGCGCCTCTTTCGAGAGCGGTATTTGCGTGCGTGCGCACCAGCCGAAAGCGCCATGTGCGGATACGCCGCCGGCCTTTAGGAACGGCGTTGCGCAAGGTCGTTGCTGATACAATTTCGCGCATGACCTATCAAGTTCTCGCACGCAAATGGCGGCCGAAATCATTCGAGTCGCTCGTCGGCCAGGAGCACGTCGTTCGTGCGCTCACCCATGCGCTCGACGGCGGCCGCCTGCATCACGCGTATCTCTTCACGGGCACGCGCGGCGTCGGCAAGACGACGCTCTCGCGCATCTTTTCGAAGGCGCTCAACTGTGAAACGGGCGTGACCTCGAAGCCGTGCGGCGTGTGCCGTGCGTGCAGGGAAATCGACGAAGGGCGCTTCGTCGATTACGTCGAAATGGACGCGGCGAGCAATCGCGGTGTCGACGAAATGGCGGCGCTGCTCGAACGCGCCGTGTACGCACCCGTCGATGCCCGCTTCAAGGTCTACATGATCGACGAAGTGCACATGCTCACGAACCACGCCTTCAACGCGATGCTGAAGACGCTGGAAGAGCCGCCGCCGCACGTGAAGTTCATTCTCGCGACGACCGATCCGCAAAAAATTCCCGTCACCGTGCTTTCGCGCTGCCTCCAGTTCAATCTGAAGCAGATGCCGGCAGGGCACATCGTGTCTCATCTGGAAAACGTTCTTCAGCAAGAGCACATCTCGTTCGAGACGCAGGCGCTGCGTCTTCTCTCGCGCGCGGCGGACGGTTCCATGCGCGACGCTCTCTCGCTGACCGATCAGGCCATCGCGTATTCGGCGAACGAAGTCACCGAGGAAGCCGTGCGCGGCATGCTCGGCGCGCTCGATCAAAGCTATCTGATCCGCCTCATCGATGCGCTCGCCGCCGGCGATGGCCCGGGCGTGCTCGCGATCGCCGACGAAATGGCGCTGCGCAGCCTGTCGTTCTCGACGGCGCTGCAGGATCTCGCGAGTCTTCTGCATCGAATCGGGTGGGCGCAGTTCGCGCCGACGTCGGTGCTCGATGAGTGGCCCGAGGCCGCGGACATCCGCCGTTTCGCCGAGATGCTGTCGGCCGAGCGGGTTCAGCTTTTCTATCAGATCGCGACTGTCGGGCGAAGCGAGCTCGGTCTCGCGCCGGACGAATACGCCGGCTTCACGATGACGCTGTTGCGCATGCTCGCCTTCGAACCGGCGGACGGGCCGGGAGGCGGCGTGGCCGTGACCGCGCCTTCGGGCGCGAAGTCCGCGCGCAGCGCTGCGCTCGCAGGCGCAATGGCCGAGCGTGCCGTCGCGCCTGCGCCCGTGGCGAAGGCGTTCGCGCCTGCGGTGGAAGCGGTCGTCGAAACGGTCATCGAAACGGTCATCGTCGAGGCGAAAGAGACGCGGCCGGTCGAACCCGCTGTCGAAAGCGCGAAGCCAGCGACGCCGGTCGAAACGAGCGAGCCTGTGCCCGCCGAACCAGCACCGGCGCCGGTGGCGAGCGCTGCGCGGCAACTTGCCGATGAAGCCGCGTCTGCTGCCACGCGCACGTTGGACGAAGCCGCGTCATCGCGCGCGGCAAGCGGCGGCGCGAGCGCTGCGCTCCAAGTGCTGCGCAGCGCCGGCATGCGCCTGTCGTCCGATCGGGGCGCCCGTGGCGCTTCCGCTGCGCAGACGGCAACGCCCGCAGCGCCCAAACCCGTCGCGAAGCCTGTCGCGCAAGTTAAGGTTCCGACGCCTCGCCGCGCACCGCCTGCGCCGGCCGCCGCATCCGAGCCGCAGCCCGCATCCGGCAACGCGCGCAAGTCGAATGACGTGCCGCCGTGGGAAGACATGCCGCCCGACGACTACGCGCCGGCGGGATCGGAAGACGCTTATTTCATGCCACCGGACGACGGCTTCGTGCCCGCCTTCGACAGCGGTCCGGACGACATGCGCTTCAACGTCGAGGCCGCGGCGAAACCCGCGCCCGTGATCGACACGACGCCGCTGCCGGCCGCCGTGCCGCTCGATGCGCTTGGCGTGTCCATCGAGTGGGCCGCGCTCGCAGTCGAGTTGCCGCTGAAAGGCGTCGCGTATCAGCTCGCGTTCAACAGCGAACTCACCGCCTGCGACGCGAACTCCGTCACGCTCGCGGTCCCGGTCCAGATGTACACCGACGCCACGCACGTCACGAAGCTTACGGCCGCGCTCGCCGAGAAGCTGGGTCGCGCGGTCGAAGTCAGCGTGAACGTCGCGCCCGCGCGCCGCACCGCCGCCGCGCTCGATGCCGCCGATCGCGCGCGACGTCAGCAGGAAGCCGAGCAGGAGATCAAGCGCGATCCGTTCGTGCAATCGCTGATCCGCGATTTCGGCGCGAGCATCGTGCAGGGTTCGATCAAGCCGATCTCCGCATCGGGCGCGAATCCGTCGTGAATTGAAGCGCGCGGCGTGGTTCTCGACGCCGCGCAGCCGCACTGAATATCGGGCGTGCGCCCATCGCGCGTGCCTTTGCCACACGTTTTCGAAGAAGGAGCCGAACCATGATGAAGAACCAACTCGCCGGGCTGATGAAACAGGCTCAGCAGATGCAGGAAAACATGAAGAAGATGCAGGATCAGCTCGCGCAGATCGAGGTCGAGGGCCAGTCCGGCGCCGGTCTCGTGAAGGTGACGATGACCTGCAAGAACGAGGTGCGTCGCGTGCAGATCGACCCGAGCCTGCTCGCCGACGACAAGGACATGCTGGAAGACCTCGTCGCCGCCGCGTTCAACGACGCCGTGCGCAAGGCCGAAGCCACGTCGCAGGAAAAGATGAGTGGCATGACGGCCGGCATGCCGATGCCGCCGGGTTTCAAGCTCCCGTTCTAACCGCGCGCGCCGAACCGGATTCGGCGCGTCATGAGGACACATGAAACAACCTTCCGCTCTGTCGGCGCTCGTCGAAGCGCTGCGCGCGCTGCCCGGCGTCGGACCGAAGTCGGCGCAGCGCATGGCGTATCACCTGATGCAGCACGACCGCGCGGGCGCCGAGAAGCTCGGCAATTCGCTGCTCTTCGCGACCGGGCATCTGAAGCACTGCGAGAAGTGCAACACCTTCACCGAAGCGCAAATCTGCGAAGTCTGCCGCGACGAAGAGCGCGATCCGGCCTTGCTGTGCGTCGTCGAGACGCCAGCCGACCAGATCATGCTCGAACAGACGCTCACGTATCGCGGGCTCTATTTCGTGCTGATGGGACGCCTTAGTCCGCTCGACGGCATCGGGCCGAAGGAGATCCACTTCGAGCGGCTCATCAGCCGCGCGCTCGACGGCGAAGTGCGGGAAGTGGTGCTCGCCACCAACTTCACCAACGAAGGTGAGGCGACCGCGCACTATCTCGCGCAAACGCTCAAGTCGAAAGGACTGAAAGTCACGCGGCTCGCGCGCGGCGTGCCGGTCGGCGGCGAACTCGAATATGTCGATGCGGGCACGATCGCGCGCGCGATGCTCGATCGCCGTTCCGTATGAAAGGACTCCAATCGATGACAGAAACCGAAGCTCTCGCGCTCGCGACGCATCGTCACTACAAGGGCGGCCTGTATCGCGTGATCGGCGTTGCACGGCACTCGGAAACCGAGGAAGCGATGATTGTCTACGAGCATCTATGGCCGCACGAACGCGGCTTGTGGGTGCGCCCGGCGGCGATGTTCAACGAGACGCTCGCCGACGGCACGCCGCGTTTCGAGCCGCTCGACATTCCGCTCTGAAGTCCACATAAAAAACATTCGGGAGACGACCATGAGCACAACGACGGGACCGCTCGCCGGCGTCAAGGTGCTGGAGCTGGGCACGCTCATCGCTGGCCCGTTCGCCGCGCGCTTCATGGGCGAATTCGGCGCCGACGTCATCAAGATCGAGGATCCGAACGGCGGCGATCCGTTGCGCAAGTGGCGCAAGCTTTATCCGGAAGTGGGCGGCACGTCGCTCTGGTGGGCGGTGCAGGCGCGCAACAAGAAATCCGTGACGATCAACCTCAAGGCCGACGAGGGCAAGGAGATCGTGCGCCGTCTGGCCAGGGAAGCGGATATCGTCGTCGAGAATTTTCGGCCCGGTCTGCTTGAAAAGCTCGGCCTCGGTTATGAGGTGCTGTCCGCGGAAAATCCCGGTCTCGTGATGGTGCGGCTCTCCGGTTACGGACAAACCGGTCCGTATCGCGATCGTCCGGGCTTCGGCGCGATCGCGGAATCGATGGGCGGCTTGCGCCATATCACCGGCTATCCGGATTTGCCGCCGCCGCGCATCGGTATTTCGATTGGCGATTCGATCGCCGCGCTGCACGGCGTGATCGGCGCGCTGATGGCGCTGCATCATCGGCAAGTGAACGGCGGCAAAGGCCAGGTCGTCGATGTCGCGCTCTACGAAGCCGTCTTCAACATGATGGAAAGCGTCGTGCCGGAATACGGCGTGTACGGCATGGTGCGCGAGCGCACGGGCGCGTCGCTGCCGGGCATCGTGCCGTCGAATACGTACCCTTGCCGCGACGGCAGCATCGTGATTGGCGGCAACAGCGATCCGATCTTCAAGCGCCTTATGAACGCGATCGATCGCGCGGATCTCGCGGACGATCCCGCGCTCGCGTCGAACGACGGACGCGTGCCGCGCACGCAGGAAATCGACGACGCCATCGCCGCGTGGCTCTCGACGCGCAGCATCGACGAGGCGCTCGCCGTGCTCAACGCCGCCGACGTGCCGGCCGGGCGCATCTACAGCGTGGCCGACATGTTCACCGATCCGCAATACATCGCGCGGCATATGCTCCAGCGTTTCCCGTGGCAGGACGGACGCGAGATCACGCTGCCGAACGTGACGCCGAAGCTCTCGGAAACGCCGGGTGAAACGCGCTGGCTCGGGCCGCAACTCGGTGAACATACGGATGAAGTACTTCAAACGCTCGGGTATGATGCCGACGATATTGCGCGGCTGCGTTCGGCCAAGGTGATCTGAGCCTCAATCCGAACAGCGCTGACAACGATAAAACCAGGAGACAGACAACGATGAAACGCAGAACGTTCATCGCGAGCGGCGCCGTGCTCGCGGGCGGGGCGATGTCGGGCATGCCGCTCGCGTTCGCGCAAAACAAGCCGGAGCAGAGCAAGGTATCCATCGCGGTCGGCGGCAAGAATCTTTTCTACTATCTGCCGCTCACGATCGCGGAGCGTCGCAACTACTTCAAGGACGAAGGACTCGACATCGAGATCGCCGATTTTGCGGGCGGCGCGAAGGCGCTGCAGGCGGCGGTCGGCGGCAGCGCCGATGTCGTGTCCGGCGCGTTCGAGCACACGCTGCTGCTGCAGGCGAAGAATCAGTACTTCCGCGAATTCGTGCTGCAGGGACGCGCGCCGCAGATCGTGCTGGCCGTGTCGAAGAAGGCGATGCCGAACTACAAATCGGTCGCCGATCTCAAGGGCAAGAAAATCGGCGTGACGGCGCCGGGCTCTTCGACCTCGATCATGGCGAGCTTCGTGCTCGCGCAGGCGGGGCTGAAGGCGACCGACGTATCGTTCATCGGCGTCGGCGCGGGTGCGGGCGCGATCGCCGCGCTGCAATCCGGCCAGATCGACGCCATCGCCAACCTCGATCCGGTGATGACCAAGCTCGACCGCGCGGGCGATATCCGCATCGTGTCGGACACTCGCACGCTCGCGGATACCGTCAAGGTGTTCGGCGGCAACATGCCGGCGGGGTGCCTGTACGCGTCGCAGAGCTTCATCACGAAGAATCCGAACACGACGCAGGCGCTCACCAACGCGATGGTACGCGCGCTGAAGTGGCTGCAGACGGCCTCGGGCAAAGACCTTATTTCGACAGTGCCGGAAAGCTATCTGCTCGGCGACCGCGCGCTGTATCTCGATTCGTGGCAGCACGTGAAAGAAGCCTTGTCGCCGGATGGTCTGATGCCCGCGGACGGTCCCGCGACCTCGCTCAAAACGCTTCAGGCTTTCGACGAAACCGTGAAGGGCAAGCCGATCGACTTGTCGAAGACCTGGACGAACGACTTCGTCAAGAAGGCGCTCGCCAGCGTCAAGGTCTGATCGATGTCGTCGTCATCGAAATACGCTCTCGCGCTCGCGGACGTCACCTGCACGTTCGCGTCGCGCGGGAATCGAAAGGATCGATATACCGCGGTCCGCGATACGAGCCTCGCGATCGCGCCGGGCGAGTTCGTGTCCGTGGTCGGGCCGACCGGCTGCGGGAAATCGACGCTGCTCAACGTGTCGGCGGGACTGCTCGAACCTTCGTCGGGAACGGTGAGCGTCTTTGGCGAAAATCTGAAGGGCATCAACCGGCGCGCGGGCTACATGTTCCAGGCCGATGGCCTGATGCCGTGGCGCAGTGCGCTCGACAACGTGACGGCCGGCCTCGTGTTTCAGGGCGTGCCGAAGGCCGAAGCCGACAAGCGCGGCGAAGAATGGCTCAAGCGCGTGGGCCTCGGTGGCTTCGGCGATCGTTATCCGCATCAACTGTCGGGCGGCATGAGAAAGCGCGTCGCGATGGCGCAGACGCTCATTCTCGATCCCGACATCATCCTGATGGACGAGCCGTTCTCCGCGCTCGACATCCAGACGCGTCAACTGATGGAAAACGAGCTGCTCGACCTGTGGGCCGCGAAGCGCAAGGCCGTGCTCTTCATCACGCACGATCTCGACGAGGCGATCTCGATGTCCGACCGCGTCGTCGTGCTGTCGGCGGGGCCGGGCACGCACCCGATCGGTGAATTCGCGATCGATCTGCCGCGCCCGCGCGACGTCGCCGAGATCCGCTCACATCCGCGCTTCGTCGAACTGCACGCGCAGATCTGGGGCGTGCTGCGCGAGGAAGTGTTGAAGGGCTATCAGCAGCAGCTGAAGCCGGCCGCCGAATAAGACGATACGACCATGTGGAACAAGCTGCGCCCGAATCGAGCGAATCTCATCGTGTGGCAATGGCTGTTGCTGCTCGCGTGCTTCGTGCTGTGGTACGTGCTGACGAGCCCGACGCTCCTGCCGCCTTTCTATTTCGACGACGCCAACAAGGCCGCGTTCTTCTTCGGCGAGCCGCAGAAGGTGCTCGTGCGCATCTGGGAGTGGTTCACCGGCGGCGAGATCTACATTCATCTGTGGGTGACGTTGATCGAAACGGTGCTGGCGTTCGTCATCGGCACGGTGCTCGGGCTGGGCGTCGGCCTCTGGCTCGCGCTTGCGCCGATGACGAGCGCGCTCCTCGATCCCTACATCAAGGCCGCCAACTCGATGCCGCGCGTCATTCTCGCGCCGATCTTCGCGGTCTGGTTCGGCCTCGGCATCTGGTCGAAAGTCGCGCTCGGCGTGACGCTCGTGTTTTTTATCGTGTTCTTCAACGTGTATCAGGGCGTGAAGGAAGTGAGCCCGGTCGTGCTCGCGAATGGGCGCATGCTCGGCGCGAATCGCAAGCAGTTGCTGCGGCACGTGTATCTGCCGAGTGCGACGAGCTGGGTGTTTTCCAGCCTGCATACGTCGGTGGGGCTTGCATTCGTCGGCTCGGTGGTCGGCGAATATCTCGGTTCGGCGCGCGGCGTCGGTTATCTGATCCTGCAGGCCGAAGGCACTTTCGATATCAACACGGTGTTCGCGGGGATTCTCGTGCTGACCGCATTCGCGCTGGTGCTCGACGGTCTCGTCGCGCTGGTCGAGCGCCGGCTGATGAAGTGGCAGCCGAAAAGCGGAGAGACCGAGAAGCTCTGACGGCCTGGCCGTGCGCGACAATACGTCCCAGCGATTTTTCGGAGTCTCCGGTATGGCACGATTTCGCTGCCATCGCTATTATTTGCGCTGGACAGGCGTCGCACGGCGGTCTGCAACGCGCCCCGTCGTGATTCGGGGTGAATGGGCGCCGAGGTCACATCAAGTCGTAATGCAAGTCGGGTGATACTCTCCGGTCGGAAGCCATGCGCGCTATCTGCGCGGCGTCTGTCGGGCGATCCCGCGAGACCAATAATGAAACTGCGAAGTGACGATTCGATTGCGGTGGTGTTGCCATCGCCGATCGGTGACAGCCTCATCGGGCTCGTCCTCGTCGACAATCTCATCCGTAATGGATATCGTCCCGTCGTGTTCGGCTGGGTCGCGGAGCAACTCGCCGACTGGTTTCCGCATGTGACCGTAGGGCGGCGCGACGCCTGGCGGGGTGCGTTCGACACGGTGATCGAGCTTCGTCCGACCGACTACGCATCGACGCTGAGCCGCTCGGGTAAAACGATCTGTCTCGCCACGCTGCCGGAATACGGCGGCTCGAAGCACATGGTCGACCGTATCGTCGACATCGCGAAGAACGTGCTGGGTCTCTCCGATGTAACGCGCGAGAACGGTCTCGTCGTGCCGGCCGGCGTCATGCGAGGGCGCTTCGCCAATCGTGTGGTCATTCATCCGACTGGCAGTCATCCCGAGAAGATGTGGGGACGCAAGAAATTTCTTGCGCTCTCGCGTGTGCTTACCCGTCGCAGGCTGCGGCCGAGCTTTCTCGTCGCGCCGGCGGAGTTCGGCGTCTGGGGCGATATCGCGGAAGAAGGGTGCGAGGTCAACGCGCTGCCGAAGTTGAACGAAGTCGCCGCGTGGATCGCCGAGTCGTCATGGTTCATCGGCAACGATTCGGGACTCGGGCATCTCGCGTCTTGCATCGGCGTGCCGACGCTCTCGCTTTTCATGCGCCAGGGCCTTGCACGCTCCTGGCGTCCGGGCTGGGGACCGGGCGCGGTCGTGTTGCCGCCGTCCTTCCTGCCCTTCGGCGGGCTTCGCGAACGGTTGTGGCAACGCCTGCTTTCCGTGCGGCGTGTCACGTCCGCGTTTCAGACGCTTCACGGCAAGCATGCTCGCGCGGTGCACGACCACGCGACAGCCGATCTCCCCGATGCCAAATCGATGCAAACCACGCGCCTCGGCATGCTCCCCGGCGCGCAATCGCGACGCTTCTAACCGGGTCTACGTGGCGAAGCGTGAGTAAATGCGCCAGCAGCGAAGCGCGCGCCACACTTCGCTCGCATTGGTCGCGCCCTTCAGCATCACGCGGATATAGCCCGACTGCAAAAACTGCCGCGCGAAAGCCTTGCGCAGTTCGTCGTCGTTCAGGCGCTTCCTGAGCACGTGCAGCAGATGTCCGCTCTCGCGGTTGGCCTGGCGCAGCAAAATCCGGCTCAGACTTCGGTCGGTTCGTGGATCGCGCGCGGCGGTCACGAGCGCGTCGATCACTCGCAGATAACCCGCCGCGCGGCGCGCGACATCAGCCTGCGACGGCGAGTTCGTGATCGATGCCGGATTGCGCCGATAACCGTACAACGGCTCGCGCACAAAACCGACGCGCTCAGCGTGAAGCCCGAGCTGCAACGCCCAGATGATGTCCTCGTGCACGACGCCTTCCTCGAAACGCAGGCCGTGTTTCGCGACGAAATTGCGCCGCACGCATTGCAGCCACACGCAGACGACCCAGTCGTCGTTCGGCACGGTCCGTTTGAGCCACGCGCGGCCGTCGCAGATTTCGCCCCACGGCTGGCGTTCGTACATCGGTTGCGGATTGGCGGCCGGCGGCAGTTCATCGAAGCTGAATCCGTTGCCGATCACGACGTCGAGTTCATGCTGACGGCCATGCCCGATCCACGTGCGCAATGCGCCGGGCTTCATCCAGTCGTCGCCGTCGGCGAACGCGATCCACTCGCCGCGCGCGAGCGTCAGCCCGACATTGCGCGTGGCCGATACGCCGCGATTCTCCTGCGCCACCACACGGATGCGCGCGTCGCGCGCCGCCATCGATTCGAGCATGGCGAGACTGCCGTCCGTCGCGCCGTCACAGATCGCGATGACTTCGAGATCGACGCCTTCCTGATCGAGCACCGAGCGCAGCAGCGCTTCGAGCCACGCCTCGCAGTTGTAGACCGGCACGATGACGCTGACGTCGGGACGTTGGCTCGCCATGACTCTTGGCAAATTTTGTGAAAGCGCGCAATGGTAGCAGTGCGCGCATCACGGCTCGATCACGATCTTGCCCGTCACGCGCCGGTTCATCATGTCGTCGAGCGCTTGCGGCGTTTCGTCGAGC
This sequence comes from Caballeronia glebae, assembly GCF_001545035.1. GTDB lineage: Bacteria > Pseudomonadota > Gammaproteobacteria > Burkholderiales > Burkholderiaceae > Caballeronia > Caballeronia glebae. The sequence continues at coordinate 73,637 of NZ_FCOJ02000037.1, forward strand.
GAATAACGTTTCGTGACGACAGGACGCAGCTTGCCCGCTTTGATCCAGTCGACCATCGTCGCGAATTCCCGGTCGGCGAGCGCGTGCTCGCGCTGCATGTGACCGCCCCAGAACACGCCGACGATGCTCGCGCCTTTCAAAAGCGCGAGATTGAGCGGCAGCTTCGGAATCTCGCCATTCGCGAAGCCGACCACGAGATACCGGCCGCGCCAGCCGATGCTGCGAAACGCGGGCTCCGCATACGCGCCGCCGACGGGATCGAAGATGACATCCGGCCCGTTGCCGCCCGTCAGCGCCTTGACGCGCTCGCGCAAGTCTTCGTTCGCGTAATCGATGACCTCGTCGGCGCCATGCTCGCGGCAGAACGCGAGCTTCTCCGCGCTCGATGCCGCGGCGATCACGCGCGCGCCGACGATCTTGCCGATCTGGACCGCCGCAATGCCGACGCCGCCGGCCGCGCCGAGCACCAGCAGCGTGTCGCCTGCCTTGAGTTCGCCGCGATCGACGAGCGCGTGATACGACGTGCCGTAGGCGAGCGTGAACGCGGCGGCGTCGGCGAGATCGACGTCATCGGGCAACACGATGCAATCCGCAGCCTTCGCGCGCGCCTGTTCGGCGAAAGCGCCTTGCGCGGTATAGGCGGCCACGCGCATGCCGGGCGCGAGGTGCGTGACGCCCGCGCCGACTTCGCGCACGATGCCCGCGAACTCCGCGCCGGGCGTGAACGGCAACGGCGGCTTGAACTGATATTTGTTCTGGATGATAAGCACGTCGGGGAAATTCACGCTCGCCGCTTTCACGTCGATGACGACTTCGCCTGGCTCCGCGTGCAGGTCGGGCAGCGTTTCGATCGAAAGCGTATCGGGCAGTCCGTGTTCGTTGCATCGTACGGCGCGCATGGTTTCTCCTCATTGAACTGGGCTCAGTGTATGGCAGTTCGAGTCGTCGTCGCGCCACTTTCCTCGGTTACAATCGCCGGATGCGAATCCTACTCAGCAACGACGACGGTTATCTGGCGCGCGGCATCAACGTGCTGCACGATGTCCTGCAGCCGCTCGGCGAAGTGACGGTGATGGCGCCGGAGCAGAACTGCAGCGGCTCATCCAACTCGCTTACGCTGTCGCGGCCCTTGAGCGTTCATCAGGCGTCGAACGGTTTCAACTTCGTGAACGGCACGCCGACCGATTCCGTGCACATCGCGCTCACCGGCATGCTCGAACAGCAGCCCGATCTCGTCGTGTCGGGCATCAACAACGGGCAGAACGTCGGCGAGGACACGCTGTACTCGGGCACGGTGGCGGCCGCCACCGAAGGCTTCATGTTCGGCATTCCCGCGATCGCGTTTTCGCTGGTCGGCCGCGACTGGCTCCATCTCGACGACGCTGCACGCGTCGCGGCCGAGATCGTCGCGCATTTCCTTGAACATCCGATGCCGGGCCATCCGTTGCTGAACGTGAACATCCCGAGCCTGCCTTACGATCAGTTGCGCGAATGGAAAGTGACGCGCCTCGGCAAGCGTCATCCTTCGCAACCCGTGATCCGCCAGTCCGATCCGCGCGGCAACCCGATCTACTGGATCGGCCCGTCCGGCGACGCGCTCGACGCGAGCGAAGGCACGGATTTCCATGCGGTCGCGAACGGCTTCGTGTCGATCACGCCGCTGCAACTCGATCTGACTCATACGAAGCTCATGGCCGAGACGCGCGAATGGGCGCGTGCCGGGAGCGCTCGCACATGAGCGACGAGCGCGCCAAGCGCTTTCCGCTGGCGCTCGCGGATCTGGTTCGCGAGCCGCGCAAGCCCGCGACGCGCGCGCAGGATTCGCGCGGCAAGCAAGCCGCCGTTTCAGCGCTCAAGTCCACGCCCGCGCAGATAGCCAAGCCGGGACCATCGCGCGTGGCGAACGCGACGATGAAGAATCCCGCGACGGCGGCGGCGTCGGCGAAGCCGGCCACATCCGTTTTTCCCGCGCGTTCGGGCGCGAAGACTGCCATTGGCGCAGCGAAACCGGTTCCGTCAGCGAGCAAGAGTGCAGCGCAGACGCATCATTCGACTCATTCGCCG
>NZ_FCOJ02000013.1 GCF_001545035.1 Caballeronia glebae
GTCCAGTACCTCGCGACGCTCATGTCGCGGCCGCTCGCGGGCCGCACCGCCGATACGCTCGGGCCCAAGAAAACGGTGTTATACGGTCTGGCGGCATGCGCGGCAAGCGGCGTGCTGCTGCTCGGCTCGGCGCTCGCCGCTCAGTGGCATGGGGTGAGTCTCGTGCTGCTGGTGATCGCGCGGCTCGTGCTCGGCTTCGGCGAGAGCTGGGTCGGCACGGGGTCGATCACGTGGGGTATCGGGCGCGTCGGCGTGACGAATAACGCGAAGGTGATTTCGTGGAACGGCATCGCCACTTACGGCGCGCTGGCGATCGGCGCGCCGCTCGGCGTCGCGATCGAACACTGGCTGGGCTTCGCGTCGCTCGGACTGATCGTGATCGCGCTCGGCGGCTTCGGCTACTGGCTCGCGACGCGCATGGCGAGCGTGCCCATCGTGCACGGCGAGCGCATGTCGTATCGGAGCGTGTTCTTCCGTGTGCTGCCGCATGGACTGGGACTCGCGCTCGGATCGGTGGGATTCGGCTCCATCGCGACGTTCATCACGCTCTACTACGCGGCGCACAACTGGCCGAATGCGGCGCTTTCGCTCACGGTGTTCGGCACGATGTTCATCGGCGCGCGGCTGTTGTTCGCGAATACGATCAAGGCATACGGCGGGTTCCGCGTGGCGATCGTGTCGTTTGCTTTCGAGTGCGCGGGCCTGGTGATGCTGTGGCTCGCCGCCGAGCCCACCTTTGCGCTCGCGGGCGCGGCGCTGACCGGCTTCGGCTTCGCGCTGGTGTTTCCGGCGCTGGGCGTCGAGGCGGTCGGGCTCGTGCCGCCGGCCAGCCGTGGCGCGGCGCTTTCGGCGTATTCGGTGTTTCTCGATTTGTCGCTCGGGCTGACCGGGCCGCTCGCGGGGTATGTCGCGGGGGAGCTGGGGTATGGATCGGTGTTTCTGTTCGCCGCGCTGGCGGCGGCCGCGGCGGTGGCGTTGTCGGTTGCGCTTTATATGCGCGGCGGGCGCGGGGTGGGTGGGCCGGCTACGGCTTGAGCCTGCGGGCGTTGGGACGGCTTTCGTGAAACTTGCTTTCGGGATCCGGCAAGAAACGCAGCAAATACCCCCTCTATTTACCTTAAAATCCCCGCTTGGCCCATTAGCGTCCGCTTTATGAACCCGACCTCGGAAGACCGTTGGCGCGACTTGCGCCCGGACCCGGACAGCGACACACCGCTCTATCTTCAACTCGCCCGCAAGCTCGCCAACGCCATCCACGACAATCGTTGGAACGCAGGTGAAGCGCTGCCGTCCGAGCGTGTGCTGTCGGAGGCGCTTGGCGTCTCGCGGATCACATCGCGAAAGGCGATCGCGCTACTGGTCGAACAAGGGCTCATTCGCCGCGAGCAAGGCGCGGGCAGCTTCATCACGCCGCGTTACGAAGATCCGCTCTCGCGGCTGTCCAGTTTCTCCGAGATGCTCAGGCGCCGCGGCTTCAAGCCCAGCTCCAAGTGGCTCTCGCGCACCATCGAGCCGGCCAATCGCGAAGAAGTCATCCAGCTCGGTCTCTCTCCCGCCGCCGCCGTCACGCGTTTGAAACGCCTGCGTCTCGCCGATGACATCGTCATGGCCGTCGAGAACTCCACCTTTCCCGCGTCGTGCATTCCCGATCCGCAAACCATCGGCGATTCGCTCTACAGCTATCTCGACGCGCGCGGGCTTTCCATCGTGCGCGCGCTGCAACATTTCCGCGCGGTGAACGCGAGCCCGGAGATTGCTGAGCAGATGGGCATCGCGCCACACGACGCGCTCCTGCTCATCACGCGCGTTGGCTATACGGCCGATCAACGCGCGATCGAGCTCACCGATACCTACTGCCGCAACGACTACTACGACTTCGTCGCCGAGCTGCGAAAGTAAGCCCCGCCCAATGACCGACACCGCCACAGCACAGCCGTCCGACCGATCGCTCTCCATCATGCTGTGGCTCGTCGCCACGGGCTTCTTCATGCAGACGCTCGATTCGACGATCGTCAACACCGCGCTCCCCGCGATGGCCCGAAGCCTGGGCGAAGCGCCGCTGCGCATGCAGGGCGTCGTGATCGCCTACTCGCTCACGATGGCGATGATGATCCCCGTCTCCGGCTGGCTCGCCGACAAGCTCGGCACGAAGCGCGTGTTCTTCAGCGCGATTCTCGTGTTCACGATCGGCTCGCTGCTCTGCGCGAACGCGCAGTCGCTTTCGGCGCTCGTCGCGTATCGCGTCGTGCAGGGCGTCGGCGGCGCGATGCTGCTGCCGGTCGGACGCCTCGCCGTGCTGCGCGTGTTTCCGGCCGAGCGCTATCTTTCCGCGCTCGCGTTCGTCGCGATTCCGGGGCTGATCGGCCCGCTCATCGGCCCGACGCTCGGCGGCTGGCTCGTGCAGATCGCATCGTGGCACTGGATCTTCCTGATCAATTTGCCGGTCGGCGTGATCGGCTGCATCGCGACCAATCTGTACATGCCCGACAGCCGCAATCCGGCGACCGCGCCCTTCGATCTCGCCGGTTATGTGCTGCTCGCGGTCGGCATGGTTGCGCTCACGATTTCCCTCGACGGCCTCGCCGACCTCGGCCTCGCGCACGCAATCGTGATCGTGCTGCTCGTGCTCTCCTTCGGCTGCTTCGTCGCCTACGGCCTGCACGCGACGCGCGCCGCCCAGCCGATCTTCTCGCTCGATCTCTTCAAGATCCACACGTTCAGCGTCGGCCTGCTCGGCAATCTCTTCGCGCGCATCGGCAGCGGCGCGATGCCCTATCTGATTCCGCTGCTGCTGCAAGTGAGTCTCGGCTACACGCCGTTTCAGGCCGGCATGATGATGCTGCCCGTCGCAGCCGCCGGCATGGCGTCCAAGCGCGTCGTCACGCGGCTCATCGAAAGGCACGGCTACCGGCGCGTACTGGTCGTGAACACGGTGCTCGTCGGCTTGATGATGGCCAGTTTCGGGCTCATGAGCGCACATCAGCCGCTCTGGTTGCGGCTCGTGCAACTCGCGATTTTCGGCGCCATCAATTCCATGCAGTTCACCGCGATGAACACGCTCACGCTGAAGGACCTCGGCACCGGCGGCGCGAGCAGCGGCAACAGTCTCTTCTCGCTCGTGCAAATGCTCTCGATGAGTCTCGGCGTGACCGTCGCGGGCGCGATTCTGTCGACCTTCACGGGAATCCTGCCGCAGGTGACGGAGACGAACTCGTTGCCGGCGTTCCACGCGACGTTCCTGTGCGTCGGCATCATCACGGCGGCGACGGCGTGGATCTTCGGCCAGCTCGCGCCGGAAGTGCGCGCGGCGCGCAGAAAGCCCGATCCGTCCGAATCGAACTGAAGCGCCGCAGAGCCGGATCATCCGATCGCGCACCGCGCCGGTGCCCGCACGCACGTTTGCACGGCGCGCGCTCCCGGCTCTGCGGCATGCGGCGCCCAATCCGCACACGAATAGGCCCACCGGCAGCACGCGATAACCCCTCGGCGCCGCTTGGATATTGAATTTGCACGCTTTTTGCTCGAACGGTCGAATGCCGATCCGATAAACTATCTCGATAAAGTTATTCGCCCCGCCACCATGAGCATGGTTGACCTCGACCCTCCCCGCTTCCAGCCGCCGCGCCCCGTCGCCGGCGACGATGGATCGCGTCGCACCGTGCTGTACGGCGAGTACACCGTTTTCAGCGTGTTTCAGCCCGTGTTTTCGGTGTCGCACCGGCGCGCGATCGGCTATCACGCCTCCTTGCGCGCGCGCGACGACGCGCATCGCCACATTCCGTCCCACGAAGTGTTCACGCAGGCCGCGCGGCGCGGCGATCTGCTCGAACTCGGCCGGCTCGCGGAATCGCTGCATCTGGGCAACTTCAACGCATTCGACAGCCACGACGAATGGCTCTTTCTGAGCCTGCATCCCGCCGCGCTGATGGACACGAGCTACGGCGATGCGCTGCTCGCGTCGCTGAAGAACATCGGCCTTTCGCCGCAGCGCGTGGTGCTCGAAGTGCCCGAGCAGGCGGGCGGCGAGACGACGCGCTTCGCCGAAATCGTCGATTCGCTGCGCAAGTCGGGGTTCCTGATCGCGCTGGACGGCTTCGGCGTGAAGCATTCGAACATCGATCGCGTGTGGCATCTGCGGCCCGACATCGTGACGCTCGACCGCTGCATCCTTCAGCAGGCGACCGAGCACTCGCATATCGAGCGCGTGCTGCCGCGCCTCGTGTCGCTGCTGCATGAATCCGGTCAGCTCGTTCTGATGGGCGGCCTCGCGACCGAACGCGATGCGCTTATCGCGCTGGAATGCAATGTGGACTTCGTGCAGGGCGCGTATTTCGCGCAGCCGAGCGTCGATTCGGTGCACAGCGAAGTCGCGGCCGGCGTGATGGATGCGTTGTCGGCGGCCTCGCGCGAGCGCGTCGCGGCGCGCGAGCGGGCGCAAATCGCGCGTCTCGAACCTTACGTGAGCGGGCTGGGGCGCGCGTCAGTCAAGCTGATGGAAGGCGAGTCGCTCATAACCGCGACGTGCGAACTGCTGCAACTCGCCGACACCGCGCGCTGCTTCCTACTCGATCAGGCCGGCCGGCAGATCGGCGACAACGTCGTGCCGATCGTGCGCACGTCGCAACGCGCGAAGCGTTTCAGCCCGCTGCTGCATTCGGAGGGCGCTAGCTGGGAACGCCGGCCGTATTTCATCGAGGCGCTGCGCGCGCCGGGGCGCATGCATCTGACGGCGCCGTATCTGTCGATCAACGAGGCGCACCTTTGCGTGACGGCGTCGATCGCCGCGCAGACGCCTTATGGCTTGCAGGTGCTGTGCGTCGATATCAACTGGGAAGGCGCGAAGCAGCGATAAGCTACGAGCCGCGCCCCGATTCCGGACGAAGCAGATCGAAGCCGGCGAGCGCGAGCACGCCGGAGAGCACGATGAGCGCGGCGCTATTTCGGCCGAAATAGAGTAATGCGGCGGCCGACCAGGCCGTGAGGCACAGCCCTGCGAAGCGTTTCATGACGATGTTGCGATTCATTGCGGCGAGCCGTTATTTTAGGCTCGCGTTCCGATCCGCGCAGCAACGGCCTACGATCTCGCGCCGAGCGTCGCTCTGCCGCGCTGCTTTCCCCGCGTGAGATAACGCCCCAATCGAATCGACGGTTTTTCGATCGCGTAATACCCCGCGATGCTGACCGGAAGAATCAGCACGGCGGCGATGATCAGCGACATATCTTGATACGTGTCGCCGAAATAATGCAGGACGCCCAGCAAAACGATGCAGTGCAGGAGATAAAGGCTGAAGGAAATCTGGCCGAGGAACACCAATGGCCGTGCAGTCAGAAAGGCGGCGAATGGCCTGAGCGAAATCGCCAGAAGCAGAATGCCGGTCACGGCCGGAAGGACAACCCAGTCGTCCGCGAAACTGCGCAGCACATCGTTGGAAATCGAATGGCGCGTTATCGAGCCCACCAAACCATATAGGGCGAGAGAAATCGCCAATGCGCCGAAAAGCGATCGCGCGGAATATGAGCCAAGCTTCGATGCGATGGCTTCGCGATACCGCGCAATGAGCGCGCCGAGCATGAACATCGAAATGTAATGGATGGTCGGCATCCATTCGCCCTGAATGCTCGCGTCCATGAGCGTGCGTTGCAGATGATGGTAATAGCCGAACGCCGCGAGCGACAAACAAACGCTTAGTGCTACAGAGAACCATGCGGGCATGGCGAATACTATGACGACGAGAATCGGAAAGATAAGCGAGATGCGCATCTCGTAGACCAGCGACCAAAGCACCGGATCGAGCGTACAGTTGCTGAATGGAATCAGAAAATAGATGTGATTCAGCAGATCATGTCGATCGATGCCCGCGTGCCATGCCTGATTGGCCCATTCGCCGGTCCAGGACAGATTCGACTGGTAGAGCACGCAATACGTGGCGTAGGCAGCGAGAACCGCAACCAGATAAGGGATGTAAATACGGCAGACGCGCTTGACCAAAAATTCGGCGAAACCTGGTTTGCTGTCGCCGGTAATTTGCATGGCGAGGGCGAACCCGCTCAGCGCAAAGAACAGAATCACGGCGGAATGCCCTTCCGCGATTACGCGCCATGGAACGTGCTGCAGCCATCGCGTCGGCGTGATCTGCGCATAGTGATTGAACACGACCGTCAAAGCGGCAATGCCGCGCAGCGAATCGAGTTGATGATAGCGTGTCGTCATTGTTCAGCTCGCGTCTGTGTTGGCAAAACCAACATGGAAATCGGAGGCCGATTCGGCGACCAGAATCCCGTTAGACTAAGTGAGACTTCGACGTTCCCTAAAAGAACTCATACCCGACACATCAACGAAAAAAGCCCTCTCACGAGGGCTTTTTATTCTGATTGCGGCCTTCGCAGTTCACTTTAGAATGCCGCAATCATTTTCACGCGAGCTTACGAACCGAAATTCTTCGACGCGAAATCCCAGTTCACGATATTCCAGTAAGCCTCGATGAACTTCGGACGCGCATTGCGATAGTCGATGTAATAAGCATGCTCCCACACGTCGATGGTCACGAGCGCTTTCGCGTCCGTCGTGAGCGGCGTGGCGGCATTGCTCGTCGAGACGATATCCACCGTGCCGTCGGTCTTCCTCACGAGCCACGTCCAGCCCGAGCCGAACGTGCCGGTCGCGACCTTGGCGAATTCTTCCTTGAACTTGTCGTAGGAACCGTACTTGGCGTTGATCGCGTCAGCCAGCGCGCCCGTCGGAGCGCCGCCGCCGTTCGGCGACAGGCTGTTCCAGAAGAACGTGTGATTCCAGACCTGCGCCGAGTTGTTGAAGACGCCGCCCGACGACTTCTTGACGATTTCTTCCAGCGGCAGATTTTCGAATTCGGTGCCGGGGATCAGCTTGTTCAGGTTCGTCACATAGGTCTGGTGGTGCTTGCCATAGTGATACTCGAGCGTTTCTTCCGACATGTGCGGAGCGAGCGCGTTCTTGTCGAACGGCAGCGGCGGGAGCGTATGTTCCATGATGCGAGCTTCCTTTCTATGTGGATTGTGGGATTGTGAGGCGTCCAGCAGTGGAGCACTGGATTGTAGGCGAGTTGGGATAACCCAGCAAACCGTGTGCCCTTTATGAGCAATATTGCTTTCGATTCGCCTCAGGCTGCGTAAAAAGTGCTCTGACAAGCCTTTTCAGGCACGTCAAATGTACGCCGATTCCACGCGTCGCGCCGGGCTCAGAATTCATCTGACAGACGCGCCTGCACGTCGGCGAGCACCACGTCCGCCGATCCTTCCGCGAGATGGACGGTGAGCGGCCGCTTCGGCTTCAATGCGTTCGGCGCACGCACGGCGCGGCCGGTTTGCGCGTCGATCAAGGCGGCATAGCCGCGTTCGAGTGTGCGCTGCGGGCTCAGCACAAGCAAGCGCGCCGCCAGTTCCGAAACGCACGCTTTCTCTCGTTCCGCGCGCCGCTCGTGCGCGCTGCCGATGCGCTGCGCGAGCCTCAGCAGATGCTCGCGCTCGACGGCGACATTCGGACGTTTGCGCTGCCAGCGGTAATGCGCCAGCGCGAAATGCGCCCGCGCATCCCGCACGGGCCGCGCGCCCGCCGCCGTGAGCCGGCTTGCCAGCTGCCGCAGATGCGTTCGCTGCCGCGCCAGCCGTTCGACGGGACTCACGAGCCGGCGCGTGAGCCAGTCGAGTTGCTGCGCGCGGCGTTCCATCGTCCGGCCAAAGCCGCGCGCGAGCGCCGCATGCCGATGATCGAGATCGCGCAACAGCAACACGCGCTGCGGACTGACGAGCTCGGCGGCGGCGGTCGGCGTAGGCGCACGCACGTCGGCGGCGAAATCGGCGATGGTGAAATCGGTTTCGTGGCCGACGCCGCTCACCACCGGCAACGCGCTCGCCGCGATCGCGCGCGCGAGGACTTCCTCGTTGAACGCCCACAGATCCTCGATCGACCCGCCGCCGCGACACACGATCAGCACATCGACCTCGCGCCGCGCGTTCGCGGCTTCGACCATCGCCGCCAGCTTCGCGCCGACGCCCGCGCCCTGCACCGGCGCCGGATACACGACGACCGGCACATGCGGCGCACGGCGCGCGAGGGTCGTGAGCACATCGCGCAACGCGGCCGCCTGCAACGACGTCACGATGCCGATGCCTCGCGGATGCGCCGGCAATGCGCGCTTGCGTTCGGCCGCGAAGAGTCCTTCGCTTTCGAGTTGCGCCTTCAGGCGCAGAAACGCTTCGTAAAGCCGGCCCTGCCCCGTGCGACGCACCGCTTCGACGTTGAGTTGCAGTTCGCCGCGCGGCTCGTACATCGTGACGAGTGCGCGCACCTCGATCTTGTCGCCCTCGCGCGGCGTGAACTCGGCGTACTGCGCGCGGCCGCGGAACATCACGCAGCGCATCTGCGCGTTCGCGTCCTTGATCGAGAAGTACCAATGGCCGCTCGCCGCGCGCGTGAAGTTCGACACCTCGCCCGAAACCCAGACGAGTGGAAACGACCGTTCGAGCATCGAGTTGATCGCGCGGTTGAGCACGGAAACGAGGATGACGGCATCGCCGCTTTGCGACGGCTGGGAATCGGGAATCATGGCTGGACGGGAAAAAGCTTCAGGCGCGGCCATTGTCTGCGAGGCACAACCGCCGCTTAACGAGGTACGCAAGTGTAACAAGTGTCCACACAGAAAGACTTACCGCCGTGCGCCGCGCGACATTGGCTCAGGCCGATGAGTTCGTTGCAAGCGACTGATTTTTCTACGATAAATTTTTACGAACACTGTCACTCCCGGAGCAACTCTTTCCTGAGAGGCGATCGCGGTTTGTCGGCTGGAAGTTCTCCACAGAGTTATCCACAGGCGTCCGAATGGCACGGAATCGAATCGTCGCCCTCGCTCGCGACTGGCGCCCACGGCCCGCGCGCGCTAGAGTGCCGGGTTCCAGCACCGGCTGGCGCGGCCGAATCCTGTTCGATTGCGAGCCGCGAAACGCCGGGCGTCGTCCAACGCCAACCGTGATCCGAGGAGCTGCCGTTGCACGCCATGCCGTACCCGACCTGCCGCCCGCCAGCGTTCAGCGCGAAGGCGGTCCATGTCTGATCTCAAGCCGCCGCTCGAAAACTTCCTCGCCCGCGAATGGCGTCGGCGCGGCCCGGTCGCCTGGGCGCTGACGCCTTTCGCCTGCATCTTCGGCGCGATTGCGGCCACGCGCCGCGCCTTCTACGAATTCGGCTGGATGAAGCGCGTCGAGGTGGGCGCGCCAGTGGTCGTCGTGGGCAACGTGACCGTCGGCGGAACGGGCAAGACGCCGACCGTCATCGCGCTCGTCGAAGCGTTGCGCGCCGCCGGGTTTCAGCCGGGCGTGGTCTCGCGCGGCTACGGCGCGAAGGTCGCGAAGCCCACGAGCGTCACGGCGAGCTCCGCCGCCGCGCAGGTCGGCGACGAGCCGCTCCTGATCGCGCGGCGCACGCACGCGCCGGTGTTCGTCTGCCCGGATCGCGTCGCCGCCGCGAAGGCGCTGCTCGAAGCGCATCCGCACGTCGATGTCCTCGTTTCCGACGACGGCCTGCAGCACTATCGCCTCGCGCGCGCGTTCGAACTCGTAGTCTTCGATGCCCGTCTCGGCGGCAACGGCTTTCTGCTGCCAGCGGGCCCGTTGCGCGAGCCGATGTCGCGCCGCCGCGATGCGACGCTCATCAACAGTCCCTACGAGCGCACGCTGCCGCCGTGGCCGAACACCTTCGCGCTGGAACTCGAATCCGGCGACGCATGGCTGCTCGACGATCCGCACCAGCGCCGCCCGCTCGATCAGTTCGCCGGAGAAAAAGTGGTCGCGGCGGCGGGCATCGGCTCGCCCGAGCGCTTCTTCGCGACGCTGCGCGCGGCGGGCATCGCGCCGGCGACGCGCGCGTTTCCCGATCACTATTCGTATCGCGAGAATCCGTTTGCCGGCATCGACGCCGATGCGATCCTGATCACCGAAAAGGATGCAGTAAAATTGGGCGCCTGGCGCGACGCACGCATCTGGGTCGTCCCGGTGCAAGCCGTGCTAAGACCGCGCCTCATCGCTCTAGTTGTGGAGAAACTCCGTGGACGCACGTCTGCTTGAAATCCTCGTTTGCCCGATCTGCAAAGGGCCGCTCACTTACGATCGCGCGGCGCAGGAACTCGTCTGCAGCGCGGACAAACTCGCCTACCCCATCCGCGACGGCATTCCCGTGATGCTCGTCGACGAAGCGCGTCAGACCGTGGAAGGCACGCCCGTCGAGCCGCTCAAACCGGCCGGCGAAGCCTGAGCACGCCGGTATGTCCGTTCCGTTCATCGCGGTCATTCCCGCGCGCCTCGCGTCCACGCGCCTGCCGAATAAACCGCTCGCCGACATCGGCGGCAAGCCGATGGTCGTGCGCGTCGCCGAGCGCGCGCGCGAATCGGGCGCGAGCCAGGTGCTCGTCGCGACCGATTCCGACCGCGTGGTCGAGGCCGCGCGCGATCACGGCGTCGAAGTGATGCTGACGCGCGCCGATCATCCGACCGGCACGGATCGTCTGGCCGAAGTGGCGACGCGCCTGAACTGGAGCGACGACGCCATCGTCGTGAATGTTCAAGGCGACGAGCCGCTCATCGATCCGCAACTCGTGCGCGATGTCGCCGATCACCTCGCGGCGCATCCCGCATGCGCGATCGCGACGGCCGCGCATCCGATTCACGATCCCGCCGACGTGTTCAATCCGAACGTTGTGAAAGTCGTGCTCGATGCGAAGAGCGTCGCGCTCTACTTCTCGCGCGCGCCGATTCCGTGGACGCGCGATCTCTGGCAACCGCACTGGCCGGACGTCGCCGCGCTCGGCAAACTGCCGTCCGTGCCGGAAAATGTGCTGCGGCATATTGGCCTCTACGCGTATCGCGCGAAATTCCTGCGCAACTTCCCGAACCTCGCGCAAGCGCCGATCGAAGAAGCCGAAGCGCTCGAACAACTGCGCGCGCTGTGGCATGGCGAACGCATCGCGGTGCGCGTGACGCAGGACGCCCCGCCGCCCGGTGTCGATACGCCGGCCGATCTCGTGCGCGTCCAGGCGCTCTTCCCTAAAGCCGACTGAAAGCCGCGCGGCAACCCGTGTAAACCCCGCTGAACGCCCCATTCGGCGGGGTTTGTGGCGTTTTCTATGCGCGTTATTACGGTCGCAATCGTAAAGCGCCGTGGCATAATCAAGCGATTGCGCGAGCCTTCCGGTCAGCGCCACGCTCAACGTTGCGCCGCTGTCCGCAAGTGCCCGCCGTCTCCTTTCGGCTGCGCGCCCTGTCGTCGACGCCGCGCGAGCCAGGCCACCGGATGTCAAATCAGCCTCGCGGCTTGAAGCGGTTTATAGACGATTCGGAGAGATCACCATGCGTTTGATCCTGTTGGGCGCACCCGGTGCGGGCAAGGGCACCCAGGCAAACTTCATCAAGGAGAAATTCGGCATTCCGCAGATTTCGACCGGCGACATGCTGCGCGCAGCCGTCAAGGCAGGCTCGCCGCTCGGCGTCGAGGCGAAGCGCTTCATGGACGCGGGCGAGCTGGTGCCGGATTCGCTCATCATCAATCTCGTGAAGGAACGCCTGCTGGCCGACGACTGCAAGAACGGCTATCTCTTCGACGGCTTCCCGCGCACGCTGCCGCAGGCCGAAGCCATGAAAGACGCAGGCGTGGCCATCGACTACGTGATCGAAATCGATGTGCCCTTCGACGAAATCATCACTCGGATGAGCGGCCGTCGCGTGCATGCGGCATCGGGTCGCACGTATCACGTCAAGTTCAATCCGCCGAAGGTCGACATGACCGACGACGTGACCGGCGAGCCGCTGATCCAGCGCGACGACGACAAGGAAGAGACCGTGAAAAAGCGGCTCGACGTGTATGTTGCGCAAACCAAGCCGCTGATCGCGTACTACAACGACTGGGCAAAGAGCGGCGAAGCGCCGAACGGTCTGAAGGCGCCGGAGTATCGCAAGGTCGCGGGCCTCGGCACCGTCGATGAAATCCGCACGCGTGTGTTCGACGCGCTGAAGTAACGCGTCCGCCGGCTCGCGTTCCGTGAAAACCCGCTCTTCGTGAGCGGGTTTTTTTGTGCCGTGAAATCGCATGACCATCGTGCGAATTTGCAGCCTGCGGCTTCGCTACAATCGACGCGTTTCGCACGAGGTTTCCCACGAGGAATGACATCGGCGCGAGCGGCTTTACCCTGGCTTCCGCGCGCACGAATCACACAAAAGGAGAAGAAACATGGAGATGCAAGGCAACGTCTTTCTGATCACCGGCGGCGCGTCGGGTCTCGGCGCGGCGACCGCGCAGCTCATCGCGGCGCAAGGCGGCAAGGTCGTGCTCGCCGACATGAACGAAGCAGCGGGCGTGGCGCTCGCGAAAGAACTGTCCGGCGCGTTCGTCAAATGCGACGTGAGCCAGGAAAGCGACGGCCAACGCGCCATCGATACCGCGTCGAGCCTCGGCGCCCTGCGCGGCCTCGTGAACTGCGCGGGCATCGCGCCGGCGGCGAAAACGGTCGGACGCGACGGTCCGCACGCGCTCGATCTCTTTTCGAAGGTGATCGCGGTGAATCTCATCGGCACCTTCAACATGATCCGGCTCGCGGCCAACGTGATGTCGAAGAACGAAGCGAACGCGGCGGGCGAGCGTGGCGTGATCGTGAACACGGCGTCGGTGGCGGCGTATGACGGACAGATCGGCCAGGCGGCCTATGCGGCGTCGAAGAGCGGCGTCGCGGGCATGACGCTGCCCATCGCGCGCGACCTGAGCAAGAGCGGCATCCGCGTGATGACGATTGCACCGGGCCTGTTCGAAACGCCGATGCTGCTCGGCATGCCGAAGGAAGTGCAGGACACGCTCGGCGCAATGGTGCCGTTCCCGCCGCGTCTCGGCAAACCCGACGAATACGCGATGCTCGTCAAGCAGATCTTCGACAATCCGATGCTCAACGGCGAAGTGATCCGCCTCGACGGCGCGATCCGCATGCAGCCGAAATGACGCCGCGCATGTGAAAACGGCGGGCTTCTCCCGAAGTCCGCCGTTTGCGTTCAGTCTGCGTTCAGTCGCCTTGCTGCGTGCGCTGTCGCAACTCGTGCAGTTCGGTTTCGACGACGGTCGCGTCTTCGGCATCCGGACGAATCTCGATGTATCGCTCAAGGTCTTCCAGCGCCGGCCGCAGATAATCCAGCCGCGCATACGCGAAGCCGCGATCGCGCACTTCCTCGATGCTGTGCGGCAACGCGATCACGAGCCGCTGCTGAACCGCGAGCAAACGCTGCCAGCGCTCCGTCTGCAAATAAATGCCCTTCAGATTGCGCAGCATGCGCGCGACGATCTCGCGCCGCGTCGCGGGTTGCAACAGCACGCGCAACGCACTGCCGATCGATTCGCCCACGCGCTGCACGTACGGCTCCAGCATTTCGACCATCTGCGCTTCGGAGAGCGTCTGGCCGGTCGTCGGGTCGAGCATCAGATCCTGGCCGGGCGTCGCGACGCGCAGCAGGAAATGCCCCGGAAACGACACGCCGCGCACCGGCAGGCCGAGTTGCTCGGCCATTTCCAGATAGATCACCGCGAGCGAGATCGGAATGCCGCGCCGGCGTCGCAACACCACATGCAAATGGCTGTTGTCGGGATCGTAGTAATCGTTGAGGTTGCTGGAAAAGCCCAGCTCACGGAAGAAGTAGCGATTCAGCGCATCGACTTTATGCTTCGCGTCGGCGTCGTCGGGTATGCGGCGGCGCGCGCGCACGACGAGTTCGTCGATCTCCGCGAGCACGGCCTGCAGGTCGAGATCGGGATACGCGTCCTGTGCGAGCGACAAGGCCGCTTCCGTGAGCGGAAGGCTGTCGTCGTCCGCCATCAGCGAAGAGAAGTAATCGAGGATACGCGTTGTCGTCATCAAAGCGTGCGTCTCTTGAAATAGGCGTATTTGAAGCCCATTGCGGCAAGAATACCGAAATATAGCGCGGCGAACACAACGAGACTCGCACCGAGAAGCGCGATGCGCAGGAACGGCGTCGCGCGCATGGCGATCCAGTCGAAATTGATCGCCACCCAGTGCATCGTGCCCGCAAGAATCAGGCACGCGCCGAACAGTTGCGCGAAAAAGCGCAGCCAGCCCGGCGAAGGCCGGTAGATCTTGCGGCGGCGCAGCCCCGTGAACAACAGGAACGCGTTGGCGAGCGCGCCGAGGCCGATCGAAAGCGTCAGACCCGCGTGCGAGAAGATCGGCACGAAGACGTAGTTGCTCACCTGCGTCATGATCAGCACGAAGACCGCGATCTTCACCGGCGTCTTGATGTCCTGCTTGGCGTAGAAGCCCGGCGCGAGAATCTTGATGAGGATGAGGCCGACCAGCCCGATCCCGTATGCCGACAACGCGCGGCCGACCATCACAACGGAATGGTTGTCGAACTTGCCGTAGTGAAAGAGCGTCGCGGTGAGCGGCTCGGCGAAGAAGAACAGCGCGACCGCGCTCGGCGCTGCCAGCAAAAACGTGATGCGCAGCCCCCAGTCGAGCAACGCGGAGTATTCGTCGTGATTGGCGTCGACGTGCGCTTTCGAGAGGCTCGGCAGCAGAATCGTGCCGAGCGCCGCGCCGAGCAGCGCGGTCGGGAATTCCATCAGCCGGTCGGCATAGTTGATCCACGACACCGCGCCCGCCCCGATGTTCGACGCGATATTCGTGTTGATGATGAGGCTCAACTGCCCGACCGAGACCGCGAACATCGCCGGGACCATCTTCAGCAACACGCGCTTGACGCCCGGATGCGCGAGCGCGGCGCGGAAGTTCAGCCCGATGCGCGGCGTCATGTCGATCTTCTTCAGGCCGGGCAGTTGCACGAGCAATTGCAGAACGCCGCCGACGATCACCGCATACGCGAGCGCATAGACCGGAATCTTCAGATGCGGCCCCACGAACACGGCCGCGAAAATGAACGATACGTTCAGCAGCACGGGCGCGAACGCGGGCAGCGAGAACTGTTTGTACGTGTTGAGCACGCCCGAGGCGAGGGTCGTCATCGAAATGAGGACGATGTACGGGAACATGATGCGCGTCATCGAGACCGCGAGGCCATACGCCGCGCCCTCGTGCTGAAGCCCCGACGCGACCGCGAACACCACCCAGCTCGCGCCCAGCATGCCGGCCACAGACAGTACGACGAGGAAGCAGGTGAGCACCGTCGACATCGCGTCGACGAGCGCCTTGGTCGGATCGTGGCCCTTGCTGTTCTTGAACTCGGCGAGGATCGGCACGAACGCCTGCGCGAACGCGCCTTCCGCGGAGAGACGCCGCAGCAGGTTGGGAATTCGGAAGGCGACGTAGAACGCGTCGGTATAAATACTGGCGCCGAAGGCTCGGGCGATCAGCGTTTCGCGGATCAGGCCGGTCACGCGCGACAGCAGCGTGAAGCCGCTGACCGTCAGGAGGGCTCGAAATAGATTCATGGGGCGCTTATTATACGGGCCGCGCGCCCCGCGCCCATGAGACTCCGCTCATTGCTGGCGGCCAACACCGCACGTTTGACCGATGTCGAGGGCGTCGTCTCGCGCCAGCGCGGTCCACGCCGCGCTTGTCATGTCTCATATTCCCTTGCTATAATCGCGGGTTTCGAGGCTCCAAAATTCCATTGGCTTTCCATGGATCGAGCAGCTTCGCGTCTTTTCCGGCTCCGGCCGGCTATGTTTTAGAGGTTCTCGGGCAATCGTTCCCGGGATTCGAGATCAAAGGCAGCGCGCGATCGTCCGCATCAGGGCTTTTCAAAGCCTTCGCCGGCCCGGCGCGCTCCGGACAAGTAACAGCTGAAACAGGAAAAAGGAAACCGTCATGGCAAATTCCGCACAAGCTCGCAAGCGCGCCCGTCAGGCCGCCAAAGCCAACTCGCACAACTCGGCGCTGCGCTCGAAGTTCCGCACGGCCATCAAGGCAGTTCGCAAGGCTATCGACGCCGGCGATCAAGCCAAGGCCGCCGAGGTGTTCAAGACGTCGATCAAGACGCTCGACATCATCGCGGACAAGAAGATCGTCCACAAGAACAAGGCCGCTCGTCACAAGAGCCGCCTGGCTGCAGCCATCAAGGGCCTGCAAGCCCCCGCTGCCCAGTAATTCTGGCTCGCTTCGGGCGGGCGCTTTCCGGTTTTCGCGAATTTCGCGTTCGGGGCGTTCGTCGAAGCAGCTTCCTGTTTCCGCTGCGCAGTAACGAAAAAGCCCGCTTCGGCGGGCTTTTTTGCGTCTGCTGCTTGGTCAGGCCAGCGTCACGGCTGGGGCTGCTGAGTCTGCGTGCCGTGATGCGGCGGCAGTTCGCACGCCTCGGTCACGACCAGATCGTTGTCTTTCGCGAAGTTCAGGACGAAGTCGAACGCCATTGGCTCGATGTCACGTAAGCGCGAATCGACGATCACGACCTTGATGTCGCCGATCATCGTCGGACGAACGTAGATGGAATATTGCAGGCGGGCATTGGGCCCTTTCGCTTTTGGGCCGAAGCCCGACATCACGCCGGCCAGGCGCTCGCACCAATCGCTCGGCCGAAACTTTCTCCCGCTCTTGGTGATGCCTTGTATGAAGTATTCGGTAGGGGATGATTCAGCCATGTAGCAATACCTTTTGACGGCCGGTGACGCGCACCGGAACGCACATGCCTGACGCAGGGAACCGCAGGAGCCGGCAGCGAAAAGCGCCGGGCGGTCTTCGCGGGCCGGTTCTGGCGGAACCTTCCGCGCCCGCGACAGGAATGGCGGACTCGACAGCACTGGACAATCCACGCGAAATCGGAACGCACAAAGTCACGCCGACCGGATTCTTGCAAACCCCTGGCCGCAGATGGCAGATGCGCGTGAAACGGTGCTGAATGTTGCAGAACTGTTGAAACGAGCGAGCGTGATTATACCGCAGGGGCCTCCTTTCCGCAGCGCACACAGACAAGGGGCGTGTCCATCGGGGGCGGCCCGAGGCCGTGGGCCGGGCCTGCGCGCGCCATCGTCCTTTTGGCCAGCCTCGTCAAACATCGGAAAATCCTTTATGCTCAAAATCGATACCACTCCCGACGGCGGCGCCGTCCGGCCTCGACGCTCACGCGCGGTGGCCGGTTCGAAGCCGCCGCTTGCGTTTCATGACCGCCAAGAAAATTCGCCACTATCTTCAGTTCAAGGATTTTTCCCTCGACGACTATGAGTACGTGCTCGAACGCGCGCGCATTCTGAAGCGCAAGTTCAAGAACTACGAGACCTATCATCCGCTGCACGATCGCACGCTCGCGATGATCTTCGAGAAAAGCTCGACGCGTACGCGCCTTTCGTTCGAAGCGGGCATCTTCCAGCTCGGCGGTCATGCGGTGTTCATGAACACGCGCGACACGCAACTCGGCCGCGGCGAGCCGATCGAGGATTCGGCGCAGGTCATCTCGCGCATGGTCGACATCATCATGATTCGCACGTTCGGCCAGGACATCATCCGGCGTTTCGCGGAAAGCTCGCGCGTGCCGGTCATCAACGGGCTGACCAACGAATATCATCCGTGCCAGGTGCTGGCGGACATCTTCACGTTCTACGAGCATCGCGGTCCGATTTCCGGCAAGACCGTCGCGTGGGTCGGCGACGCGAACAACATGCTCTACACGTGGATCGAAGCGGCGCAGATTCTCGGCTTCAAGTTGCGCCTGTCGACGCCGACGGGCTACAAACTCGATCCCGCGCTGGTTTCCGAGCAAAGCAAGCCGTTCTTCGAGGAATTCGACGATCCGAACGAAGCCTGCGCGGGCGCCGATCTCGTCACGACGGACGTCTGGACGAGCATGGGATACGAAGCCGAGAACGAAGCGCGCATGAAGGCGTTCGCCGACTATTGCGTCGACGTCGAGATGATGGCGCGCGCCAATCCCGATGCGCTCTTCATGCACTGCCTGCCCGCGCATCGCGGCGAGGAAGTGAGCGCGGACGTCATCGACGGTCCGCAAAGCGTCGTCTGGGACGAAGCGGAGAACCGTCTCCACGTCCAGAAGGCGCTGATGGAGTATCTCCTGCTCGGCAAGCTCAATCACTGAGCGAATACCGGGCAAATCGGCGCTGTCGCCGAGCCGCGTATCTCAGATTTACGGAAGCGCGGCTTTTTAATGTCAAAATAGCTTTTTTCCGCGCTCTTCATGCCCGTCGCGCGCCCGGCGGACGCGAAGCGGCGCACAACCGCCGCACCGGCTTTTCCGCATACGAGTTCACCATGAGCGATATCAAGAAAGTCGTGCTCGCCTATTCGGGCGGTCTCGACACCTCCGTCATCCTGAAATGGTTGCAGGACAACTACGACGCCGAAGTCGTGACCTTCACGGCCGACATCGGCCAGGGCGAGGAGCTGGAACCCGCGCGCAAGAAGGCGCTCCAGCTGGGCATCAAGCAGGAAAACATCTTCATCGAAGATTTGCGTGAAGAGTTCGTCCGCGACTTCGTGTTCCCGATGTTCCGCGCGAACACCGTCTATGAAGGCGAGTATCTGCTGGGCACGTCGATCGCGCGTCCGTTGATCGCGAAGCGCCAGATCGAAATCGCGCGCGCAACCGGCGCGCAGGCCGTCTCGCACGGCGCGACCGGCAAGGGCAACGACCAGGTTCGCTTCGAGCTCGGTTATTACTCGCTCGAACCCGGCATCAAGGTGATCGCGCCTTGGCGCGAATGGGACCTGCTTTCGCGCGAAAAGCTGCTCGCGTATGCCGAAAAGGCCGGCATTCCGATCGAAATGAAGCACAAGCAAGGCGGCGCGCCCTACTCGATGGACGCGAACCTGCTGCATATTTCGTTCGAAGGACGCCATCTGGAAGACCCGAAGGCCGAGGCCGAAGCCGATATGTGGCGCTGGACCGTGTCGCCGGAAGAGGCGCCGGATCAGGCCGAGTACGTCGATATCGAATTCGAGAAGGGCGACCCGGTCGCGCTGAACGGCAAGCGCCTGTCGCCCGCTGACATGCTGACCGAGCTGAACCGTCTGGGCGGCAAGCACGGCATCGGCCGTCTGGATCTGGTCGAAAACCGTTACGTCGGCATGAAGTCGCGCGGCTGCTACGAGACGCCGGGCGGCACGATCATGCTGAAGGCGCACCGCGGCATCGAGTCGATCACGCTCGATCGCGAAGTGGCGCATCTGAAGGACGATCTGATGCCGCGTTACGCATCGCTGATTTACAACGGCTACTGGTGGAGCCCGGAGCGTCGCGCGCTGCAAGTGCTGATCGACCACACGCAAGACAAGGTCAACGGCTGGGTGCGCGTGAAGCTCTACAAGGGCGGCGTGTCGGTCGTCGCGCGCGATTCGAAGGAAACGCTGTTCGACAAGACCATCGCGACGTTCGATGACGACGGCGGCGCCTACAACCAGGCCGATGCCGGCGGCTTCATCAAGCTGAACGCGCTGCGCATGCGCATCGCCGAGAACGCGCGCCGCCAGCGCGGAGCGTGATTCGCGCGGTTCTGGACGTAAAAAACCCGCCGGACTTTCGTTCGGCGGGTTTTTTGTTGGCCGCGTTCAGAGCGCGACCGGCTCCATCTCCAGTTCGACGTGAAAGCGCGCGAGCACGTCGCGCTTGATGGCTTCGGCGAGTTCGAGCACTTGCGCACCCGTCGCGCCGCCGCGATTCACGAGCACGAGCGCCTGACGATCGTGCACCGCCGCGCCGCCGATGCCGCGCCCTTTCCATCCGCACTGATCGATCAGCCAGCCCGCCGCGAGCTTCACTTGGCCGTCCGCCTGGCGGTACGAAACGACCCCGGGTTCGCGCTGTTTCAGCGTCTCGAACGCCGGCGCGCTCACGACCGGATTCTTGAAGAAGCTGCCCGCATTGCCGAGCACGGTCCAGTCGGGCAGCTTGGCGCGACGCACGGCGACGACCGCATCGAAAATAGCCTGCGCGTCGGGTTTCGCGGCGGCGTCGAGCGCGCGCGCGAGGTCGGCGTATTCCGCGCGCGGCGTCCACGCTTTCGGCAGCCGGAACACGACCGAGGTGATCATGAAGCGCCCGCGCCCTGCCCGCTTGAAGAAGCTGTCGCGATAACCGAAGGCGCATGCAGCGCGATCGAACTCCATGCGTGCGCCGGTTGCGAGCTCGACCGCGCCGAGCCGCTCGAAGCGCTCGCCCATTTCCAGCCCGTATGCGCCGATGTTCTGGATCGGCGCCGCGCCGACCGTGCCCGGAATCAGCGCGAGATTTTCGAGTCCCGGGATGCCCTGCGCGAGCGTCCAGGCGACGAAATCGTGCCAGTTCTCGCCCGCGCCGGCTTCGACGAGCCACGCGTCGCCGTCTTCGCCGATCACGCGTTTGCCGCGCATGCCGACGATCAGCGCGACGCCGTCGAAATCGCGCGTCAGCACGATATTGCTGCCGCCGCCGAGCACGAGTTGCGGCATGTTCGCGATGCGCGCGTCGGTTGCGAGCGCGACGGCCGCGTCGACGGAATCGATGCGCATAGCGTGACGCGCGCGCGCGTCGAAACCGAACGTGTTGTGGGCGAGCAGAGAGAAATCGGAGAGAAGCTGGAGCGACATTAGCGAATCGCGTCGGTAGAATGACGACAGGACCGTGATTATAGCGATTGCGCGAGCCGCGCTTCGGCGGCGCGCTCGCCTCAATGAAGGAGAAAGACAGATGCCATCGTTTGACGTCGTCAGCGAAGCAAACATGATCGAAGTGAAGAACGCGATCGAACAATCGAACAAGGAAATCTCGACGCGCTTCGATTTCAAGGGTTCGGATTCACGCGTCGAGCAGAAAGAGCGCGAACTCACGCTCTACGCCGACGACGACTTCAAGCTCGGCCAGGTGAAGGACGTTCTGCTGAACAAGATGGCCAAGCGCGGCGTCGACGTGCGTTTTCTCGACTACGGCAAGCAGGAGAAAATCGGCGGCGACAAGCTCAAGCAAGTCGTGACCGTGAAGAAAGGCGTGTCGGGCGATCTGGCGAAGAAGATCGTCAAGACCGTGAAGGACAGCAAGATCAAGGTGCAGGCGAGCATTCAGGGCGACGCGGTGCGCGTGCAAGGCACGAAACGCGACGACCTGCAAAGCGCCATCGCGCTGCTGAAGAAGGAAGTGACGGACACGCCGCTCGACTTCAACAACTTCCGCGACTGATTTGCCATCGCTTCAGAAGTGAAAAAGCCGTTCCGGTTCGCGCCGAACGGCTTTTTGTCTTATTCGGCCGCTTCCGCCGCCTTCTTCTTTTCGCCGATGCGGCTTTCCTTGCCCGCCAGCAGCTTCGAAATATTCGCGCGATGCCGCCAGATTAGCAGCACGCCCATCGCCAGCACGGCGAGCGAGATGCGGCTCGGCCCGAACAGAAACACCTGAAAGAGCGGCGCGAACACGGCCGCGACGAGCGCCGCGAGCGACGAATAGCGGAAGAAGAACGCGATGATGAGCCAGGTGAGCAGCGTCGCGAGACCGAGCGCCGGATGGATCGCGAGCAGCACGCCCGCCGCCGTCGCGACGCCCTTGCCGCCCTGGAACCGGAAGAAAACTGGGTACAGATGCCCGAGAAACACCGCGATGGCCGCGAGCGCCGTCGCCGTGTTGATGCCCGTTTGATCCCAGCCGAAGCTCGCGCCGAAGTGCGCGACGACCCACACGGGCAGCCAGCCCTTGAACGCATCGCCGATCAGCGTAAGGATCGCGGCCTTCTTGTTGCCGGTGCGCAGCACGTTGGTCGCGCCGGGATTGCCCGAGCCATACGAACGTGGATCGGCCAGTCCCATCGCGTGACTCACGACGACGGCGAATGAAATCGAGCCGATCAAATAGGACACGACGGCGACGATCGGAAAAATCATGATGTTTTTTCGGTTGTGGCGAGAGCGGAACGCATTCTAATCGACGCTCGCGCACTGCACGGGTTTCGCGCTCAGCAACGCGGTCAGCACTTTCGGATCGATGCTCACGAGATACCCGCGCCGGCCGCCGTTCAGATAGACGCGATCGAGTTCGAGAATGGTCGATTCGACGTACACCGGCATCGCTTTTTTCGTGCCGAACGGCGACGTGCCGCCGACGAGAAACCCCGAATGCCGGTTCGCCACTTCAGGCTTGCACGGCTCGATGCGCTTCGCGCCCGTCTGCCGCGCGAGATTCTTCGTGGATACCGTGCGATCGCCGTGCATGAGGACGATCAGCGGCTTCGCGTGCTCGTCTTCCATCACGAGCGTCTTGACGACGCTATGCTCGTCCACGCCGAGCTGCCGCGCGGATTCCTCCGTGCCGCCATGCTCGACATAATCGTAAGGATGCTCGCCGAATTCGACCTTGTGACGACGCAGGAATTGCGTCGCGGGCGTTTCGGACACGTGTTTGGCTTTCGACATGCCACGCATTGTAGCGGCGCGCCGGGGCGCTCACCATCGGCCATTCGGCCAATGGCGCGAGCACGAAAATCTGTGGCACGATCGTTCGCGAACGACGCCCAAATCTCACCCGCGCGGATGATGCTCGCGATGCAGCTTCTGCAAGCGCTCGCGCGCGACGTGCGTGTAGATCTGCGTCGTCGAGATGTCCGAGTGGCCGAGCAGCAATTGCACGACGCGCAAGTCCGCGCCGTGATTGAGCAGATGCGTGGCGAACGCGTGACGCAGCGTGTGCGGCGAAAGCGGCGCGTGCACGCCGCCGTTCAGCGCATGGCGCTTGATGATGTTCCAGAACTGCTGGCGCGTCATGCCTTCGCCGCGCGCGGTGACGAAGAGCGCATCGGCGGAACGCGCGCCGAGCAGCACCTGACGCGCTTCGCGCAAGTAGCGTTCGAGCCAGTCGTGCGCCGTCTCGCCGAACGGAATCAGGCGCTCTTTCGAGCCCTTGCCCATCACGCGCACGACGCCTTCGTTCAGGCCGAGTTCGACCGTCTTCAGCGTGACGAGCTCGGTCACGCGCAGGCCGCTCGCGTACATCAGTTCGAGCATCGTGCGATCGCGCAAACCGAGCGGCGTGTCGACGTCGGGTGCGCCGAGCAGCGCCTCGACTTGCGACTCGTTGAGCGTCGAAGGAAAGCGCGGCGGCTGCTTGGCCGAGCGCAGCTTGAGCGTCGGATCGGAGGATACGCGGTGCTCGCGCAGCGCCCACGCGTAGTAGCGGCGAAAGACCGACAAACGCCGGTTCGCGGAGGTCGCCTTGTCGCCGCGGCGCGCGGCCATGTAGCCGTTCATGTCGGCTTCGGTGGCGATGTCGATCGACGCGCCGCGCGTCCGGGCGAGCCATTCGGCGAAGAGTTTGAGGTCGCGCCGGTACGCTTCCAGCGAGTTCTTGGCGAGTCCGTGTTCGAGCCAGAGCGCATCGCAAAAGAGATCGATCGCGTCGTGACTCGCGCTCAGTTCCGGCGTTTGTATTTCTTCAGTCGTTGCGCTCGTCATGCGATCGAAACACCCTCATGCGCCAGCAGCCAGCGCTTCACGTTGCGATAAAAACCTTCGCCGGGATGATGCGCGAAACCGCCGATCCCGCCCGAAGCCACGACCCGGTGGCACGGTATCACGATCGGCAGCGGATTGGAGCCGCACGCCTGCCCGACCGCGCGCGGCACGCTGCCGATCTCGCGCGCGAGCTGGCCGTAGGTCCAGACCTGCCCCGCCGCGATGCCCGAGATGCCCTGCCACACGCGCTGCTGAAACGCGGTCCCGCGAAGCGCGAACGGCAGATCGAAGCGCATCGAAGGTGTCTGAAAATACGCCCGGATCTGCGCGGCGGCTTCTTTCGCGAGCGGCTTTTCAGGCGCGATGCTGTCGACGTCGTCGGGCAAATACACGATCTCGCGCACGCATTGCGCATCAGCGCGAATGCCGACCTTGCCGAACGGCGCGTCGATCACAGCGTCGAATGCGGTGTTCTTCATGATTGCTCCAGCGCCCAGCGAACATGCTCGCGGACCAGTTCGGACGGGTCGTCAGCGCGCGCTTCCAGTGCGTCGACGATCGCCTTGCGTTCGCCCGCATCGAGCGACGACGCGCGCAACGCGTTGCCCATCGCGACCGCGATATTGCGCAGCCAGCGTTCATGCCCGATGCGCCGGATCGCGCTGCCCTGCATGCGTGTGTCGAAATCTTCCGCGCTCCATGCAAACAACTCGACGAGCGTCGCGCGATCGAGCCCGTGCCGCACGTCGAAATCCGCGACCGGCGCGGCCTGCGCGAACTTGTTCCACGGACAGACGAGCTGACAATCGTCGCATCCATACACGCGGTTGCCGATCAGCGGACGCATGTCTTCGGGAATGCTGCCGTGCAGTTCGATCGTCAGATACGAGATGCAGCGCCGCGCGTCGACGCGATACGGCGCCACGATCGCGCCCGTCGGACATGCGCCGATGCAGCGCGTGCACTGGCCGCAATGCGCGCCGTCCTGCTCGGGATGCGGATCGACGGGCAACGGGACATCGACGAAAATCTCGCCGAGAAAGAAGAGCGAACCGGCGTCGCGATCAAGCAGCAGCGTATGCTTGCCGCGCCAGCCGTTGCCCGCTTTCTGCGCGAGCGCGACCTCCAGCACCGGCGCGGAATCCGTGAACGCACGATGCCCGAACGGCCCGATCTCCTTCTCGATGCGCTCCGCCAGTTGCTGCAGCCGGTTACGCATGACCTTGTGATAATCGCGGCCGCGCGCGTAAATGGAGACCAGCGCCTGCGACGGCTTCGCGAGCCGCGACCATTCGATCGCGCGCCAGTCGTTCTTCTGACCATCGGCTGTCGCGACACTTTCATCGCCCTTTTTCGCGAGCGTGCGCGCCGGAAGATAGGCCATGCGCGCAGTGATGACGCGTCGCGTTCCGGCCACAAGCTCGGCCGGTCTTGCGCGTTTCATCCCATGTTTGGCCATATAATCCATTTCGCCGTGATAGCCTGCTTCGAGCCAGTCAGCGAGGCCCTTCTCGGCATCCGTCAGGTCGATATCGCTGATGCCGACCGCACCGAACCCCAACTCGCGCCCCCACAGCTTGATGCGCTGCGCGAGTTCTGTCAGCGCGTTTTCATCGAGATCGAAGACGCGTGACTCTGAATCGGATTCAGCGGCGGCGTCGCTGGACGCTGTCGTGATTTCAACGGAATGTGCCGGCAATCGGTTCATCACGACATTTTACGAGCAATGCCCGAAAGCCCCGTACAAACGACGCAAGACCTTCCTCCCGCGCTTCTCGAACGCCGCTTCGACCTGCGCGACGAAGCCGCGACGCTCGCTTTCGGAGAACGCTTCGCGCACGTCGTCGACGGCACGCGACAACACGCATCGCACGCTTCGTCTGAACGATTTCACGGTCTGCAAGTCCAGTTGATCGGGGACTTGGGCGCGGGCAAGACGACGCTCGTGCGCGCGACCTTGCGCGCGCTCGGTCACGTTGGCCGCGTGAAGAGTCCGACATACACGCTCGTCGAGCCGTATTCGCTCGTCATCGAAAGCGGCCCGCTCGACGTTTATCACTTCGATCTCTATCGCTTCGTCGATCCGGCCGAATGGGCCGATGCCGGCTTTCGCGAATATTTCGATGCGGGCGCGGTGTGCCTCGTCGAGTGGCCGCAACAAGCGGGCGGCCTGCTCGGCGTGCCGGACCTCGTGTTCCAGTTGTCCTTGCCGGATGACCTCGGCGCACAAGCAGATTCGAACGAAGAAGGCCGCGTGCTGACTGCGCGGGCGTTTAGCGAAACAGGAAAGTCATGTCTCGAAAGATGTTGATCAAGCCATTTCATTCGATCGAATCGAGCGCCGGCGCGCCGCACAACTGGCGTCGCCGCCAGGTGCTGCGCGCGGGCGCTTCGACGCTCGTGCTCGCGCTCGTCGGACCGAAGCTCGCGCATGCAAGCAGTGTGCTCGGCGTGCGCGTGTGGCCCGCGCGCGACTACACGCGCGTGACCATCGAATCGGACCAGCCGCTGCAGAACGCCAACCAGACGTTGCAGGGACCGGACCGGCTCGTGGTCGATCTCTCCGGCATCGATCTCGATCAGGCGCTGCGCGATCTCGTCTCGAAGATCACGCCGAACGATCCGCAGATTCAATCGGTGCGCATCGGGCAGTATCAGCCGCATGTCGTGCGCATGGTGTTCGACCTGAAAGGTTCGGTGAAGCCGCAGGTGTTCACGCTCGGGCCGATCGGCAGCTACAAATATCGGCTCGTGTTTGATTTGTATCCGGCCGTCGCGCCCGATCCCTTGATGGACCTGCTCGCGCAGACCGAGCGCAAGCAGGACGCGTTCGACCGCGCGAATCCGGGTCCGTCCGCGCCGCCGCCCGCGACGCTTGCCGGCCCGGCGACCGCGCCGAATCCGACGAACGCGACGAACCCGACGACGCCCGACTCCACCGACGATTTCTTCCAGAAGTACGCGCAAAACGCAGCGCCCGTCGAAGCCGCGCCGAAACCGGCGGTCAAACCGCGCGTGCCGACGACGCCGCCGCCGCCCGTCATCGCGAAGAAGGACGACGACAACGACGAATACGCATTCTCCACGCCCAAGCAGGCCTCGGGCACGACGCGCCTGCTCACCGTCGCGATCGATCCCGGTCACGGCGGCGAGGACCCCGGCGCGATCGGCGGCCAGGGCACTTACGAGAAGCACATTGCGCTCGACATCGCGAAGAAGCTGCGCGCGAAGATCGACGCCCAGCCCAACATGCGCGCGATGATGACCCGCGACGCCGACTTCTTCGTGCCGCTCAACGTGCGCGTGCAGAAGGCGCAGCGCGTCTCCGCCGACCTGTTCGTGTCGATTCACGCGGATGCCTTCACTTCGCCCGAAGCACGCGGCTCGTCGGTGTTCGCGCTGTCGGATCATGGCGCGTCGAGCGCGGCCGCGCGCTGGATGGCGGCCAAGGAGAATTCGTCGGACCAGGTCGGCGGCATCAACGTGAAGTCGCAGGACGCGAGCGTGAACCGCGCGCTCTTCGACATGTCGACGACCGCGCAAATTCGCGATTCGATGCGCTACGGCAGCTTCGTGCTGAACGAGATTGGCGGCATCAACAAGCTGCACAAAGGCTCGGTCGAGCAGGCGGGCTTCGCCGTGCTGAAGGCGCCGGACATTCCGTCGATCCTCGTGGAAACCGCGTTCATCAGCAATCCGGACGAGGAAACGCGCCTGAACGACGACGCCTATCGCGACCGGATGGCCAACGCGATCATGAAGGGCATCAAGCGCTATTTCGCCGCGAATCCGCCGCTCGCGAAGAACCGGATGACGTAAGACGCGGCGCGTACTTCGTTCAGCGCGCCGGCAAGATGCGCTGAACGAGCCGCGCGCCGAACACGTTCACCGCGAGTCCCGCCATCACGAGCGCCGCGCCCGCCACTTGCGCCGCGCTCAGTGCCTCGCCGAGAAACACCGCCGCCGATGCCAGCCCGATCACCGGGACGAGCAGCGAGAACGGCGCGACGCTTCCCGCCGGATAGCGCGCGAGCAACTTTCCCCACAAGCTGTAACCGACGATCGTCGCGATGAACGCGAGATAGAGAATCGCGAACACGGACACGAGCGGGATGGACGCGAGACTCGTTTCGATGCGCGCCGGACCTTCGAAGATGAGCGAAAGCGCGAGGAACGGCAGCGGCGGAATCAGGCTGCCCCAGACCACGAGCGAGAGCAGATCGACGGGGCCCATGCGCTTCGTGACGATATTGCCGAGTGCCCACATCGCGGCGGCGGCGAGCGTGAAAAGAAAGCCGGTGATGGTCATCGCCTGGCCGCCGCGCATGCCGATGAGCGCCAGTCCCGCCGCCGCGATCACGAGCCCGGCGACGTTCGCCGCGCGGATACGCTCGCCCAGAAACATCGACGCGAAGATGAGCGTGAAGAACGCTTGCGCCTGCAAGACGAGCGATGCGAGGCCGGCGGGCATCCCGACGTACATGCCGTAAAAGAGCAGCGAGAACTGGCCGAGGGAAATCGTAAGGCCGTAGGCGAAGAGCCAGCGCAGCGGAATTTGCGGGCGTTTCACGAAAATCGCCGGCACGGCGGCGAGCGCGAATCGCAGCGCGCCGAGCAGCATCGGCGGCACACCGTGCAGTCCCAGCTTGATGACGACGAAATTCACGCCCCACGCGAGAATGACGACCGATGCGATCAGCAAATCCTTTGGCGACATCGCCCTTCCCCTCGTGTCATGTGCGTCGTTGGCGAGGCGCAAAGTTTAGCCGAGGGCGCGGCGGCGGGCTTGTCGAATCCTGCGCGACATGACGAAGGGCACGACAAAGCGCCCGCGCCGGGTGAACGGCGCGAGCGCTTTCAATGCGAGGCCTGAGATTACTTGCTCTGGCCGGACTCCGTGGCCGAGTCGTTGCCGGTTTCGGCGGCCGGCGTCTTCTTGGTCGCCGTCGAATGCGTCGTATGCTTATGCATCTTTTGCTTCTTGGGCGTCGTGGCGGTCGAATTATCGGTGGTCGCGCCGGCGGTGTCGTTGCCCATCGCTGCCGATGAATTTCCCGACGAGGTCTGCGCCAACGCGCCCGTTGCGGCGGTGGCGGTGAAAAGGCCGGCGGCGATGGCGATCAAAAGCTTGTTCTTGCTCATTTTCAACTCCCTATCCAGATTGTCAGGTTGCAAAGCTTGCATGAAGCCGCGCGTGCGCTCAGGCACGGCGACCGAAAAAACGAGAGCCTCACGGCACGTCTGCGCCGCGCGGCATCGGCCGGTAGAATCGACGGATCCACGCGCCACTCCGGCGCGCGATCTTTCCTTCCGGAACCCGCCATGCCATCGACGATCCGCGCATTGCTGAAGCCACACGAACACGACGTCGGCGGCCTCATGGTGCGGCGCGTGCTGCCCGCGCTCGCGGCGCGCACCGTCGGACCCTTCATTTTTTTCGACCACATCGGTCCCGCAACGCTCGTGCCCGGCAAGGGACTCGACGTGCGCCCGCATCCGCATATCGGGCTCGCGACGGTCACGTATCTGTTCGACGGCGCGATCATGCATCGCGACAGCGTCGGCTCGGTGCAGAAGATCGTTCCCGGCGACGTCAACTGGATGACAGCGGGCCGCGGCATCGTCCATTCGGAGCGCACGCCCGAGGAAGAACGCGCCTCCGGCCAAACGATGCATGGCATTCAGACGTGGGTGGCGATGCCCGCAGCGAGCGAGGATATCGAACCGGCGTTCGAGCATCACGCGGCGGCGGCCTTGCCGCAGATCGAGCGCGACGGCGTCACGCTGCGGGTGATCGCGGGCACGGCGTTCGGCGCGAAGGCGCCCACGCGCACGTTCTCGCCGACGCTCTACGTCGCCGCGCAGTTCGCCCCCGGCAGCGCGATCACGCTCGATACCGAGCACGAGGAGCGCGGCGTGTATCTCGTGAGCGGCGATTTGTCGATCGACGGCGAACCCCTGCCCGAACAGCAAATGGCCGTGCTCGCGCCCGGCGCCGACGTGAAGCTGCAAAGCGCGAACGGCGCGGTCGCGATGCTGCTCGGCGGCGCGCCGCTCGACGGGCCGCGCTTCATCGAATGGAATTTCGTGTCGAGTGCGCGCGAGAAGATCGACGCGGCCAAGATCGCATGGAGCGAGCAGCGCATGGGTCACGTGCCCGGCGAGACCGAGTTCATTCCGCTGCCGCCGCAGCGCCGCGAGAATCGCGCGCCCGAGGCATGACCCGGGCGCGAAGCGCTTGAGAGTTGCGCGGATCGTCCCTACCTAACCGGGATAGACCGCAAGCATTAGGAGAAAACACATGGAAACGACTCTCGCCACGTTCGAGAACGATGTCATCAACGCGTCGATGCTCGCGCCCGTGCTCGTCGATTTCTGGGCGCCCTGGTGCGGCCCGTGCAAGACGCTCGGGCCGATGCTGGAGAAGCTCGAAGCCGAAGCCGCGGGACGCTGGAAGCTCGTCAAGGTCAACGTCGACGAAAATCAGGAACTCGCCGCGCATTTTCAGGTACGCAGCATTCCGCACGTGGTCGCATTCGCGGACGGACAGCCCGTCGATCAGTTCATCGGCGTGCTGGCGGAAGGCCAGTTGCGCGAGTTCATCGACCGGCTCGTGCCCGCCGGCGCCGACGCCGAACGCCAGGCCGCCCAGAGCGCGTGGGCGGCAGGCGAGTGCAAGACCGCGATCGACACCATCAAGGCCGCGCTCGCACTCGATCCCGGCTATGACGACGCGCGTCTCGACCTGATCGAATGGCTGATCGCGGAGCGCCGCATCGACGAGGCGAAGGATGAGGAGAAGATGCTGTCGCCGAAGACGACGCAGGGCATCGACGCGCGCTACAACGCGCTGAAAACCGAGCTGGATGCCGCCGATGCCGCCGCCGATCTGCCGCCCGCCGACGCGCTGATCGAGGCCGTAAACGCGAGCCCCGACGATCTCGATGCGCGCTTCGCGCTGGCCAATCGGCTGATCGCGGGCCGCGATTACGGCGGGGCGCTGGAGCATTTGCTTGCGATCGTCGTGCGCGACCGCGCCTTCATGGACGATGTCGGCCGCAAGACGATGCTTTCCGTGTTCGAACTTGCCGCGAATCAGCCCGATATTGTGTCGCAATGGCGGCGCAAGCTGAGCGCGGCGATCAACTGATAACCCGCTGAAAACCGGCCGACGGTCAGCCGGGAATGAATCAATGGCCAGCTAGTCAAGCTGGCCATTTTCGTTTCAGGCCGCGCGCTTCGCCAGTTCCCGCAGGACATGCGCGGCCGCCGCGAAGCCGAAGCTCGCCGTCACGCACACGCTCGAACCGAAGCCCGCGCAATTGAGGCCGACCGGCCCGGAATATCCCGCGCCGGTTTCGAGATGCTCGGCGCCTTCGCTGATATCGCACGCGGGCGCTTCGGGGTAGATCAGCGGCTCGTCCGAATACACCGCGCTCACCTTGAAGCGCGCTTTCGGTCCGCGCGGAAAACCGTGTAGCTTGCGCAACTGGCCGCGCACCTTCGAGAGCAGCGGGTCCTGAATCGTGAGCGCGAGATCGTCGATGCGAATGCGCGTCGGATCGAGTTGCCCGCCCGCGCCGCCGACCGTGATGAGCGGCTGCTTGCGCGCCACGCACCACGCAATGAGCGCCGTTTTGGTACGCACGCTGTCGATCGCGTCGATCACGTAATCGACGCCGCCGCCCAGCGTTTCATCGAAATTGCCCGGCTCGACGAAGTCCTCGATCTGCCGCACGTCGCACGCCGGATCGATCAGTTTGATGCGCTCGGCCATTGCCGAGACTTTCGCCTTCCCGTAGTTGCCGTCGAGCGCATGGATCTGCCGGTTCGTATTGCTTTCGGCGACATTATCCAGGTCGATCAGCGTCAGCTTTCCGACAGCACTGCGCGCGAGCGCTTCGGCAACCCACGAGCCGACGCCGCCGATACCGATCACCGCGATATGCGCGCGCTCGAACGCGGCGAGCGCGGGCGCGCCATACAGGCGCGCGATGCCGCCGAAGCGCCGGTCACGATCGGCGATTTCATCGGCTGAGGGCGTTACAACGGTTTCGATTGAAGCATTCATGTCGTGCAAATGGATGAGTTCGGATGCATTGAAAGCAAACTAAAAGCTAGCGTAATGCCGCGCTCGTTGTGCTGCGTCAAATGACGCGCTTACAGGCGGCTGTCGGGCGTGCTAACCCGGCTTCCCGATCATGCAAAATTCGTTCGAATTGCGTATTCTGCCTTATCGAAACCATAGCCGTGATAGCCGTTAAGCGCCGTACTCCGCGACGCGCAGCACCTACATGGGGAATCGGGGCAAGATCGTTTTACCTTGGCTATACTGACGCGACTGTAGCGCTTGCATAAAAAATGACCACACTCGCAGACCTTCGCAAAAACTATTCGCGCGGCGCGCTCGATGTCACCGACGTCGACCCGAACCCGGTGCGCCAGTTCCAGACCTGGTTCGCCCAGGCGCTCGATGCGAAGCTGCCCGAACCGAATGCCATGACGCTTGCGACCGTCGATTCGCAAGGCCGTCCATCCGCGCGCATCGTGCTCATCAAGGGCGCCGACGAACGTGGATTTGTTTTTTTTACCAATTACGATAGCCGCAAGGGCCGCGAACTCGCCGTGAATCCCGCGGCGAGCCTGCTATTCCACTGGATCGAACTCGAACGTCAGGTGCGTATCGAGGGCCGCGTCGAAAAGACGAGCGATGAGGAGAGCGACGTATATTACGCGTCGCGTCCGCTCGGCTCGCGCATCGGCGCTTGGGCATCGGATCAGAGCCAGCCGCTCGAAAACCGCGAGGCGCTGGAAGCGCGCGAGCGCGAGATGACCGCCAAATACGGCGACGCTCCGCCGCGTCCGCCGCATTGGGGCGGATATCGCCTCGTGCCCGATACCGTCGAATTCTGGCAGGGACGCCCGTCGCGCCTTCACGATCGCATCGTCTATACGCGGGACGACGCGAGCAATCCGTGGCGCATCGCGAGGCTCGCTCCGTAGCGAGGCGCGTTGCACCGGAACGTTGAAGCGGCGAAGCGGCAGGCAGCACGAACATGGAGGCGCAAGCTTTCACTTGATTTCATCTAGCGCGGAGAAACAAGCATGTTCTGGGAGAAGAAGCTGACGCAGTGGGTTGAAGAAGTGCGACACCGGGCCAATCTGCCCGCGCGACTGGTGCTGTGGGATGGCCAGCAGCATGATTTCGGCCAGTTCGCCGCGCCTCAGGTGACGTTGCACGTCAAGAGCGCGACCGCGCTGCCCTATCTGCTCGAACCGAGTCTCGACAATCTCGGCGAAGCTTACGTGAAGGGCAAGATCGACATCGAAGGGAAGCTTTCCGACATCATCAACATCGGCTATTCGCTCGCGAAAAACACGGTGACGAGTGCGGGCAAGCTCGCGCGCGTACGACGCTACTTCACTCACTCGAAGACGTCTGACAAGAAAGCCATTCAGTACCACTACGATGTGTCGAACGAGTTCTATGAGCTCTGGCTCGACAAGAACATGGTGTACTCCTGCGCGTATTTCGAGAACGGCGACGAAGACATCGACACCGCGCAGCTGAAAAAAATCGACCACATTCTCACGAAGATTCAGGTGCAGCCGGGGCACCGTCTGCTCGATATCGGCTGCGGCTGGGGCGCGCTCGTGATTCGCGCGGCGCAGAAGTTCGGCGCGAAGTGCGTGGGCGTCACGCTCTCGGAAAATCAGTTCAAGCTCGCGACCGAGCGCGTGAAGGCGGCGGGTCTCGAAGGCCAGATCGAGATTCGCTTGCAGGATTATCGCGATATTCCCGGGCAGTTCGACCGCATCACGAGCGTCGGCATGTTCGAGCACGTCGGGCGCAAGAATATGCCGACGTACTTCGCGAGAATTCACGATCTGCTCGTCGATGACGGCATCGCGATGAACCACGGCATCACCTCTTCCGACGCCGACAGCGGCGAAACGTCGCTCGGCGGCGGCGAGTTCATCGACAAATACGTGTTTCCGGACGGCGAACTGCCGCACATCAGCCTCGCGCTCGAATGCATGCAGCGTGGCGGGTTGGAGGCGATCGACATCGAAAGCCTGCGGCGGCATTACGCGCATACGCTCGACATCTGGGCCGACCGGTTCGAGGCACACGCCGAGCAAGCGAAAAAGTTCGTCGACGATGAGCACTTCCGCATCTGGCGCCTGTATCTCGCGGGCTGCGCGTATGCCTTCGAGAACGACGACGTGTCGATCTATCAGGTGATTTGCCGCAAGGCGGGACGCAGCGCGACGACGCTGCCGTGGTCGCGGCGGTATATCTACGAGAAGGCGCTCT
This sequence comes from Caballeronia glebae, assembly GCF_001545035.1. Classification (GTDB taxonomy): domain Bacteria; phylum Pseudomonadota; class Gammaproteobacteria; order Burkholderiales; family Burkholderiaceae; genus Caballeronia; species Caballeronia glebae. The sequence goes on from NZ_FCOJ02000013.1 coordinate 33,706, forward strand.
GAACCACGATTCAAACCGCGTCGAAGCGGGCGAGCCGGAAGATCAGTCCGATCTGTTCGGGGAATCCGCGCCCGCTTCGGTGGAACCTGCGAAACCCGCAAAAGCGCCGAAGCCGCCGAAGCCACGCGGCGTGCTTCCCGCGCCCGCGCAGCCCGAACTCGAAGCCCTCGCGAAGCGTCTGCCGGACGCGATTCATCTCGGCACATCGACATGGTCGTTTCCCGGCTGGCGCGGCATCGTCTATGGCGACGAATACTCGAACAGCAAGCTATCCCGCGACGGCCTCACCGCTTACGGCGCGCATCCGCTGCTGAAGAGCGTGTCGATCGACCGCTCGTTCTACGCGCCGCTCACGCTCGCCGACTACGCGCGCCATGCGTCGCAAGTGCCCGCGCATTTCCGCTTCATCGTGAAAGCGCCCGCTTCCGTCACCGATGCCTTCATTCGCGGCGAGCGCGGCGCGCCGGACGCGGAGAATCCCGCGTTCCTGAACGCGCAAATCGCCATCGACGAATTCGTGACGCCGTGCATCGGCGGTCTCGGCGCGAAAGCGGGCGCGCTCGTGTTCCAGTTCTCGCCGCTGCCCGACGCGATGATCGTCGAGCCGGCGCGCTTCATCGATCGGCTGTCGGCGTTTCTGCACGCGCTGCCGCCGCTCGAAGGCGAGTCGTGCTACGCGGTCGAAATCCGCGACGCGGTCATGCTCACGCCGCGCTTCATCCGCGCACTGGGCGAAGCGAACGTGCGCTACTGCATCGGCGTGCACGCGCGCATGCCGGACGTGCGCCGTCAGGCGAAGGCACTCGCGCTGCTCGATGAAGAAAAGATGGGACCGCTCGTCGTGCGCTGGAGTTTGCACAGCGGCTTTCGCTATGAACAGGCGAAAGCCAAGTACGAGCCGTTCGACAAGATCGTCGATGAAGACCGCGACACGCGCGAAACGCTCGCCGAACTGGCCGCGCGCTACGCCATCGCGGGCCAGCCGGTCGTGATCGCGGCGAACAACAAGGCGGAAGGCTCCGCGCCGCTCACCTGCTTCGAACTCGCGCGCGGCATCGCAGAGGAATGCGAGCGCGCGCGGATCGGCTAGACGCGCATCACGCCTTCAGGCGGTGCACGAACTTCTTGCGAAACTTCGCGACCTTCGGCCCGACGACCGCCGCGCAATAGCCCTGATTCGGATGTTGCGCGAAGTAGTTCTGGTGATACGCCTCGGCCGGATAGTAATCGTCGTCGAGCGGCACGACTTGCGTGACGATCTTGCCGCCGTAGACATCCTCCCGCTGCAACTCGTCGATGAGGTCGAGCGCGATCTTGCGCTGTTCGTCCGAATGCGTGAAAACGGCCGAGCGATACTGCGTGCCCACGTCGTTGCCCTGCCGGTTGAGCTGGGTCGGATCGTGCGTCGCGAAGAAAATTTCGAGAACCTCGCGATAGCCGATGACGGACGGATCGAACACGACCTTCACCACTTCCGCGTGACCGGTGCCGCCGTCGCAAACCTGCTCGTACGACGGATTCACCACCTTGCCGCCCGCATAGCCCGATTCGACCGACTCCACACCCTGCACCGCGAGAAACACGGCTTCGGTGCACCAGAAACATCCGCCGCCGAGCGTCGCGGTTTCGGTTTTCGCCTGCTCGTTCTGCTGGTTAGGCTGGGTCATAGGCGCAACTCCTCATCAAGTGCATGCGGCCAAGCCGCGGATCATGCATATGGATGCGTCCGGCCGATTCTTCAATCTTCCGGACGCGACGAGTCGAGCTTACTGGGTTTGGACTCGCCGCGCAGAAAGCCCCCGCGATGCAGAAAACTTGCTGCTGCAGTACGGTCATTTGACGGCCGGCAGCAGCCGATTCCGATAGAATCGACACAAATCCCCTGCTTTTACATGACTTCTGAAAAGGTTCTTCCGACTGAAGCGCGACGCGCGGCCGGCTCGGCAGCACACGACACACTCGACCGCCCATTTGCCTGCTCATCTGCCAAATGAAACGCGCCAAATCTCCGAATTTCGATCCGGCCGCATTCCGTGCCGCGCTCGGCCAGTTTGCGACCGGCGTCACGGTCATCACGACGCGCACCGATTCCGGCCAGTTGGTCGGCATCACCGCGAGTTCGTTCAACTCGGTGTCGCTCAATCCGCCGCTCGTGCTGTGGAGCCTCGCGACGAAATCGGCGTCGATGCCGGTGTTTCGCGCGAATAGCCATTACGTGGTGAACGTGCTCGCGGCGTCGCAAATCGACCTGTGCCGGCGTTTCGCCACGGTCAAGGGCGACCGTTTCGCGGGCGTCTCGCACGCCGCCGGCGACACGGGCATGCCGGTGCTCGACGGCGCGCTCGCGTGGTTCGAATGCCACAATCGCAGCCGCTACGACGAAGGCGATCACGTGATCTTCGTCGGCGAAGTGGAGCGTTGCGGCGTGCGCGAAGACGCGGGCGACGTCGCGCCGCTCGTCTTCCAGGCGGGCGGCTTCCATACGCTGGGGCCGATCGAATAAGACCTCAGGGCGCGTGCGGGCGCCCCGGCTGCTCGATCAGCGCGACCGGCACGCCCGCGTCGTCTTTCATCGTCTGCAGCACGATGTTCGAGCGGATGTCGATCACGCCGGGCGCCTTGTAGAGCTTCGAGAGAATGAAGTCGGAATAGTGCTTGAGGTTGTGCGCGAGCACGCGCAGCACGTAATGCGTGTCGCCCGTGACGACGAACGCGCCGACCACTTCAGGCCATTCGCGCACGGCGGCGGCGAACTTCTCGTGCCAGTTTTCCTGGTCGTTGCGCATCGAGACGTGGACGAACGCTTCCAGTTCGATGCCAAGCCGCTCGCGGTCGAGGCACGCGCGATAGCTCGCGATCACCCCTTCCTCTTCCAGCAGCCGCATTCGGCGCAGACACGCCGACGGCGAGAGCGAGATTCGCTCCGCCAGGTCCAGGTTACTGATCCGTCCATCTTCCTGCAGTACCGCCAGAATTCGGCAATCCGTTGCATCGAGCGTGAATCCGGTCATTTTTGAGTCCCCTAGCCCGTTTCATCGAATTATGTTCTAAGCGCGACACTTTTGGGTGGTTATTTCGCAAGCACCTTTCGAGATAACGCGACTATGATTTGACGCATATCCACGCTTTCTGCTAGGCGCGTCATGACGCTTCTGGACATTTCTCCGCCGATCAATACCGAAACACCCGTTTGGCCGGGCGATACGCCGGTCGGTATCGAGCGCGTGTGGCGCATGGAGGCGGGCTCGCCCGTCAACGTCGCGCGGCTCACGCTTTCGCCGCATACCGGCGCGCATGCCGACGCGCCGCTTCACTACGACGAACATGGCCAGCCGATCGGCGATGTCGCGCTGGACACGTACATCGGTGCGTGCCGGGTCGTGCACTGCATCGGCGCGTCGCCGCTCGTCACGCCCGGGCACGTCGCCGCGCATCTCGACGGCATCCCGGCGCGCGTTTTGTTTCGCACCTACGCGAACGCGCCGCTCGACGCGTGGGACAGCGCTTTCACCGCCGTCGCGCCCGAAACCATCGACTTGCTGGCCGAGAAAGGCGTGAAGCTCATCGGCATCGATACGCCTTCGCTCGATCCGCAAGACTCGAAGACGATGGATGCGCACAAGCGCATCCGCGCGCACGGCATGGCGATTCTCGAAGGCCTCGTGCTCGATGCCGTCGCGCCGGGCGATTACGAACTGATCGCGCTGCCGCTGAAATTCACGACGCTCGATGCGAGTCCCGTTCGCGCCGTCCTGCGTCCGCTTTCCTGATGATCTTCAAATTTATGGACTTTTCGATGAAACATCGTGACGAAGCCGCGGCGCTCGACCGCGACGATCCGCTCGGCGCCTTGCGCGACCAGTTCGCCCTCGCCGACGGTGTGATCTATCTCGACGGCAACTCGCTCGGCGTGCCGCCGAAAGCCGCCGCCGCGCGCGCCGCCGACGTCATCGCCGCCGAATGGGGCGAAGGATTGATCCGCAGCTGGAACACGGCCGGCTGGTTCGCGCTGCCCAAGCGCCTCGGCAACAAGTTGGCGCCGCTGATCGGCGCGGGCGAGGACGAAGTCGTCGTCACGGACACGATTTCCGCGAATCTCTTCAAGATTCTCTCGGCCGCGCTCAAGTTCGCGAACGAGCGCGATCCGAAGCGCCGCGTGATCGTCTCCGAACGTTCGAACTTTCCGACCGATCTCTATATCGCGCAGGGTTTGATCGAGCAACTGGATCGCGGCTACGAGCTGCGTCTCGTCGACGATCCGTCGGAACTGTCCACGGCCATCGACGAGAACACCGCGATCGCGATGATCACGCACGTCAATTACCGCAGCGGCTACATGCACGACATGGCGGCGTTGACCGAGACGATTCATCGCGCGGGCGCGCTCGCCGTCTGGGATCTGGCGCATTCGGCGGGCGCGGTGCCGGTGGATCTGAACGGCGTCGGCGCGGATTACGCCGTTGGATGCACGTACAAGTATCTGAACGGCGGGCCGGGCTCGCCCGCGTTCGTCTGGGTGCCCAAGCGCCATCAGAATGCGTTCTCGCAGCCGCTTTCCGGCTGGTGGGGGCACAAGAAACCGTTCGAGATGGACCCGGTGTATCGGCCGGACGACGGCATCGGCCGCTTTCTTTGCGGCACGCAGCCGATCGTGTCGATGTCGCTCGTCGAATGCGGGCTCGACGTGTTTCTGAAAACCGACATGCAGGCGCTGCGCCGCAAGTCGCTCGCGCTGAGCGACCTGTTCATCGCGCTGGTCGAGCAGCGTTGCGGCCAATTCCCGCTGTCGCTCGCGACGCCGCGCGATCACGCACAACGCGGTTCGCAGGCGAGCTTCGAGCATCCGAATGGCTACGAGGTAATGCAGGCGCTGATCGCGCGCGGCGTGATCGGCGATTATCGCGAGCCGCGCATCCTGCGTTTCGGCTTCACGCCGCTCTACACGCGTTTCGTCGATGTGTGGGACGCCGTGGAAATCCTGCGCGACGTGCTCGCGACCGAAAGCTGGCGCGCGCCCGAGTTCGCCGAGCGCGCATCGGTGACTTGAGGACGACGATCATGAACGAAACCAAAGGCTGTCCGTTCGGCCACGGTGCGACGCAAGAAAAAGGCTGGCACGATGCCAAGCTCGATTTCTCCGATTCGATGAGTTACGGCGATTATCTCGGCCTCGATTCGATCCTCAACGCGCAGCATCCGCTCTCGCCGGATCACAACGAGATGCTGTTCATCGTGCAGCATCAGACGAGCGAGTTGTGGATGAAGCTCGCGCTCTACGAACTGCGCGCGGCGCTCGCGGCGGTGCATCGCGATGAGTTGCAGCCCGCGTTCAAGATGCTGGCGCGCGTGTCGCGGATCTTCGAGCAACTGGTGCAGGCGTGGAGCGTTCTCGCGACGATGACGCCTTCCGAATACACCGCGATGCGCCCGTATCTGGGGCAGTCGTCGGGGTTTCAGTCGCATCAGTATCGGCAGATCGAGTTCATGCTCGGCAACAAGAACGAGGAGATGCTCAAGCCCCACGCGCATCGGCCGGAGATTCTCGCGCAGGTTCGCGAGACGCTCGAAGCGCCCTCCTTCTACGACGAAGTGATCCGCCTGCTCGCGCGACGCGGCTTTGCCATCGATCCGGCGCGCCTGAACCGCGACTGGACGCAGCCGATGACGCACGATCCATCCGTCGAGGCGGCGTGGCTCGCGGTGTATCGCGATCCGTCGCATCACTGGGATTTGTACGAGATGGCGGAAGAACTCGTCGATCTGGAAGACGCGTTCCGGCAATGGCGCTTTCGGCACGTGACGACGGTGGAGCGCATCATCGGCTTCAAGGGCGGCACGGGCGGCACGGCGGGCGCGTCGTATCTGCGCAAGATGCTCGATGTCGTGCTGTTTCCGGAGCTTTGGCAGGTCCGGACGTTGCTCTGAACCGTCACGCGAGACGCGCGGCGAGCGCCTTCAGCTTCGGCCCGATCGTCTCGCGGAAATACGCTTCGCCCATCGACGAAGCCGGCCCGCTACTCGACAGCACGAGCCAGCGCCCGTTACGCAGATCGCGCAATGGCGCGGCAATGGCGTTCACGTCGTCGTGCCACTCGCGAAACGAGTAGCAGCAGCCGTCGCGCGCGAAATCCTCGATCGAGCGGCGCGCAGCGTCGACCTCCGCCTCGCCTTCTTTCTTGCCGAGTTCCTCGAACAGCGCCTCGCGCGCCGCCGGTTCCTGCACGGCGAGATAGGCGCGGCCCATCGAACTCGTGAGCATGGACAGGCGCGAGCCGGGCGCGAGGCCGAGCGTCAGCGCCGTCTCGCTGCGAATAGTTTCCAGATAGATCATGTCGAGCCCGTCGCGGCAGCCGAGCGACACCGCCGCGCCGATCTCCCGCGCGAGGGCGCGCAGATGCGGTCGCGCGAGTTCGAGCGTGTCCGCGCCCGCGAGCAGCGTGAAGCCGAGCGACAGCACGCCCGTATCGAGCGCGTACTTGCCGGCCGGTTCGTCGAAGCGCAAATAGCCGAGCGTCGTCAGCGTATAGGCGAGACGATTGACCGTCGCCTTCGGCAAACCTGTGCGCTCGACGAAATCGCGATTGCCCAGCAGCGTTTCGCCGGGACGGAACGCGCGCAGCAGATCGAGTCCACGTGCGAGCGCGACGACAAACTTGCGCTCGTCGATTTCCTCCGACGATATAGGGCGCAAGGAATTTCGATTGGAATCTGTCGGCATCGAATGATAGACTCGGGATTGATTTGCAAAACATTGTTCCGCTTAGCGGAACTCATGTCAAGCGCCCTTCGCGCCGGCCGATCGCCAAGACTTTTTTCGACCCGATTCGCTTCCGGCGCTTTTCGATGAAATCAGGAGACAAGCACATGGCCGACGCCGCCCGTTTCAACTGGGAAGATCCGCTCTTGCTGGATCAGCAATTGACCGAAGAAGAACGCATGGTGCGCGACGCCGCTCGCGCTTACGCGCAAGACAAGCTGCAGCCGCGTGTGACGCAGGCGTTTCGCGACGAAAAAACCGATCCGGCGATCTTCCGCGAAATGGGCGAACTGGGCCTGCTCGGACCGACGATCCCGGAGCAGTACGGCGGCCCGGGCCTGAATTACGTTTGCTACGGGCTGATCGCGCGTGAAGTGGAGCGCGTGGATTCGGGTTATCGGTCGATGATGTCCGTGCAGTCGTCGCTCGTGATGGTGCCGATCAACACCTTCGGCAGCGACGCGCAAAAGGAAAAATACCTGCCGAAACTGGCACGCGGCGAGTGGATCGGCTGCTTCGGTCTCACCGAGCCGAACGCGGGCTCCGACCCGGCCAGCATGACGACGCGCGCGAAGAAGGTGCAGAACGGCTTCTCGCTGTCGGGCACGAAGATGTGGATCTCGAACTCGCCTATCGCGGACGTGTTCGTCGTCTGGGCGAAGCTGGAGGAAGACGGGCGCGACGAGATTCGCGGCTTCATCCTGGAGAAAGGCTGGAAGGGTTTGTCGGCGCCGGCGATTCACGGCAAGGTCGGCTTGCGCGCGTCGATCACCGGCGAAATCGTGATGGACGAAGTGTTCGTCCCCGAAGAGAACATGCTGCCGGACGTGCGCGGCCTGAAGGGTCCGTTCACGTGTCTGAACTCGGCGCGCTACGGCATTTCATGGGGCGCGCTCGGCGCAGCCGAAGCATGCTGGCACACGGCGCGTCAATACACGCTGGATCGCAAGCAGTTCGGCCGTCCGCTCGCGGCGAATCAGCTCATTCAGAAAAAGCTCGCCGACATGCAAACCGAAATCACGCTCGGTCTTCAAGGCGTGCTGCGTCTCGGCCGCATGAAGGACGAGGGCACGGCGGCCGTCGAAATCACGTCGATCATGAAGCGCAATTCGTGCGGCAAGGCGCTCGACATCGCCCGGCTCGCGCGCGACATGCTCGGCGGCAACGGCATCTCCGATGAATTCGGCGTCGCGCGTCACCTCGTGAACCTCGAAGTGGTGAACACTTACGAAGGCACGCACGACATTCACGCGTTGATCCTTGGACGCGCGCAGACGGGAATCCAAGCGTTTTTCTAAACAAGCTTCATTCACAATCGACAAGGGCCGGCGCTGAATTGCGTCGGCCCTTTGTCTTTTCTCTCGTGCATTTGGGCATCGGCTTGTGTAACTTTCGATGAACGCCTGAAACTTTTACGGGTCAGATCGTATCAACGCGAAGCAATGTCATGTAAATCACGAGGTACCGCACGCCTGCGCGCGGCTTTACGCGACTGGAACGGAAACTGCGTCAGTTCGCGCGGCAGGACGCATGCCTCCTCGTCAGCGATCCCATCTTTGGTTACGATTCGCGTAACCTCACCGATTGGAGTCTTTAATGTCAGAAATCAACAAGGAGCGATTCATGTCGGATATCAAATCAGTACTCGCTGACGCCGAAGATCTCTTGAAGCAAGCGGCTACCGCCACTGGAGAACGCGCCTCCGAATTGCGCGAGACCGCACTCACCCGTCTGAAGCAAGCGAAGGAAAAAGCTGCCGATGCACAAGTCGTCGTGATTGAGCGAGGCAAGAAAGCCGCGCGCGCCACCGACGATTACGTGCACGAGCATCCGTGGGCGTCCATCGGGATCGCGGCCGGACTCGGCATGGTGATCGGGCTTCTGATCAACCGCAAGTAAGCTCCTGACTTTTCGACTCAATGGCCCGCAGATTGCTAATCTGCTTTCTGTCGCGGTCCGCGCTGGACTGAACCGCGAGCGCCTTACCCGGGCGCGCGGTTCGACACTCGCACCGGCCGGCTGCTTCACTCGCCGACCGGAACCACAACATAGCGGCACCAACGCGCCTCTCGCACTCAACCCATGACGACCGAACGGCCTATGCAGCAATCGTCTCCCGGACCATTGCGACGAATTCTGAGCTCCGCCTTCGCCATCTTCGAGACGCGCCTTGAACTCATCGGCATCGAGCTTCAGGAAGAAAAGGAGCGGCTCATCGGCGTGCTCTTCCTCGGGCTCGCCGCCATGATGCTCGCGATGATGGCGCTCATCTCGCTGACAGTGCTGATCGCCATTTTCTTCTGGGACACGTATCGCTGGCAGGCGCTCGGCGGCATCACTCTTCTGTACGCGCTCATCGCGATTGCCTGCGGCCTGCGCGCGCGCAGCAGCCTGCGCGATGCGCCGAACATGTTCGACGACACGCTCGCCGAATTCCGCAAGGACCGCGACACTTTCCGTTGATTCCCGCGCCCAAAACAAGCCATGAGCCAACACGACGACACTTTCAAGTCTCCCAAGCGCGACAAGATGCAAAAGCTGCGCACGCCGCACATGCGCGCGCTGCGCAAAGAACTGCTGATCGCCCGCGCGGATGTCGAGCGCATGGAACTGCGGCAAGCCACGCATGATCTGCGCGCGTCGGTCACGCACTTCAGTGTCCTGCGCTTCCTGATGCCGGGCGGCGGTGGCGGGTCGCGTCGCTGGGGCAAGCGCGGCGGCTCGGCAGGCGGCATCGGCGGCATGCTCGGTTCGCTGCTCGGATCGGGCAATGTCGGCGTCCTGTTCAAGCAGTATCCGGTCATCGGCTCGCTCGCGTCGCTCGTCCTTACCAAGCCCGTAAGAACGAAGCTGCTGCACAGCGCGAAGCCCGTGCTCAAATGGGGCGGTCTCGCGCTCGCCGGATGGGAAGGCTGGCGCATTTATCAGCAGATGAAGAGCGCCGCGCCCGAAACATCCAGCGATGCCGCCGATCCAACGGTGTTCTGATTCCGGCATCAACTCTTACCCGCCCAGCATGACGCCGACTGTGCCGCATCGAGCGGCGCGGTTGCGTCGGGCGGACGGTTCCAGCGCAGCCCGGTCGCGTCGATGACGAACGCGCCGCACGCATCATCCTGCATCGTGCCGGGCGTAATGGGCACGGCTTCGATCGCATAACCACCGTTCGTCGGCGATTCCGGCAGCACGGCCACGCTGTACACGGCCGCCCCGCTCGGCGGCGCTCGATTGAGGCCGGCACTGAGCGCAATGGCTTCGCCGCTTTCCGATGTCTGCGCAAGACGCGCGCTTTCGACGAACTGAACCGCGCGCATCAACGCCGATGCGGCATCGAGCCGATGCGCCTTTACCACGTGCGTTCGATACGCCGGAACGGCGAAAGTCGCGATGATCGCGGCCACGCCCAGCGCGATCATCAGTTCGAGCAGACTGAAGGCCTTTTCGTACATGTCGATCCTCAAAACGGCCTGCCGACTACGCGCCGCCAATGTCGCGCGCTCACGCCATCGGCGATATCGAGCCGAAGTTGCAGCCATGCCTCGGAATCCGCCGTCGCGCCAAAGCCCCGCGCGGTGATCAGATACGACGCGTTCGCCCAAGATTCGATCAGGCACTGCGGAGCGCGGCGCGCGTAAGGCCAGGAAGCGAACGGCGTGATCGCGGCAGCGAATGGCCCTTCAAACGATGTCTTCGCGCGCCATCGCGACGGTTCGACCTTGAGCGACGAATTCATCGACGGCAGCGCGAGGGATAGCATCCGGCTGCAACGAATCAGCGCGCTGTCCGCGGCATGAAGCGCCTGCGCGCGCTCACGCGTGGCGACGCTCGCGCGCGCCGCCACGAGCGACGTCTGCAACCATGCGGCGGTCGTGACCAGCATGGTCGCGGCGAGAATCAGAACGATCGGCAGCGTGGCGCCGCGCGTGCGCGAACGTCGCTTCATTGCGCGCCTCCGGATGCCATCGCCGGCGAATTGCGTATCGCGACGCGCCGCCAGAAGACCTGGCGCACGCGGCCGTCCTCGACGTAAGCGGGCGAGCCGTTGCAATCGATGTAGCTCGTTCTTCGTTTGGCGTGCGTAGCGAAACCGCGCACGACGATGCACACGTCCGCGGCGTAGGCATCGCGCCAGCGTTCGCGCGAGATCGCCGACGCGTCCGATGCCGATGACGAGCCCGTGAGCCAATACATCACGCGGAGCCGTTCGATGCCTTCGACGATCGGTTGCGCCTGCCTGCCGCTGCCCTCGCAGTACAACTCGGGCTCGCCAGTGGAGCTGCTGGCCTTGGCATAAAGCCGATTCGTGACGATGGCGTCGGCGACGGCCTGGCCGAGGCAATCCGTTGGCATGCCCGAGCTAGACGGCCATGTGGACACCGAGTCGGCGGCATAGCGAACCTGCAGGCCGTCCGAGCGGCTCGCGAGCGATTCGCACGATGCCGTGGTATCGGCGCCGACGACGCGGCTTTGCGCGCAGCCGACTATCGGGACGTCGACGGCCGGCTCTCCGCTCGACGGGAATCCGGCCATCTGGATCTGCTGGCCGAGCATGTCCAGCGCGTTCGAAGCGGCGTCGTGAATGCGCGCGGCATCGGCGGCACGATCGAACGCGGCGCGCTGACCGCGATAGAGCGACAGCGAAGCGAGCACGATCAACAAGCCGAGCGCGAGCGCGATCGTCATTTCGAGCAGCGTATGACCGCGCGATGAGAACGGGCGTGAGGTCATCGCGCGAACGCCACCGCAATGCACGAAGCGAACGGCTTCGCTTGAGGCTCGGTACAGGGATCGGATCGGTCTTCGGCGCGCCAGCTCACCGTCGCGACGCGCACGCCGTCGGCACGATCGGATATCGCGACCTCGCCCGAGGGCAGCATCGACGCCGCCCTCGCCTGCCATTGCGACACGATCGCCGCACGGTCCGCATCGCTACGGACGCCTTCCGTGACCGAATCCGCGATGAGCGCGGCGCGTTCGCGCAGCAACGCCGCCCGTTCGCCACGCGCGAGCGCGCTTTGCACCGCGACGAGCCCGAGCGCGGTCACGGCCGTCAGCATGAGCGCGATCATCACTTCGATCAGCGAATCTCCATGTTGCGCGCGCTTCATGCCGACGCTCCGCAGCTTCCCTGAGTCATGCGCGGCCGGCCGCCCGCCGCGAGCCGTATGCATCGTCGTGAAGCTGGATTGGCGGCGGGATCGGAACCGCGCGGACCGAAATCGAAACTGCGAAATCCGCCGATCACCTGCCCCGAAGGCGGCGTGAACGAAAGCTCGCTCGACGTCCCTGCAATGGAGACAGCGGTCATGGCCGGCTGCATGCGCAGGAGCGCCGGGGCACCGTCGCGGTCGACGAACAAGCCCCAGCCGCACGACCAGTCCGTGACGCCGTTTTCGCAGCTTCGACCTGACGCGAGGCAACGGCGCGACGCATCGATCCTGCAGAGCGTGACGCGTGCGCCGCGCCTTACGGCTTCGGCGCGCGCAAGCGACAGCGTGGAAAAGAGCGAGCGCGCCCGCGCATCGACCTGATCGCGCGTCTGCCACGCGATGAACGAAGGCGCGCCGAACGTCGCGAGCACGGCCATCACGGCGAGCACTACGCATAGTTCGACGAGCGTGAAACCTAGATTTGCTGCGCGGATCATCTGCATGCCTTATCGATCGAGTCGAGCGGAAAAGCTCAATCTAGCGATAACTCACGCGCGCCGCCATTAGCCGAATGGCCGAGTGTTCACGCCGTCCGATAGCCGGCACACTGCGCGGGCGGACGTCAGGAAATCAGGCCTGGGAGGGAAACGATGCGGAAAGGAAAAAGAAAAGGATCAGCGCTTGCGCGAACTCGACTTCTTCGGCGCGGCACGCCGGAATTCATCGAGCACGTCTTCAAATTCGGAGACGTCTTCGAAACGCTTGTAGACGGAGGCGAAACGCACGTAGGCGATGGTGTCGAGCTGTCGCAGTTCGTTCATGACGAGCTCGCCGAGACGCTCGCTCTGCACTTCGCGCTCGCCGCTGCCGAGCAACTGATACTCGATGCGCGACGCGGCGGCGTCGATCGCGTCGGCTGCGACCGGGCGCTTTCGGAGCGCAAGCTGCATGCTCGCGACGATCTTGCGACGGTCGAACTCCGTGCGGCTGCCGTCCTTCTTGACGACAGTCGGCAGCGCGAGTTCAACGCGCTCATACGTGGTGAAACGCTTGTCGCACGCGGGACAGCGCCGCCGCCGCCGAATGGCCGCGCCATCCTCCGACACGCGAGAATCCACGACCTGGGTATCTTCGTGTCGGCAAAATGGGCAGCGCATCGGCGGTGTGCTCGCGAATTAACGGTAGACCGGGAAACGCTTGGTCAGGTCGGACACCTGCGCGCGCACGCGTTCGATGTTCGCCTGGTCTTCCGGATTGTCGAGCACGTCGGCGATCAGGTTGCCAACGATCTCCGCTTCCTTCGTGCCGAAGCCGCGCGTGGTCATCGCGGGCGAGCCGAGGCGCACGCCGCTCGTGACGAACGGCTTCTCGGGATCGTTCGGAATGGCGTTCTTGTTCACCGTGATATGCGCGGCGCCGAGCGCGGCTTCCGCAGCCTTGCCGGTGATCTTCTTCGCGCGCAGATCGACGAGCATCACGTGGCTTTCGGTGCGGCCCGAAACGATGCGCAGGCCGCGCTTTACCAGCGTTTCGGCGAGCACGCGCGCGTTGTCGACCACGGCTTGCTGATACGTCTTGAACTCCGGCGACAGCGCTTCCTTGAACGCGACGGCCTTGGCCGCGATCACGTGCATGAGCGGACCGCCCTGAATGCCCGGGAAGATCGCCGAGTTGATCGGCTTCTCGAACTCGGCCTTCATCAGAATGACGCCGCCGCGCGGGCCGCGCAGGCTCTTGTGCGTCGTCGTGGTGACGAAATCCGCGTGCGGAACCGGGTTCGGATAGACACCGGCGGCGACGAGACCGGCGTAGTGCGCCATGTCGACCATGAAGTAAGCGCCGACGCTCTTCGCGATCTTCGACAGACGCTCGAAATCGATCTTCAGCGCAAACGCCGACGCGCCCGCGACGATCAGCTTCGGCTTGTGTTCCTTGGCGAGCGCTTCGGTCTTTTCGTAGTCGATATCTTCGGCTTCGTTCAGGCCGTAACTCACGACGTTGAACCACTTGCCCGACATGTTGACCGGCGAGCCGTGTGTAAGATGGCCGCCTTCGGCGAGGCTCATGCCCATGATCGTGTCGCCCGGCTTGAGCACCGCGAAGAACACGCCCTGGTTCGCCTGCGAGCCCGAGTTCGGCTGAACGTTCGCGGCTTCGGCCCCGAACAGCTGCTTCACGCGGTCGATCGCGAGCTGCTCGACGATGTCGACGTATTCGCAGCCACCGTAGTAGCGCTTGCCGGGATAGCCTTCGGCGTATTTGTTCGTGAGTTGCGAGCCTTGCGCCGCCATCACGGCCGGGCTGGTGTAGTTTTCCGACGCGATCAGCTCGATGTGATCTTCCTGGCGGCGGTTTTCCTGCTCGATCGCCTTGAGCAATTCGGGATCGACATTGGCGAGGGTACTTTCGGCTCTGTCAAACATACGTTTTCCGTGAGATCAAAACAGGTTGACCGGATCGCGCGCGCGCCACGTTTGAAGCAGACGCAAAAAACGCTGGAAACCGAAGGAGTCCAGGCGCGACGGATAGAGGATGAATCCGGTTTCGCGGAACGGACAGCCACCGGCAACGCAGCGACGGCGTGCGGATCTCAGCTGCCCAGGCGAACGGCAAAACGACGCTCCGCGCTTCCTGGTGGGTCGCTCCACCTTGAATCCGAAGATTCTATCGCCAGTCACGCGGGGTTTGAGCGTTGTAGTGTAATGGGCGACCATGCTTTAGGCAACCGGCTTACAGCCCATTTCGGCGGGCGCGCCAACGCCGTTAAAGCACGATCGTTCGCACCCACGATTGCTTGCCGCGCCGCACCAATGGAAGTACGCTTTGCGCCGTCGCCGGACGCATTCCCGTGCGCGCATCGGCTTTACTTGTTCCATCCCATCGGAGTCCGCTCATGATCGTTTTTGTCACCGGCGCGTCGGCCGGATTCGGCGCCGCCATCGCCCGCACGTTCGTCAAAGGCGGCCATCGCGTGATCGCCGCCGCGCGCCGCAAGGAACGTCTCGTGGCGCTGTCGAACGAACTCGGCGACGCGCTCCTGCCGGTCGAACTGGACGTGCGCGACGAGAACGCGGTCCGCAACGCCGTCGCAACGCTGCCCGATGCATTCGCACAGATCGACGTGCTCGTGAACAACGCCGGTCTCGCGCTCGGCCTGGAGCCCGCGCAACGCGCGAATCTCGACGACTGGAAGAACATGATCGAGACGAACTGCACGGGCCTCGTGACGGTCACGCACGCGATCCTGCCGGGCATGATCGAGAGAAATCGCGGACACGTGTTCAACCTCGGGTCCGTGGCGGGCACGTATCCGTATGCCGGCGGCAACGTGTACGGGGCCACGAAGGCGTTCGTGCGGCAGTTCAGCCTGAACCTGCGCGCCGATGTCGCCGGCACGGCCTTGCGCGTGACGGACATCGAGCCGGGGCTCGTGGGCGGCACCGAATTCTCGAACGTGCGCTTCAAGGGCGACGACGGCAAAGCGGCGACCGTCTACAAGGACGTGCAGGCGCTCACGCCCGAGGATATCGCCGACGCGATCTACTGGATCGCCACGCGCCCGGCGCACGTGAACATCAACGCAATCGAGATGATGCCGCTCGCCCAGACGTTCGCACCGTTGCAAATTCACCGCGGCTAATTGGATATCTGCCTAAGGATTTGGCGGGGGTGCTTCCGGTTCCGGTAAAATGCCGCCGATGAATATTCGTCATATTTCGAGCGGGACCGTGCCGACGAGCCTCCGCGCGAGCGAGGCAGCGCCAAGGTGAGTGATCCGTTGATTTTCGAGTGGCCGATTCGGGTGTATTACGAGGACACCGACGCGGGCGGCATCGTCTTCTACGCGAACTACCTGAAGTTCTTCGAACGGGCGCGCACCGAGTGGCTGCGCGCGTGCGGAATCGATCAGCAGCGCCTCGCCGATGCGAACGACATCTTGTTCGTCGTGAGACGCACGGCGGTCGAATATTCGTCGCCGGCGCGTCTGGACGACGTCATTCGCGTCGTGAGCCGCATCGAGCGCCTGGGCCGTGCATCGGTGGATTTTCATCAGGAAGCGTGGCGCGACGGCGTGCTGCTCGCGAGCGGAGACATTCGCGTCGCCTCGGTGGATCGCGCGTCGATTCGCCCGGCCGCCATTCCGGACGCGGTGCTCGACGGACTGAAGCGCGGCCCGCACGCGACGCCCGGCGCGGCATCATCCAGCGCAAATCCTGACCGAGCCTGAACGATGAACTCATCGCACCCCGAAGCGAACCAAGGCATCGGGAACAAAGGAAGCACTAACGAGCATGAGCCGGCCACGGCACGGCTTTCGTTTGATTCACATCCATTTCACGAAAGCATGACGCTTTGACCGGACGCCCTTCGGGACGTAACAGCGGACCTTTATGAACAATACACAAGACCTGTCGATCATTTCTCTCGTCATTCACGCGAGCCTGCTCGCGCAGGCGGTGATGGCGCTGCTGCTGCTGCTGTCGCTCCTGTCGTGGACTTTCATTTTCCGCAAGTGGTTCGCCATTCGCCGGGCGCGCGCGCAAACCGAGCGTTTCGAGCGCGATTTCTGGTCGGGCGGCGACCTGCAGGCGCTTTATCAGAGCGCGGCGAACAACCGCCACACCATCGGCGCGCTGGAGCGTATCTTCGAATCCGGCATGCGTGAATTCCTGAAGGGCAAGGAACGCCGCATCACCGATCCGGGCGCGATTCTCGACGGCTCCCGCCGCGCGATGCGCGCCGCCTTCCAGCGCGAGATGGACGTGCTCGAAGCGAACCTCGCGTTCCTCGCGTCGGTCGGCTCGGTGAGTCCGTATATCGGCCTTTTCGGCACGGTCTGGGGGATCATGAATTCGTTCCGCGGCCTGGCCAACGTGCAGCAGGCTACGCTCGCGAACGTGGCGCCGGGCATCGCCGAGGCGCTCGTCGCAACCGCGATCGGCCTCTTCGCCGCGATTCCGGCGGTGGTCGCATACAACCGCTACGCGCACGACATCGACCGTCTGGCGATCCGCTTCGAGACCTTCATCGAAGAGTTCTCGAACATTCTGCAACGTCAGGCGCACTAAGAAGGAGTCCGCGATGGCAGGCCCCATTCGTTCCAGCATGCGTGGCAGTTCGCGCCGCGCGATGTCCGACATCAACGTCGTGCCATACATCGACGTGATGCTCGTGCTGCTCGTCATCTTCATGGTGACGGCGCCGCTCGTTTCGCCGTCCATCATCAATCTGCCGACTGTCGGCAATGCGCAGCCGCAGGAGCAACAGCCGCCGCTCGTCATCAACATCAAGGCGGACGGCAGCATGAACGTGCGCTACAAGGAAGAAGGCGGCGCGACGCAGGAGCAGAAGATGTCGAAGGAGGAGTTGAACACCTTCGTGCTCAATCGTCAGGAATCGCATCCGGATCAGCCCGTCGTGATCGCGGCGGACAAGACCGTGAAGTACGAGGTCGTGATGAACGTGATGTCCGATATGAAGGCGCGCGGCGTGAAGCGCGTCGGATTGCTCGTCAAATCGCAATGACGCTTTTGCACAAGCAGACACGCGCATTGTCCGCGCGACCGATTCGCCCGCCGCGCGAGCGCGGCACGGGCAAGGCGTTCGCGCTCGCGGCGTTGATGCACCTGCTGCTCGGCTGGCTGCTATACCACGGCATCAACTGGCAAAACAACACGCCCGCCGGCTCCGAAGCGGAAATCTGGACCGAGATTCCCGATACCTCCGCGCCGACGCCCCGTCCTGCTCCGCCGCCGCCCACGCCGGTCAAGGTGCAGCCCGCGCCTCCCCCGGCGAAGGATGAGGACGCGGACATCGCGCTGCAGGAAAAGAAGCGCAAGCAGCAGGAAGCCGCGCGCGAAGCGCAGCTTGCCGAGCAGCGCCGTCAGCAGGAACAGACGCGTCAGGAAGCGGAAGCCAAGCGCCAGCAGCAACTGGCCGCGCAAGCCGCCGCCGCGACCGCGCAGCAGAAGGCGATGCAGGACAAACAGAAGCAGATCGAGCAGCAGCGCCAGGCCGATTTGCAAAAGCAGCAGCAGAAAGCGCAGCAGGACAAGCAGCGTCAGCAGCAGCAAGCCGAAGCGCAGAAGCAGGATCAACTCAAGGAACAGAAGGAACAGCAGGAAGCCAAGGCGAAGGCCGACGCACAAGCCAAGGCCAAGGCTGAATCTGAAGCGAAGGCGAAGGCTGCCGCGCAGGCAAAAGCCAAGGCCGACGCGGAAGCGAAGGCGAAGCTCGACGGCGAACGCAAGGCGCGTCTCTCGCAGTTGCAGGGACAGTTGGGCGGCGGCACGGCGGGCAGCGGCGAAGGCCTCGCGAAGAGCGGCACCGGCAAGGGCGCGGGCGGCAATGCAACCTCGCCTGGCTACGCCGAGAAGGTGCAGCGCCGCGTGCGGCCGAACATTCATTGGGGCGGCGAAACTGCCGGCCTCGAAACCGTGGTTTCCGTTCGTTGTTCGCCCACGGGCACTTTGTTGTCCGCGAACATCACGCGTTCGAGCGGCAACGAACAATGGGATGCGGCGGCGCTGCGTGCAGTGCAGAACTCGGATCCGATGCCCGTGGATATCGACGGCAAGGCGCCTTCGAGCTTCACGATCACGCTGCGTCCGGCGGGAGGCTGATCGCGAATTGCGTGACGCCTGGCAGGAAATGCGCGTGAAAGCGCGCATTAAGCTGCGGGAACGAATTGTGCGAGCGCGGGTCTGTTCTGCAGTCCGCGGACACTTGAAAACGCTTTTACTGGAACCTATACAGCATGAGTTTGATGACGAAGCTTGGCCTGAAAACGCTGGTCGCGTCCTGCCTGATCGCAGCCGGCACCGCCGCACACGCCCAGTTGAACGTACTCGTGACCGGCGTCGGTTCGACCCAGTTTCCGATCGCGACGGCCACTTTCGCCAATGAAGCGAATTCGCCGCAGCAGGTCAGCGCGATCATTCGCCAGGATCTGCAGCGAAGCGGCAAGTTCACGAATATCGACGCGGGCAGCACGCCCGTTTCCGAAACCGATTCGGTCGACCTCGGCTCCTGGAAGGCGAAAGGCGCGGACGCCTTCGTCTCGGGTAGCGTGAACAAGCTGCCGAACGGCCAGTACGAAGTGCGCTTTCGCCTCTACGACACCGTCAAGCAGCAGAATCTGGGCGGCCTGTCGCTCGTCAGCGCCGAAAGCGGCCTGCGCATGAGCGCGCACAAGATCGCGGACTACATCTACGCGAAGCTGCTCGGCGGCCGCGGCGCGTTCGCGACGCGTCTGTCTTACGTCATTCAGACAGGCGGCCGTTATCAATTGCAGATTTCGGATTCGGACGGTCAGGACGCGAAGATCGCCCTCTCCAGCCCGGAGCCGATCATTTCGCCGGCGTGGTCGCCGGACGGCACGAAGGTCGCCTATGTGTCGTTCGAGAAGAAGAAGCCGGTGGTGTACATCCACGATCTGCCGACGGGACGTCGCGTGGTCGTGTCGAATCAGAAGGGCAACAATAGCGCCCCGGCGTGGTCGCCCGATGGCCGCAAGCTCGCGATCGCGCTCTCGCGCACCGGCAACACGCAGATTTTCGAAGTCAACGCAGACGGCTCCGGCCTGCGCCGTCTGACGCAAGGCAGTTCCATCGACACCGAGCCGTACTTTTCTCCCGATGGCAACTGGATTTATTTCACGAGCGATCGCGGCGGCCAACCGCAGATCTACAAGATGCCGGCGGCGGGTGAAAGCGCCGGCACGGCCCAGCGGGTCACGTTTGCGGGTGCCTACAACACCAGCCCGCGCGTGAGTCCGGACGGCAAGCAACTCGCGTACATTTCGCGCACTGGCGGCGGTTTCAAGCTGTATCTGCAGGACCTCGCGTCCGGGACGGCGACGGGGCTGACCGACACGACGCATGACGAATCGCCGAGTTTCGCGGCGAATGGTCAGTACATCCTCTACGCCACCCAAGTGAACGGACGTGGCGTGTTGGCAGCCGTTTCGACCGACGGTCGCACGCGGCAAGTCTTGTCAGTTCAGGGCGGTGTGGTGCGCGAGCCGTCCTGGGGTCCGTTCATGCAATAAGTCCAGCAATAACGTATCAAATACAACGTTCAGCTACAACACAAGGAGAGGTACCATGATGTCGAAACTTCGTATCGGCCTGGCAGTTGCGATGGTCGGCGCATTGGCGGCGTGTCATTCGGGCGTGAAGCTCGATGAAGGCCAGAACAAGGGTGCAGTCGGCACGCAACCGAACCCGACGGACGTGAAGCAGGTCAACATCGACCCGCTGAACGATCCGAATAGCCCGCTCGCGAAGCGCAGCATCTATTTCGACTTCGACAGCTACGCCGTGAAGGACGACTATCAGCCGCTGCTGCAGCAACACTCGTCGTACCTGAAGAGCCGTCCGGAGCGTCATGTCCTGATCCAGGGCAACACCGACGAGCGCGGCACGAGCGAGTACAACCTGGCGCTGGGTCAGAAGCGTGCGGAAGCCGTGCGTCGTGCAATGTCGCTGATGGGCGTCGCCGATTCGCAGATGGAAGCCGTGAGCCTCGGCAAGGAAAAGCCGACGGCGACGGGTCACGACGATTCGTCGTGGGCACAGAACCGCCGTGCGGACCTCGTGTACCAGCAGTAATCAACTTAACGTAACCAGTTGCGGGTGAGTCGCTCTATGTTGTATCGCTTTCCCTTGCTGCGCATGGCCGCAGCCGCGTGTGTGGTTGGCTCGACGATGCTGAGTGCGCCCGCGCACGCCGGCGTCTTCGACGACAACGAAGCGCGTAAAGCCGTGCTCGATCTGCGCACGAAGTCTGACAGCCTGTCGAGTCAGTTGCAGGCCGCGCAGCGCACGATCCTCGATCAGCAGAACCGTATCGACCAGCTCAATCAGCAGGTCGCGACGATTCGTGGCCAGAACGAGGATCTGGCCAACCAGGTCACGACGCTGCAAAAGCAGCAGAAGGACTATTACGCCGATCTCGATTCGCGCTTGAAGAAATTCGAGCCGCAGCAAGAGACGATCGACGGCGTGAGCGGTTCGGTGCAGCCTGGCGAGACGGAAGCGTTCAACGCAGCGTCGACTCAATTCCGTAACGGTGACTACAAGAATGCCGCGGCGTCGTTCAAGTCGTTCGTGGCGAAGTACCCGCAGAGCCCGTATCAGCCGACGGCGCGGTACTGGCTCGGCAATGCGCTCTATGCGCAGCGCGACTACAAGGGATCCACTGCGATCTGGCAGGAACTGGTGAAGAGTTATCCGACGCATCCGCGAGCGCCCGAGGCGTTGCTCGCAATCGCGAACAACCAGATCGAGCAAGGTCAGAAGGCGGCGGCCAAGCAGACGCTTCAGCAGATCATCTCGCAATACTCCGGCACGGAAGTCGCGCAGACGGCGCAGAGCAAGATGTCGCAGGTGAAGTAAGCGAAGCTTTTCGCGTTTTCGAGTTTCGCGCCTCTCAGGGAGAATGCCCGTGGGCATTGAAGCCGCGGGCGTTTTTCTTTCGACGATTCGAGGATTCTTCGGCCGAACGGGTTGACAGATTCGCGAATCGAAGGTTATAATTTCGCCTCTTTTGGGTCGTTAGCTCAGCTGGTAGAGCAGCGGACTTTTAATCCGTTGGTCACAGGTTCGAATCCCGTACGGCCTACCAAAGAATCAAGTAAAAAGCCCGGTCATCGCGACTGGGCTTTTTGCTTTCTGACGTTCGCGTTCGCCCGGTTCGCCCATCGTCAGCCGTACCGCGCCGATCTCGTAGGCGCCAAGCCGAAGCCCTCCTCTCTCTAAGAAGCCTCTGCCTTCCATCTGACTTTCGGCCTTCTCCGATAGTACGCACCGCCTCGCCTCCTTAATATCCATTTGATTGATATTGAGATACGGACCCGAGCCGGCCACGCGGCGTGCCGTCCGGCGAAAACAGGTCGTCACAAGGAGCGTTTCGTGCAAGAGAAGTCCATCGCTGAGTCAGCCTCTATTGAAGATCCGAAGGTGAGACTCGCGCAGGATATCGCGGCTCGTCCCGAATCGGCGCAAGCGCACTACGAGCTGGGCAAACTTCTCTCGATGCGCGGCCGTCACGACGAAGCGCTTCTTCACCTCGAAAAAGCAACGCGGCTACGAGCCGACTGGCCCGAAGCGCTGAACAGTCTCGCCATCGTGCTGATCGGAAACGGCAAGCGAGACGCCGCCGAAGCCGCATTGCGTCAGGCACTCGCCGCGCGACCGGGGTTTGCGGAAGCCCATTGCAATCTCGCCAATCTGCTTTCGGATTCGAATCGCCCACAGGAAGCCGAAACCGCGTTTCGCCACGCACTCGACGCCGCGCCCGGCTTCGAAGGCGCGCGTCTTGCGCTCGCGAAGCTCTTCGTTCGCATGAGTCGCATCGACGAAGCCGCCGAACAGCTTCAGATCGTTCTGGAATCGGCGCCAACGAATGCCGACGCGCATCACACGCTCGGCAAGCTGTATCTGGACAGCAATCGGCTCGACGAAGCGCTCGCCCCGCTGCGGAAAGCGTGCGAGCTGAGCCCGGATGACGCGCATGCGCACGCCAAGCTCGGCGTCGCGTTGTACGACCTCTCGAAATGGGGGGAAGCAGAACCGCCCTTGCGCCGCGCGCTCGAACTGGACGAGGACATCAATTACGCCTGGGTCGCGCTCGGTATCGTGTTGAGAGTCAAGCGCAAGCTCGATGAATCCGAAGCCGCCATTCGCCGCGCGCTCGCCAACAGGCCGAACTATGCGGCTGCTCACGTCGAACTCGGAAATGTACTGCTCGCCAAGAATAGCGGCGATATCGAAGGCGCGTTGCGCGCGTTCCACCGGGCAACGGAAATCGATCCGGCGATAGGCTCCGCGCACAGCAACCTCAGCTATTCGCGCTATTTCAACTGCGAGGACGGCTTTCAGTTGCTCGCCGAAGCCCGTCGTTTCAACGCGCATCACGAGGCGGAATTACCGCACGGGCCGCTCCATTTCGACAACGACCGCTCACGCTCACGCAGGCTGCGCGTGGGGTATGTGTCGCCGGATTTCCGGCAACACTGTCAGTCGCTATTCATGACTCCGCTTCTGACCGGTCACGATCACGATGTCGTCGAAGTGTTTTGCTACTTCACTTCGCGCAACGAGGACGACACGACGCGCCATCTGAAAACATGCGCCGACGAATGGCGAGACGTCCACCGTCTGAGCGACGACGAACTCGCCGATCAAATCAAGACAGATCGAATCGACGTGCTCTTCGATCTGACCATGCACATGTCGGCGTGCCGGCCGCGTCTGTTCGCGCTTCGCCCCGCGCCGATCCAGATCGCGTGGCTCGCTTATCCCGGCACGACAGGCAGCAAGGCGATCGGCTACCGGCTGACCGACCCGTGGCTCGATCCCGTCGATGCGTCCAATGGCGACGCCCGCTACAGCGAAAAGTCGATCCGCCTGCCCGATACGTTCTGGTGCTACGACCCGCTCACGACAGAGCCGCAAGTGAGCCCGCTCCCGGCCGACGACGCCGGGTTCATCACCTTCGGTTGCCTGAATAATCCGTACAAGCTCACCGATCGCACGTTCGCGCTCTGGGCGGCGGTGCTGCGCGAAGTCCCGCTCTCGCGTCTGCGTCTGCTGGTGGCGCACGGCGAGGCGCGGGCGTCGGTCGCGTCGAAGTTCGCGGCGCTCGGCATCGACCCCGAACGCGTGATCTTCACCGACTATCAGCCGCGCAATGCTTATCTGCGAAGCTATCGGGAAATCGACATCGCGCTCGACACGTTCCCGTACAACGGCCACACGACGAGCCTCGACGGACTGTGGATGGGCGTGCCGATGGTAACGATCATCGGCAGAACGCCGGCGAGCCGGGCGGGATATGCGCTGCTCTCCAACGTCGGGCTGCCGGAACTCGCGGCCGACTCGGACGCCGGATTCGTCGCGAAAGCCGCGGCGCTCGCGACCGACCTGCCCCGCCTGCGCGAATTGCGCGCCGGCCTGCGTGCGCGCATGGAAAGCTCGGCGCTCATGGATGGCGCGCGTTTCGCTCGCGGCATCGAGCAGGCTATCCGGACGGCGTGGGCGGACTGGTGCGATTCCGACGAAGCCGCGCGCGTTTAAACAGGCTTCATTCGTCGGAGTCCATATGAAGAGCGCAGATTCACCTACAATTGCCATCATCACGCCGACGGCGAACCGGCATGCGTTCCTGCCGGCGCTCGCGCACTGCGTGATGCGTCAAACGGTTTCGTGGGAGTGGCTCGTGCACGACGACAGCCCCGAGCCGAGTCATTTCATGCAGGCATTATCGGCCGCCGACAGCCGCGTGCGGTATTTTCACGACGGCGCGAAGCGTCTTTCCATCGGAGCCAAGCGCAATGCCTCGATCCGCGAAACGAGCGCGCCGATCATTGCGCATTTCGACGACGACGATTACTATGCGCCGCACTATCTCGCGGACATGCATCGGCTCATGTGCGAGCAGAAGGCAAGTCTCGTTAAGCTGTCCGAGTTCTACGTGTACTCGCCGGCCGCGGCCTTCTTCGGCTACATGGACCTGAACGCGAAGACGGGCACTCATTTCGCGCTAACAGGGCCGCGCGTCAAAGTGATAGAGTTTCACGAGAAGATGCAGATCGGTGCGGATTTCATCATGTTCTACGGCTTTTCATACGTGTACGAGAAGACTCTCGCGCTTGCGCAGCCGTTCGAGGACGTGAGCCTGTACGAGGACGAGCACTTCATCCGAAAAGTGATCGCAAGTGACAACAAGGTGATCGCCGTCGACGATCGTGGCGCATCATGTCTGCATCTCGTGCATCCCGCGTCGACTTCGCGTTGCTTCTCGCGCTACATGATGCCCGGCTTTCTCATGCAAAGACTCTTTCCGGACTACGAGGGCTATCCCCTCGCTCCTGCTTTACCCTGAGCGGCGTTAGGCCAGCCATTCAACCGACGATAAAATAATGAGCATAACTGACCAATATCCTTCACAGACACAGCTGATCACCTTCCGGGAATTCGTATGCCATGCCGTCGCCGCCGATCGTGACGGCGACGCCCGCGCACGGGAAATCTGGCTGGCCGCCGCCGCCAAACTGCATCCGGTCTCGGACGACGCACTCGATGCGTTGCTCCTTCATCTGACTTCGTTCAGCGCTGGCGACGACGCCGTCGCCATCGCCGAAGCATTCGTGAAGCTATATCCCGCGAACGCTCGCAGTCACTTTCGCCTCGGTCTTACGTTTCAGCTTCTCGATCGTCACGAGGAAGCGCTCGCTCCTTATCGCGCGGCGCTCGCCATCGATCCCGAGGCGCTTAATCTGCGCAACAATCTCGCAAGCGCGCTCATTACGCTGAAACGATCGAATCAGGAAGCGAAACAATTGCTGGAAGCCGCACTTGACCGCGCCCCCGACGATGTCAATGCGACGATCAACATCGCGCGTGTGCATCTGAGAAGTTTCGATCTGGACGCCGCGATGCAGGCCGAGGAAAAGGCCGAGCGTATGCAGCCCGAAAGTGCCGTGTTGATGTCGAATCGCTCGCAAACGCTGCGCGAGGCACAGCGCTGGGAAGACGCTGAGCGCTATGCGGCCGCGGCACTCCAACGCGACCCGGGCAACCGGATGTACCTGTGGAATCTCGGCATGATTCACTTGCTGAGAGGAAATTATGCGGACGGTTGGCGCGAACACGAAGCGCGCTGGGACGGATCGAGCGAGCTGCGCGGCAGGCGTCCCGTGCTCCCCGGACCCACATGGCGCGGCGAGCCGCTCGCCGGCAAGACCCTGCTCCTGTGGGGCGAACAAGGCATGGGCGATCTGCTGCAGTTCTGCCGATATGTGCCGATGCTCGCCGCGCATGTCCATAGTCAGGGCGGCCGGCTCGCGTGGAATTCGTTTCCACAGATGGGCGGATTGGTGGCGCGCTCCCTCGCCCGGCACGCGGACGAATTTACCCTCGGCGGCGGTGTCGAATCATTGCCGCATTTCGACTATGAATTGTCGCTGGTGACGTTGCCGCTCGTTTTCGGCACTCAGCTCGAAACCATTCCCGCCGACGTGCCCTATCTTCACCCGGACCCGCAATCGGTCGAACAATGGCGCAAGCGCCTCGGCAGCGAGCCTCGGCTCAAGGTGGGTCTGACCTGGACAGGGAGTCTGACGCATCAGCGGAATCCGTATCGGCGCGTCGGGCTTGAGCGATATGTTGATTACTTCCGCGATCTCGGCAATGTCGCGTTCTATTCGCTGCAACCGGGCGCGCATGCGGAAGTCGCAGCCGCGCGTTCGGCGGGGCTAGATATCGCCGACCACTCCAGCGAATTTTCCACGTTCGACGACACAGCCGCGTTCATTGGCGCGCTCGACCTCGTGATCTCGGTTTGCACGTCGGCAGCGCATCTGAGCGGCGCTATCGGGCAACGCACGTGGGTACTGCTCGACGTGAATCCGCACTGGACCTGGCTGACCGATCGCACCGACAGCCCGTGGTATCCGACGGCGACGCTATATCGGCAGACACGCTTCGGCGACTGGACCGGGCCGATGGAGCGCATTTCGCGCGATCTGGCCGAACTCGCGGAAAAGCACTGCGCCGCCTGATCGGCGCGCCAAACTCGTCAGTCACTTTCTTTCGGATACGCTTCGCCGGGATCGGCGAGCGCTATCCAGCGTTCCAGGACGCTCATCCCTGGCCTGCGCTCCCACGTCATCTGATTCGCATCACCCAAGCGCCGCGCAAGCGCTTCGGGCCGTCTGCGCGAGGCGTTAAAACGATTCGCCTTCGTTTCGAGAATCGATATAGCGCGGGTTTGCCGTCGTTGCTTTTGCAATGGTCCGCAGGACAGCCCGCGACCGACTAGCGAACGAAAGCCTGCCTTCCGCCGATTTCCTTTCTCTGCGTCATCCTCATTGCAAAAATCGCATGCCGCGTCGATGAGACCGGCAACCTGCCCGGTCGACAGATGATTCACCAAAGCTGACGCACAAAAAAAGGTCCGAGCCCAGAAATGGACTCGGACCTTGCTTCGCCTTAAACCGGGTTCAGGTCGAAACCTGATTCTCGATTATTGTCCTTCGGAGCGAATTTCGACGCCGCTCGTCGAGATCTCGACGCGTCGATTCTGGGCACGACCTTGCGGCGTAGCGTTCGACGCGACAGGCACGGTCGCGGCAAAACCGCGAACGTCGTAGGAGTTAGCCGTCAACCCGTGGGAAACGAGATACTCCTGCGCCGAGCGAGCACGCGCTGTCGAAAGACGCTGGTTCAGAGCCTGCGAACCCGTCGAATCCGTGTGACCGGAAATAACCAGGCGATCAATCCTGTAACCCTTGTTCGCTGCCACGAATTCGTCGAGCTTGCGTTGTGCGACCGGGCTGAGCTGTGCGCTGTTCGTCGCAAAGTTCGCGTCGCCCTCAAGGGTCAGCGAGCGAAGCTGCTTCGGCACGGGAGCGGGAACCGGAACAGGCGCCACGACCGGCTTGGCTGCCGCCGGCTCATCACCGCACTTGAACGTGATCTCGTTCGGATCTCCCTTGGCGCCTTGCTTGGAGTTCATGTGATCCACGGCTCCGATCAGACGAATTTTCTGATCTTTACAGATCTTCTTCGCCACATCGACGCAGGTCTTGCTGGTTTCCAGCAAACCCAGACACTGGACGCGCCACGCCTGATCGCCGGATGCCAGCGTGACCACGTCCGCGTTGTGCATGGGGCCGGAATAGCTCGTACAGCCCGTTACAACCGCCGCAATGACGGCGGCCATAAGTACTCGAATGTACATAATCTTCTCTACTAAATATGGAATTAGGTATCGCGAACTGGGGCGGCTTGCGCCGCCCCGCGCCTCAACTTACCACTGATACGCTGCGCCGATACCCACCGTCGTGCCCGCCTGACTGTAGCCCGCACCCACCTTCATCTTGATGTTTTGGGTGATACGCGCCGACGCGCCGATAGCCGTAGCCTGGTAGCCCTTGTAGTTGGCGGTAGCAATGCCCATGGCGATCGTCTTGCCCTGATCGACATCCGGGATCATCGTCAGCGCTGTCGCAGCCGCAACACCCGAGTAGGCAGCACGTGCAGTCGAACTGATCTGATCGCCCAGTGCGTTGACCTTCTGGTCCGTATAGGAGTTGGCTTGGCTGATGCCCTGATTCAACTGATTCAGGTTCACAGCGTCCGTACCTTGCGTACCAGCCGCAACGTTGGTGATCTGGCGTTCGCTGCCCGCCGAACCAACCGACACGGTGTTGTCACGATCCGCCACCGAGTTCGCACCCAGCGCCACGGCGTTGTTAGCCGAAGCGGTAGCGCCCGCACCGATCGCCGTTGCCTGGTTGCCCGACGCGTTAGCGCTGGCGCCCATTGCAGTAGCGTGCGTGCCAGTTGCTACGGCACCCTCGGTATCGCGATCGCCCTGAGCCGTGAAGAACGGGTTCGCAGCATCTTCAGCGATATTCACCACGTTGCCGAGTGCATCCTGCAACTGCTGGTAGTTCACCGCATCGCTGGCGGACGAGCCGTTCGCGACGTTGTGAATGATCGTGCCGCCGGTTTGCGTCGTGGTGTTGTACGTGTCGCCGCCCAACGTAAGGCTGTTGTGCGTCGAGTCGTCGTACTGAACCGCATTCTTCGTCAGCGTGTTCACGCTGTTGGTGATGTTCGTGACCTCACCCTGCAGCGAATTCACCGCCGAGTTGGTCGCGTACAACTGCGAGCCGTTCACAGCATCGGTCGAACCCGCCGAGACGCGTCCTGCCGCCACGTTCGTGATCGTGCGCTCAGCGCCCGGCGAACCGACGCTCACCGTACCGATCGGGGTCGAGCCTGCATACCCGTAGTACTGTCCAGCAATCGAATCGCCAACGGTGCCGACAGCTTGGGTCGAAATCGAACCCGCGCCGAGAGCCACGTCGTTCTTGTTGTTCGCAATGGCGCCCATACCGATTGCAACCGAGTCCTCACCCAACGCTTGCGAGTCCGCTCCCGTGCTGTTCGCATGGAAGTACTTCGTGCCCGAACCGTAGATGTTGTTGACCGAGTTGCTGATGTTCGTGACATTGCCCGCAACATTCGACAACTGCGAGTAGTTCACTGCGTCGCTATCGTTCGTGCCGTCAGCGAGGTTCGTGATCTTCGTGCCGCCCGTGTGCGTCGTGCTGTTGTACGCCGGACCCGCCAGCGTCACGCTGTTGTAGTTCGACGTGTTGTCGTACTTCACAGCGCCTTCACCCGACGCGTTGATCGCGTTCCCGAGCGCCTGATTCGTCGCGTACAGCTGCGAACCGTTGATCGCATCCGTCGAGTCGGCCGTGATCTGGCCCGCTCCAACGTTCGTGATCGTGCGCTCTTGGCCCTTGCTACCGACCGACACCGTGCTCTGCGCGTTCGAACCCGCGAACGAGTAGTACTTGCCGTGGAGCGTCGCGCCCGGGGTGTTCACCACCGGCGCCGTCGTCGAGTTTGCACCCAGCGCTACGTCGTTCGTGAAGTTCGCAACCGCACCCGTACCGATTGCAACCGAGTCCGCACCCTTACCCACCGAGACCACGCCCGTCGCGTCCGAGCCTGCGTACGAGTAAGCCTTGCCGCCAAGCCGCCGCTTCGCGAAGCATTTCGAGACGCCTTACCTCGCGCGCGAAGCGGTGTATCCGAACGACCGTTCTCCCGCGCGGCGACTGCGCGTAGGCTATGTCTCGCCCGATTTCCGCAACCACTGTCAGGCGCTGTTCATGCGCCCGCTGTTGAAGAGCCACGATCACGAAGCGGTCAAGGTGTATTGCTATTCGAGCGCTTCGACGCCGGATAACGTGACACAGGAGCTAAAGGGTTACGCCGACATCTGGCGCGACGTCCACAAGCTCGACGACGACGAGCTAGCCGCGCAAATCAGGGAAGACCGCATCGACATTCTGGTCGATCTGACCATGCACATGTCCACCGCGCGGCCGCTGCTTTTCGCGCGCCGTCCCGCGCCGGTGCAGGTGGCGTGGCTCGCGTATCCGGGCACGACGGGCCTGAGTTCCATTGGCTACCGCTTCACCGATTCATGGCTCGATCCGCTTGGCGACACCGCCGCGGACGCCCGCTACAGCGAAAAGTCGATTCGCCTCGCCGATACCTTCTGGTGCTACGAACCGCTGAACGGCGATATCGAACCCGGTCCGCTTCCCGCCGATTCGGCGGGCCACATCACCTTCGGCTGCCTGAACAACCCGTGCAAGCTGACCGATCACACGTTCGGCCTTTGGGCGGAGGTCTTGCGCGCGGTGCCGGATTCTCGGCTGAAACTCCTTCTCGGGCATGGCGGCGCGCGCGAGGCGGTGAGGGGCAAGTTCGCGGCGCTCGGCATTGATCCCGCACGGCTGGATTTTCTCGAATATCAGCAAAGAGAGCAGTACTTGCGCACGTATTGCGAGATCGATCTCGTGCTCGACACGTTCCCCTACAACGGCCACACCACGAGCCTGGACGCGCTCTGGATGGGCGTGCCGGTGGCCACAGCCATTGGCAAGACGCCGGCGGCCCGCGCCGGTTATTCGCTGCTTTCCAATCTCGGCCTCTCCGAACTGGCAGCGGCGAACGAACAGGGTTTTATCGAGACGGCGGTGGCGCTTTCGTTGAACCGGCCGCGTTTGCGCGAGCTTCGCGCGGAATTGCGTCAGCGCATGCGTGACTCCGCGCTCATGGATGGCGCTCGCTTTGCGCGCGCAATCGAACACGGTTTTGTCACAGCGTGGAAAGACTGGCTAGCGACGGCCTGAATAAAAAACGTCTGTTTCGCACCACTCGGCGGTTTTTAATGAGCTTCAATTGCGATTGGGTCGGTGATTTAGGATAAATCCGAAATCACCGGTCGAATACCGCGTCAATCGAAAGAAAGAGTATTAAAAGGCCCTTTCTCGGCGTTTAAGAAGTTGTCATCTGACAGATCTCATGCATGTGCGGGCAGGCATGGCGCGCATTTAGTCCTTTTCTCAAAAATTCTTAAAGCGAAGCCAGGCATTCGCTCGCACATCGTCGCAATTTTTAAGAGTTTTTCTATGTTATTGAGACGCCGGGAAAAGTATCGTGTGCGGTGAATTCTAAGACGCTTGTAATTTTTGAAAGCGTCGTGACTGACAAGCAAGGTTATCTGTTAGGTCGGGCTTGAACGCCGATGTAAGTTCAGCGCCATTTCAGTTTTGCGTATCTAGGTTTTTTCCGATTGCGCGATCAACGCACTCGTTGCTCGCCGTTGTTTTTCTATTTCGTGGTTACAGAGGTTCTTTAATGAACAAGAATTATCGGGTTGTTTGGAACGAATCCACCGAGACGTGGGTTGCCGTCCCGGAAGTGGCGAAGGGACGTGGCAAGGGCAAGAGCAAAGCGGCGCGGAAGGCGGTCGCTGGGGGTGCGTTGGTCGCGGCTGGCCGGCATGTTCTCGTTTGCTCCGACCGCCATGGCGGGGTCGATTATCAACTGCGGCCCGACGAGCTACGCGAGTTTTTCGAGTGGACTCAATGGCTGGAATGGGCAGTGGTCCACAGGTGAGAACAATGGGGTTACAGGCTCGTGGCCTGCAACGTGTGTTGGGGGAAGCGCTAATAATACTGGCGTGACTCTGAGCGAGAACGGGAACTATTTCAGTCCCGACTCCACGAATGCGGCCATTGTTGTCGGTGCAACCAATACGGGTACGCAAGGCGTTGTCTCGCTATATGGTCCGAAGGGCATCAACCTGATGAACCAGACGAGCCTGAACAGCAACAGGATCGTCAGCCTCGCAGCCGGCGTCAACGCCACAGATGCGGTCAACGTATCGCAGTTGGCGTGAACGCCGAGCGCACGATCACGAACGTGGGCGCGGGCCAGGTCACGTCCAACTCGACGGACGCGATCAACGGTTCGCAGCTGTTCGCGACGAATTCTGCGGTGAACAACAACAGCAACTCGATCAACTCGATCAATGTGCTGGCGCAGAACTCGGTTCAGTACGACAACTCGACCCACAACAGCATCACGTTGGGCGGCACCACGTACAACAGCTCGACGCACACGGGCGGCACGAAGATCATCAACGTGGCTGACGGCTCGAACGCCGGCGACGCGGTGAACTACTCGCAGTTGACCAACGTGAGCAACTCGGTCAACAACATCTACACCACGGGCACGAAGTACTTCCATGCGAACAGCACGGGAGCGGACTCGCAGGCTACGCGACCGCAATCGGCGTGAACTCGAACGCCAACGCTGCGAACTCGACTGCAATCGGCAACTATGCGCAAGCCACGACGGCCAATTCGGTGGCACTGGGCGTGGCCTCGTCGACGGGCGCACTGACGAACACCAAGACCGGGACGATTTCCTCGAACACGTCGCGGCCGTCAAAGGACACGAAGGTCAGCGCGTAGCAAAGGTTGGCGTGCGCCATCAGGCTGTCGGGGTCGAGCGCGATTGCTTTGCGGTACAGATTCAGCGCCTCGGAAAGGTCGCCCGACGCCTTGCCCACCAGAACGTTCGCCAGGCCGATATAGGAGTCGGCCGAGTTGGGCTTCAATGCGAGCGCGCGACGCGCGATGGCTTCGGCCTCGTCGAACCTGCGCACGTTGCGCAACAGATTGGTGAGATTGTGGGCGGCGATCCAGTTGTCCGGCGCGAGTTCCAGGGCGGTGCGCAGGTGCGGCTCCGCCTCCGCGGGCCTGTTCGTGTCCTGCAGGAGGCTGCCGAGATTGGTGTGCGCAGCCGCAAAGCCAGGATTCAGCTCGACCGCGCGGCGCAACAGACCTTCAGCTTCGGTGAAGCTGCCCGCTTCGGCCAGCAGCGCGCCAAGCGCGTTCTGCGCGCCGGCTGCATCGGGCGTGAGTTTCACCGTGCGGCGATAGGCTTCGATGGCTTCTTCGCTGCGGCCGAGATGGTTCAGCGTCTTGCCCAGCGTGAAGCACGCCGACGCGAAGTCCGGATTCACCTCCAAAGCCGCGCGCAAGACGGTTTGCGCCTCGTCGAAACGGCGCGAATCGAACAACAGTGTGCCGAGGTTGCACAGCGCCTCGGCAAAGCGCGGACGAAGGGCGAGCGCACGGCGAAACGCGGTTTCGGCTTCGTCGCGCCGGTTCAGTTCGCCGAACGCGCTGCCCAGGCTGTTGGACGCTTCCGCCCACGACGGGTGCAGCGCGACCGCGCGTTCGAATGCGGCGAGCGCATCGGCATGACGCGCCTGCTGCGTCAGCATTCGGCCGAAGTGGAAATGCATTTCCGCGTCGTTCGGGTCGAGCGCCAGCGCCGCGCGAAACTCCGCTTCCGCGCCCGCGAGGTCGCCTCTTTCGGGCAGCAGGCGCGCGAGGCTCTTGCGGGCCAGCGCAAATTGCGGATCGAGCGCAATTGCGCGGCGCAGCGCGGCTTCGGCCTCGTCGAGCCGGTTTTGCCGGCGCAGCGCCAGCGAGAGGTCCGTTTCCGCCTCCGCGTTCGGCGTAACCGCAAGCGAAGCGCGGATGTGCGACTCGGCGCTCACGGGATCGCCATCGAGAAGCTGCACCACGCCAAGCAAGTGATTCGCGCCAGCGTGCGCGGCGGTTTTCGCGAGAATTCGACGGCAAATGCTCGCGGCCTGCACTCGATTGCCCGCGCGGAAATCCGCCATCGCGGCGGCAAAAAGGTCAGCGGGCTTTTCTTGCAGTTCTTGCACGATGATGATCCTTGTTCGAGGGCTCGCCTGCGGAGCCCGATGGGTTTCGTTCAAACCCGACGGGTGTGCCAATAGTGAAAATCCGTTTCAAGCGATTCCGTCGAACAAATTGGATTCGAAATGCTCGCGTGCCCAATCGGATGGATCACGCGCGGGCTGGATGCGCGCGAATATTGGCCGGCCATTTAAAAGCCGCACTGAAATGTCTTACTGCTTGGTGACGTATGAATTCACGGCGCGCCACTGGCCGTCTTTCATGGCAAACGAGTCGGTAAAAGCGAAGCGCATGACGACGCCGTTCGCGACCGTTACAACGTTCTCGCCCGAGACCGTGGCACGGTCGCCAC
Source organism: Caballeronia glebae (assembly GCF_001545035.1). Taxonomy (GTDB): domain Bacteria; phylum Pseudomonadota; class Gammaproteobacteria; order Burkholderiales; family Burkholderiaceae; genus Caballeronia; species Caballeronia glebae. Next base: position 67,590 of record NZ_FCOJ02000013.1, read on the forward strand.
TGCTCACCACGGTAAGGTTCTGCACGGATTGCGTGGCACCAGTAACGGGCCTGAGCATGTCCGCTTTCGAGTGCGTTCCGTATGGCGTATTAGCCTGATACGAATCGTCGACGATGGCACTCAGCGTGTCGACGTCGCCTGCATTAGATGCGGCGATCCACTTTTGCTCCGGTTGAATCAACGTGTTCGTGTCTTCCTGCGTAGACGCAGAGGCTTTCAAAGAGGCAAAAGCCAAAAATGCCGACAAAATCAATAAGCGAATTCTCATTTCCCGCTCCACCCTAAAATACGAAGTTCATCCGGAGCGTATGTTTTCAAATTACCTGTCCTATCGATATAGGACAAATGTGAAAATTAATGGAAAGAGCTTTCGATAGAGATCGTTGCTTCGAGACACAATCTGTCTCAATCGTCCTTATAATCAGGCGCACGACAACGCACGAAGGCTTCCGCCACCATGACCTCCAGCCTCGACGAAGCCATCCTCCGCGTGCTGCCCACCGAGCGCGACGCCACCGCGTGGCTCTCCACGCCCGAAATACGCCGCCGTCTCGAAGAGCGCGGGCATCGCGTGGGCTATACGAAAAAGGTGCAGCGTCATCTCACCGCGCTCGAAGCCGATGCGCGCGTCGTCTCCATAATCAACGGTCGTGAATTGATGTGGCAGCGCAAGCCGTGGCTGCACGGTTTGCAGGAAGGCGTCGGGTTGATGAGCGCGTCGGAGGCGGTCGCGTTTCATATTCTTCAGCGCTTTGCGGGCAACAAGTTGCCGAACGCGGTGACGAAGGACATCGACCCGCTCTTCAAGGCGGCCGAGGCGCGGCTTTCACAGGAGAACGACAATCATCAGGACGACAGCCGCGTGTATCGCGCGTGGGGCGACAAGATCGATTCCGTGGATGGCGCGTTCACGCTGATTCGCCCGAAGCTGCGTCCGGAAATTTTTCAGACCGTGGTAACGGCGACGTTCTTCGAGCGCGAACTGCTCGTGCAATATCGCGCGGCGTACAAGGGCGAACAGAAAGAACAAAAGGAACAGAAGGACGAGGAAAAAGGCGAGCCGCGCACGAAAACGCTCTGGCCGCTCGCGCTGGTCGAATCGGCGGGCGTGATGTATATGGTCGCGCAGGACCCGAGCCATCCGCCGCGCCCCGAAAAAGGCGAAACGGAATGGAGGCGCGCGCTGTACCGGCTCGACCGCATTCGCTCGGTGAAGGAATCGGGCGAGTCGTTCAGTTATCCCGACGATTTCAAGCTGCGCAAGTACATCGAGACGCAGCAGGTGTTCGACTTCCTGCCCGAGCCGCCCGTGCTGCTCGAACTGGCGTTCGAAGGCAGCGCGGGCAATCAGCTACGTGAGTCGCCCATGTCGAAGGATCAGCAAATCGATACGCTTGCCGATGGCCGCATGAAAGTCACGGGCACGGTCACGCCGAGTCTCAAGTTGCGCTGGTGGCTGCGTGCGCTCGGCGCGGGCGTGGAGATTCTCGCGCCGCAAGGTTTGCGCGACGAGTTCGCGGAGGATTTCGCCAAGCTCGCGAACCGTTATCGCACGGCGTGAAGCGCGTCACCCCATGTAGCGCACGTTGACCTGCGGCCCGAACACCTCGCGCACGATATCCACCAGATGATCGTGGTGGCTCAGAAAAATGACCTGCGTGCGTTTCGCGATGTGCGCGAGCACGCGCAAGCCGGCGCGCGCCCGGCCATCGTCGAAATTGATGAAGAGATCGTCGGCCACGAACGGCAGCGCCGACGCTTTCTCGCCGTGTTCTTCCAGCGCCGCGAGCCGCAGCGCGAGATACAACTGGTCGCGCGTGCCCTCGCTCATGCCCGCGATATCGACATGCTCGCCGCTCGCGCGAATCGCCGAGAGCGCCATAGGCTGGCGGTCGTAATCGACGGCGAGCCGCGAGAACGTGCCGAGCGTGAGTTCCGCGAAAATGGTGCTCGCGCGCGAGAGCATCGGACCCTGGCGGCGCTCACGATAGCGGTCGATTGCCCACTTGAGCAGCGTAGATGCCGTCTCGACCTTCACGAAACGCTCGGCGGCGTCGGCCATCGTAGCGAGCGCTTCCTGGCGCTTCGCTTCGGCGCGCGCGGCGTTCGCTTCGCCTGAAATCGCGTCGAGTTCGCGGCGCGCGGCGTCGAGCGTCGTCGCCGTTTCGCTCGCGATCCGCACCGATTCGGACAGCGCCGCGCCAATGCGCGACAGTTCCGCCTGCACGTTCGCCATGTCCGCGCCCTCCACTTCCGCGACGAGTTCGTCGAGCGTCAGACCGTCGCCGCCTTTGATGAGCGCGGCGCGCGCGTCGTCCACGGCGGCAATCAGCCCGCGCTTTTTCTGCGATTGCGCGATGAGCGCCTGAAGCACGTCCGGCATATCGACGCCCGCCAGATCGTAAAGTGGACGCAGCGTGGCCTTCGCTTCTTCCACATCGGCGCGGGCGTGGCGCACGTGATCGCTCGCTAGCGCATGTTCCTTCTTCAAGCGCTCAAGTTCGGCATGAGCGGAAGACGCGCGTTCGAGGCGCGCCGAGAGTTCGGTCGCAATCGCGTTCGCACCGCGCGTTGCGAGCGATTCGTCGAATTCGCGCGCGAGTTGCGATGCATCGGCGTCGAGCGTGGCAAGCGCCGCGCGCATCGCGTCGATCTGGCCGCCGCGCACGGTCTCGATCTGCGCGAGTTGCTCGCCGATCTTCTTCACGATATCGATTGCTGCTTCCGCCGCCGCCTGCGAGAGCGCCGCGTTCGCGAGGCCCGCTTTCGCGATTGCCGCCGACCAGTCGCGTTGCCAGCGTTCGAATGCATCGCCGGCCGCTTTCGCCGCGCCTTGCCTTGCGATGCGCTCGGTTTGCGCTTCGTCGAGCCGGGTCGAGACGTGACGCCGCGACACCGCCGCTTCGTCGATTGCGCCGATGTGCGTCTCCGCCACATCGCACAGCGTATCGAGGCCGGACTGCGCGTCGATACGCGCGCCCGCTTCTTCGAGATACCGCGCGAGTTCATCGCGGCGCGTGCGGGAATCGGCGGCTTCGCGCGCGAGTTCTTCGGCGCGCGCATCGAGTGTCTGTGAGGCCGCCAGCGCCTTGTCGCGCGATGCGATCCACGCGGGCGCGTCGTCGAGCGGCATGTCCGCGATCTGCGATTGCGCGGCGAGCGCGCGCCACGTTTCGTCGAATGTCGTGAGCGCCGATTCGGCTTCGCGCACGCTTTGTTCGCGTCGCGCGAGCGTGGATTCTTCGTTCGCGACGCGCCGCTTCAATGCCGCAAGCTGCGTCGCGTGACCCACCGAACCTAGCTGACGGTCGGCCAGACCGTCCGCCGCGTGCATCGCCGTTTCGAAACCGGACGCGCCATCGCCGGGCGCGACGTCGCCGGACTTGATCGCGCTCCACGCCGCATCGCGTGACGCACGCGCGTCGCGAACCTGATCGCCCGTCACGACATCGTGCGCTTCGACCAGGCTGTCGAACTCGGATCGCGCGACGTGGAGCGTGTCGTGCGCTTCTTTCGCGCGATCCACGGCTAGCGTCAGCCGGGCCGACAGATCCTGCCGCTGCGCGCGCAATGCGGCGATGCGTTCGGCGGCCGGCAGTGTCATCGACTTCAGTTCGGAGATGGGCCGCGACCATCGGCCGAGCGACGCCATGCCCGCTTCGAGCGTTTGCTCCGCGTCGCGCTTCGCGTCTTCGAGGCGCTGCTTCGTCGCGCTCGCGTCGCGATACTTCTGCGCGGCACGCAATGCGGCGCGCAGACCCGGCGATACTTCGCCGTTCGCAATCGCCGCGAGTTTTGTTTGCAGCGTGTCGATTTGCGCGGCGCATTCGTCGGCTGCCTGCTGCGCATTGCGCGCGGCGAGTTCGAGTTCGCCACGCTCCAGCATCAGGCTCGTGACGGTCTGGAGCGCAAGCGCGCCGGGCATTGCGCGGCGCACGCCCGCTTCGTCTTGCGGCCAGCCGAGTTGCGCGCCGTCCTGCGCGATCTGGCGCAGGCGCATGGCGACTTCCTGTTCGAGCCTCGCGATTTCGCTCGCGTGATTCGCGCAGCGCTGCCGCGTGGTTTCGAGCAGGCGAATGCGGGCTTGCGCGGCGAGGATAGCTTCGTCGATTCGAATCGCGCCGAGATCGGCCTGCAACTGCTCGGCCGCTTTCGCGTGTACGTCGAGTGCGCCTTGCGCGGTCGCGAGGCGTTCGAGCGCGTTTTGCAAGGTCGATTCGGCGTTCGCGGGCAGATCGACGGCATCGCCCAGTTCGCGCAATTCCGCCGCCTTCTCGCGCCACACGTTCAGATACGGCGCGACGCGTCGCACGCGTTCCAGTTTGCCGCGCTGCGTTTCGAGTTCCGCGCGATGCGCGTCCTGCTCGCGGCGCTTCTCCTCGGCCTCTTCCACAGCGACATGCGCGCGACGCCACTGCGCCGTTCGCACGCTCGCCGTCTTTAGTTCGGCGGTCGCTTCGTCGTATTGCTTCAGGCCGATGTAATACGCGCGGTCGCCCGACTTGCGCTTCGCCCAGAGACGGTCGGCTTCATCCGCGAGACGCTGGCGCACGTCGCCGAGACTCGCAATGCCCGCCGCCGACTGAAACAGCACCTGTCCGACATCGCTCGATGAATCGAGAATGGCTTCGCCGCCCCGGCGCAAGGCCTCGTGATTCAGGCAGTACATCTGCTCGAAGAAGCTCTTGTCGGACGCGCCTAGAAACGTGGCCAATGCGTCGGCGGGCAGCGCATCTCCGTTCGGCGCGCTGAGCGACGACTTGCGGCTCTTCGTGCGATGAAACGCGAACGCTTCACCGCCCTCCCCGCCGCCCGCTTCGATGGACGCGCCGAGGCGCAAGTCGCTTTGCGGATGCACGAACGCGAGCGGCGAACTGTGCGGCATGCCGAAGAGCAATTCAGAGATCGCGTTCTTGATGGTCGACTTGCCGGCCTCGTTCGGACCGACGACGAAGTGGAAGTCATGTTCCGCCGCCGGAAATTCGACGGCGTGATCGGTGAACTTGCCGTAGCGGATGAGTTCGAGCTTGCCGATGCGCATGGCTTACCCCGCGTCCGACAGTTGCGCGATCAGCCCGGAGCGCACTTCGGCGACCAGCTTCGCGAGTTCGCCGTTGCGCACGTGCTCCAGTTCCGGCACGCACTTCTGCAATTCGCTCGGCGCCTGCGATGCCAGCGCGATGAGTCTTTCCTTCAACATGCTCAGAAACTCCGGGTCGGACTCGGCTTCGATCAGAAGACCGTGAAGGTCGGCGAGCGCATCGGTGCGGCCGGTGGCGGGTTCGCTGTGCGCGAGCGGCTCGGTCGCGATCTTCACTTTTTCGAGCCAGAGCCGGTCGTGGCTGATCGCCGCGATCTGCGCGAGAACTTCGGCGCGCAATTGCGCTTCCCGGCCGAAGAGTTCGCCGTGCGCCTTAGTCGCGCCGGAGATCGTCACGCGCACGGCGTGCGGCACCGGCGACGCCGAAGATTCGACGAGCGCTTCGAGCGCGCGTCCGGCCGCGAGCGCGACCTCATCGAGCGTGCTTGCCTGCGATGCATCGACCGTGACGGCTTCCCAGCGCAACACGTCGATGAAAAGCCGCTCGACGCTCACCTCTTCCGTATCCGAAACGGTGACGATGACCGCACCGCGCCGCCCCGTCTCGCGAATATTGCGGCCTTGCAGATTGCCCGGAAACACGATGGTCGATGCGTCCTGCCAGATCGCGTAGTCGTGTACGTGGCCGAGCGCCCAGTAGTGATATTCCTTCGCGTGCAGTTCGGCGACCGAGCACGGCGCGTAGCTCGCGTGCATGGAGCCGCCTTCGAGCGCGGTGTGCAGCACGCCGATATTGAAATAGCCCGCGACCGGCGGCGGATACGCGGTGACGAGATTCGTCGTGACCGCTTTTTCCTTGAAGCTGTGGCCGTGCAACGCGACCTTCAGATCGTCGATGCGAAACGTCTGCGGCTTTCGTGTCGCGAACGTGTGGACGTTGTCGGGCAACTGAAGCTGGCTCGTCATTTCGCTTTCGGCGTCATGATTGCCGAACAGCACGTAGACCGGAATGCCCGCGCGACGCAGCCGCCCCATTTCGCGGCAAAAGAAGATGCCCGTGTTGTGATCGCGCCAGGTGCCGTCGTAGAGATCGCCGGCAATCACCATGAAATCGACTTGTTCGTCCACCGCCACGGACACGAGCTTCGAGAAGGCCTCGCGCGTGGCGCTGCGCAGCATGTCGGCGGGTGCGTCCGCGTAGGCGGAAAGGCCGTGCAACGGGCTGTCGAGATGAATATCCGCCGCGTGTATGAAGCGCATGCTCTCTTCCCTTTAAGGATGTCTTGCTGCCCCGCGTTGATGGGGACGACGATCATAGCAGCCGATCCGGACACATTGCGTCCCGGTCGCGCGGGCGTATTCGGGACGCGGAATGTCTCGCCGCGCCAGCAGAATCGGTCGCTCGGATTCAACGCGACACGAGGACAGCGATGAACGAAACACTCGAACGGCACGCCATGATCGTGAGCCCCTACACGCCGGGAAATGTCGATGCCGCCATCGGGCATCTGGAGCGCGTGCTGTCGGCGGAAAGCGCGAATTCGCTGTTCGGCCAGACCTATTGGCGTACTCGCGTGCAGCAGGTAAGCGCGACGCGCGGCTTGCTTCGCGAGCAGCGCATGCGTCTGGAACGGCTGATGAGATTGCTGTCGGATGCCGGCTGGGTTCAGGCTTTCGAGCGCTGAACCGCTTGCGCCAGCGCGACGAATTCCGCGACCGGCACTTCTTCGGCGCGACGCGTGAGATCGAAGCCGAGTGCGTCGAAATCGATCCTGTCGCGATACGCGCCCAGATTGTTGCGCAACACCTTGCGGCGCTGCGCGAACGCGGCCTTCACGACTTCGCTCAATACGCGTTCGTCCACTTCCGGCAACTCGTGCGGCGCGAGCGGAATCATGCGCACGATCGCGGAATTCACCTTCGGCGGCGGATTGAACGACTCCGGCGGCACGTCGATCAGCTTGTCCATCACGTAGCGGTATTGCAGCATCACCGAAAGACGGCCGTAGTCCTTGCTCGCCGGCTCCGCGATCATGCGTTCGACCACTTCGTCCTGAAGCATGAAATGCTGATCGATGACCTTCGGCGCGAACGTCGTCAAATGAAACAGCAGCGGGCTGGAAATGTTGTACGGCAGATTCCCGACGATACGCAGGCTCGGCTTTTCGCCAACGAGGGCGAGCGACGCGAAATCGAAATCGAGCGCATCGGCGGAATGCACGACCAGTTTGTCGCCGAAGCGCTTTTCCAGACGGCCGATCAGATCGCGGTCCAGTTCCACCGCATGCAGCGGCGACTCGGGCGTGGCAAGACGCTCGATCAGCGGCTCGGTGATCGCCGCGAGGCCCGGCCCGATCTCGACCATGCGCTCGCCGCGCTTCGGCGCGATTACATCGACGATGGAATCGATCACGCCGCGATCGACGAGGAAGTTTTGCCCGAAGCGCTTGCGCGCGAAGTGGCCTTGATGTTTGGTGGTCATACTCGTTCGAATGAATGCGCGCGAATTCAGGCGCGGCGCTTGTGGCGCGCCATGCTTACGGCGGCGTCGATGGCGGCGATCATGCTGCCCGGATCGGCGCGGCCCGTGCCGGCGAGATCGAGCGCGGTGCCGTGATCCACCGACGTGCGGATGATCGGCAAGCCGAGCGTCACGTTGATGCCCTCGCCAAAGGTCGCGTACTTCAGCACCGGCAAGCCCTGGTCGTGGAACATCGCGAGCACGCAATCGGCGTCTTTCAGATAGCGCGGCTGGAACAGGGTATCGGCGGGATACGGGCCGGGCGCGTCGATGCCGAGCGCGCGGGCGCGTTCGAGCGCTGGCGCGATGACGTCGATTTCCTCGCGGCCGAGATAACCGTTTTCGCCCGCGTGCGGGTTGAGTCCGGTCACGAGAATGCGCGGCGCGGGCAAGCCGAAATGCGCGCGTAGATCGTGATCGATGATCGTCAGCGTTTCAACGATTCCGTCGATACTGAGCGCGGCGGAGACGTCCTTGAGCGGCAGATGCGTGGTCGCAAGCGCCACGCGCAACGGACGCTCGCCCGAACCCGCCAGCATCATTACGACGCGCGGCGTGTGCGTGCGCTCGGCGAGATATTCGGTGTGGCCGGTGAAGGGCACGCCGGCATCGTTGATCGTGCTCTTTTGCAACGGCGCGGTGACGATGGCGTCGAAGCGGCCGGAGACCGCGCCGTCGATGGCGGCATCGAGCAGATCGAGCACATAGCGCCCGTTGGCCGCGTTCAGTTTGCCCGGCTCGGCGGGCGTAGCGAGCGCGTGATGCTCGATGTCCACCGCGTCGGGCCATGCGCCGCCCGCGCGTGAGCTCAGTAGATCGCGATCGCCGAGCACCGTGAAGTGCGCCGATGGCCAGCGCTCGCGCGTCTGCCCGATTGTCTGTCTGAGCGCCGCCGCCGTCAGCTCCGGGCCGACGCCGGCCGGCTCGCCGGTCGTAATGGCGATGGCGAGCGGTCGGACGTCGGCGGCGCTCATGCGCTTACTCCTGCGGGGCAGCGATGCCCTTGTACTGCACGTAAGCGGTGTCGCGCAGTTCGCGCAGCCAGTCGGAATAGGCCTGCTCTGCCTTGCGCTGGCCGATCGCCTGCCGCGCGATGTCGAGCTGCTGCGACGCCGATCCTTCCGCGTCACGACGGGCGAGCACCTGAATCAGGTGATAGCCGTACTCGCTTCGCACCGGATCGCTTACCTCGCCGTCCTGGAGGTTGTTCATCGCGCGCTCGAACTCGGGCACGGTCTCGCCCGGGCTGATCCAGCCGAGATCGCCGCCTTGCGAGGCCGAACCGTCCTGCGAATACGTGCGCGCGAAGTTGGCGAAATCGCCGCCGTTCGCGACTTGCTGCTTGATTTCGAGAAGCCTCTGGCGCGCCGCCTGTTCCGACATGCCGTCCGACACGCGCAGCAGAATGTGGCGCACGTGCGTTTGCACGAGCTTGGGCGCATCGGCCGCGGTGCCCTGGCTTGCGCGGCGATCCACCAGCTTGATGATCTCGAAACCACCGCTGGTGCGCAGCAGCGACGGCACAACCTGGCCGGGACGCAGCGTCGACACCGCCGTTACGATGCCCGCCGGCAGCGAGGCGGGCGCGCGGAAACCGAGATCGCCGCCCTTGGCTGCGTCCGTGTCCTGCGAGTTCTGCTTCGCGAGCCTGGCGAAGTCATCGCCGCCTTGCGCCTGCTTGAGCACGGCCTCGGCCTGCGCCTGGACCTTCGCGACGTCGCTGTCCGGCGCGTCAGCGGGAACCTTGAACATGATGTGCTGCAGATGCAGATCGCTCGTATTGCGTGCGCCCGGACCGCGCTGGCTGGCGATGTAGTTCGCCACTTCGCCGTCGGACACGGTGATCTTGCTATCCACTTCCTTTTCGCGCAGCTTCGAGAGCGTAAGCTCCGTGCGGGCGTCGCGCATGAAGGTGGACCAGGGCACGCCCTGCGCTTCGATGCGCGAGCGGTAGACGTCGAGCGTCATCTGGTTTTGCTGCGCGAGACGCGCGAGCGTGCGGTTCACGGTGGCGTCGTCGATGACGATGCCGTCGTCCTTCGCCTTCTGAAGCTGGATGCGCTCAAGCACCATCTGATCGAGCACTTGCCGCTGCATCTGGTCGCCGGGCGGCACCGGCGCGTTTTGCTGCTGGAGACGCTTGACGATGAGCGCGGTGCGTTCTTCCAGTTCGCGCCGCGTGATGACGCCATCGTTCACCACCGCGACGACGGAATCCACGACCTGCGCACGGCTATTCGACAACGCCTGCGCACCGGCCGGCGAACTCAGGATCAGTGCGCCGACGAGTACGCCCGCTGCAATTGCCGTCGATCGAAACATATTCATGTTTGCCACAGATACTCCATCAAATACGGACTTCACCCGTTCGTGTCCTGCTTGTGTGTGCGCTCCGCGCGGCCACCGACGCCGCTCTTCGCTGCTCGTCGCGAGATGCCGCGCGCGCCCGTTCCGTTCTCACTCGTAATCGCTGTACCGGGAGAGCGGCGCTGCCGCTGGCGGCGGCGGCTGATAACCCTGCACGCTCGCGCGGAACGCACTGACGAGCCCGTTGTCGACGTTCGACAAGCCCTTGAACGTCAGTTGCGCGAGCACGCGCGTGCCCGAGGACGGCTGGCCCTGCGTGTTCACGCCGTTGGCATAACGCTGCATGCCGAAGCCGAACGCCCAGCAGTCGGCATCGTACTGGAAGCCCAGAAGCCCGTCGACGAGACGATGGCTCGCGAGATCGTAATTCACGCGGCCGACCGCGTAGAGCCGGTTCGAGAGCGGCCACTCGGCCGACAACAGAACCTGGTTGATCGGCTCGTTCACCAGCGTCGTCTGATTCGAACGCGTGTAGCGATAACCGACGTTGATCACCTTGCGTTCGCCGGGGCTGAACGCGAAACCGACGCTCGAACGCACGAGCTGGTTGTTGTCCACATTATATTGGAACGCAGTTTCCGAGGCGAAACCAGCGCCCAGCTTGATGGCCGCGCCGGCGATCAGGTCGGAGTGCTTCGCCTGATCGGGCAGTTGCCCCGGCGTGATCGTGACGCGCTGGCTCTGGAAATAATACTGCTGCGCGATGACGAAACGCGCGCGCTCGTCGCCCGTCGCCGGGTTGATGAAGCGCGTGGTCAGGCCCGCCGTGACGCGATTTGCGTCCGCGATGCGGTCGTTGCCGACGAACGTGTTCGGCGTGTAGATCTCCGCGAGGCCGAAGTCGGCTTCGGAGGTATCGAAGATCGGCGCGAAGTCCTGATTGTGATACGGCGTGTAGACGTAGTAGAGCCGTGGCTCCAGCGTCTGGATGTAATCTTGGCCGAAAAGCCGCACCGAGCGGTCGAACACGAGTCCCGTGTCGAAGCTGAGCGTCGGGATCGATTCGGTGAAATTCTTGGGCTGCCCCGCGACCGGCGGCGACGAACCCGCAACCTGACTCGTGGCGATGTGGTTCAGATCGTACGACGCGAAGTGCCACTGCACTTTCGGCGTGACGAAATAACCCGGCGCATTGACGCCGTAGCTCAGGTACGGATTGAAGTACAGCCGGTTGCCGTCGGTGGCGCCGGTCTGCGTGATCGTAAAGCGCGTGGCGTCCAGTTCCGCGCCGTAGTCGAAACCGCCGACGTTGTACTTGTTGTACTGAACGTTGACCTGCGGCTCGCGGGCATACGGCGGCGTCGAGGGCGCCAGCGTCTGCCAGCGCTGTTCGCGCGCGAGCACCGTCCACGGGCCGTTGTTGTACGTGAGCCCCGCTTCCTGCTGATACAGCAACTGCGTGCCGTTCAGGAACTGGTTCGACGCGTTGCCCAGGTCTTCCGGATACTGATTGTCCGAAACCTTGTTGTAATTGACGTAGCCGCCGAAACCGCTGCCGAAATTCTGACGGTGCTGCCAGAAGATCGCGTAGCGGTTCGAGTGCGTTACGCGGTCGTCGGGCAGGTAGTTGACGTCGAGCGAGCCCGAGTACGTCGGCGACAGATAGCGGAACGTCGCCTCGCCCAGCACGCCGCGCTTGCTCATGATGCGCGGCGTGATGGTCAGATCGCGATTGGGCGCGATGTTGATGTAGTACGGGATCGTCGCTTCGACGCCGGTTGTCGAGCCGACCGAAAAGGTCGGCGGCAACAGGCCGCTGCGACGATCGCCCGTCAGCGGAAACGACAACCACGGGCTCGCGAAAACCGGCACGCCCTGGAAGAACAGCACACCGTTGTGCGCGATGCCCTCTTCGGCGCCGGTGTCGAAATCGAACGACGAGCCCTTGATGTACCACGCCGGATCGGACTCGCACTGGCAGGCCGTGTACGTGCCGTGATCGATCCGCGCCCGCTCGTCGTCGATCATGTCGGCGCGCGCGGCGCTGCCCGAGCCGCCCGTCAGGTTGAAGCGGTACTTCGGGTTCGTCATGAACCCTTCGTTCGCCTCCACCTTCAGATGCGCTTCCGGACCGACGAACGACACGCCGTTGTTGATCAACCTGACATGGCCGAAAGCATCGGCCATGTCCGTGTCCTGATCGTAGTGCAGCGCGTCGCCCTTGATGACCGTGACCGTGCGCCGGATCTCCGCCGAGCCCTTCGCCGCCATGTCCTGGTCGGTCGTGCCCGTCGCCTTGTCGCCCAGAAGGAAGCTCGAAGGCTGCTGGCCGCCTTGCAGCGGACGTTCCTCAAGTTGCGGCGCGAGACGCAGGCTGCCCGGGCCGTCGAGCGGCTGAGCGTCGGCAGCGGAGCCGGCGAGCTGGGCGTGCGCAAGAGCGGGCATCAGGCCCGGAACGGATAGAAGCGCGGCGACGAGCCGCCGCCTGCGTGGCTGAGCGTTGCCTTTGAATTTCGAAACGGGAAACTGTCGTGGCGGCATGTATGGGTGGCGGTTCGATCCCGTTCGCGTCTCACGCGCCCGATGCCGCCGGGCAGGCAGCCGCGCCTTTGCGCAGTCACGAACTTGACGGTCCGTTGCCAAGCAGGGACGAAACGCGCTCGAACGGTGACGCTCAAAGTCGTCGGGGCCTGGTGCCAGGCGTGAAACGGATTGCTTAAAAAAGTCGTGGGGTATTATATGGCAAGATGTTTGGCCTCTCGAATTTATGACCCACATTCCTTCCGACGCACGCCTCAATCAGCTTCGCTCCTGGCTCGAAAACGTCGCCGGACCGTACCGGCTGAACGTCGCGAGTCTCGCTCCCGCCTCCACCGATGCCAGCTTTCGCCGCTATTTCCGCGTGCAGAGCGATTCGCCGTTCGGCAAGACGCTCATCGCCGTCGACGCGCCGCCGCCCGAAAAGTGCCGCGAGTTCGCGCAAGTCGCCGGGCTGCTGGAAGCGGCGAACGTGCATGTGCCGAAAGTTCTGGAAACGGATTTCGACGCCGGTTTCATGCTGCTCACCGATCTCGGCACGACGACTTACATCTCGGTTCTCGACGAAAAGAACGCGCGACCGATGATGCGCGCCGCAATCGACACACTCATCCGCTTTCAGCAAACCGCGCGCGAAGGCGTGCTGCCGCCCTTCGACGAGGCGTTCCTGCGCCGCGAGATGGAACTCATGCCCGAGTGGTTCATCGGCCGCCATCTGGGCCGCGAAGTCTCCGCCGAGGAACGCAAGACGCTCGACAGCACCTTCGCGCTGCTCGCGCAAAGCGCGCTCGCGCAGCCGCGCACCTTCATGCTGCGCGATTACATGCCGCGCAATCTGATGGTGTGCGAGCCGAATCCGGGCGTGCTGGATTTTCAGGACGCGGTATACGGCCCGATCACCTACGACATGGCCTCGCTCATGCGCGACGCGTTCATCAGCTGGGACGAAGAGTTTCAGCTCGATTGCGTCGCTTATTACTGGGAACGCGCGAGGAAGGCCGGACTGCCCGTCGATGAGGATTTCGGCGAGTTCTATCGCCAGCTCGAATGGATGGGCCTGCAGCGGCACATCAAGGTGCTTGGCCTGTTCGCGCGCATTCATTATCGCGATGGCAAGCCGCGTTATCTCGCCGACCTGCCGCGCTTCATCGGCTATGCGCGCAAGGTCGCGGAGCGTTACGCGCCGTTGTTTCCGTTCGCGCGTCTGCTCGATTCGCTCGAAGGCCGCGCGGCCGAAGTCGGCTACACCTTTTAATCCACGATGACGCACGCTTTGAACACGGCGATGATCTTCGCCGCCGGACGCGGCGAACGCATGCGCCCGCTCACCGACACCTGTCCGAAACCATTGCTCGCGGTCGGCGGCAAGCCGCTCATCGTGTGGCAGATCGAGCGCCTTGCGGCGGCGGGCGTCGAAACGGTCGTCATCAATCATGCGTGGCTCGGCGAGCAGATCGAAAGCGCGCTGGGCGACGGTTCGCGATGGCGCGTCGATTTGCGCTATTCGGCCGAGACCGAAGCGCTCGAAACGGCGGGCGGTATCGCGCAGGCGCGACATCTGATCGGCGACGGCGTGTTCATCGCGGTGAGCGGCGACGTATTCTGCGATTTCGATTACGCGAGCTTGCGCGAGCGGGCCGCGAAACTCGCCTCGATGAACGCGCCCGGCATGCATCTCGTGATGGTGCCGAATCCGCCGTTTCATCCGCGAGGCGACTTCGCGCTGAACGACGGCGCGCTCGCGCTCGACGGCGAGCCGCGCTACACCTTCGGCAACATCGGTCTCTACGACACGCGCATGTTCGACGATCTCGCGCCGGGCTCGCGCCGCGCGCTCACGCCGTACTATCGCGAAACCATCGCGGCCGGGCGCGCGAGCGGCGAACTCTACGAAGGCCGCTGGGAAAACGTCGGCACGCCCGCGCAGCTCCGGACGCTCGACGAGGAACTGCGCGCACGCTGAGCGTCAGGGATTGGGACGCATCCGATGGTAAAATGCGCGGTTCTTCCGTCTTTTCCTTCCGGCTGCGCCTCGACCATGTCCGATATCCGTCCCGATACCCTCTTTGCGCTCACCGCGCTCTCGCCGCTCGACGGCCGTTACGCCGCCAAGACCGAAGCCTTGCGCGACTGGCTTTCCGAAGCCGCGTTCATGCGCCATCGCGTGACGGTCGAAATTCACTGGCTGATCGCGCTGTCGCGCGCGGGTTTCGCGGAAGTGCCGCGCTTCTCCGAGGCGTCCGAACAATTCCTGCTGAGCCTCGCCGAACGCTTCACCGCGCACGACGCGGCGCGCATCAAGGACATCGAGCGCGTCACGAATCACGACGTGAAGGCCGTCGAATACTGGCTCAAGGAATCGGTCAAGGGCCAGCCGGAACTGGAGCGCGCGAGCGAATTCATCCACTTCGCGTGCACATCGGAAGACATCAACAACACGTCGCACGGCCTGATGCTCGCCGGCGCGCGCGAACGCGTGATTCTGCCGGCGCTGCGCTCGGTGTATGAGCGCCTCGTGAAGCTCGCGCACCTGCACGCCGAGCAGCCCATGCTCTCGCGCACGCACGGCCAGCCCGCCAGCCCGACGACGCTCGGCAAGGAAATGGCCAACGTCGCGGCGCGTCTTGCGCGCGCGATCCAGCGCATCGAGAAGGTCGAACTGCTCGGCAAGATGAACGGCGCGGTCGGCAACTTCAACGCGCATCTGTCGGCGTATCCGGAATTCGACTGGGAAGCGTTCTCGAAGGATGTCGTCGAGAATCGCCTGAAGCTCACGTTCAATCCGTACACGATCCAGATCGAGCCGCACGACTACATGGCCGAACTGTTCGACGCCGTCGCGCGCGCGAACACGATCCTGCTCGACCTCGATCGCGACGTCTGGGGCTATATCTCGCTCGGCTACTTCAAGCAGCGGACGAAGGCCGGCGAAATCGGCTCGTCGACGATGCCGCACAAGGTCAATCCGATCGACTTCGAGAATTCGGAAGGCAATCTCGGCTTGGCGAACGCGACGTTGCGCCATCTCGCCGACAAGCTGCCGCTCTCGCGCTGGCAGCGCGATCTGACCGACTCGACGGTGCTGCGCAATATCGGCGTCGCGTTCGGCTACTCGCTGCTCGCATACGACGCGTTGATTCGCGGCCTCGACAAGCTCGAAGTGAACGCCGCGCGTCTGAACGAAGATCTCGACAATACCTGGGAAGTGCTCGCGGAACCGGTGCAGACCGTGATGCGCCGTTACGGCATCGAGAATCCGTACGAGCAGTTGAAGGAGCTGACGCGCGGCAAGGGCATCACGCGCGAGGCGCTGCAGACGTTCATCGGCGGGTTGGCGATTCCGGCCGACGCGAAGAAGCTGCTGCTGGACATGACGCCGGGGTCGTATATCGGCAAAGCGGTGGAGCTGGCGAAGCGCATCGCGTAAGTCGGCTGGAAGTGAAAAGCCCCGGAAAATCCGGGGCTTTTTTTCATCCACGCGTCTTCAATTTCTCAAGCACGTTATCGACGATCTGCTCGGGCGTGAGTTCGATGCTTTCCGTGATCGCCTCGTCGTCGCCGGGCTCTTCCAGCGTGTCCAGCTGGCTCTGCAACAGCGACGGATCGAAGAAATGTCCGGTGCGCGAACCCAGACGCTCGCGCAGCACATCCATCGTGCCGTGCAGATAGACGAAGCACACGTCGCGGTCGCCGTCGCGCAGCACGTCGCGATATGAGCGTTTCAGCGACGAGCACGTGAACACCGCCGTCTCGCCCGCGCGCTGCTTCTCCACAATCGCGGCGCGGATGGTTTTGAGCCACGGCCAGCGGTCGTCGTCGGTCAGAGGGATGCCCTTGTGCATCTTCTCCTTGTTCGCGGCGCTGTGGAACGCGTCGCCGTCGGTGAAGGCGCAGTGCAGCCGCTCCGCCAGCATCTCGCCGATGAGGGATTTGCCGGCGCCCGACACGCCCATTGCGATCAGAATCATCGAAGTCTCCTTACACGACCGCCGCGAGCGCGAAGGTCAAACCCAGTCCCAACAGGGAAATGATCGTTTCGAGCAACGACCATGTCTTGAACGTCTGACCGACCGTCATCCCGAAATACTCTTTGATCAGCCAGAAGCCGCCATCGTTCACATGCGAGAAGATCAGCGAGCCGGAGCCGGTGGCGAGCACCAGCAGTTCGGGGCTCGTGTGACCGCCCGCAGCCGCGGCGATCGGCGCGACGATGCCGCAGGCCGTGGTCATGGCGACCGTAGCCGAACCGGTCGCGAGACGGATCAGCGCGGCGACGAACCAGCCGAGCAGCAGCGGCGACAAGCTCGCGGACGACGCGCTCGACACGATCTGCTGCGAGATTCCGCTATCGCGCAGAACCTGGCCGAAGCCGCCGCCCGCGCCCACGATCAGCGTGATGCCCGCGATCGGCGCGAGACATTCGCCGCAGAACTTCTGGATCTGCTCGCGGTTGAAGCCCTGCTTCGCGCCGAAGGTCCAGAAGCTGACCAGCACGGCGATCAGCAGCGCCATATCCGACTGGCCGATAAAGCGCAGCAGATCGTTCGGCAGCGTTTTCGGCGTGAAGACGAGATCCGCCCAGCTTCCGATCAGCATGAGGATGACCGGCAGCAAAATGGTGAACAGCGTCACGCCGAAACTCGGCAGTTCGCGCTTCTTCGCGGTGTCGCCATGCTTTTGGGTGAACTGGTCGGCGAGCGCGTTGGCGTCCGGCAGCTTCACGTATTTGTGAATCAGCAGCGCGAACAGCGGACCCGCGACGATTGCCGTCGGCACGCCGACGATCAGACCGTAGGCGATCGTCTTGCCGATATCGGCGTGATACGCCTGCACCGCGAGCAACGCGGCCGGGTGCGGCGGAATCAGGCCGTGCACGACCGAAAGGCCGGCGACCATCGGCAGACCGATCAGCAGCAGCGACTTGCCGGTGCGTTTCGCGACGTTGAACGCAATCGGAATCAGCAGCACGAAGCCGACCTCGAAGAACACCGGCAAGCCGACGATGATCGCGACGACCATCATCGCCCAGTGAATGTTCTTTTCGCCGAACAGATTGATCAGCGTATTGGCGATACGCTCGGCGCCGCCCGATTCGGCCATCATCTTGCCAAGCATCGTGCCCAGACCGACGACCACGGCAATGTGGCCGAGCGTGTTGCCGTTGCCGGTTTCGAACGATTTGACGATCTTGTCCATCGGCATGCCGACCGCGAGGGCCAGCAAAACGGACACGATCATGAGAACGAGGAACGGGTAAACCTTATAGCGCGCGATCATCAGGATCAGAACTGCGATCGCGATCACCGCGTAGAGCAAAAGCATGCTCCCGTGGACGGCTGGCATGACGCCTCCTTTGATTTCGTTGAGGTTGTTTTTCGCGCCATGGGCGCGTTTGCCGTCGCTGCGCTGCACACATCGGCAATGTCCGGCAAACGCGCACAAGGCGGTGGGCAACGGAATTTTACTTTGTAAGGCGGAGAATCGGGCGGCCGGTGTGCAAAAGCCGCTGGCGGGGCGGGCGGTGGCTGAAAGTCGATTGAGGCGGCGGGCGGAAAGCCGCGATTTCGCCGCACGAGCCGGGGCTTGCCACGGTCAGTCGCGCCGTCCAGATTGATAGGAGTACCAATCTATGTGATTCTGGCGAACGCTATTTGCGAACGCACGGTCGAAGAAATTCCGGCGTGCGGAAAATCGTCGTTTCGGATTCGACGATCTCCAGAAGAAACGGGCGGCCGCATCGCCGCCCGCGCCGGCCACGAATGACCGTCTTACTTGTGCGGAGCCAGCTCGCTCGCGGCACGCGCGAGACGCGTGACTTCTTCCCAGTTCTGCGCGGCGAGCGCGGCCTTCGGCGTGAGCCAAGAACCCCCCACGCACACCACGTTCGGTTGCGCGAGGAAGTGCGTCGCGGTTTCCGCCGTGATGCCGCCCGTCGGGCAGAACTTCAGGTTCGGGAACGGCCCGTAGAACGCTTGCAGCATCGGAATGCCGCCCGCCTGCTGCGCCGGGAAAAACTTGACGATCTCGTAACCCAGTTCCAGCGCCGTGATGATGTCGGAAGGGGTCATCACGCCCGGCAACAAGGGCAATCCGGCATCCTGCGCGGCCTTGTGCATGTCCTTCGTTAGGCCCGGCGACACGCCGAACTGCGCGCCCGCCTTTTTCGCCTGCGCGCAATGCTCGGGCTTCGTGATCGTGCCGACGCCGACGACGATATCGTCCGCCAGTTGGCTCGCGCGCTCGATCGCGCCGATGCCCGCCGGCGTGCGCAGCGTGATCTCCAGCACCTTCACGCCGCCCGCGTGAAGCGCACGCGACACATGCTCGCCCTGCTCGATCGTTTCGAAAGCGAGGACCGGAATCACCGGTCCCAGACGCACGATTTCGCTTACCGTTTTCATTTGATGCAACTCCTGGTTTTTGTGCGGCATCTCTTCGATTTGTCCGCGGGTTTCTCTCAGGCTCCAGCGGCCATTCGTTCAGTGATGCGTCGCATGCGCCTTGTTCAGCGCCGACGCCGCCGCGCGTGCATTGTCACGAAGCGGGTTTTTTCCGCGCGAGGCCGGGCCGTGCGTCTCGCTGCCATCGGCAGGCGCCGCGCCGATCAACGCGCCGAACACCGAGGCGCCCTCTTCCGCCGGCAGCGCCGCGGCGCGGAACACGCCGAACAATTCGCGGCCGAAACCGGCTTCGTTCTCGGCCTGATGCAGCGGCGCTTCGACTTCGCGCGCGTCCCATTCCTTCGCCTCGATTTCGATGTCGAGCACGCCCGCGGGCGCGTCGATCACGAGCATGTCACCGGTTCGCACCTTGCCGAGCGGCCCTTGCAACAGCGCCTCGGGCGACACGTGAATCACCGCCGGCACCTTGCCCGACGCACCCGACATGCGCCCGTCCGTGACCAGCGCGACATGAAAGCCCTGATCCTGCAGCACGCCCAGGAGCGGCGTCAACCGATGCAGTTCCGGCATGCCGTTCGCGCGCGCGCCCTGAAAGCGCACCACGGCGACGAAATCGCGCTTCAGCTCGCCCTTGTCGAACGCTTCCTGCACTTCTTCCTGCGAATTGAAGACGATAGCCGGCGCCTTCACGACACGATGCTCCGGCGCGACCGCCGAAATCTTGATGACGCCGCGTCCGAGCTTGCCCTGCATCAGCCGCAAGCCGCCGTCCGGCTGGAACGGCTCGCCGATGCCGCGCAGCACCTTCGTGTCGTGGCTTTCGGCGGCACCGTCGACCCATTGGAGTTTGCCGTCGATGAGCTTCGGCTCTTGGGTGTAGAGCGACAGCCCCTTGCCGACGACCGTTTGCACGTCTTCGTGCAGCAGGCCGCCTTCGAGCAGATTGCGCACCAGGAACGCGACGCCGCCCGCCGCGTGGAAATGGTTCACGTCGGCCTTGCCGTTCGGGTAGATTTTCGCGAGCAGCGGCACGGCTTGCGAGAGCACGTCGAAATCGTTCCAGTCAATGATGATGCCCGCCGCCCGCGCGATCGCCACGAGGTGCAGCGTGTGATTGGTCGAGCCGCCGGTTGCGAGCAACGCGACGATGCCGTTCACAATGGCTTTCTCGTCCACAACGTGGCCGATCGGCGTGTAGTTGCCGCGTTCGAGCGTCAGATCGAGCACGCGGCGCGCCGCCTCGGCGGTGAGCGCATCGCGCAATTCCGTGTGCGGATGCACGAACGCCGCGCTCGGCAGATGCAGGCCCATCACTTCCATCAGCATCTGATTGCTGTTGGCCGTGCCATAGAACGTACAGGTGCCGTGGCCGTGGTACGCCGCCGCTTCGGCTTCGAGCAGCGCGCCGCGATCGCACTGACCGGTCGCGAATTCCTGACGCACCTTCGCCTTTTCGTCGTTGGTGAGGCCGCTCGTCATCGGACCGGCGGGGACGAAAATGGTCGGCAAATGGCCGAACTGCAGCGCGCCGATGGCGAGTCCCGGCACGATCTTGTCGCACACGCCGAGGCACAGCGCGGCGTCGAACATGTTGTGCGTGAGCGCGACCGCCGTGCTCATCGCGATGACTTCGCGCGAAAACAGCGACAGTTCCATGCCCGCATTGCCCTGCGTGATGCCGTCGCACATCGCCGGCACGCCGCCCGCGAACTGCGCAATGCCGCCATGCTCGCGCGCCGCCTGCTTGATGATGTCCGGGAAGCTCTTGTAGGGCGCGTGCGCCGACAGCATCTCGTTATAAGACGAAACGATGCCGATGTTCGGCTCGCGCACCGCCTTGATCGCGAATTTCTCCTGCCCTTCGAGACCGGCGAAGCCGTGCGCCAGATTCGCACAGGACAGCGCGCCGCGCGCCGGGAACTTGCCGTGGGCGGCGTCGATTCGTGCAAGATAGGCCGCGCGCGTCGGCTTGCTACGCTCGATGATGCGGTCGGTGACTTTTTTGAGTTGCGAATGCGGGGAAACCATCGATGCTCCTTCGTCTCACTCCCGGCGCGCCTGCCGTCGAGGTTGGGTTGTGATATTGCGAGGAACGGCGTCTCGGATCGTTTTTCGTCGTGTAGCCGTGCGTTGCAATGTTAGTAGAAAAACTACATGGATTCAACGTCGAATTTGCATTGTTTATTAAGCGATCACCTAGACCAAACACCTTTCCATCATGCTTTTCAGGGATTTCCCTAAGTCTCTCGAACACCGTCATGTAGTATTTGTACAAGCTTGATGATCAGCTATAGTCCCAAGCAATTTTCAGCATAGGCGAGATTTCCGATGTTGCTGTCCCAAGTCGAAGCGATGCGCGAGCAACTGCGCCCGTCCGAGCGCAAGCTGGCGGATTACGTGCTGGAAGCGCCGCGCGAGGTGCTCGATCTGTCGATGACCGATTTCGCCGCGCGCGCGGGCGTGAGCCAGCCGACCATCGCGCGTTTTTGTCAGGCGCTCGGCTTTTCGGGTTTTCGCGAATTCAAGATCCGTCTTGCTCAAGGGGTAGCAGCGGACGTTCCCACCGTCTATCGCGACGTGCGCACCGACGAGCCGGCCGCCGGCGTGGCCGCCAAGGTGCTCGACCGGACCATCGGCGCGCTGATCCAGGTGCGCAACAGCCTGTCGTCGGACAGCGTGGCGGCCGCCATCGCGATTCTCGCGGAAGCTACCCGCATCGAGTTCTACGGCGCGGGCGGCTCGGGCATCGTCGCGCTCGACATGCAGCACAAATTCTTCAAGCTGGGCGTGCCGTCCGTCGCGTACTCGGACCCGCACACGTACACGACGTCGGCGGCGCTATTGCGCGCGGGCGATGTCGTCGTGGCCATCTCGAACACCGGCCGCACCAAGGACATTCTCGACGCGTGCAGATCGGCGCTGAACGGCGGCGCGAAAGTCATCGCGATCACGCACGGCAACTCGCCGCTCGCGCGCGCGGCGAGCGTCGGCCTGTTTGCGAACGTCGACGAGGACACGGATATTTTTTCGCCGATGACATCGCGCGTTTCGCATCTCGCGATCGGCGACATTCTGGCGGTGGGACTGGCTTTGGCCCGCGGACCCGAACTGGCGGAGAAGCTGGCGGAAGCGAAAGACGTGCTGGAGAGCCGGAGAGTGGGAACGTGAGCCGGCTGCGCGGCCCACGCGAAACGATCAGAACGGCTTGACGACCGCGAGCAGCGTCGCGCCGAGAAGCCCGAGCACCGGCAGTTCATTGAACATGCGGTACCACTTGTCCGAGCGCTTGTTCTCGCCACGCTGAAACGTGTGCAGCAAGCGCCCGCAATACGCGTGATAGGCGATCAGCAAAACGACGATGGTCAATTTCGCGTGCAGCCAGCCCTGCCCCGCGCCGATGCCCACGACGAGCCACAGCCACAGCCCGCAAGCGAGCGCGGGCACCGCGATGAACGTCATGAAGCGGAAAAGCTTGCGCGCCATGAGCAGCAGGCGCGCGGTGGCGGCAGGGTCGGTTTCCATCGCGAGGTTCACGAAAATACGCGGCAGATAAAACAGTCCCGCGAACCATGAAGCGATGAGCACGATATGCAGCGATTTGATCCAGAGCATCGTTCTTGTTGTAAGTTTTCGCTTATTGGCGCACTTCGCCGCGCCCGAGCACGACGTATTTGAGCGACGTCAGGCCTTCCAGCCCGACCGGTCCGCGCGCATGCAATTTGTCGTTCGAGATGCCGATTTCCGCACCGAGCCCGAACTCGAAGCCATCGGCGAAGCGCGTCGACGCGTTGACCATCACGCTCGCCGAATCCACTTCGCGCAGAAAGCGCATCGCGCGGTCGTGGTCTTCGGTGACGATCGCGTCCGTGTGATGCGAGCCGAAGTTGTTGATGTGCTCGATCGCCTCGTCGAGATCGGCGACGACCTTGATCGCCAGCACCGGCGCGAGATATTCCGTGCTCCAGTCCGCTTCGGTTGCATCGACGAGCCCGCCGATATTGGCCGCTTCGAGCACCGCCCGCGCCTGACCGTCCACGCGCAACTCGACGTCCTTCGCCTGGAAAGCGCGCGCCAGTTGCGGCAGCGCCTCGTTCGCGACGCCGCGCGCGACAAGCAACGTTTCCATCGTGTTGCAGGTGCCGTAGCGATGCGTCTTCGAGTTGTCGCAAATGACCGCGGCCTTTTCGAAATCGGCGCGGTCGTCGACGTAGACGTGACAGATGCCGTCGAGATGCTTGATCATCGGCACGCGCGCTTCTTCCATCAAACGCGCGATCAGGCTCTTGCCGCCGCGCGGCACGATGACGTCGACGAATTCGGTCATGGTGATGAGCTTGCCGACCGCCGCGCGATCCGCCGTCTCGACGACCTGCACCGCGTCCTGCGGCAAGCCCGCCGCTTCGAGCCCGACGCCGATCAGTTTCGCGAGCGCCGTGTTGCATTCGAGCGCCTCGGAACCGCCGCGCAAAATGGTCGCGTTGCCGGATTTGAGACACAGCGCGGCGGCGTCGATGGTCACGTTCGGCCGCGATTCGTAGATGATGCCGATCACGCCGAGCGGCACGCGCATTTGCCCGACCTGAATGCCGCTCGGACGGAACTTGAGCCCGCTGATCTCGCCGATCGGATCGGCCAGCGCGGCCACCTGCCGCAAGCCTTCGACCATCGTGTGCAGCGCTTTGTCGGAGAGCGTCAGGCGGTCGATGAACGCCGCGTCGTGGCCCTTCGCGCGCGCGCGGGCGAGATCGCGGGCATTCGCTTCCTTGAGCACTTCGCGCTCGCGCTCGATGGCGTCGGCCACCTTGATCAGCGCCGCATTTTTCGCCGCCGTCGACGCCCGCGCCATTGCGCGCGACGCCTTGCGTGCGCGGCGGCCGAGGTCGGTCATGTATTGATCGATGTTCATCGTGAGTCTCTTCCGTATGCGCTTTCCGGGCCGCTTTCATGGCCGAAGCGTCGATGCGCTCATTCTAAGCTGTCGCGAAGATTGCAACAGCGCGTGACAGAAGCGTCCTAGCGACGAGGTCGTGGCGCCGGCGCGGATTGCGCTGGCTTGCCGCCGTGCGCGACCGCCATCGCCAGTTCGAACATGCCGGCCCACGGGTCCGGCGGCGGCTCGCTGCCACGCTTGCCCGTGCTGCCCGAAAGTCCCTTCACCTGCCGATCCAGTTGCGCCGCGAGCGACAGCGCCTTTTCCAGCGCTTCGTCCGTCACGCGCGAGAGCGCCGGGCCGATCAGCCGTTCGCGCGGTCCCCAGACACGGTTCTCGCGCATGAGCGTCGCGAGCGGCTTGCCCGATGCGACGCCGCGCTTGATGCGCAGCAGCGTGCGCACTTCCTCGACGAGCGCCCAGAGCACGAGCACCGCGGCCTCGCCTTCGCCCTTGAGACCATCGAGCATGCGCGCGAGGCGGCCGACATCGCCCGTCAGCATCGCCTCGTTGAGCTTGAACACGTCGTAGCGCGCGACGTTCAGCACGGCGTCGTGAATCTGCTCGAAAGTCAGCACGCCCTCGGGATACAGCAGCCCGAGCTTCTGGATTTCCTGATGCGCGGCGAGCAGATTGCCTTCCACCCGTTCCGCGATGAACGACAGCGCGCGCCGTCCTTCCTCGTCTGGCGCCACGCGCTGGCCTTGTTGCGCGAGCCGCTGGCCGACCCACATCGGCAATTGCGCGCGCTCGACCGGATCGATCTTCATCGCGACGCCCGCGCCGAGCAACGCCGTGAACCAGCCCGACTTTTGCGTCGCGCTGTCGAGACGCGGCAGCGTGACGAGCGTCACGACGTCCGGATTGCCGGCATCGGCGAGCGTCTTCAGCGCTTCGGCGCCTTCCTTGCCCGGCTTGCCCGTGGGAATGCGCAATTCGATCAGTTGACGGTCGCCGAACAGCGACATCGACTGCGTCGCCCCCATGAGCGCGCTCCAGTCGAAACCGCGCTCCACGGTGAATACCGAGCGATCCGTGAACCCGCCCGCGCGCGCGGCGGCCCGAATGCGGTCGCACGCTTCCTGCGCGAGCAGATGCTCGTCGCCGTAGACGACGTACAGCCCCTTCAGGCCTTTCGCGAGATGCGCTTCGAGCGCGTCGAGCTTCAGTTGCATGATGCCGGGCGAACGCGGACGATCAAAGCGGCGGCACCGGCAGCGGCGCGCGCGGCGCGACGCCCGGTGTCTGCTCGCTCGGCGTCGGATGCAGCGAACGCACTGTCGCGAGACGGCGCGTCAACTGGTCGACGGCGTCGTTGCGCATGTCGTTGTAGAGCAGTGTCGATTCCTGTGCCTTGGCGAGCGTGTACTGATCGCTGTAGGTCATCGAACGATTCAGCGCGATCACGCTGGGCGGAATCAGCAAGGTGCCGTCGGCGCCGAGCAACATGTAGTTCAGCGTAAGGACGAGTTCGTATTCCTGGATGACGCCCTGCGCGTTCAGGCTCAGCGTGCGCAATCCTGTGCCTTCGGACAGGTTGAGCGTCGCGTCCGGCTTCTCGAACGGCTTGACGATCACCGTGTCGCTGCCGCCCTGAACCATGCGCTCCAGGCGCGCGACCATCTGCGGCGTGCCGCCGCTGATCGCGAGCCGCTTGAACGCGTAGTCCTGCTGGCCGCGAAGCTGAAAGCCGCACGCGGACAGCATCGCCGCGCCGCCGAGCAGCGTGAGAAACGAGCGCCTGCTCGTGCTGACTTTGCCGGACACATCCACTCCCTTGGTTTTGCGCATCAGACGACCACGTTGACGAGACGCCCCGGCACGACGATCACCTTCTTCGGCGCGCGGCCTTCCGCGAACTTCTCGAACATTTCGTGCGCGACCGCGGCCTTTTCGATGTCTTCGCGCGACGCGTCCTTCGCGACCGTCAGCGAGCCACGCACCTTGCCGTTGACCTGCAGCACGAGTTCGATCTCCGACTGCTCAAGCGCGGCTTCGTCGACCTTCGGCCAGGGCGCATCGAGCAGCGGGCCGAATTCCTTCTCGTAGCCGAGTTCCGACCACAACTGGAACGTGACGTGCGGCACCACCGGATACAGCACGCGCAAGAGCACACCGAAGGTTTCGTTCAGCGCGCCCGCGCCCGCGTTCTTCGCGCCTTCGACCGCGTTGAGCATTTTCATCGCGGCGGACACGACCGTGTTGTACTGCAGACGGCCGTAGTCGAAATCGGCCTGCTTCAGCACGGTGTAGATCTCGCGGCGCAGCGTTTTGCCGGCGTCGTCGAGCTTCGATGCATCGAGCTTTGCGTGCTGGCGCAGCGCATCGGCGTTGTCGTGCGCGAAGTGCCACACGCGGCGCAGGAAGCGGCTCGCGCCTTCCACGCCCGCGCCGGACCATTCGAGCGACTGCTCGGGCGGCGCGGCGAACATCACGAAAAGACGCGCGGTATCCGCGCCGTATTGATCGATGAGCGTCTGCGGATCGACGCCGTTGTTCTTCGACTTCGACATCTTCTCCACGCCGCCGAGCACGACCGGCTGACCGTCCGCGTTCAGCGTCGCGCCGGTCGGACGGCCCTTGTCGTCGTGCGCGACAGCGACGTCGAGCGGGTTGTACCAGGTCTTCTTGCCGCTCGCGTCCTCGCGATAGAACGTTTCGTTCAGCACCATGCCCTGCGTGAGCAGGTTCTTCGCCGGCTCGCCGAACTTGACGAGGCCCATGTCGCGCATGACCTTGGTCCAGAAGCGTGAGTACAAGAGGTGCAGAATCGCGTGTTCGATGCCGCCGATGTACTGATCCATCGGCATCCAGTAATCGGTGCGCTCGTCGACCATCGTCTGCGCGTCCGGCGCGGTGTAGCGCGAGAAGTACCAGGACGAATCGACGAAGGTGTCCATCGTGTCGGTTTCGCGCTTCGCCGGCGCGCCGCACTTCGGGCACGCGCAGTTCAGGAACGCTTCGGACTTCGCGAGCGGATTGCCCGTGCCGTCCGGCACGAGGTCTTCCGGCAGCACCACGGGCAGGTCTTTTTCCGGCACCGGCACGTCGCCGCACGACGGACAGTGGATGATCGGAATCGGCGTGCCCCAGTAGCGCTGGCGCGAGATGCCCCAGTCGCGCAGACGCCACGTGACCTGCTTGTCGCCGAAGTTCTTCGCTTTCAGATCGGCGGCGATCGCGTCGATCGCTTCTTCCGTCGTCAGACCGTCGTACTTGCCGCTGTTAATCAGGCGGCCGGCGGTCTTGTCGCCGTACCATTCTTCCCACGCGTCGGTCGAATAGGTCTTGCCCTCGACGCCGATCACCTGATTGATCGGCAAGCCGTATTTCTTCGCGAACGCGAAATCGCGCTCGTCGTGCGACGGCACGCCCATGACCGCGCCTTCGCCGTAGGACATCAGGACGTAATTGCCGATCCACACTTCGACCTGCGCGCCCGTCAGCGGATGCGTGACGAAGAAGCCGGTCGGCAAGCCCTTCTTTTCCATCGTCGCGACGTCGGCTTCCGCCACGCCGCCGCGCTTGCATTCGTCGATGAACGCCTTAAGCTCCGCGTTGTCGCGCGCGAGGCGCGTGGCGAGCGGATGCTCAGCCGCGACCGCCGCGAAGGTGACGCCCATGATGGTGTCGGCGCGCGTGGTGAACACGCGCAGCAGCTTCGCTTCGCCATCGATTTCATACGGGAAGCCGAAATTCACGCCGAAGCTCTTGCCGATCCAGTTCTGCTGCATGATCTTGACGCGCTCGGGCCAGCCGAGGCCTTCGAGATCGTCGAGCAGTTGATCCGCGTAATCGGTAATGCGCAGGTAGTACATCGGGATTTCGCGCTTTTCGACGAGCGCGCCCGAGCGCCAGCCGCGCCCGTCGATAACCTGCTCGTTCGCGAGCACGGTCTGGTCGACCGGGTCCCAGTTCACCGTGCCGGTCTTCTTGTACGCGATGCCCTTTTCCAGCATCTTCAGGAACAGCCACTGGTTCCACTTGTAGTAGTCCGGCGAGCAGGTGGCGACTTCGCGCGACCAGTCGATGGCGAGGCCCATCGACTGCATCTGCTTCTTCATGTACGCGATGTTGTCGTAGGTCCACTTCGCCGGCGGCACGTTGTTCGCCATCGCCGCGTTTTCGGCGGGCATGCCGAACGCGTCCCAGCCCATCGGCATGAGCGTGTTGTGGCCGTTCATGCGCAGATAACGGTACATCACGTCGTTGATGGTGTAGTTGCGCACGTGCCCCATGTGCAGCTTGCCCGACGGATACGGCAGCATCGACACGCAATAGAACTTGGGCTTGTCCGACTTCTCGATCGACCGATAGACGTCGTTCGCGCGCCAGTTGCTCTGCGCGGCGGATTCGACGTCGGCGGGTACGTATTTATCGTGCATGGTGTGGTGGCTTTACGCTAATGCTGGAAACGGACCTCGGGCCTGCCGCTTTCGACTCGATCTACTTCGAGCGGACGGCCCGCGCGCCGCGCCGGGTTTCCCGGAGGACGCGAACGGCGCATCGTCGGATTCGGGCCTGCTGGCTGTTGCAAGGCTTGGCCGGACGGGCAAAGGGCGATTATACCGTCCTGCTCACCCGCACCGGCGCACTGCCGCCCTTTCGCGACGCGCGATTCACGCTACTGAAGCAAAGTTTGCGCATCGCGCGGGCGAACCGCAATTAGGCCGTTCGGCCTAGGCCGAATCTGAGAAAACGCGTGTCAGCGCTACGGTTTCGCCGCCGCGGCGGGCTGCGTGACGAAGCCGATGCGCGCGAGACCCGCTTGCTGCGCCGCGCCCATCACCTGCGCGATGACGTCATAGCGCGTCGCACTCGACGCGCGCAAATGCAGTTCCGGCTTCTGCGCGCCTTTGCCGGCGTCGGAGAAACGCGCCCGCATCTGATCGAACGTGACGGGCGTCTCGTTCCAGAAAAGCTTGCCGGCGTCGTCGATGGACAGCGTGATGGTTTGCGGCGTCTCGCGCGCGGGTTGCGACGCGACTTTCGGCAGATCGAGCCGGATCGCGTGCGTGAAAAGCGGCGCGGTGATGATGAAGATGACGAGCAGAACGAGCATGACGTCGATGAGCGGCGTCATGTTGATCTCCGCCATCGGCGCGCCGTTGGATTGCTTGTCGAGTCCGCCGAAGGCCATCGCCGCGCCTATTCGGACGGACCGCACACGAATGCATGCAGATCGTGCGCGAAGCCGTCGAGCTCCTCGGAAATCTGCCGCACGTAGCGACCGAGAATGTTGTACGCGAGCACGGCGGGAATCGCGACGACGAGCCCGAACGCCGTCATGATGAGCGCCTCGCCGACCGGTCCGGCGACGTTCTCGATCATCGCCTGCCCGCTCGCCGCGATGCTCGAAAGCGCGTGATAAATGCCCCAGACCGTCCCGAGCAGGCCGACGAACGGCGCCGTGCTGCCCACCGATGCGAGCAGAACCTGACCGAATTCGAGCCTGCGTTGCGACCGCAGCAATGCATGACGCAGCGCGCGCAGCACGCGCTCGCTGCGCTCGACGCGCGCGAGCAAGGCACCGGGCATTTCAGCTTCCGATGCGCGCCACGCAGCCTCGGCGAGCGGCAGAAACACACGCTCGCGATCCGCGCGCTGCAATGCGCCGATACCGTCTTTCAGACTCGGAGATTGCCAAAAACGCTGCAATGCGCGCGGACCTTGCCACTTGGCGCGCGCGAGAATCCACGCTTTCACGAGCAGGAAACACCAGCTCGCGAGCGACATCGCGAGCAGCAGCCCCGCGACCGCGTGCGTCACGGCATCGCCGGATTGCAGATAGTGGAGAACGCCCGTTGCCGCCATCGTCGATAAATGATCAGCGCAGGCCGAGCACGTCTTGCATGTCGAAGAAACCCTTGTCGTGTCCTTGCAGGAACCGCGCGGCGCGCAGTGCGCCTTGCGCGTAAGACAGGCGGCTCGCCGACTTGTGCGTGATCTCGACGCGCTCGCCGATGCCCGCGAAGAGCACCGTGTGATCGCCGACGATATCGCCGCCGCGAATCGCGGAAAAGCCGATGGTCGAGGGATCGCGCTCGCCCGTCACGCCTTCGCGCGCGTACACGGCGCAGTCTTTCAGATCGCGGCCGAGCGCGCGGGCGATCACCTCGCCCATGCCGAGCGCGGTGCCCGACGGCGCATCCACCTTGTGACGATGATGCGCCTCGATGATCTCGATGTCGTAGCCGGTCGCGAAATGCTTCGCGGCGAATTCGAGCAGCTTCAGCGTGACGTTCACGCCGACGCTCATGTTCGGCGCGAACACGACGCCGATCTTCTCGCCCGCCTGCTTCAGTTGCGCCTTCTGCTCGTCCGAAAAGCCGGTCGTGCCGACGATCATCTTCACGTCGTGGCGCAGCGCCGCTTCGAGATGCGCCATCGTGCCTTCGGGACGCGTGAAGTCGATGAGGTATTCGGCGTCGGTGAAAACGCGCTCGATGTCGTCCGTCAGCGCAACGCCCGTGGTCTTGCCGAGGAACGCGCCCGCGTCCTGCCCGAGTTGCGGCACGCCGGGGCGGTCGAGTGCGCCGACGAGTTGCGCTTCGGGATCGTTGAGAACGGTTTCGATCAGCATCCGGCCCATGCGGCCCGACGCGCCGGCAATGGCGATCTTCATGGCAGTCTCGTGTTGAACCGCGCGCGGCACGCGCGATGGATGATGCGAATGGGCTGTGCGGTTGAAGCCGCGCCGGGTCGGCACGCCCGGCGCGGCTTCATCCTTTTTCGGCTAACTGCTTACTGGCTCGGCGGCGGCACATAGAACTGCGCCTGGCCGCTCGCGTTGGCGGGCGTCGGCGACGAACCCGCCGGGCCAACCGCGCTGCTGTCCGGAATGTTGATCGGCTGCGGGCGGCGATGCAGCTGGATCTGCGAGTTGGTGCCCGAACTGTTGGTGGAACCCGGCGCACCGCCCGAGCTCGTCGGCGCGCTGCTGAATGCCGAGGAGCGCTGACGCCCCTCCGGCATCTCGACTTGCGCCGTAGCACGATTCGCGGCCTGCGCGGCCTCCTGGTTCGCATCGCCCGCAAATGCGGCCGCCGCGTTCGGCTGCGTAGACGGCTCGCCGACCGGCGCTCTCACTCCGGACGCCGACGCCACCGCCGATGCCGCCGCGGGTGTCGCGGCCTTCGCGACCTTGACGCCCTTGTCGCCGTCGATTTCCGCGAGCAATTCGAGATTCGACGGCAGATTCTCGCCGCCCGACCAGCTCACGACGCGATCGCTCGCGAAGTTCACGACGAAGTCACGCTGCTGAACGACGGATGTCGACCCACGCTTGAAATAGAACACGTAGTCCCAGCGATCGGCGTGGAACATGTCGGACAACAGTGGCGTGCCGAGGATCTGTTTCACCTGGTCACGCGACATGCCGACCTGCATCTGCGCCGCGGCTTCCGCCGAAACGAAGTTGCCTTGCACGACCGTGATTCGATACGGTGTGATGCTTTGCGCGATCTTCTGCGTGACGCTGTCGTACGTCGAGCAGCCGGCGAGCAATGCGACCAAGGTTGCTGCTATTACGGTTCCCCGCATGCGACGGCTCTCCCTGCAATTCGATAAAGATTCTGAAAACATTTCACCTTTCACGCGTGGCGCTCCCAGACCGCACTCTTTTCGTCCGATTCGCCTTGACGCCGCTTGGGATGTCAGGAATGGGCAAAACGCATTACTATGAGAACCTTGAATTGTACTCTAGGGATGCCTAGCCATGACCAATCCCGCCGATCTCAAAAATATCGGGCTCAAGGCGACCCTGCCCCGCCTCAAGATTCTCGAAATCTTTCAGCACAGCACGGTGCGCCATCTGACCGCTGAAGACGTGTATCGAAGCCTTCTCAACGAAGAACTCGATATCGGTCTCGCGACGGTTTATCGCGTGCTCACGCAGTTCGAGCAAGCCGGACTGCTGTCGCGGAGCAATTTCGAATCGGGCAAGGCCGTCTTCGAACTCAACGAGGGATCGCACCACGATCACCTGGTGTGCATCGATTGCGGCCGCGTAGAAGAGTTCTTCGATGCCGAGATCGAACGCCGTCAGCAATCGATCGCGAGCGAACGCGGTTTCAAGATCCACGAGCATGCGCTCGCGCTGTACGGCGCATGCACGAAGGAAAACTGCCCGCACCGCAAGCATTGAGGTTCGCGCGCCGGCCTTCGGCGAGCGGATGAAAAAACCGCCGTCCATCTCGCGATGGACGGCGGTTTCGTTTCGTCCGTACGTTTTGTGTTTTGCGTCTGCGATCGATTCGCAGTTGCATTTCGATTAGCGTAGGTTGCTCACGCGGCGCGCGCCGCCGCTTCGATCAGCGTATAGCGTTCGGGCAAGTCGATTTCGTCGCAATTCGGCAAATCGCCGCCACGATCCACGACGATGAAATCGCCCGCCGCGTCGAGCACGATCAGCGGGTGATGCCACACGCCGCGCGCGTAGTTCACGCCTTGCCAGCCGCGCGCGTAAAACGCTCGCAGACCGGCGGCGTCGAACTCGCCCGCCGGCGCGACGACCACAAGATAGCGCACGTCCGCGAGCGGCACGAAGGCCTGACTGCCGAGCGGATGCCGCTCCATCATCGATATCGCGACGGGCTGCGGGCGCGGCTGGCCGCGAAACACATTGATGAGCGGACGCCCGCCGCTCTCGAAGCCGACGTCCACGTTCGCGAGATCGTGGAAGCGCTCGGTCGTGCCCGCGTTGATCGGAAAATGACGCGCGCCTTCGAGCTCGATGACATCGCCGAACGGCGCGAAAGCTTCACGCGTGAGCGGTTCCAGCGTCAGCGTCTTCATTCGATTTCTCCGAAGACGCGCAGCCGCGATACGCCGCCGTCCGGGAAGATGTTCAGGCGCACGTGCGTCACCGGCCCGAGCGCCGCGATTTCCTTCTCGAAGCGATGCACGCTGTCCATCGAAAGCTTCTGTTCGTCGAGCGCGACGGGCCAGAACATCGCCTGCGTGACGAGCGATTCGTCCGTGCCGCCCGCCACGCGCGCCGCCTGCACCGAGCACCGGTCCGGATAATTGCCCTTGAAATGCGCGGTGTCCACTTCGATCGCGCGGATCACGCCGGGATGCGCCAACGCGACGATCGCCCAGTCGTTGCCCGGCTCGCGTCGCCGGCGCGTTTCCCAGCCGTCGCCCATGTTCACGCCGCGCCCCGGCATCAGCATTTGCGACGCCGGACCGAAATGCTGATTGTTCGCCGCGACGAGATACGCGCCGTTCTCGATGGCCGCGAGATCAAGCAGCGTGCCACGCTCGACGCGCGAGAAGTCCGTCTTCGGCTGGCCATACACACGCAAACGCGCGATGCCGCCATCGGGATAAATGTTCACGCGCAGATGCGTGTAGGCGCGCGCATCGGCGATGTCGAGATAGTGATGCCGATTGCCCTGCAGCGTCGTCGAAGGCACGATTTCGCGCCAGTCGCCATCTTCCCGAGGGTTGCCGCTTTCGCTGCTGCACGCTTCGATCGACGCCGCCGGCGGAAAATTGCCGGTGAAGTGACTCGTGTCGATGTCGATGCCGTGAATCACGCCCGCGCGCGCCAGCTTGACGATGCAGTAGTCGTAGCCGGTCGTGCGCTTGCGGCGCGTCTCCCAGCCGTCCATCCACTTGCCGTGTTCGTCGTATTTGCCGGGAATGAATACGGCCGGTTGCGGCTCCAGCATGCGCTCCTTCGGCGCGAAAAACTCGTCGGTGGCGAAGAGCGCCTGCGCGCCGAGGCGCGGGTCCGCGAGGTTCATGTAGCGGCGGGTGAAAGCGGGTGCGTCGGCGTCGAGAATCGGGTTGGCCATTTCAATGTCCTTCAGTTGCCTTAATTCAGTTGCGTTGATTCGGTTGCGTTGATTCAAGCGTGTGCGTGTTCGTTGCCGTGCGAGGCGCTTTCGCCCGATTGAGGCGCGGCGGGCACGAAGCGATACTCGGCGTCCTGATCGAGCACGCGCTTGGCGCGCGCCCGGTCGATGTCGTTCTCCCAAACCCCGACGACCACCGTCGCCACGCAGTTGCCGATCAGATTCGTCACGGCGCGCGCGATGCCGACGAACCAGTCCACCGGCAAAATCAACACGAGGCCGAGCACGGGAATCGCGGGAATGGCGGAGAGCGTCGCGGCGAGAATCACGATGGCCGAGCCGGGAATGCCGTGCGCGCCCTTCGACGTCACCAGCGACACGAGCACCACGACGATCAGGTCATGCAGCGACAGCGGCGTGTTGGTCGCCTGCGCGATGAAAATCACCGCGAGCGTGAGATAGATCGAGAAGCCGTCGAGGTTGAACGAGTAGCCGGTCGGAATCACGAGACCAACGGTCGAATCCTTGATGCCCATCCATTCGAGCTTGCGCATGATTTGCGGCAGCACAGCGTCCGACGAGGCGGTGCCGAGCACGATCGACAGTTCTTCGCGCAAATAGCGCACGAGCTTGAAGATCGAGAAGCCCGCGAGACGCATCACGATGCCCAGCACGACGAACACGAACAGGAAGCAGCTCGCGTAGAACACGATCACGAGCAGACCGAGTTGCTTGAGCGACGCGACGCCGTACTGGCCGGTCGTGAACGCGATCGCGCCGAGCACGCCGAGCGGCGCGAGCTTGATGATGAACGCCATGATGCGGAAGAACACGTGCGACAACTCGTCGATGAAGACCGTCACGCGCTGCGCCTTCTCGCCGAGCATCGAGAGCGCCGAGCCGAACAGGATCGCGAACACGAGCACTTGCAGAATGTCGCCTTTCGCGAAGGCATCGATGGCGGTATCGGGGATGATCTTCAGCAGAAAGCCCGCGGTGTCCTTCAGGCTTTTCGCGTGCTCCGTGTAGGTCGCGAGCGAGGCGGCGTTGAGCGTGTGCAGATCGATATTCATGCCGACGCCCGGACGCGTGACCCACGCGAGAATCGCGCCGATCACCAGCGCGAGCGTCGTCATGATCTCGAAGTAGATGACCGCCTTCAGCCCGACGCGCCCCACTTTCTTCAGATCGCCCGCGCTCGCCATGCCGCTCACGACGACGCAGAACACGATCGGCCCGATCACCATCTTGATGAGCTTCAGGAAACCGTCGCCCAGAGGCCGCAACGACTGGCCGAAATGCGGAAATAGCGCGCCGACCACGACGCCGATGACCAGCGCGATCATCACCCTGCCGAACAACGAATTCAGAAATCTCGACACGACCGTCTCCTCGTGTAATGTCTCAGGACCCGAGCAACTGTTCCGACTGGTCGGACCAGTGCTGTGATGGGGAATATTAGAAAGCCGATATAGCGCCGTCAAGAAAGCGTTCGTACCGGTTTACCCTGTTCGGCGCGGGCACGAAAAAGGCCGAAACACGGTCGTTCACACGCGGGTCCGGCACGCGCATACAATGGCGGTCAGACCGGCCAATACTGTTTTCTTCTTATGAAAAACGTCCCGCATACCGTGACCGACGCCGCTATCGCGACGATTCGCGAACGCATCGAATCGAGCGTATATCCGGTTGGGAGTTTGCTGCCGGCGCAGCGGCAACTATCGGAGGAACTGTCGATCAGCCGGGCGTCGCTGCGCGAGGCGCTCTCGACGCTCGAAGCGCTCGGCATGTTGCTTATCAGGCCGGGCAAGGGCGTGTATGTGAGCGGCGCGCAGGCGAGCAACGCGCATCCGTGGCGTTTCGCCGATCAGGCGTCGCTGCCCGACACGTATCAGATGCGCTTCGCGCTGGAAGGATTCGTCGCGCGGCTCGCGGCCTATTCGATCGGCGACGCGGACATCGACTGGCTCGACGACAACCTCGGCTCGCTGCACGCCGCCTTGACGGAATCCGCGCTGGAAGAAGCCGCGCAACTCGACTTCGCGTTCCACATGCGCATCGTGAATCTCGCGGGCAACGCGGCGATCGAATCGATCCTGCGCGGCAGCGCCGACATCATGAAGGAGAGCCAGCGTCTGCCGTTCTACCGGCGTGAACTGGTGCTGTCGACGTATCACGAGCACGCGGTGATCATCGAGGCGTTGAAGGCGCGCGACGGCGAAAAGGCTGGCCGCGCGATCGAAGGCCACATCGTCAATGCGGCCCAGCGCGCGGGCGTGCATTTTCCGATCCCGCACAGGTAAAACGCGGCACTTCTCGAAGCGTTCGCAGTCTCAGCAAGGGCCGGGCGTGATGGAGTTTTCTATCCGCTTGCGCTGCCCTGCAATTAGCGAACATCAAGAGGAGCAGCGTCGATGGACATGCAACAACTGGTATCGGAATTTCTGGCGTCGGAACACGGCGCGCAAGCCACGCAAGCACTGACCAATCAGGGCTTCAGCACCGAAGACAGCCAGCAGATGCTCGGCACCGCAGCGGAAACCGCGCATGCGCACGCCGAGGAACAGAACGCGGGCCTGATGGGAAATCATCCCGGCAAGAGCTTTTTCGCCGCGTTCGCCGCCGGACTCGTGCGCGGCGACGGCTTTCTTAAATCGATGGAGGAAGGCGGCGAAGGCATCCTGACGGGACGCATCGCCGAATCGATCGCCGGGCGCATGGGCATCGATCCCGGCACGGCGTCGACGGTCGCGGCAGCGGCTACGCCTTACGTCGTGGCGTTTCTGCGCGAGAAGCTTGCGTAAGACAACCTGTAGCACCAAAAACAAAGCCGCTCCGAGGAGCGGCTTTGTTCATTTCGAGAGGCGCTGAAGCTTATTTCGCCTTACTTGGCATTGGCGAGAGCCACGGCCGTATCCAGCATGCGGTTCGAGAAACCCCATTCGTTGTCGTACCAGCTCGACACCTTCACGAGACGGCCCGACACCTTCGTGAGCGTCGAATCGAAAGTGGACGAAGCCGGATTGTGGTTGTAGTCGATCGAGACCAGCGGCGCATCGTTGTAGCCGAGCACGCCCTTCAGCTCGCCTTCCGACGCTTCCTTCATGATTTTGTTGATCTCTTCGACCGTCGTGTCGCGCGCGGCGATGAACGACAGATCGACGACCGATACGTTGATGGTCGGGACGCGGATCGCGTAACCGTCCAGCTTGCCGTTCAGTTCCGGCAGCACGAGGCCGACCGCGGACGCCGCGCCGGTCTTCGTCGGGATCTGGCTGTGCGTGGCCGAGCGCGCGCGGCGCAGGTCTTCGTGATACACGTCCGTCAGAACCTGGTCGTTCGTGTACGCGTGGATCGTGGTCATCAGACCGTTCACCAGACCGATCTTGTCGTTCAGCGGCTTGACGAGCGGCGCGAGGCAGTTCGTCGTGCACGATGCATTCGAGATGACCGTGTCGGAAGCCTTCAGCACTTTGTGGTTCACGCCGTACACGATGGTCGCGTCCACGTCCTTGCCGCCGGGCGCCGAGATGATGACCTTCTTCGCCCCGCCCTTGATGTGCGCGCTCGCCTTTTCCTTGGTCGTGAAGAAGCCCGTGCACTCCAGCACCACGTCGACCTTCAGCTCGCCCCACGGCAGTTCGGCCGGGTTGCGGTTCGCCAGCACGCGGATCTTGTCGCCGTTGACGACGAGGTAGTCGCCGTCGACCGACACCTGGCCCGGGAACTTGCCGTGCGCCGTGTCGTACTGCGTCAGGTGCGCGTTGGTCTTGGCGTCGCCGAGGTCGTTGATGGCGACGATCTCGATGTCGTGCTTCTTGCCGTTTTCATAGAGGGCGCGCAGCGTGTTGCGGCCGATACGGCCATAGCCGTTGATTGCAACGCGAATCGTCATGGTCTATCTCCTGATGGCTAAAAAAACCTGCTTCGCTGACCGCGATTTTACTGCGCGGCGAGGACGGCTTTCGCCGTCGCGACAACATGCTCCACCGTGAAGCCGAAATGCTTGAACAGCGCGCCGGCCGGCGCCGACTCGCCGAACGTGTCGATGCCGACCACGCCGCCTTCGAGGCCCACATATTTGCGCCAGAAATCCGTCACACCCGCCTCGATCGCCACGCGCGCCACGCCCTTCGGCAACACGCGCTCGCGATACTCGGCGTCCTGCTTGTCGAACACGTTCGTGCAGGGCATCGACACGATGCGTGCGCCGATGCCTTCCTTCGCCAGCGCTTCGACGGCTTCCATCGCGAGCTGCACTTCCGAGCCGGTCGCGAGGAGGATGATCTTGCGCGCGGGGATGTCGTCGTTCCAGTCGCGCAGCACGTAGCCGCCCTTCGCGATGTTGGCGATCTGGATGTCGTCGCGCGACGAGAATTGCAGGTTCTGGCGGCTGAAAATGAGCGTCGACGGGCCGTGATGCGCGATCGCGTGCGTCCATGCGACTGCGGTTTCGACCGTATCCGCCGGACGCCACGTTTGCAGATTCGGGATCAGTCGGAGGCTCGAAACATGTTCGATTGACTGGTGCGTCGGGCCGTCTTCACCGAGGCCGATGGAATCGTGCGTGAACACGAAGATCGAGCGGGATTTCATCAGCGCGGCGACGCGCAGCGCGTTGCGGCTGTAATCCGAGAACGTCAGGAACGTGCCGCCGAACGGACGATAGCCGCCGTGCAGCGCAATGCCGTTGATGGCCGTGCTCATGCCGAACTCGCGCACGCCGTAGTTGATGTGATTGCCCCACTGGATACCGGCGTGTTCCGGGTTCGCGTTTTCCGCGTCGCCCGCCGCGCGAACGGCTTTCGACGCCTTCCAGTTGGTGAGGTTCGAGCCAGTCAGGTCGGCCGAGCCGCCGAGCAGTTCGGGCAGCGCCGCCGCGAGACCTTCGATGGTGTTCTGCGATGCCTTGCGCGACGCGATGGTTTCGGCGCGCTGGTTCGCGTCCTCGATGATCTTCGCCGCTGCTTGCGCCCAGTCCGCGGGCAACTCACCGCTCATGCGGCGCGCGAATTCGGCGCCTTCGCTGGCGTACTTCGCCTTGTACGCGTCGAACGCCTTGTTCCACGCGGCTTCGGCGTGCGTGCCCTGTTCCTTGGCGTCCCACGCCGCGTACACTTCCTGCGGAATCTCGAACGGGCCATAGTTCCAGCCGATGGCCGCGCGCGTCGCCGCGATTTCCTTGTCGCCGAGCGGCGCGCCGTGCGCGTCGTGACCGCCCGCCTTGGTCGGCGCGCCCTTGCCGATAACCGTGCGGCAGCAGATCAGCGTCGGCTTGTCCGACTTCTTCGCTTGCGCGATGGCTGCGTCGACCGCTTCGACGTTGTGGCCGTCCACCGCGCGGATCACGTTCCAGCCGTAGGCTTCGAAGCGCTTCGGCGTGTCGTCGTGGAACCAGTGCTCGACGTGGCCGTCGATCGAAATGCCGTTATCGTCGTACAGCGCGATCAGCTTGTTCAGCTTGAGCGTGCCGGCGAGCGAGCAGGCTTCGTGCGAAATGCCTTCCATCAGGCAGCCGTCGCCGAGGAACACATACGTGTGGTGATCGACGATCTTCGCGTCCGCCTTGTTGAACTCGGCGGCGAGCAGCGCCTCGGCGAGCGCCATGCCGACCGCATTGCCGATGCCCTGTCCGAGCGGACCGGTGGTCGTCTCGACGCCCGGCGTCATGCCGACTTCCGGATGGCCCGGCGTCTTCGAATGCAGTTGGCGGAAGTTCTTCAGTTCGCTCATCGGCAGGTCGTAGCCGGTGAGGTGCAGAAGCGAATACAGCAACATCGAGCCGTGACCGTTCGACAACACGAAACGGTCGCGATCGAACCAGTGCGGGTTCGTCGGATTGTGCTTCAGATGGCGCGACCACAGCGCGACGCCGATTTCCGCCATGCCCATCGGCATGCCGGGGTGGCCGGAGTTGGCTTGTTGAACGGCGTCCATGGCAAGCGCGCGGATTGCGTTGGCCATGAGGGCGGTCTGGCTGGAGGTCGGGATCGTCATGTTGGGTCTGGGGCAGGTCCTGAAATGATCCGCGGTGCTTCTCTTGCAGTGCTTCTCACTCGAACCGGACCCGCAGGACACCGCGTTTTCAGGACCGGAACGACTTGAAACGACGAGAAACGACGAGGATCGGAAGGCCGTCATTCTAACAGACCGGTCCGATGGACACGCGCCGGGAAGGGCGCGAATCCGGTGCGGCCGGGCGTTACGGGACGCGGGCATGTTCCGTGCAAATCACGCCTCGGCGATTCACGGGAACCGCGCCGCGCCGCGTGCGTCGCAATCGATACAACACTGTCACGACATGATGACAACTCGTGACACTACACGGTAACGCGCGCCGCCGACGGACGTTCATCTGGCGAAATCGGTCCGACGCGCGGCGTGAAGTGCAAGTTCCTTGCCGGTCCATTGTTCGTACGGGTTCATGGCAAAATGTTTCTCACTGTGCCATAGCAAGGCTTCAAGGAGTGCTTTCGATGACCGACCCTCGCCCCGCCGACGTGCCCTGGCTGACTCCCTATCTCACCGTGCGTGACGCGCGCGTGAGCGTCGCGTTCTATGAAAAGGCGCTAGGCTTCGTGATGCGCGACAGCGTGCACGACGACGGAACGATCATCCATGTCGAGATGACGTATCGCGGGCAGTTGATCGTGATGTTCGCGCCCGAAGGCGCATATGGCTCGCAGGCGCGCACGCCGAAGAGCGCGGGACTCATGGCGCCGCAGTCCTTCTACCTTTATGTCGATGACGTCGACGCCACCTTCCAGCACGCGCTCGCCGTCGGCGCGAAGGCGCTCATCGAGCCGCAGGACCAGTTCTGGGGCGACCGCTTCGCGCAGTTCGAAGACCCGGACGGCTATCGCTGGGCGATCGCGCGGCATCTGCGCTGAAGAGCCGTATCGCCGTATCGCCGTCAGGCATCACCACTATCCGCGGACCGGACGTTCGCGATCGATCATTCATGCCACGCTTTCATGTCGACGGCCCGCTTTGCGTGGGCCAAACCCTCACCCTTCCCGACGACGTCGTGCGTCACGTCCACGTCCTGCGCCTGCAAACGGGCGATGCAATCACGCTCTTCGACGGCCGCGGCGGCGAATATCGCGGCGAACTCGTCGATATCGCCAAACGCGCGGCGACCGCGCGCATCGACGAGCACAACGATCGCGAAGCCGAGCCGCCGTATCGCGTGACGCTCGCGCAAGGCGTCGCGGGCGGCGACAAGATGGACTGGCTCGTCGAGAAGGCGGTGGAACTCGGTGTGTCGGGCATTGCGCCGATCACGGCCGAACGCGGTGTCGTGCGTCTTGCCGGCGAGCGCGCGGCGCGTCGTCAGGCGCACTGGCAGGCGCTCACGCGCGCGGCATGCGAGCAATGCGGACGCAACCGCGTGCCCGATGTCGCGCCGCCGCGCAATCTCGACGCCTGGCTCGCAAGCCTCCCCGCCGCCGCCGATGGCGAACTGCGTCTCCTGCTCTCGCCGCGCGCCGAAGTCAGCTTCGCGTCGTTGCCCGCCGATCCGCCGGCGAGTCCCGTCACGTTGGTGATCGGACCCGAAGCGGGTTTCTCGCCCGCGGAAGAAAACACGATCATCGAGGCCGGATTTTCCGCGCTCGGGCTCGGCGCGCGCGTGTTGCGCACGGAGACGGCGGGCATCGCGGTGCTTGCGGCGCTGGCCGCGCGCTGGGGCGGCTGGTGATCGCGCGCGGCTTTTTCGTCGCCGCAAACGAAAACAGCCCGATGGACGCGCCATCGGGCTGTTGTTTCCGCTGACCCGCGTGCTCGCGCGGGCCGCGCGCGTTCAGACGAATGAATAGAACACGCGGAAAGCCACCTTCCTCTCCGCCCAGAATTCCGCCGCGTCGCGGAATACGTCGAGCAGCACTTCGCGGCCTTCCTTGTCGAACTTCTGCGCGATCGGCAGTTGTTCGAGCACGATCACGAAACCCGGTTGCGAGCCGGCCTTGTGAACGAGATCGGTGAGCGAATCGTAAAGCGCGTCGTAGTTCTTGCCGAAGTGCTTCGGAAAGAGAAACGAAAGAGCGATGGTTTCGAGCACTTCCTGCTTGCTCTGCGCCTGACCGAGATACGCATACAGAAAATGCTGGCCGAGGCGGTTCGCTTCGTCCGCGAGCTCCTGCACACGGAACGCGCGGATCGACTGCACGATGTTCGGCCGCACGGTGGCGAACAGCGCTTCGGGTTCCTCTTGCGGATGAAACTCCTCGGGCCTGGTCTCGTCGTCGGGTCTGTTGTCGTGTTCTGTCATGCGTAGCCGCAATACTCGCTGGAACAGGTTGCCATCGCCGGTGGCGAAAAGATCACCCGCGACGCTGTGGTCGTGCGCGTAGATGTTGTCGCTCATGCCGTTAATCCCGTAGTTAATCCGCAATGCGTTTGAAACTGGCGTAGTGGTCGTCCGAGTAGTAGCAATCGCCGAGCTGCTTCCTCGGGCCGCCGCACACGATCCGGCGCGCACCGCGATCCCGCGCGCGAGGCGTGGGAACGGTGTATTCGTGGTAGTAGCCGCGTGCTTGCCGCGGAAGCAAACGCTCGCGATTGCCGAACACGACGCCGTCCTTCTCGAAAGGGAAAGGGCCGCCCGCTTCGATCAGCCGCAAGGTCGCGACCGCCTGCTTGGGCAACTGCGCAATGTGGACGGTGGCCAGCCCGTCGCGCTCCTGCTCGCCGGTCGCTTGCGGTTGCCGTACCTGCGCCTCACGGATCGGTTCGGCCGGTGGGACCGGCGCCCGACTCGCCGAAGCAACCGTATCCTGAACGCCGCTTCGAGGTTCATCCTTGCCGCACGCGCCCAGCAGGACGCACAAGGCGACGAAAAAGGAGAGCGTCCTCGCGCGTATCACCAAACGGTTGTCCTCGCGTACACCAGAATTCGACGACCATGAAAGATGTAAGGGTATCGCTAATGACAGGGCGAAGCAACGTTCGGCGGAAAATCGGAAATTTTTTCTCAGATTGCCAGAAGCATGCAATTTCTGATGATGAAATCGTCCGAAGAATTAGCCTAACTCTGAGAGATTTTTATCCTGCTCAGGATAATAATTTGCTCGTGGGATTTGGAAGCCGCTGGACGAGTCGCCTCACTCGTCGCCAGCTTCCCGGCATCGCGCTCCGCCGACGATCCCGCACTTTTGCGCTAAAGCAGACGCCCGTTTGCTTTTTCGCGGCGTGCCGTGGAGATACGGCACGCTTTTTTTTTCGCCCAAACGAAAACGCGGCGGGAAAACCCGCCGCGTTGTGTGTCACATCGAACCGCGATCAGCGCGCGGCCGTCGTGTCCGCCACCAGCAATGCCGTCATGTTCACGATACGGCGCACGGTCGCCGACGAAGTCAGCACATGAACCGGCTTCGCCGCGCCAAGCAGGATCGGCCCGATTGCAATGCCGCCTCCCGCCGCCGTCTTCAGCAGGTTGTACGAGATGTTCGCCGCGTCGATGTTCGGCAGGATCAGCAGATTCGCGTCGCCTTCGAGCGTCGATTCGGGCAGCACTTCCTTGCGCAAGCGCGCGTCGAGCGCGACATCGCCGTGCATTTCGCCGTCCACGTCGAGATGGGGCGCGCGTTCGCGCAGGATCGCGAGCACATCGCGCATCTTCTGCGCGGTCGGCGCGTTGCTCGTGCCGAAGTTCGAATGCGACAACAGCGCGATCTTCGGCGCGATGCCGAAGCGCTTCACTTCTTCCGCCGCCAGCATCGTGATTTCGGCGAGCTGCTCGGGCGTCGGATCGACGTTCACGTGCGTGTCGACGATGAAAATCTGGCGGCCCGGCAACACGAGCGCGTTCATTGCCGCGTAGACCTTCGTGCCTTCCTTCTTGCCGATCACCTGATCGATGAAGTGCAGATGCCGATGCGTCGTGCTCACCGTGCCGCAGATCATGCCGTCGGCCTCGCCCTTTTGCACGAGCATCGCGCCGATGAGCGTCGTGCGGCGGCGCATTTCGAGCTTCGCCATCTGCTGGCTGATGCCTTTGCGCGCCATCATCTTCGCGTACGACTGCCAGAATTCGCGATAACGCTCGTCGTGATCCGTGTCGACGACGCTGAAATCGACACCCGGCGCGAGACGCAGGCCGAACTTCTGAATGCGCTGCTGGATGACCGCGGGACGGCCGATGAGAATCGGTTTCGCGATCTTTTCATCGACGGCGATCTGCACCGCGCGCAGCACGCGCTCTTCCTCGCCTTCCGCGAACACGATGCGCTTTTTCTCCGACTCCACGCTGCGCGCGAGCTGGAACACGGGCTTCATCGTCGTGCCGCTGTGATACACGAACTGCTGCAGATGCTGCTCGTAGGCTTC
Organism: Caballeronia glebae; assembly: GCF_001545035.1. Classification (GTDB taxonomy): domain Bacteria; phylum Pseudomonadota; class Gammaproteobacteria; order Burkholderiales; family Burkholderiaceae; genus Caballeronia; species Caballeronia glebae. Next base: position 111,457 of record NZ_FCOJ02000013.1, read on the forward strand.
CATGTCCTCGATCGGACGCGTCGCGACGCCGCAATCCATCGCGGCCTTCGCCACTGCCGGTGCGATCTTCACGATGAGACGCGGATCGAACGGCTTCGGAATCAGATATTCCGGACCGAACGACAAATCCTGGATGCCGTAAGCCGTGGCGACGATATCGCTCTGCTCCTGACGCGCCAGATCCGCGATCGCGTTCACGGCCGCGATTTCCATTTCCTTCGTGATGACGGTCGCGCCGACGTCGAGGGCGCCGCGGAAGATGAACGGGAAGCAGAGAACGTTGTTGACCTGGTTCGGATAATCGGTGCGGCCGGTGGCGAGCACGGCGTCCGGGCGCACTTCGAGCGCGAGCTCCGGCAGGATTTCCGGCGTCGGATTCGCGAGCGCGAGAATCAGCGGTTTCGCGGCCATCTGCTTGACCATGTCCTGCTTGAGCACGCCGCCCGCGGATAGGCCGAGGAACACGTCCGCGCCTTCCATGACTTCGGCGAGCGTGCGCGCGGCGGTTTCGCGCGCGAACAGTTCCTTGTCCGGGTCCATGAGTTCCGCGCGGCCCTTGTAGACCACGCCGGCCAGATCCGTCACGAAAATGTTCTCGCGCTTCATGCCGAGATCGACGAGCAGGTTCAGACACGCCAGCGCCGCCGCGCCCGCGCCCGACGCGACCAGTTTCACTTCGCCGATGCTCTTGCCGACGACCTTCAGACCATTGGAAACCGCCGCCGCGACGACGATGGCCGTGCCGTGCTGATCGTCGTGGAAGACCGGAATCTTCATGCGCTTGCGGCATTCGCGCTCGACGATGAAGCAGTCCGGCGCCTTGATGTCTTCCAGATTGATGCCGCCGAAGGTCGGTTCGAGCGCGGCGATCACCTCGACGAGCTTGTGCGGATCGGTCTCGTTCAGCTCGATATCGAACACGTCGATGCCGGCGAACTTCTTGAAGAGCACGGCCTTGCCTTCCATCACCGGCTTCGAGGCGAGCGGCCCGATGTTGCCGAGGCCAAGCACGGCCGTGCCGTTCGACACGACGCCCACGAGATTGCTGCGCGCGGTGAAGCGCGCGGCGTTGAGCGGATCTTCGACGATCGCTTCACACGCGAACGCGACGCCCGGCGAGTAAGCCAGCGCGAGGTCGCGCTGGTTGATCATCTGCTTGGTCGGCGCGATCGCGATCTTTCCGGGAACCGGAAATTCGTGATAGTCGAGCGCGGCTTCGCGCAACTTCGTATTGGCGTCAGTCGTCATAAGGCGGGCTAGCAGTGCGGGATTTAGAATGGAAGCTCGAACGCATTGTAGCGCCAATCAGACGCAGTTTCGGACCGCGCTCCATGCATTTCGGCTACAAGTGCCATGACTGGAAAACGTCTGATCGCTCCGCCGCGCAAGGCTCGCGGCGTATCGCCCGATTTTTTCGAGACACGAGGCAGGCGTTTTGGCGGCCCTTTGCGCAGCACCGCTCGTTTATCTTGCAGCGCACAAAAACCTATCTATCGCCAACGATGCTCTCCGAGTTTTCCCTGATCGACCGTTTCTTTGCACGCCGCGCGACGGCGCCCTCGCCACGTCTTGAAGACGCAGCCGCGACCCCGCTCGGCATCGGCGACGACTGCGCGCTGATCGCGCCGCCCGTCGGCCATCAACTCGCCATTTCGACGGACATGCTGGTGGAAGGCCGCCACTTCTTTGCCGATGTCGATCCGTACGCGCTCGGTCACAAGGCGCTCGCGGTGAATCTTTCGGACCTCGCCGCGATGGGCGCGGCGCCGCACGCGTTCACGCTCGCGCTCGCGTTGCCGCGCGCCGACGAAGCGTGGCTCCAGGCGTTCAGCGACGGCCTCTTCGCGCTCGCGGAACGTCACGACTGCGCGCTCGTCGGCGGCGATACGACGAGCGGGCCGCTCAACATCTGCATCACGGTGTTCGGCGACGTGCCGCAAGGTGCGGCATTGCGTCGCGACGCCGCGCGGCCCGGCGACGACATCTGGGTATCGGGCACGCTGGGCGACGCGCGCGCGGGCCTCGGCATGCTGCAGGGCGAATGGCGCGCGCCCGGCGACGCCGTTGCCGCCGACTGGCAACGCGCGCTGGAACGGCCCGAGCCGCGCGTCGCGCTGGGGCTCGCGCTGCGCCGCGTGGCGCACGCGGCGCTCGATATCTCCGATGGTCTCGCGGGCGATCTCATGCATATCCTGAAGCGCTCGGGCATGCGCGCCGTCGTCGATGCCGATGCCGTGCCGTGCTCGGACGCCGTGCGCGCGCTGCCCGAAGCCGCGCGCCGTCAATGCACGCTCGCGGGCGGCGACGACTACGAGCTTTGCTTCACCGCGCCTGTCGATGCACGCGACGCGCTCGCCGCTATCGCCACGGCCGTGAAAGTGCCGCTGACCCGCATCGGTACAATCGAATTATCCGGCGCGCCCGCCATCGCCTGGCGCGATGCTTCGGGCGCCCCGCTCTCCCTGACGTTGCAAGGCTTCGATCATTTCCATGCAGAATGACCCCACGCTCGCGGGCGACTCGACCGCGCCGCGCAACAAGCCGCGTAAAGCGAGCGCGCGCTTCATGCTCAACCATCCGCTCCATATTCTTTCGCTCGGCTTCGGCAGCGGGCTCTCGCCCATCGCGCCGGGCACGGTCGGCACGTTGTTCGCGTGGGCGTCGTTCGTCGTGTTCAATCCGCATCTGACGGTCGCGGAATGGGGCGCGCTAATCGTCGTCGGCTTCATCGCCGGATGCTGGTTCACCGGCTTCACCGCGAAGAAAATGGGCACCGATGACCCGTCGCCGGTCGTGTGGGACGAGATCGTCGCGTTCTGGCTCGTGCTGCTGGTGGTCACGCCCGCGACCTTCACCGGGCAGTTGTGGGCGTTCATCGTGTTCCGCTTCTTCGACATGGTGAAGCCGCAGCCCATTCGTTATTTCGATCGCCGGTTGAAAGGTGGTTTCGGCATCATGTTCGATGATCTCGTCGCGGCGTTCTTCACGCTGCTCGTGATCGCGCTCTGGCGCATGACCATCTGAGTCTTTTCCATTCTGCGAGAAACCGCCATGCCAACCGACACCGTCGTTCACCAACTTGCGATTCGCGCCGGCAACAAGCTGCGCGACGAACGGCTGATGCTCGCAACCGCCGAGTCGTGCACGGGCGGCATGGTCGCGGCCGCCATCACCGATATTTCCGGCAGCAGCGCGTGGTTCGAGCGCGGCTTCGTCACGTATTCGAATCTCGCGAAGATCGAGATGATCGGCGTGCCCGCGACGCTGATCGAGCAGCACGGCGCGGTGAGCGAGCCGGTCGCGAAAGCGATGGCCGAGGGCGCGCTGCGCAACAGCCGCGCGCAGGTGTCGGTGTCGATCACGGGTGTCGCGGGGCCGGCGGGCGGCAGCGAGGCGAAGCCAGTCGGAACCGTGTGCTTCGGATTCAGCAATCGTCTGCATACGCAGATCGAGACGCAGCATTTCAAGGGCGACCGCGAACAGGTGAGAACGCAGGCCGCCGCGCATGCATTGCGCAAACTGCTGGAGTTTCTGGATCAGCGCGAGCGGTAAAGCCCGCGCTTTCGAATTAACGATACCGATTGATCGTGTCGCGCGTTTTCTTCGCGGCTTCGGCTGCGGCTTGCGCGTAGTCATCGCCCTTGCCCGCGTAGATGATCGCGCGCGACGAGTTGATCAGCATGCCCGCGCCGCCCGCGGTGCGACCCGCGCGCACGGTCGCTTCGACATCGCCGCCTTGCGCGCCGATGCCCGGAATCAGCAGCGGCATGTCGCCGACGATCCCGCGCACCGTTTCGATTTCCTTCGGAAAAGTAGCGCCGACGACGAGTCCGAGCTGGCCGCTCGCGTTCCATTTGCCGGCCGCGAGCTGCGCGACGACCTGATACAGCGGCTTGCCATCGACAGTGAGAAATTGCAGATCCGAGCCGCCCGCGTTCGACGTGCGGCACAGCACGATCACGCCTTTGCCTTCATGCGCGAGATACGGCTCGATCGAATCGAATCCCATATACGGATTGACCGTGACGGCATCGGCCTGGTAGCGCTCGAACGCTTCCTTCGCGTACTGCTCCGCCGTGCTGCCGATATCGCCGCGCTTTGCATCGAGAATCACCGGAATGCCGGCGTGTTTCTCGCGGATATGCGCGATCAGCGCTTCGAGCTGATCTTCCGCACGATGCGCCGCGAAGTACGCGATCTGCGGCTTGAACGACGATGCATACGGCGCGGTCGCGTCGACGATGGTCTTGCAGAACTCGAAGATCGCGTCGGCGCGGCCGTTGAGCGCGCCGGGAAACTTCGCCGGCTCCGGGTCGAGGCCGACGCACAGAAGCGATTGAGTCCGCGACCACGCGGCATTGAGAGTCTGGATGAAGGACATGGCGGGATTTCGTTGAACGTCGATGCCACGCATTTTAACGTGCGTGGCGTCGTGTTCTTCGCTGTCTTGGTCGCTGTCTTCAGCGATGCCTCAGCGCGACGCGTCCCGTGCGCGCGCCTTCGCGCCGGCCCGCGTGCGCGGCCTCGTGCGCCGCGTCGCTTCTCCGGTGCGCTCGACCGTGAAGCGAAATTCCCGCGACAGCCGCTCGCCGGGCTCGAGCACGGTCATCCCGTTCGCTTCCCCGCCGCCGGGCAGATTCACCGCGTTGATCGGATGATCGACCGGCTCGAAGCAGAAAAAGCTCTCGCCGGGCGGCGCGTAGAGCACGTAGTAATCGGTGTCGGCGGAGATCGTCAGCGACAGGCGGCGCTTCGGCCACAGCACGCTCGTGCGACCGCTCCATCCGGTGAACGCGTTGTTGACCATTTCCGAGGGCATCGGATACGCGACGCCGAATTGCCACGCCGGCGGCGCGGGAACGTGCCGCACCGGAAGCCAGTCGTCGCCGCAGAGCCACACGCCGCCCGCCGCCGCCGACAACTCGGTGTCCGCCTCGCGCATCAAAAACGGATGCAGCCCGAGGCCGAACGGCAGCGCTTTGTCGCCGGTATTTTCGACATCGAGCGTCACGGCGAGCGTTGCTTCCTCCAGCGCGTAAGTCTGCGCGGCGCGAAAGGCATAAGGCTTGCCGTCGCTGCGATCGAGCGTGAGCCGCACGCGCGTGGATTCCTGCTGCGCGAGTTCCCACGCGCCGAGCCAGCCATCGCCATGCAGCGGCAGCGGTTCGCCCGCGCGATTGCACGGCACGTCGATCGAGCGCCCGGAAAACTGGAAGTGGCCGTTGCCGATGCGGTTCGAATACGGCAAAAGCGGATAGCACGCGAGCTGGTTCGGATCGGTGTCCGGTCCCGGCGCGGTGCACGGCCGGAAGATCGGCACGAGCGTGCCTTCGTGCCGCCAGTCGAAACGCGTGATCCCGCCGCCGAGCGACGGCGCGAGTTCGAGCCGCAAGTGCGCGTTGGCGAGTGTGATGCAGCCATTGATATCGGCGCCGCCCATTGCGACGACCGCGGTGCTCGGGCCGGGACGGACCGGCGGTTCGGTGGCGGCGGCCAGTCGCGCACGGCGGGCGTTCGCCTGTGCCTTGGACGTCGATGCAGGATTCGGTCTTTGCTCTGTGCGCGCAACAGCCATGACTCGTGCTCCATCGAGAGGCGAAGAACCCGGCATCGCCGGGGCGTGTCGGGCGGCGCGTCGATCGCGCGTCGCCTCGCTTCTTTTTCGTCTGTTTCCCTGTGCTCCGGTTACGCCTTGCCCGCGAATACGGCTTCCGCGATGCCGCGCGCGCCCGGCGTCGCGACGAACACGCCGCCTGCCTGGGCGTCGCTCTTGAGCGCGTCATCGGAAAGACCGATGCGCGCGCTCGTCACATACAGCGTGCCGAAGTCCGCGCCGCCGAACGCGACGCAACTCGGCTGCGCGCTCGGCACGTCGATGCGCGCCGTCTCGCGGCCGTCGCGTCCGTAGCGCACGACGCGCGCGCCGCCCCACTGCGCGTTCCACAAGCCGCCTTCGGCATCGACAATCGAGCCATCCGGCACGCCGGTCGGATCGCTGAGTTCGACGAACACGCGGTCGTTGGCGAACGTCGGATAGTCGCACACGCGAATCTGGCGCGTGGGCGAATCGCAGTAGTACATCGTCGCGCCGTCGGGCGAAAAGCCGATGCTGTTCGAGATCGCGCAATCGCCGAGCGGCAGGCGCTCCAGCGACAAATCCCGGTTCAGCCGATAAAACCCGCCGAGCGCCTGAGCGTCGTCCACATCGTGCTTCGTGCCGAAGACGAAGCGCCCTTCGCGATCGCAGCGGCCGTCGTTGAGGCGCGTCGGCAGATCGGCTTCGACTTCCATGATGGTTTCGATCTGGCCCGTCGCGATCTCGTAGAACGCGAGCCGCGACGCGAGACCGAGCAGCAGGAAACGCGCATCGGCGCACGGCGTGAAGCACGCGAGCCGTTCGGGCATCGCGAACGATTCGCTCGCGCCGTCGCGCGGATCGTAGCGCCACAGCTTCTGGCCTTCGATATCGGTCCACCAGAAACGGCCGCTCGCGGCGCACCACGTCGCGCCTTCGCCGAGCGAACATTGGCTGTCGATCAACAGTTGCGCGCGAGTCGAGTTCATCAGGCCCATCCTCCGTCGACGATCATGTCCTGCGCCGTAATCATGCCGCTGTCGTCCGATGCGAGAAAGAGCGCCGCGCGCGCGAGATGCGCGGGCAGCACTTCTCCGTCGATGCACTGGCCCTGCTTGATCGCTTCCTTGCCGGCCTCGTCGAGCCACAGACGCTTTTGCTTCTCGGTCATCACCCAGCCCGGCACGAGCGTATTCACGCGGATGCCGAATTTGCCGAGATCGCGCGCGAGGCCGCGCGTCATGCCCTGCACCGCCGATTTCGACGTCGTGTAGACGGGAAAGTTGCCTTGCTTGAGCATCCAGCTGATCGAGCCCAGATTGATGATCGAGCCGCCGCCCAGCCGCTTCATGTCGCCGATCACGGCCTGCGCCGCGAAAAACTGATGGCGGATGTTGACCGCGATGCCCGCATCGTACGATTCGGGCGTGACGTCTTCGATTGCGTGGCGTTTGTCGTTGGCGGCGTTGTTCACGAGCACGCCGATCGGACCGAACGCGCTTCTTACATCCGCGATGCCTTTTCTCAACGCGTCGATGTCGGTGAGATCGACGTTGAGGAACATCGGGCGCGTCTGGTCTTGCTGCAGGGCAGCACCGAGACGGTCGGCGAGCGCTTCGCCCGCGTCGGTGTCGATGTCGAAAAAGGCGACTTTCGCGCCCTGATCGAAGAAATGTTCGACGAAGCCTTCGCCGATGCCGGTCGCGCCGCCGGTGATGAGGACCGTTTTGCCTTGCAGGCTCGGATAGCGTGCGAGGTTCTGGTTGATCGTTGCCATGTCTCTCCGTCTCTCTTTTTGCGCTTTCGTGAAATCCCGCGAATGTCAAACCACCGTTAATCCCGCGATCCGCGATTCTTCAACTGATCCAGCAACACGGCGGCAAGCAGAATCGCCCCGCGCACGAGGTACTGATAGAACGCGTCGATATTGAGCAGGTTCATCACGTTCTCGACCGTGCCCATGATCAGCACGCCGATCACGACGCCCGAGATCGTCGCACGCCCGCCCAGCAACGACACGCCACCCAGCACGCAAGCCGAAATGACATTCAGCTCGAAACCCTGAGCCGAGTTCGGCTGCCCCGAGGTGATCCGCGACGCGAGAATGACGCCCGCCAGCGCCGTCACCGCGCCTTGAATCAGGAAGATCCACACGCGCGTGCGCTCGACATTGATACCCGCGAGACGCGACGCCTCGGGATTGCCGCCGATCGCCAAGGTATTACGTCCATACACAGTCTGGTTGAGCAACACGCCAAATATGATGAAACACGCGAGCGTGACCCAGATCGGCAGGGAAATCCCCAACATCGACAGACCGCCGAGCGCGATGAACGTATCCGATGAAACGCCCACCGCCTGTCCATGCGACACGATGAAGCCGAGCCCGCGCACGATTTCCATCGTGGCGAGCGTGGTGATCAGCGCGTTGATGCGCAAATAGGCGATCACCGCGCCGTTCACGAAGCCGATCACCGCGCCCGCCGCCACCGCCGCGATAATCGCGATGAACGTGTTGTCGGTCGCGTTCAGGACCATCGCGCACAGCACGCCGGCGAAGGCGATCGTCGAGCCGACCGACAAGTCGAAATCGCGCGACGCCAGGCAGAACATCATCGTGCACGCGACCATGCCGATCTGCGAAATCGACAGCGCGAGGCCGAGCATGTTCTCGATCGAGAAGAAGTGATCGACGGTCAGCGACATCGTCAGGAACATCACGATGAAGATCACGATCAGGCTGTACTCCGTGATCTGCTGCCACCACTTCTGTTTGTCGTTCTTTTGCGGGATCAGCGCGTTCGCGACGGTTTCCGTCGCCTGACCCACGATGTTTTCTCTTGCTTCCATGATTCGCTCCTCTCGTCTTTACGCCGCCTGCGCGACGGTCTCCGCCTGCGGCAGCGCAAGGCTCAACACTGATTGTTCGCTCGCGTTCTCGCGCAGCAATTCGCCCGCGATACGCCCCTGCCGCATCACGACGATCCGGTCGGACACGCCGAGCACTTCCGGCAACTCCGACGAAATCATCACGATCGCGCAGCCGCGCTCGGCAAGCTGATAGATCACGTTATAGATCTCGTGCTTCGCGCCCACGTCGATGCCGCGCGTCGGCTCGTCGAGAATCACGACCCTGAGGTCCGGCTCCGCGAGCCAGCGCGACAAAATCGCCTTCTGCTGATTGCCGCCCGACAGAAAACGGATGCGCTGCTTGCGACTCGGCGTCTTGATCTTCAGCAACTGGATGAAGCGCTCGGCCGTCTGCGCTTCCTTCTTGCGATCGAGAAACAGCCCGGCTCGCAAATAGTGACGTCGGCACGAAATGTTGATGTTCTCGGCGACCGTCGCCATCGCGACGATGCCTTCTTCCTTGCGATCTTCGGGACACAGCACGATGCCGTGGCGAATCGCCTCGCCGGTGCTGCGCACGCGGATCGCCTGGCCGTCGAGCGTGATGTCGCCGCCCTTCTTCTTGTCCGCGCCGTAGACGAGATGCATCAGTTCGCTGCGTCCCGCGCCGACGAGCCCGAAGAATCCGACGATCTCGCCGCGCTTCACCTCGAAGCTCGCGGGGGCGCTCAATGCGTCGCCATCCACGTTCTTCACGGAGAAGCGCACCTCGCCCAATGCGCGCGCGCGATAGTCATAGATGTCGCTAATCTCGCGGCCGACCATTTCCTGCACGAGCGTGTCGCGCGGCACGTCCGCGAGCGACAGATGCGAGGCAATCTTGCGGCCGTCGCGAAAAATCGTGCACGCGTCGCACAGTTCGTAAATCTCGTCCATGCGATGCGAGATGTAGATCAGCGCGCGGTTGTCCGCCTTGAGATCGCGCACGAGCTTGAAGAGCACTTCCGTCTCGCGATGAGACAGCGAACTCGTCGGTTCGTCCAGCGCGATCACGCGCGCGTTGCGCAAGAGCGCCTTGCAGATTTCGACCATTTGCCGCTGCGCGATCGAGAGCTTGCGCAGCTTCGCGTTCGGATCGAGATCGACGCCCATCGCCGTGAGCCGCTCGCGCACGTGAGCCTTCGCCGCGCGCTTGTTCACCCAGCCGAGCCGGTTCGGCAGCGCGCCGAGCAGCAGATTCTCGGACACGGTCAGATCCGGCACGTACTGCAATTCCTGGTGAATCACCGCGATGCCCGCGGCGATCGAAGCCGCCGCGCTCGCGAAATGCACTTCGTTGTCGTCGATGAGCACGCGCCCCGAATCGGGCTGATACTCGCCGCCGAGAATCTTGAGCAAGGTCGATTTGCCCGCGCCGTTCTCGCCCATCAGGCCGTGAACTTCGCCGGCGTTGACGTCGAACGACACGCCGTCGAGCGCGCGCACGCCTGGAAACACCTTGCCGATATTGTCAAAACGCAGCGTCGCTGACACATCGCCTCCTATTTACGTGCGGACCGCGCCCTACGGCTTTACGTCAGCGCGGCCCGCCGTTGCACTTTTAGTTCGACGCCAGTCCCATCTGCTGGCGAACCGAGGCCACGTTTTCGCGCGTAGCCAGCATGCCGGTCGTGAGCGTGAGCGGCGGCGGCGCCTTGCCGTCCTTGATCCACGCGTACATCAGCTCGGACGTCTCTTCGCCGTGGCGCTTCGGGCTGATGATCACGGTGCCGTAGAAGCCCGTGGGGTTCGGCTTCTTGAACTCGTTCAACGCCGAGTCCGATCCGCCAATGCCGATGCCGATCATGTTGTCCGCCTTGAAGCCGCGGCCTTCCGCTGCGCGCACCGCGCCGAGCACGCCTTCGTCGTTGAGCGCGTAGGCGACCCAGTGCTTGTATTGCGGGTTCTTCGTGAGCGCGATGTTCGCGGCGTTGAACGCGTTCTCGGTGTCGGTCTTCGCCTGCGGCGCGGCGACGATATTCGCCTTCGGGAAACCAGCGGCGACGAGCGCATCGGTCGCGCCGGCGGTGCGGTCATGCGCGGTCGGCAATTGCTCGTAAGTGACGTCGATCGCGCCGACATCCTTCATGTCCCAGCCGCGCTTCTTGATTTCGGCGGCGATGCCGTCGCCCACTTGCTTACCGATGTTGTAGGCGGAAATGCCCATGTGCGGCACGGCTTCGATCGGCTTGCCCGAACCGTCGACGAGGCGGTCGTCCACGGTCATCATCTTGAGCTTGTCGGCCTTCGCCTTCGCGACGATGCCCGGCCCGAGCTTCACGTCCGGCGTGCAGATGATGAAGCCCTGCGCCTTTTGCGCGGCGAGGTTGTCGATCGCGCTCATCACCTTTTCACCCGACGGCGCGCCGATCTTCACGAGCGTGAAGCCCTTCTCCTTGGCGGCCATTTCGGCGAACTTCCATTCGTCCTGGAACCACGGCTCTTCGGGCTGCTTGACGAGGAAGCCGATCTTGACCTCGTCGGCGGCCTGCGCGACCGGCGCCGCGATCATGGACGCGCTCGTTGCCGTGGCGGCGGCGATCAGCGTGAGGAACAGTCTGCGTTTCATTTTTTGTCTCCCGACTTTTTCCGATGTCGAAAATGCCCGCGCGCGGGCGCTACGAAGGTGTGTGGCCGTGTTTAGTTATGGTGATGCCGCACCGCGGCCAGTGCGTCATTCTTCTCATTTCAGTCGTGGTACAGCGCGCTGCGCCCGCCATCCACCGTGATGCAGCTCGCGTTGATGAACGGCGCCTCGTCCGACGCGAGGAACACCGCCGTCATCGCGACTTCCTGCGGCTCGCCGATGCGCTTCATCGGCTGAAGATCGAGCGTCGCCTGACGCGCGGCTTTCGGGTCGGCTTGCGAATTCCACCAGTCGAGCGTCAGTTGCGTTTCGATGTAACCCGGCGCGATCGCGTTCACGCGCACGTTCTTCGGCGCGTATTCGATGCCGAGCGCGCGCGTCAGGCCGATCACGCCGTGCTTCGCCACCGGATAAGGAAAGCAGCCCGGGATGATCTTGAAAGCGTGCGTCGACGCGATATTCACGATGCTGCCGCGCTCGCGCTCGACCATGCCCGGCAACACCGCGCGGCAACCGTTCCACACGCCGTCGAGATCGACGGCGAAACAGCGGCGCCAGTCGTCGTCGGTCATCGTGAGCGGATCGCAAAATACGTTGATGCCGGCGTTGTTCACGAGCACGTCGAGCGGGCCGAGCGCGGCTTCGGTCCGCGCGACCGACTCCTTCACCGATGCGCTGTGCGTCACGTCGGTTTCGATCGCGATCACGTCCGCGCCGGTTTCCCGCCTGATGCGCTCCGCCGTCGCCGAGGCCGTCGCCACGTCCAGTTCCGCCAGCGCGACGCGTGCGCCCTCGCGCGCGAACGCCAGCGCGATCGCGGCGCCAATGCCGCGTCCCGCGCCCGTGATCATCGCGACTTTGCCGGCGAGACGATTCATTTGACTTCGCCTCGCGCGAGGGCGAGTCCGTCCACGAACGCCTTCGCGTGCCGCGCGGTCGTTTCCGCGCTCTGGCCCGGCCGGTACAGCGCGGAACCGAGACCGAAGCCGTTCGCGCCCGCGCTCAGAAACGGTCCCATGTTGTCCGGCGAGATGCCGCCGACCGGCACGAGCGGCACCTCGTTCGCGATCACCGCGCGCCATGCCTTCGTCACCGTCGGGCCGAGTTGTTCGGCGGGGAACATTTTCAGCACGTCCGCGCCGTTCTTCAGCGCGAGAAACGCCTCGTTCGGCGTCGCGACGCCCGGCGCGCATGCGAGACCGTGCGCCTTCGCGGCGCGCACGACGTCGGCGTCGCTGTGCGGCATCACGATGAGTTCGCCGCCCGCTGCCTTCACGCTGTCGACGTAACTCGGATGCAGCACCGTTCCCGCGCCGACGATCGCATCGCCGGGCAGCGCCTGACGGATCGCCGCGATGCTGTCGAACGGCTGCGGCGAATTCAGCGGCACTTCGACGATGCGAAAGCCCGCTTCGTAGAGCGCGCGGGCATGATCGGCGGCGTCGGCGGGCGTCACGCCACGCAGGATCGCGATCAGCGGACACGCGGCGAACGCCTTCGCGAGACCGGCGTGCATGCCGTAGGGCGCGGGCAGATTGATGGGAGGCTGCATCGTTTTCACTCCTTCTCAGGCGGCGCGCACGGCGGCAACCAGCCCGGCCAGCGCGGCGATTTCATAAAGACCGTGCTCGGTGGCATGCGCGACCGTGGCGGCATCGTGACAACCGAAGCGCGCGAGCGCGGCGCGATAGCGATCGCACAGCGCGTCGTTGCCGATCAGGCGCAGCGTCTTTCCGTCGAGCGCGGATTTTTCGCGCGCGAGCACTTCGTTCAGCCCGCGCAATTCGTGTCCGATCAACAGTCCCGACAAGTAATCCGATTGCTGCTCCGCGCTCAACTCACCCGTCAGGCCGAGCGTGCGCGTGCTGAAGATCGTCGCGAGCACGCCGGGATGACCGGCATCGCGCGCCGTATCGACGCCGCGCAGAAACGCGGGTTCGTCGTGCGTCGCGGCGGGGTGCATCGTGCGGCCGAGAATCGTGTGATCGCGCAGCGCGCCGAAGGTCTCGCCCGTCATGAAGGTGTAGAAGCGCTCGATGCGCTCATTGGCGACGAACGCCCATTTCGCGTGCGTGCCGGGTAGCCCGATCAGCGCGCCGCCCGCGTTTCCGAGCGACGGCTCGCTCGCCAGCGCGCCGAAGATCTGCGTTTCCTCGCCGCGCATCACGTTGGGCAACACACCGCGCTCCAGCACGCCCGGCACGACATGCAGCGTGACGCCGCGCGCCGTCTTCACCTTGACGATGCCCGCGACGAGCGCATCGGCGTTCGCCGGCGTTTCGACATACGGCGCTTCCACCCAGCCCTGCGCGCTGCCAACCATGCCCGCCGCGATGACGGGCAGTTGCGCGTGCGCGTCGAGCCATGCGCCGCAGGTTTGCTCGAACGCCTGATCGAAGCCGCCCGCGGGCAGATTCATGATGCCCGCCGACGACGCGCGCGTGTCGAGCGCGAGACCATCGGCGCCGAGCAGATAGGCGCGCAGCGAGGTCGTGCCCCAGTCGAGCGCGATGAGCGCGGGCGTGGAAACAGATGCGCTCATCGCTTGATCCTGCGAGCGGCCTGCGGCGCGCGCCAGCCGAGTTCCTCGGAGATCGCGTGCGCCTCGCGCTGCACGACCGGGATCAGCTCTTCCATGCGCTCGTGCGGCATATAGGGAATCGTGCTCGCCACCGACAACGCCGCGACGATCGCGCCCGACGCATCGCGCACCGGCGCGGCGACGCAGCGGATCGACGCCTCGTTCTCTTCGAGATCGAACGTGAAGCCGCCTTGCGAATAGCGCGTCATCCGCTGCAGGAACGTGTCGAAATCGGGGCGGTTGTCGGGCTTGAAGCTCGTTCTCGCGAGCACGCGATGCGACGCTTCGAGCAGCTTCCTCCACGCGTTCGCTTCGAGGTCGAGCATCATCGCCTTGCCGATTCCTGTCGATGCGAGCGGCATGCGGTGCCCGACGCGCGAGCGCATCTCCAGGCCGCGCGTGCCGGGAATCTTGTCGATGTAGAGAACGTCGTCGCCGTCGCGCACGCCGAGGTGAATCGTGTCGTGCGTATGCTCGGCGAGCGCCTGCAGATGCGCTCGCGCGACGGCCGTGAGCGGCATCTGTTCGAGCGCGATCGTGCCCAGTTCGATGAGCTTCGGTCCGAGCAGATAGCCGCCCTGCACCTGACGCAGATAGCGCGCCTGCACGAGCGAACTCACGAGCCGATGCGTCGTGCTGCGCGTCGTGCCGAGCGCCGCGCCGAACGCACGCAGATCGCGCGCGCCGTTCGCGGCGGCTTCGAGAATCGCGAGGCCGCGCAGCAGTGTCTGCGTGCCGGCCTGCTGCGGCGTGATATCGACGAGCGCGCTCGGCAGTGCGATCGCATCGGGATCGGGCGCGTGCTTCGTGCCGCTCGCGCCGTTCGGCTTTGCGCGCGAGCCGCTCGCGGGCGCGGATTGCGCTTCTGCGGCGTCGGCGTCGGCTTCGGAGTTCTGGAATTTGGTCATGGCGCGTGTCTCTCGTCGATCACGATGCGCGTCGGACGGCGCACGCGGGCGCGTCCCCGATTGAACGGGCGTGCGGATAGTGCGAACCGTGCGAGTCGTGCAGGAAGGCCCGCGAGCGCGGGCGTGCGATCGAATGCATGACGTGTCTCCATCGTTCTGGTCGTGCGCGCCGGATGTTGCTCCGGTCGTCGCCCGCGTGTGCCGTTTCAGGCTTTGGTCGGATTGTAGTTCCGGCATCTCGATTTATTCAATATGTGATCGTCATGCTCACATAATGGGAGCAAAGCTTGCAACCGAAAGCTTTTTTAAAACAAAAAAGCCCTGAATAATCAGGGCCTTGCATTGTTTACTGCGGCTAACTAAATTTCATTGAGGCAGTTCGGCCGCTCCCATCCGCCGCGCGATGACGCCTGCGCGCTGCGACAAATACGGCGCGTTGCGATGGTCGTCGAAATACTTGGGACGCGGCAACATTACCGCGAGACGCGCGCTTTGCCCGGCTGTGAGTTTCGCCGCGGAAGTCTTGTAGTAATACTGCGCCGCCGCTTCCGCGCCGTACACGCCGTTGCCCCACTCGACCGAATTCAGATAGACCTCGAAGATGCGTTCCTTGGTCCACCAGAATTCGAGCATCCAGGTGATGATCAGCTCCTGCGCCTTGCGCACATAGCTCTTTTCACGCGACAGAAACAGATTGCGCGCGAGTTGCTGCGAGATGGTCGAGCCGCCCCCGACGATTTTCCCGCGCGCCTTGTTCTTCTCCCACGCCTGAAGAATGGCGTCGGTTTCGTAGCCGTTGTTGTTGACGAAATTCGCGTCTTCCGAAGCGATGATCGCGCGCTTCAGATTGCGCGAAATCTGGTCGTACGGCAACCAGGTGCGCCGCAGCGAAATACCCGGATGCGTTTTAGCGAGCGTCCACGCGTCGGCGCGCATGAAGGCGGTCGGGCCGGGATTCACGATCGTCCAGATACCGATCTGCGCGAAGAACCAGATTTGCGTCGCGATGAACGCGATGCCGAGCACCGACACGCCATACGCGATCCAGCGCGCCGGCCCGAGGCGCACCGCGCGCCGCGCGCGTGGCGCACCCGAAGGCGTGTGGCTGCCGAGCGGCGCGGTCGTCATCAGGTTTTGGCTGCGAGCGTCGCGCGCAATTCGCGCAGCACCGCGCCGCCGTCGGGGCGCACGCCGCGCCAGATGAAGAACGATTCGGCGGCCTGCTCGACCAGCATGCCGAGGCCATCCGACGCGCGCGCGCCGAGCTTCGACGCGTGCTGCATGAAAACGGTCGGCTGCGCGCCGTACATCATGTCGTAGGCGAGCGTGCCCGCGCCGAACGCGCTGTCGTCGCAATCGGGCAAGGCGGCGTCGAGGCTGCCCGCAGTCGCGTTGACGATCACATCGTACTGGCCCGCTTCCGCGCTTTGCGCGCCGCCGCCCGAGAAACGCACGCCGCAGTCGGACGCGTTCTGCGCGAACTGATCGACGAGTTGAAGCGCCTTCGCCGCCGTGCGGTTGACGATGGTGAGCGCAGCCGGCGCGCGATCGAAGATCGGCAGCACGACGCCGCGCGCCGCTCCCCCGGCGCCGAGCAGCAGAATGCGCGCGCCCTTCAGACTCACGCCGAGATTCACTTCGATGTCGCGCACGAGGCCGACGCCGTCGGTGTTGTCGCCGCGCACGCCGTCCGGCCCGAAGGCCAGCGTGTTCACCGCGCCCGCCGCTGCCGCGCGCGGCGAGAGCGAATCGGCAAGTGCGTGCGCTTCGAGCTTGAACGGCACGGTGACGTTCATGCCGCGTCCGCCCGACGCGACGAAGTTCTTCACCTCGCGCGTGAAGCCGTCTAGCGGCCCGAGAATGCGGCCATATTCGATCGGCTCGCCGGTCTGCTCGGCGAACTTCGCGTGAATCCACGGCGATTTGCTGTGCTCGACCGGATTGCCGATCACCGCGTATCGATCTTTCTGGCTCATGATCCGGTCGGCTCGGTGGATTGCTGCGCGTCGTCGGGCGGCGCAGGCTGGGGCGCTTCGGCCTGCGCTTCGGCTTCGCTTTCGGCGGAGAGATCGGTCGTCTCGATGATCTCTTCTTCCGCCTCTTCTTCCTCGACCGGCGCGCTCGCGGATGGCGCATCGATCACGTGCAGCAGACGGCACGACGCCTCGACGGTGAGTTCGTCGGTCGACACGACTTCCAGCATCACGCGCGTGCCGCGCGCATGCACGCCGAGGCCGGGCACGTGCAGGATCAGCGGAATTTCTTCGAGACGCACGAGGTCGTCCTTGATGACCGAAGCCGGAACGTGCCGCCGGTTTTCCTGCTTGAGCCAGCGCAGACACCAGAAATATTCCATGCGGCGCTGATGATCGGCATAGGCGGTGTACGTGTCGTCGAAGCCCTGCACGACGGCGAAAAGATCCGCGTCCTTCGGCTTGAACGGCGCGGCGAGCTTCGCCGTCACGCCATGTTGCACGCACGCGATCAGTTGCCATTGATTGACGAGATCGACATAACGGCGCAGCGGCGACGTGCTCCACGCATATTGCGCGACGCCGAGGCCTTCGTGCGGCGCGGGCGTCGTCTGCATGCGCGTGCGCTTGGGTCCCGGACCGCCGAAACCGCGCTGCGAGCGATAGATGCCCGGCACGCCATGATCGTTGAGGAACGCGCCCCACGACGAATTGGCGAGAATCGCGAGTTCCGCGACGATCAGATCGAGCGGCGAACCGCGACGGCGCGGCGTGATCGTGATGTGCTCGCCTTCGACATAAAAGTTGAAGTCGTTGTTGCGCTGCACTTCACGCCGGAGACCGTAAGTCGCGCGCGCCTGCTGACGCTTTTCGAAGAGCGCCTGCGCGAGCGGCCACAGCACGGCGATGTCCGCCTTGTGCGGATACTCGCCCGTGCCGGCCGCGAGCGTTTCCTCGGTGACGTGCTCGTCGAGATGGTTGTGGCGCAGGTTGCTCTTCACGAACACGCGTTCGGCGCGCGTTTCGGTGGCAACGATGTCCTGCGTCTCGCGATCCACGATGATGTACAGCGACAGCGCCGGACGCAGCCCGCCCTCGCCGAGCGTGAACACGTCGACGACGTTGTCGGGCAGCATCGTGATTTTGTCGCCGGGCATGTAGACCGTGGACAGACGCCCGCGCGCGATCGCGTCGATCGTGTCGCCGCGCGTGATGCCGAGCGCCGGCGCCGCGATGTGGATGCCCACGCGCACGCGGCCATCGGAAAGATGCTCGACGGAGAAGGCATCGTCGATTTCGGTCGTGGTGACGTCGTCGATGGAAAACGCTTCGACGTTCGCTTCCGGCAAATCCTCGGGCAGCGGCGTCGGCTGCACCGACGGAAAGCCGACGCCGTGCGGGAAAAACTCCGACAGAAACTTCGCTTCATGCAACTGGCGCGGCGACGCGATGCCGCCGCATTCGAGCATCAGGCGCGCCTGCGAGATGCCGCGCGCGGCCGCCGCCGCTTCGAGCGCCTTGTACTCGATCGAATTCTTGTCCGGTTTCGTGAGCAGGCCGATCGCACGGTCCTTGAGCGCGTCCGGCAGTTTGCCCGCCTTCAGTTCCTCTTCGTAACCTTGCTGCACGAGCGCCTGCTGACGCTTGCGTTCGAGCGACGCGAGCGCCATCTGCAGTTGCTCCTGCGGCGCGCGCTGATACTGGCCGCGGCCCTTGCGCCGGAAATAGACCGGCGCGCCGTGCATGCGCAGGACGAGCGCCGCGCGTTCGGTAGGTCCGAACTTGTCGCCGAAATAATCCGAGCCGAGCGCGGCGAACGGGAATTCCTCGTCGGGCGCGCATTCCCACAGGAAGTCGAGATCGATCTCCTGCGCGATCGCGTCGGCCTCCTGCATCAGGTCGCCGGCCGCGGGCTTCTCGAACTCGATCAGCACGTCTTTCGCGCGCACTTTCGCACGCCGGCCGCCCGGCAACTCGACCTGGAACGCGTCGCCTTGTTTCGACAACACCGATCCGGCCTTGAAACTACCCGATTCCTCGAAGAAAACGTTCACTCAATACTCTCGTAAAACGGTGGACCGGGCCGCGCTTTTACGCCATTCGCGCGCCGGTAAATGAATGGGCTCAGGCGGCCGCGGTTGCGCGCACGGCTGGCGGCGCCTGGTCGCAGAACGCGATGACATCGGCGAGATAGTTCGGGAAGTCGCTGATCGCGTGATCGCCGCCCTGAATCAGCGTGGTTCGCACGCCGGGATAATGGTCGAGCATCGTGCGGTAATCGAGCACTTCGTCGCCCGTCGCCGCGATCAGATAGTAGCGCTCGGGCCGCGTGATCGACGCGACCGCGAGCGCGCGCAGTTCGTCAAGATGACGCGGCAATACGGTGATCGTGCCGCCGCCATGCCACAGCGGCTGTTCGCCGAGAAAATGGCTCAGATCGCGCTGCGGCACGACCGCCGGATTGAGCAGCACGGCGCGCCAGCCGTGTTTCTCCGCGAGATACGTTGCATAGTAGCCGCCGAGCGAACTGCCGACGACGGTCACATCGCTCGTCTTCGCATTCGCTGCGAGCGATTCCGCCAGCGCGACGGCATCGCACGGCGACACCGGCAGCGGCGGGCACTGCCATTCGCCGAGCCTTCCGAGTTCCGCGAGACGCGCGTGCATCACGCGCGCCTTGAACGATTGGGGCGACGAGCGAAAGCCGTGCAGATAGAGAATCACGAATGTCCTCCTGCGCCACGCGCACCGAGCGCGTCGAGCAGTTTCTGATGGACGCCGCCGAAGCCGCCGTTGCTCATCACGAGCACGTGGTCGCCGGGGCGCGCGGCGGCCGCGACCGCCTTCACCAAAGGTTCGATCTCGTCGAATGCCCGCGCCTTGTCGCCGAGCGGGGACAGCGCCCCGGCGAGATCCCAGCCGAGCTTGTCGCGGCCTTCGCGCGCGCCGTAGCCGAAGACGAGATCCGCGCCCGCGAGACTCGCGGGCAACTGCGCCTTCATCGTGCCGAGTTTCATGGTGTTGGAGCGCGGCTCCAGCACGGCGAGGATGCGCGCGTCGCCGATGCGCGTGCGCAGTCCCGCGACAGTCGTGTCGATCGCGGTCGGGTGATGCGCGAAGTCGTCGTAGACGGTAACGCCGTCGACGCTGCCCTTCACTTCCATGCGCCGCTTGACGTTGCGAAAGCCCGCGAGCGACTTCACCGATTGCGCCGCCGGCACGCCCACCGAGCGCGCCGCCGCGATCGCCGCAAGCGCGTTCATGCGATTGTGCTCGCCCTGCACCTGCCAATCGACGATGCCCTGACGCTCGCCTTCCCAATACACGGCGAACTGCTCGTCGACGGTCGCGCCCTGCTCGGCAGGCAACGCCTGCCATCCGCCTTCGACACCGAAGCGCTCGACGCCCGACCAGCAGCCGCGCGTAAGCACGCGTTCCAGCGCCGCCTCGCGCCCGTTCGTGACGATGCGGCCGACGCCCGGCACCGTGCGCACGAGGTGGTGAAATTGCGTTTCGATCGCGGCGAGATCGGGGAAGATATCGGCGTGATCGAATTCGAGATTGTTGAGCACCGCCGTGCGCGGGCGGTAATGAACGAACTTCGAGCGCTTGTCAAAAAACGCGGTGTCGTATTCGTCGGCTTCGATGACGAAGAAGCTCGAATCGGTCAGGCGCGCCGAAATGCCGAAATTGAGCGGCACGCCGCCGATCAGAAAGCCCGGGTTCATTCCCGCGTCTTCAAGCAACCACGCCAGCATGGAACTCGTCGTGGTCTTGCCGTGCGTGCCGGCCACCGCGAGCACCCACTTGCCGCTCAGCACGTGCTCGCCGAGCCACTGCGGGCCGGAGGTGTAGGGCAGGCCGCGATCGAGAATGGCTTCCATGAGCGGATTGCCGCGCTTCACCACGTTGCCGATGACGAACAAATCCGGTTCCAGCGCCAGTTGCTCGACGCCGAAACCTTCGATCAGTTCGATACCTTGCGCTTCGAGCTGCGTGCTCATCGGCGGGTAGACGCCGGCGTCGCAGCCGGTGACCTTGTGGCCCGCCTCGCGCGCCAGGACGGCGAGTCCGCCCATGAAGGTGCCGCAGATGCCGAGGATGTGGATGTGCATAAACCGTGTCGCGCCGCGCGGGCGATTGAGATGCGAAAACAGGATTGGCGCCATACGGGTGAACCTGAGGGCAAACCCGTGCAGAAAGGCGCCTGAAGGCGCATATTGTAACCGAGCGGGCTATGCGTCCTTTGGCCGCTGCGAGTCCGCTGTCCAGAGCCCGTAAAAGGGCCGCTCAAGCTTATCTAGTATCATTCCGGCATGGTTCGCAAATCACATTTCGATCCGCAGCGCGTGCGCGAGGAAATCGCGATTGCCGCCGCGAGGATGATCGCCGAAGACGGCCTCGACTATTCCACGGCCAAGCGCAAGGCCGCGCGGCAGGTCGTCGGCGAGACGAAAATCGGCGGCGAGTTCTTGCCCGATAACGACCAGATCGAAGAGGAAATCCGCGAGTATCAGGCGATTTTCCAGAGCGACAGCCAGCCAGCCGTGTTGCGCCGCATGCGCGAGGTCGCGCTCGACTGGATGGAGCGGCTGAAGCCCTTCGATCCGTATCTGACGGGCGCGGTGCTCAACGGCACGGCGGGCGAGCACTCCGATATCCATCTGCAATGCTTCTGCGACAATCCGAAGGAAGTCGCGATTTATCTGCTGAATGCGAACGTGCAATACGACGTGTCGGAGACCCGGCATTTCGCCGGACGCGGCTACGTCGAAACGCTGAGTTTTCTGCACCGCGCGCGCAACGAGGAGCCGACCGGCGTGCATATCGCGCTTTACGGGCCGGACGATCTGCGCGGCGCCGTGCGCGCGGACAACCGTGGACGCCCCGCACGCGTGAACGCGGCGGCCGTGCGCACGTTGCTCGATCATCCCGATGCTCCGCCGCTCGAAATCGGCGGCTGATCTTTCTTCCGGACGCTCATGAAAAGCACACGCATTCTGGCGGCCCTCGCGGTCGCAGTCGCCGCGACCGTCGGCGGCTTCTACGCGGGCCATTTGTTTTCCGGCGGCGATACCGCGGCCGCGACGCAGGCGAGCGGCAACGCCGTCGATCAACTCTGGAAAGCGACACCACCTGGCGCCTCGGGCACCTCGCAACCGCTCGCGGCGTTCAAGGGCAAGCCGGTCGTCGTGAACTTCTGGGCGTCGTGGTGCGGACCGTGCGTGAAGGAAATGCCGACGCTCTCAGCCATGCAGCGCGAGTATGAGAAGAAAGGCATCACGTTCATCGGGCTCGGCGTCGATAGCGAAAAAAACGTCAACGACTTCCTGAAAAAGGTGCCGGTTGCCTATCCGGTCTATGTCACCGGCTTCGGCGGCGCGGATCTTGCACGTAGCTTCGGCAACAATGCGGGCGGCTTGCCGTTCACCGTCGTAATCGACGCAAACGGGAAGGTTCGCTCGACAAAGCTCGGGGAAGTCGACCCGGCCGAGTTGAAACATACGCTCGACAGCCTGTAAAAATTCGCTGCGAGTACACCGCGCTTTGGGCTCATTAAGCTGCGATTTAGCAGGAAGTACCGCGATTTTGCGTGAAATTGGGCTTGTCGCACAGCGCGCCGCGATAATTTGTCCCGCCGTTTCAAATGGGCTTGCACGGTAAAACTAGACAAAATTCTCTAAACGGCGCTAAAGTGCGCCCAATTCCGTACAACCCGAAGCGACTATGACAACTCTGCCGGTGCTATGTGGCTCCCTCGTCATCGAGTCCGACATCCGTAGCACGGGTGTCGGCCGGCGCGGGGCATCCGCTGAGCTCATGTGCATGCCGTTCGGGCACGCGTTTCAAAGCGACCACGCCGATGCGTTCGATGCGAACGCTCGCGGCGTGCCGACCGATTCCGCCGCCGTTGTCTGCGTCGGCGCTTTCACGGGCGCGCGAGTCGGCCGGCTGGCCGCGCCGACTTGCGCCTGAGCAGTCAGAACACCCACAAATCAAGTCAAGTGCCGGGAAACCCCGGTCTCCAAGTATTGAAAGGGGATTTTTCGATGGACCTTCGTAAACTGAAAACGCTGATCGACCTCGTCTCGGAATCCGGCATCTCGGAGCTGGAAGTGACGGAAGGCGAAGGCAAGGTTCGCATCGTCAAGAACGCCGCGCCGGTCTACATGCAGGCGCCGCAACAGTACGCGCCGCAAATGCAGGGACCGGCCGCGCCGCATTACGGCGGCGCAGGCGACATGGGCGCGCCCGCAGCAGCCGCGCCCGCGGTCGTCGCACCGCAAGGCCACATCGTGACCTCGCCAATGGTCGGGTCGTTCTACCGCGCGCCGTCGCCGGGCGCGGACCCGTTCATCCAGGTCGGCGATACGGTGAAGGAAGGTCAGACCATCTGCATCATCGAAGCGATGAAGCTCTTGAACGAAATCGAAGCGGACAAGGCCGGCGTCGTGAAGGAAATCCTCGTCGAGAACGGCCAGGCAGTCGAGTACGGCCAGCCGCTCTTCGTGATCGGCGACTAAAGGCGCACCGGGCCGTGCGGCGGATGCGGTCTGCATCGCCGCCGCCCGGCTTCACCGCGCCGGCGCGTTCGGCGGCATCGATCCGTCGAGAAGCGCGCCGCCGATTGGATCCCCGAGGGCCGCTCGCGCGAGCCCGTTGATGAGCCGACCCACTATGTTTGAAAAAATTCTCATTGCGAACCGCGGCGAAATCGCGCTTCGCATCCAGCGCGCGTGCCGCGAACTGGGCGTCAAGACAGTCGTCGTCTATTCGGAAGCCGACAAGGAAGCGAAGTACGTCAAGCTGGCCGACGAAGCCGTCTGCATCGGACCGGCGCCTTCGAATCTCTCCTACCTCAACATGCCGGCGCTCATCAGCGCGGCCGAAGTCACCGACGCCGAAGCCATCCATCCCGGCTACGGCTTTCTCTCCGAGAACGCGGACTTCGCCGAGCGCGTCGAGCAATCGGGCTTCACGTTCATCGGCCCGCGTCCCGAGACCATTCGCCTGATGGGCGACAAGGTCACGGCCAAGCAGACGATGATCAAGACCGGCGTGCCGTGCGTGCCGGGCTCGGAAGGCGCCTTGCCGGACGATCCGCGCGAGATCGTGAAGATTGCGCGCGCGGTCGGCTATCCCGTCATCATCAAGGCTGCGGGCGGCGGCGGCGGCCGCGGCATGCGCGTGGTGCACACAGAAGCGGCGCTCGTCAACGCGGTGAACATGACGCGCGAAGAAGCGGGCCGCGCCTTCGGCAACCCGCAGGTGTACATGGAGAAGTTTCTCGAAAACCCGCGCCACATCGAGATTCAGATTCTGTCGGACTCTTTCCGCAATGCAATCTGGCTCGGCGAGCGCGACTGCTCCATGCAGCGCCGTCACCAGAAGGTGATCGAGGAAGCGCCTGCGCCGGGCATCGCGCGGCGGCTGATCGAGCGCATCGGCGACCGCTGCGCCGACGCCTGCAAGAAGATGGGCTATCTCGGCGCGGGCACGTTCGAGTTCCTGTACGAGAACAACGAGTTCTACTTCATCGAGATGAACACGCGCGTGCAGGTCGAGCATCCGGTTACGGAACTGATCACGGGCGTCGATATCGTGCAGGAGCAGATTCGCATCGCCGCGGGCGAGAAGCTCTCGATCCGCCAGAAAGACATTCAGTTTCGCGGCCACGCGATCGAATGCCGCATCAACGCGGAAGATCCGTTCAAGTTCACGCCGTCGCCGGGACGCATCACGTCGTGGCACGCGGCGGGCGGCCCGGGCATCCGCGTCGATTCGCACGCTTACGCCAACTACTTCGTTCCGCCGAACTACGATTCGATGATCGGCAAGCTGATCGCTTACGGCGCGACGCGCGAACAGGCGATCAATCGCATGCGCATCGCGCTGTCGGAAATGGTCGTGGAAGGCATCTCGACGAACATCCCGCTGCATCGCGAGATGATGATCGACGCCAAGTTCGTCGAAGGCGGCACGAGCATTCACTACCTCGAAAACAAGCTGGCCGCGCGCCAGGCCGCAGTCGCAGAAGAGTCTTGAAGCACGCTTTATTCAGAGAGATAGCATGAGTTACCGGGAACTGATTGCCGAGCTGGATCGCGAGCACGCGGAAGCGCTGTCGGACGCGCTGCTTGAAGTCGGCGCGCTGTCAGTGTCGGTCGAGGACGCGGACGCCGACACGCCCGACGAGCAACCGCTCTTCGGCGAGCCGGGTCTCGTGCCCGAAAAGAGTGCGTGGAACCGCTCGCGGGTCGTCGCGCTGCTCGCCGAAGACGCCGATCCCGACGTGCTGCTCGCTGCGGCCGCGAACGAGATCGGACTCGCGGCGACGCCTTCGTTCACTGTGCGCGGCGTCGAGGACCAGGACTGGGTGCGTCTCACGCAGTCGCAGTTCGATCCGATTTCCATCGGCGAGCGCATCTGGGTCGTGCCTTCGTGGCACGACGCGCCCGATCCGGACGCGCTCGTGCTCGAACTCGAT
Source organism: Caballeronia glebae (assembly GCF_001545035.1). Classification (GTDB taxonomy): domain Bacteria; phylum Pseudomonadota; class Gammaproteobacteria; order Burkholderiales; family Burkholderiaceae; genus Caballeronia; species Caballeronia glebae. The sequence continues at coordinate 136,458 of NZ_FCOJ02000013.1, forward strand.
CCGGGGCTCGCGTTCGGCACCGGCAGCCATCCGACCACGCGGCTTTGCATGGAATGGCTGGAGCAATCGGTGAAGCCGGGGCAATCGCTGCTCGATTACGGCTGCGGCTCGGGCATCCTCGCGATTCTCGCGAAGAAGTGCGGCGCGGAACCGGTCGTCGGCATCGACATCGATCCGCAAGCGGTCGAGTCGGCGCGTCAGAACAGCGAGCGCAATCGCGCGGACGTGACCTACGGTTTGCCCGATGCGTGCCCAGCCGGCGAGTTCGATATCGTCGTCGCGAACATCCTCTCGAATCCCCTCAAGCTGATGGCGTCGATGCTCGCCGCAAAGGTGAAGCCGGGCGGCAGAATCGCGCTGTCGGGCGTGCTCGCGCGCCAGGCCGACGAGGTCGCGGCGGTCTATGCCAAGTGGATCGACATCGGCGTCTGGCGCGAGCACGAAGGCTGGGTATGCCTCGCGGGAACGCGGCGCGAAAGCCTTTAGAATAGCGCCATCCTCCACGATCAGGCCGCAAGGCCAACGGCACTTCCTATATGGCGCTGGCAACCCGCTGCCCCCACTGCGACACCGTATTCAAGCTGGACCCGCACTTGCTCGCGCCGCATGACGGCCGCGTGCGCTGCGGCCACTGCCAGGAAGTCTTCGATGCCGCGCATCACCGCTTCGAGCTTCCGGACGAGCCGGCCGCGGCAGGCGTCGCTCAACACGCCGCGATCATCGACGATGATGCCGCCGTCGGTCCCGCGACGAGTTCGGGCGCAGGCCACGTGCCCGACGCCGATGCGCCCACGCATGTCACGGCGCCGCCCGATGCACCGCTCAAGCCGCGTCGGTTCGCACCGCGCAACCTCGATTCCGCCAAGCATGCCGATACGCCGGGCGAGCAGCCACAGGCGGATAGCGAGCGCACGGTCTATGCCGATGCTCCCGCGTTCGCGAACACCTCGGCGCAGCGAACCGCGCCGCCGCGCAGCGAGCCCGGGCAGACCGATGCCGCGAACGAGCCTTCCGCGCTGCCTTCGGAGCCCCCGCGCCTGAAGCAATTCGTCCGCGTCGACGCGACACACTCCAATGCCGCGAATTCCGCGCAAGCCGGCGATCTGCCGCTCGGCGAGCCGCCCGTCGCGCCGCTCGTCGGTCCTGTCGACGAGCGTGCCGAGCCGTTCATCGGACCGGTTCATGAGCCGGACGCGCCGCCCGCGGACGCCGCCCCGGAGCCCGCCGCACCTACCTGGCGCGACGACGCGGAGCCCGGTTTCGGCGCCAAGAAGCCGCCCGCCCCCGCTCGCCGCGTAAGCGCAAACGAAGCGTTTCCGGCCGTCCGCGAGTCGCGGGAGCCGCGTGCGCCGGTGCGTGGCCGCGCCGGCTCGGGAAAGGCCGGGCGCATCGCGGGCATTATCGTCGCCGTGCTGCTGGCGTTGCTGTTGCTCGTGCAGCTGGCGTGGTGGCAGCGCGAAACCGTGATGGTCTTCGTGCCCGGCTCGCACACGCTCTACTCGGGTGTCTGCGAGCAGATCGGCTGCACGCTCTCGCCACCGCGCGACATCGACGGATTGCAGATCGAGAGCTCGGGGCTGCGTCAGGTCGACGGCCCGCACAAGCTCGAACTGAAGCTCTCGCTGCGCAACCGCATGGACGTCGCGCTCGCGTATCCGGCGCTCGAACTCACGCTGCTCGACGACAAGAACAACGTGGCGATCCGGCGCGTGCTCTGGCCGCAGGATTACGCGCGACCGGGTACGATATTCGCCGTCGGCCTCGCGCCGCAAAGCGCGCAACCGGTCATCGTCCGGCTGGATACGGGCGACGCGGTGGCCGCCAATTATCGGGTTCAGGTCTTTTACCCGTGATGACGGGCAGGCGCGCGAACGCCGCCTGCCCCGGTTCCACACGACGCGCGTCACGGCCCTCGCGGTTCACCCACGCGCGATTTTCCCGTCAGCATCTGACAATTCTCTGGAGCGCAACATGAGTCAAGTTACCCTCGGCGGCAACCCCATCGACGTCAGCGGCACGTTCCCGGGCGCGGGCCAGCAGGCGCCCGAATTCACGCTCGTCGGCGCGGATCTCGGCGACGTCAAGCTCGCGAACTTCGCGGGCAAGCGCAAGGTGCTGAACATCGTGCCGAGTCTCGACACGCCGACCTGCGCCACCTCGACGCGCAAGTTCAACGAAGCGGCCGCGGGCCTGAGCGATACGGTCGTCGTCGTGATTTCGGGCGATCTGCCGTTCGCCGCCAAGCGCTTCTGCACGACCGAAGGCATCGACAATGTCGTGACGGCATCGACGTTTCGCGGCCACGAATTCGCGCAGGCATACGGCGTCGACGTGACGAGCGGCCCGCTCAAAGGCCTGACCGCGCGCGCGGTCGTCGTGCTCGACCAGAACGACAAAGTGCTGCATTCGGAACTCGTGTCCGAGATCAAGGAGGAACCGAACTACGACGCAGCGCTCGCCGCGTTGAAGTAATCGTCGCGCCGGACCGCTTCCGACCGGAGCGGTCCGCGCATACGAGGCGCGGTGAACGCTCGCCGCGCGCCGTATGCGCATTTTTCTCCTCGGCCCCTATCTATAAGGACGTTCGCCTTGGCTACGCTTATCTGCGGCTCGCTCGCCTACGACAACATCATGACCTTCCAGGGCCGCTTCGGCGACCACATCCTGCCGGATCAGGTACACATGCTGAACATCAGCTTCCTGGTCCCGACGATGCGGCGCAACTTCGGCGGCTGCGCGGGCAACATCGCGTATGCGCTGAAGCTGCTCGGCGGCGACCCGAAGATCATGGCGACGCTCGGCGCGGCCGATTCGCAGCTCTACACGGACCGGCTCGACGCGCTCGGTTTGTCGAAGGAATACGTGCGCGTGCTGCCGGATCAACACTCGGCGCAGTGCTTCATCACGACCGATCTCGCGAACAACCAGATCACCGCGTTCCACCCCGGCGCGATGATGGAGTCGCATCTGAACCGCGCCGACGAAGCGCAGGGCGTCTCGCTCGGCATCGTCGCGCCCGACGGCGCCCAAGGCATGCGCGAGCACGCCGAAGGCTTGGCGCGCGCGGGCGTGCCGTTCGTGTTCGATCCGGGTCAGGGATTGCCTATCCTTGAAGGCGTGGAACTTTGTCGCATGATTGAACTCGCCACCTACGTGGCGGTCAACGATTACGAAGCCAAGTTGTTGAGTAGCAAGACCGGCTGGTCGATCGAAGACATCAAGAGCCGCGTCGACGCCCTCGTGGTGACGCGTGGCGAACACGGCGCGCAGATCTATCATCGAGATGGCGTGGCCGACATTCCTGTCGTGCAGGCGCGCCAGGTGGTCGACCCGACCGGTTGCGGCGACGCATTCCGGGGCGGCCTGTTGTACGGCATCGAGAACAAGCTTGGCTGGGAAAAAACGGGTCGTCTCGCAAGTCTGATGGGTTCGCTGAAAATCGAACATCAGGGCCCGCAAACCTACGCGCCGACGCGCGCCGAAATTGAAGAGCGTTTCAAGCAGGCCTTCGGAAGCAGCCTGTTCTGAATGATTGGAGTGAAGGAATGAAAATGGTAAGTCGTATCGCGCTGGCAATGGCGCTCGTCGGCTCGGTGGCGATGACGGGCTGCGCCTACAACAGCAGCTCGTCTGACGTCTACACGGCGTCGCAGGCGCAGCGCGAAGAAACGGTGCGCCTGGCGACCGTCGAAAGCGTGCGCGGCGTGAAGATCAGTTCGAACAACGGCCAGCCTACGGGTCTCGGCACGATCGGCGGCGGTGCGCTCGGCGGCGTGGCGGCGGCGAGCGCGATCGGCGGCGGCAATGGCTCGATCATCGCGGGCATCATCGGCGGGCTGGCTGGCGCTGTCGCGGGCAACGCAGTCGAGAATAGCGTCGCGATGAAGAACGGTCTCGAAATCACGGTACGTCTCGATAACGGCGACCTGCGCGCAATCACGCAGACCGCGAACGGCGAAGTGTTCCAGGCGGGCGAGCGCGTGCGTCTGTTGTCGAGCGGCGGCGTCACGCGCGTCACTCACTGAACCTGAAGCATTCAGCGGAGGAATAGCGCCGCAAAGCTGAAGCGCTATCCCTATCCTGCACGAGCGCATACATCGAAAGATGCATGCGCTTTTTCTTTGGGCCCTGCATCGAGCAACGAGCGTGAGATGAAATTCGTTCGCCGAAACGAAAAACCCGCCGCCAGGTTCCCCCGGCGGCGGGTTCAGGCCGGGTAGGCCTACCCGGACTAAGGGCACAGCGCACTGTGCCTGGGTGCTGCCTACTGCGAGAGCTTACGGACGGCTGCCCGTCGGGAACGGCCATGCCGCCGCCGGGTTCAACGCCGTCTTGACCGCAGCGGCCGGAGCCGGAGCAGGTGCCGATACGGTCGTTGCCGTCGTTGCAGGAGCGGCAGCCGTAGTCTTCTTCGCAGCAGCGGCCTTCTTGGCCGGAGCCTTTTTCGCGGGGGCCTTCTTCGCAGCAGGAGCAGCGGCAGGCGCAGGCGCAGCGGCTGCGGTCTTCGCAGCAGCCTTTTTCGCAGGAGCCTTCTTCGCTGCGGCCTTCTTCGCAGGCGCCTTTTTCGCAGGAGCCTTCTTCGCCGCGGCCTTCTTCGCAGGCGCCTTCTTCGCTGCGGCCTTCTTCGCAGGCGCCTTCTTGGCTGCAGCCTTCTTCGCCGCTACCTTCTTGGTCGCGACTTTCTTCGCTGCGGCCTTTTTCGCGGGCGCCTTCTTCGCCGCTACTTTCTTCGCAGCAACCTTCTTCGCCGCTACTTTCTTGGCAGCAACTTTCTTGGTCGCGACTTTCTTCGCTGCGACCTTCTTCGTTGCAACCTTCTTCGCTGCTACCTTCTTCGCCGCGACCTTCTTTGCCGCTACTTTCTTCGCTGCAACCTTCTTCACAGCGACCTTCTTGGCGGCAACCTTCTTCGCCGGAGCAGCCTTCTTCGCGGGGACTTTCTTCGCTGCAGCCTTCTTGGCGGCGGGTTTTTTCTTGGCAACTGCCATGGTTTTTCTCCTTCAGGTTTCAGATGAGAGTCAGTTCAAACAACACCCTTCGTCAAAACCCGCTTCCCGCGTGTCGCCTTCTCGATAACGCACGCTACGAAGCGGATTATTCATCGGCGTACGCTGATCCCACCTGCTTACGCTAATGAATACGGCAAGGCGCGCCGTGCCCCGAGGCACCGCGCGCCAAATTGAGTCAGCACCGCATCTTCGCGGCGCCGGCCATCGCTTGATCGAGCCAGCGAGCATGCCGCTGGCATTTTCCGGGGGGAAGTTTGCCCATCCCTTTTCAGGGAGCGCAAAACGCCTGTCTTCTATTCGGACCACATGGCCCGCCAAGTCAGTAGGCGCACTTTGCATCAGGCGACCGTTCTCCTAAACCTTGTCGGCCGGGCGCGCGTGAGCGACACGCTGCTGCCCGTCCATCCCATCGATTTCGTCTGCAACACGTCCTGGATTTTTATTATTCCCAGGTGAGCGCGCCGCCGGTTTGATACTCAATCACGCGTGTCTCGAAGAAGTTGCGTTCCTTCTTCAAGTCGATCATTTCGCTCATCCACGGGAACGGGTTTTCCTCGTTCGGGTAGAGCGGGTCCAGTCCGATCTGCTGGCAACGCCGGTTGCAGATGAACCGAAGGTAGCTCTTGAACATCGACGCGTTCAGGCCGAGAACCCCGCGCGGCATGGTGTCTTCAGCGTAACGATATTCAAGTTCGACAGCCTGCTTGAAGAGCTCGCGAATCTCGGCCTTGAACTCGGCCGTCCAGAGTTGCGGCTCTTCCAGCTTGATCTGGTTGATGAGGTCGATGCCGAAATTGCAGTGCATCGATTCATCGCGGAGGATGTACTGATATTGCTCGGCCGCGCCCGTCATCTTGTTCTGACGACCCAGCGCCAGAATCTGCGTGAAGCCTACATAGAAGAACAGCCCTTCCATGATGCAGGCAAACACGATCAGCGACTTCAGCAATTTCTGGTCCGCTTCCAGCGTGCCAGTGGTGAAGGCCGGATCGGTCAGCGTCTGGATGAACGGAATGAGGAACTCGTCCTTGTCACGGATCGACTTGACCTCGTGATACGCGTTGAAGATCTCGCTTTCATCGAGGCCCAGCGATTCGACGATGTACTGGTACGCGTGCGTGTGGATCGCCTCTTCGAACGCCTGGCGCAGCAGGAACTGGCGGCACTCCGGAGCGGTGATGTGACGGTACGTGCCGAGCACGATGTTGTTCGCGGCGAGCGAGTCGGCCGTGACGAAGAAGCCGAGGTTGCGCTTGACGACGCGGCGCTCGTCGTCCGAGAGACCGTTCGGGTCTTTCCACAGGGCGATGTCGCGCGACATGTTCACTTCCTGCGGCATCCAGTGGTTCGCGCAGCCGGCGAGGTATTTCTCCCACGCCCACTTGTACTTGAACGGGACCAGCTGATTGACGTCGGTCTTGCCGTTGATGATGCGCTTGTCGGCGACATTGACGCGCGCTTCGCTCGGAGCGGCGATCGCGCCGGCGGAGGGCATGGCGGCTGCGGGCGGAACGAAACCATCGGAGAAGATGTTATCCGCCTGAGCAGTCTGATGGGCAGCTTGGAGAGCCGCAGCTTGCGCTGCCTGCGTACCGAAAGTCGTGCCTTGGGCGTTACGCAACGGGTTCTGTTGCGGAGCGCTCGAGGGAGCTACGGCAGTGGTCTCGTCATCCCAGTTGAGCATAAATTCTCACCATCAATTTAGATCGGTTTGTACCATCTTTTCATGAGCGATAAAAGAGTTTGCTCATGAAAATTCTCGTTTTCATGCGATTTAGATTCGACGTTGCTACCTGCATACAACACTTGGCTCGAAGCTGTGTGTGTGAAGCTCGAAGCGACATCTCTTGAATCGAGTGTGAAGCGGTCCTGATCGAGTGACCTTCAAGACATCGCAGCGTGCTCTCGCGTAACTTCATCGCTGCTCTGGAAGCCTTGTTGCATAAGCCTTTGCGGACGATGCTCCGGGCACGATGCGAAGCGCCCCGCGCTTCATTGCGAACATCGGCTCGATGCTGTGCCGCGAAGCGCGAAGGCATCGAAGCGTGACTCGCTTCGATCATCGATCGATGTCTCTCGTCGACCACGCGATGCGATGCAAAACATGTGTCGAAAATCGATGAACGCGCGCTCGACTTTGCCACCTTCACTCGCTCGTCTTCGATGCGCTTCGATGTGTGTGATCGAACGCACTTTGCATCGCTCGATACACGCTGACGCAAGCATATCGATGGACCTTTAAAGCCTGCTACGCGCGTCGAATTCGTTGCCGAAGTCTAGCATTTGACGCCTCGTATTTCCACAATATATTGTGCTTGCAAATCTCGCCGATACAACCTATAGCGTGCTTACGCGGCGATCCGTCTCACTCGAAAAGACCTCGTGCGAACCTCATCGGCCTCGCAACGGATCGAGCAGCGAGCGCAGATTGTTGTGATCGATCTCGTGCATCAACGCGAGCAGACTGCCGAGTTTCCCCTCTGGAAAACCCTCACGCGCGAACCACGCGAGATAGTGACCGGGCAGATCCGCGATGAGTCTGTCCTTGTATTTGCCATAGGGCATGGTCTGCGTGACGAGACGCTGCAGGTCCTGCGGGTCCATCGCTTCTTCACTCCTCGTTCAATGTTGAACGCACCACGCAGCGCGCTTCGATCCTTCAGCGATTGCTGCATATCGGTGCCATAATCGCCGCTCTTGCCGCCAAGAGCCGTTCGCGAATCTCCATGCCGCTCGCCGTCAAAGCTTTCATTGCCCCTCTCATCGTCGCGTGTGCGATGTTCATGGAAAGCGTCGACGCCAACGTCATCGTCACCGCGATTCCTGAAATGGCGCGCGCCTTCGGACGCGATCCCGTCACGCTGAAAGTCGCCGTCACGAGCTACGTGCTCGGACTCGGCGTCTTCATCCCGATCTGCGGATGGGTCGCCGACCGCTTCGGCGCACGCGCCGTGTTCCGCACCGCCATCGGCGTGTTCGTCGTCGGCTCGCTGCTGTGCGCGGCGTCCACATCGCTCGGCCCCTTCACCGTCGCGCGCTTCATCCAGGGCGTCGGCGGCGCGATGATGGTGCCCGTCGGACGCATCATCATCTTTCGTTCGGTGCGCCGCTCGGAGTTCATTCGCGCGATGAACTATCTCTCCGTGCCCGCAATGCTCGGACCCGCGGTCGGGCCGTTGCTCGGCGGCTTCATCACGACCTATCTGCACTGGCGTCTGATCTTCTTCATCAACATTCCGATCGGCATCGCCGGCATCTATCTGACCAACCGTTACATCGCCAACTCGCACGAGGAACATCCGGGCCGGCTCGACTGGTTCGGCTTCTTTCTCTCGGCGGGCGCGGGCGTGCTGCTGTTGCTCGGGCTCTCGCTCGTCGGCGGCGAACTGATTCCGCAAGGCACCGCCTTCGCGATGTGCGCGGCCGGCGCGCTGATGGTCGTGCTGTACTGCATCCACGCGCGCCGCTCAAAGGCGCCGCTGCTCGACCTGCGCTTCTTCCGCGTGCCGACGTTTCAAGCGAGCGTGCTCGGCGGTTCGATGTTTCGCATCGGGCTCGGCGCCGTGCCGTTCCTGCTGCCGCTCGCGCTGCAGGAAGGTCTCGGCATGACCGCGTTCAAGTCCGGCGCGATCACCTGCGCGTCCGCGTTCGGCGGCATGTTCATGCGCTCGCTCGCCTCGCGCGTGCTGCATCGCTTCGGCTTCCGTCAGACGCTCTTCTACAACGCCGCGCTGTCGGGTATCGCAATCGCGGCGTGCGGCTCGTTCTTCCCCCGCACGCCAACCTGGGTGATCTGGGCCGTCGTGCTGCTCGGCGGCTTCTTCCCCGCGTTGCAGTTCACGAGCCTCAACTCGCTCGCGTATGCGGAGATCGAAACACGCGACGTCGGCCGCGCGACCAGTCTCGCGAGCTTCGTGCAGCAGGTGTCGCTCGGTCTCGGCGTGACGGTCGCGGGCATCACGCTCGAACTCTCGCAATATCTGAACGGTCATGCGAGCGTGCAATGGTCCGACTTCTGGCCCGCGTTCGTCGTCGTCGGCATGTTCTCTTTCCTTTCGATGCCGATCACCGCGCGTCTCGCACACGACGCCGGCACCGAAATCTCGCGCGGCTCGCGCGGCTGAAACTCGGCGTCTGTTCACAAAAGGAAGCGGGCCGGCACCGGAGCATCACACCGCTCCGATGCCGGCC
>NZ_FCOJ02000052.1 GCF_001545035.1 Caballeronia glebae
TTTCTGGTCGGGGCGAGAGGATTTGAACCTCCGACCACCTGCACCCCATGCAGGTACGCTACCAGGCTGCGCTACGCCCCGAAAGAGCGAAAGTATATCAGAGAGAAACGAATAGTAGAACTGCTTCGAACAATTTCGCTGTTGCACTCACTAAATTCACTCGCCGCGCGTCAGAGCGTCAACTCCGACCGCGTATACGGCGAGGTTTGGATCTGCAGCGTGCCTTCGCGCTCGGCCGGCGCTCCGTCATGCGAGAGAGCGCGCGCGAAGCGCTGACGCCTGCGGAACCGCAATGCCAGGAACAGCGAAATCGCGCCTGGGATCAGATACGTGACGACGCGCTCGCTCCACGCGATCCTGGAGCCGAAGCTGTCATACGGCGTGCGCGCATTGAAGCCTGCGGACGCGAAGATCATCGTCAACGTGAAGTCCAGCAGCATGGCCGCGAAGCACAGAAACAGGAAAATCAGGGCGCCGTTCCACTTCAGACTGCGTTCACTCGCATTCAACGTGCGGCAGACAAACAGCGTGAAGCCCAACAAGCCCAGAATAAAAACCAAAGGAAGCCAGGGAAAATGCATGTCGCGCTTGCCTCGCGTGCGGGTGACAGGGGCGATCCCGGCGGCGCGCAAGATGGATGGACTTTTGTCGCATCTGGCACGCGAGATCCGGAAGCGAGCGCGATCATTACACGCGAGTTTCGGCGCTAAAATAAGAGTAATCCTAATCACATTGGCCGGTCAGCCAGCGACTCCGACAGGAAATCGATGAAAGTCCGCACCTTCGTCGTCATGTATTTGCGGCTCGTGTACACCGCGTACACCGACGGCGAGAACGCCGAATAGCTCGGCAGCACGCGCACGAGCGAGCCCGATGCCAGCTCCGGCTCGACGATCCACAGCGGAAAGTACGCGAGTCCGAGCCCGGCGCGCACGAGTTGCAGGGCCATCGACGTATCGTTGGTCTTCAGCACGGCCTGGTTCTTCACGGTGAACGCGCCGTCGGGCCCCGTCAATGTCACGGAATCGATGTTCGTATACGTCGGCAAGACAAAGCGATGACGCGCGACGTCGTCCGGATGAAGCAGCTTGCCGTGCCGTTCGAGATAGGCGCGCGAGCCCGCGAGCACGAAGGGCATCTTGCACAGCGGCCGCACGATCAGCGAGGGCGACGGCTCCGAGGTCGCGCGGATCGCCATGTCGTAGCCTTCCTCGACGAGATCGACGAAGCGATTTTCCAGCCGCAGATCGACGAGCACGCCGGGATAGCGCGCCTGATAAGCGACGAGCAGATCCGCGAACTTGCGATTGGCGAACCAGCCGGGCGCCGTGACCTTGAGCACGCCTTGCGGTTGCGCCGTTTGCACGCCGACGGCGGCTTGCGCGGCCTGCAGGATATCGAGCGCCTCGCTGCACTGCTCGTAGTAGACGTTGCCGGCTTCCGTAAGACTCAGATGCCGCGTCGTGCGGTTCAGAAGGCGCACGCCCAGTTGGCGTTCGAGATTGGCGACGTGCTTGCTCGTCATCGCGGTGGATATGTCGAGCCGTTCCGCCGCTTTCACGAAGCTTCCCGCCTCGACGACTTCGCGGAACACACGCAAGCTGGTCAAAGCATCCATCGATCATTTCCTGTCGGGAAACAAAACGCTAATGTTAGCCGGATTTATCGACGGACGATCACTGCCTAAACTCAAGTAATTCACCTTCAGAGGAGTTCTGCGATGTTCACGACTCAAGCTCGCCCGGCCACGACAAGCGCGCCCGCGCTCGCCGGCTACGCTCACGCGCTGCTGCGCATCGTCGCTTCGTATCTGCTGCTCACGCACGCGAGCGCGAAACTGTTCCACGTTCCGCATATCGCGATGTTCGACGGCTTGCCGCTGTTCTCGTTGCTCGGCGCGGCGGGCATCATCGAATTGATCGGCGGCGTGCTCGTGCTGATCGGCTTGTTCACGCGCGCGGCGGCGTTCGTGCTGTCGGGCGAACTGGCGTTCGCGTATTTCATCGGGCACGCGCCGAATGGGCACTTCTTTTTGCCGCTTCTGAATCAGGGCGAACCGGCCGTGCTGCTGTCGTTCATCTATTTGTTCATCGCGGCGGCGGGCCCGGGCGCGTGGAGCATCGACAAGCGGCGTTGAGGCCTATTTAGGCCATTCGTCGAGTTCGTCGTTGAAGAGCGAAGCGACGACGCCGCGCAGCCACATCGTGCGCGCATCGTTGTGAAACTTGCGGTGCCAGTGCTGTTTCAGATCGAAGCGCGGCAACGCGAGCGGCGGCTCGGCGAGCGTGATCGAGGCGTGCTCGGCGACATACGCGAAGCCGATCGCATGCGGCACCGTCGCGATCAGATCGGTGCGCGACAGGATGAAGGGCAGGCTCATGAAGTGCGGCGTTTCGAGCACCGCGCGCCGCCGCACGCGCTGCTTGTCGAGATAGTTCTCCAGAACCTCCTGGCTGCGACCTTCCGCGCGTACGACCGCGTGGCCGCATTCCATGAAGCGTTCGAGCGTGAGCGGCTGGTTCGCGAACGGATGATCGCGTCGCATCAGACAGATGAAACGATGCGAGAAGAGCCGCTGCTGGAAGAAGTTATTGCCGCGCAAGTCTGGAAAGTATCCGACCGCCAGATCGATGTCGCCGGCTTCGAGCCCGCGCTCGACGTCGCCGTGCGAAGCCGACACCGAGCGCAGATTCGCGTTCGGCGCCTTGTTCGCGAAGGCCTGCAGCAGGCGCGGCAGAAACACGATTTCGCCGACATCGGAAAGGGCGATCGAAAACGTCTCGGTGCTCGTCGAAGGATCGAAGTGCTGCCGGTCGAGCAGGCCGCGCTCGATTCGCGCCAGCGCCTCGCGCGCCGCGGGCACGAGCGCGAGGGTGCGCGGCGTCGGTTCCATGCCGCGCGAAGTGCGCACGAAAAGCGGATCGTTGAAGTATTCGCGCAGACGCGCAAGCGCCGTCGACACGCGCGGCTGACTCACGCCGAGCCGCTCGGCGGCGCGGCTCACGTTGCGCGTCTCCTCGATGGCGACGAGGTACGGAATCAGGTTGAGATCGAGATCGTTCATGGTAGAGCGGCTGCCTCCTCGCGCGTCGATGGCCGATGCGGTGTCATCCACGCCGCGCGACCATGTCCGACACGCGCTGGGCCGCTTCCTGCAGTGGTTCGAGATACGCCTTCACCATCTGCTTCGCGCTTTTGCGCTGCGCGTTGCCGCTGATGTTCAGCGCCGCGATCACGCGGCCTTGCCGGTCGCGGATCGGCGCGGACATCGAAATCAAGCCTTCCTCCAGTTCCTGATCGACGATCGCCCAACCCTGGCGGCGCACCGCGGCGATGGCTTCCTTGAGCGCGCTCTTGTCGACGATCGTGCGCGGCGTGCGCGCGACGAGCGAACTCGAATCGAGCGCTTCGTCGAGGCGCGCTTCGTCGAGCGCGGCGAGCAGGACACGGCCCATCGACGTGCAGAACGCGGGCAGACGGCTGCCGATAGACAGATTCTGCGTGATGATCTTGTGCGTCGGCACGCGCAGCACATAGACGATTTCCGCGCCGTTCAGCACGGCCGCCGAGCAGCTTTCGTGCACCTGCTCGACGAGATCTTCCATCACCGGCTCCGCGAGATTCCAGAAGGGCATCGACGTGAGATACGCGAAGCCGAGATCGAGGATCTTCGGCGTCAACTGAAAGAGCCGCCCGTCCGCCTCGACATAGCCGAGCGCCTGCAGCGTCAGAAGAATGCGGCGCGCGCCCGCGCGCGTGAGGCCCGTGGCGGCGGCGACATCGGTCAGCGTCTGGGCGGGGCGGTTGGCATCGAACGAGCGGATGACGGCGAGTCCGCGCGCGAACGACTGCACGTAGGCATCGCCGGGGCGCGTCTGCGCGTCTTGCGGCTCGGCATCCGGATTGAGCGTGGCTGAATTCTTCATAAGACCTGTCATGAAAGCGCGAACGGACGATGAACCCCGTGAAAACCCGCAGTTTGCAGATGCTTCGTTGACACGACAACGAATGCCGGACTAACATGCCGATGTTCGCTAAACGAATCCATGTTCGCATGACGAACATTCTGAAGCAAGTCTGATTACCAACTGGTAAACCCGAATTCGGGAAGCGCGGTTTGAGAACCGGCTCTCCCGGGACAGCAGAAGGAACGGCACATGATCAACAAGATTTTCGATTCGCTCGCCTCGGCCGTGGCCGACGTCCACGACGGCGCGACCATCATGATCGGCGGTTTCGGCACGGCGGGCATGCCGTCCGAGCTGATCGACGCGTTGATCGAGCAAGGCGCGCGCGAGCTCACGATCGTCAACAACAACGCCGGCAACGGCGACACGGGCCTGGCCGCGCTGCTCAAGGCGAAGCGCGTGCGCAAGATCATCTGTTCGTTCCCGCGCCAGTCAGATTCGCACGTGTTCGACGCGCTCTATCGCGCGGGCGAAATCGAGCTGGAACTCGTGCCGCAAGGCAATCTGGCTGAGCGTATTCGCGCGGCGGGCGCGGGCATCGGCGGATTTTTCACGCCGACCGGCTACGGCACGAAGCTCGCGGAAGGTAAGGAAACGCGCGTGATCGACGGCAAGCATTACGTGCTCGAAGCGCCGCTGCACGCGGATTTCGCGCTCGTGAAGGCATATAAGGGCGACCGCTGGGGCAATCTGGTCTATCGTAAAACTGCCCGCAACTTCGGTCCGATCATGGCGAGCGCCGCGAAAACGGCCATCGTGCAAGTCTCGAAGGTCGTGGCGCTCGGCGAGCTGGACCCCGAAAACATCGTGACGCCGGGCATTTTCGTGCAGCGCGTCGTGGAAGTGCCGCAAGCGGTGCACGCAGCGGAACTCGCAGCCTAAGGACAAAAGCCATGAAGAAACTCTCCCGTGACGAAATGGCCAAGCGCGTGGCCGCGGACATTCCCGAAGGCGCGTATGTGAACCTGGGCATCGGCGTGCCGACGCTCGTCGCCAATCATCTCGCGGCGGACCGCGAAATCTTCCTGCACAGCGAAAACGGCTTGCTCGGCATGGGTCCGGCGCCCGCGAAAGGCTCCGAAGACGACGAACTCATCAACGCCGGCAAGCAGCACGTGACGCTGCTCACGGGCGGCGCGTATTTCCATCACGCCGATTCTTTCGCGATGATGCGCGGCGGCCATCTCGACTTCTGCGTGCTCGGCGCGTTTCAGGTATCGGCGACGGGCGATCTCGCGAACTGGCACACTGGCGCGCCCGACGCGATTCCGGCTGTCGGCGGCGCGATGGATCTCGCGATCGGCGCAAAGCAGGTCTACGTGATGATGGAACTGCTCACGAAGCAGGGCGAAAGCAAGCTGGTCGACGTGTGCACGTATCCGGTGACGGGCGTTGCGTGCGTGAATCGCGTGTACACGGATCTCGCCGTGTTCGACGTCACGCCGGAAGGCCTCGTCGTGCGCGAGATCGTGGAAGGCTTGTCGTTCGAAGAGTTGCAGAAGCTGGCCCAGGTGCCGCTTCAATTCGCGCCGCTGACCGAAGCCGCCTGACGCCCGAAAGACATAAGAGAACTGGAGCAACTGATGAAAGAAGCTTTCGTATGTGATGCCATCCGCACGCCGATCGGCCGTTACGGCGGTTCGCTCGCTTCCGTGCGAGCCGACGATCTCGGCGCCGTGCCGTTGCGCGCGCTAGTCGAGCGCAACAAGGAAGTGGACTGGGAAGCCATCGACGAAGTGATCTACGGCTGCGCGAATCAAGCGGGCGAAGACAATCGCAACGTCGCGCGCATGTCGGCGCTGCTCGCGGGCCTGCCAATCGGCACGCCGGGCTCGACCGTGAACCGCCTGTGCGGTTCGGGCATGGACGCGATCGGCATCGCGGCGCGCGCGATCAAGGCGGGCGAGACGAGCCTGATGATCGCGGGCGGCGTCGAAAGCATGAGCCGCGCGCCGTTCGTGATGGGCAAGGCGACGAGTGCGTTCTCGCGTTCCGCCGAGATCCACGACACGACCATCGGCTGGCGTTTCATCAATCCGCTGATGAAGAAGCAATACGGCGTCGATTCGATGCCCGAGACCGCCGAAAACGTCGCGGACGATTACAAGATCAGCCGCGCCGATCAGGACGCGTTCGCATTGCGCTCGCAGCAAAAGGCGGCGCGCGCGCAGAAGGACGGCACGCTGGCGCAGGAAATCGTCGCGGTGACGATTGCGCAGAAGAAGGGCGACGCGCTCGTCGTGGACCGCGATGAGCATCCGCGTGAAACCAGCCTCGAAGCGCTCGCAAAGCTGAAGGGCGTCGTGCGTCCGGACGGCTCGGTGACGGCGGGCAACGCGTCGGGCGTGAACGACGGCGCGGTCGCCATGCTGATCGCCGACGAGCAAAGCGCGAAGCGCAACGGCCTCACGCCGCGCGCGCGCATCCTCGGGCTCGCGACGGCCGGCGTGGCGCCGCGCGTGATGGGCATCGGCCCGGGCCCGGCGTCGCAGAAACTGCTTGCGCGTCTTGGCATGACCATCGACCAGATGGATGTGATCGAGCTGAACGAAGCGTTCGCATCGCAAGGGCTTGCCACGCTGCGCATGCTCGGCGTCGGCGACGACGATCCGCGCGTCAATCCGAACGGCGGCGCGATCGCGCTCGGCCATCCGCTCGGCGCGTCGGGCGCGCGGCTCGTCACGACCGCGAGCTACCAGTTGCATCGCACGGGCGGCCGTTATGCGCTTTGCACGATGTGCATCGGCGTGGGCCAGGGCATCGCGATGATCATCGAGCGTGTCTGACCCGATGTTCGCATCCACGGGACGTCTCACCGATCTCATTTGCGGCAACGCAGCCGCGAACGAGATCTGGTCGCCGCGCGCGACCGTGCAGGCGATGCTCGACGTCGAAGCCGCGCTCGCGCGTGCTTCGGCGCTGCATGGCGTGATTCCGCCGGGCGCGGTCGAGGCGATCGTCGCCGCGTGCGACGCCGATAACATCGACGCCGATGCATTGATGACCGGCGCCGCGGCGGGCGGCAATCTCGCGATTCCGCTCGTCAAGCAACTGACGGCCGTGGTGAAGGCGCGCGACGCCGAAGCCGCGAAGTACGTGCACTGGGGCGCGACGAGCCAGGACATCATCGATACCGGCGTCGTGCTGCAATTGCGCGCTTTCCTCGACTCGATCGATACGGATCTGCGTGCGCTTTCCGATGCGCTCGTCGTGCAGGCGCAAGCTCACCGGACAACGCCGATGATCGGGCGCACCTGGCTTCAGCAGGCGCTGCCGGTCACGCTCGGTCTGAAGTTCGCGCAGTGGCTCGATGCGGTGACGCGTCATCGCGAGCGTCTTGGCGAGTTAAAGGCGCGCGCGCTCGTGCTGCAATTCGGCGGCGCGGCGGGCACGCTCGCGAGTCTGCGCGAGAACGCATTGCCGGTCGCTGCATCGCTTGCGCAAGATTTGAAGCTGACGCTTCCCTCATTGCCGTGGCACACGCAGCGCGATCGCATCGCGGAAGCCGCGTCGTTTCTCGGCATGCTGACGGGTTCGCTCGGCAAGATCGCGCGCGACATTTCGCTCATGATGCAGACCGAACTCGGCGAAGTCGCCGAACCGGCTGCGGCAGGCAAGGGCGGCTCGTCGACGATGCCGCACAAGCGCAATCCGGTCGGCTGCGCGGCCGTGCTCACGGCGGCGACGCGTGCGCCGAACCTCGTCGCGACGATCTTCGCGGGCATGGTTCAGGAGCACGAACGCGCGCTGGGCGGCTGGCAGGCCGAATGGGAGGCGCTGCCCGATCTCGCGCGTCTGACGGCGGGCGCCTTGTCGAATATCGTGGGCATCGTTGCGGCGCTGGAAGTCAATGTCGAACGGCTCGCGCGCAATCTCGACGTGACCAACGGACTGATTCTCGGCGAAGCGGTGATGCTCGCGCTCGGCGACGCCATCGGCCGGCTCGACGCGCACAAGCTGGTCGAAGGCGCATCGAAGGCGTCGGTCGCGAATGGCGGCTCGCTCTTCGACGAACTCGCCGCGAACGAAACCGTCACGCGTCCTCTGTCGCACGATCAATTGAAATCGTTGCTCGATCCGGCGAACTACGTCGGACAGGCGCAAGCGTTCGTCGATGCCGCCATCGCGAACGCTCACTCGAAAAAACAGGAGCGGTAAAAACATGCCTCTTGCCGAAGTCAACGGAACACGGATTCACTATCGCATCGATGCGACGGCGGGCGACCACGCGCCGTGGCTCGTGCTGTCGAATTCGCTCGGCGCCGATGTCTCGATGTGGACGCCGAACATCGAGGCGTTCGCTGCGCACTTTCGCGTGCTGCGCTACGACACGCGCGGCCACGGCCATTCGGACGTGCCGGCCGGCCCGTACACGATCGACCAGCTCATCGGCGACGTGATCGGCCTGATGGATCATCTGAAAATCGAGCGCGCGAACTACTGCGGCTTGTCGATGGGCGGGCTGACCGGCGTCGGACTGGCCGCGCGTCATCCGGAGCGCTTCTCGCGCGTGGTGTTGTCGAATACGGCCGCGCTGATCGGCTCGGACGCCGTGTGGACGCCGCGCGCCGCGAAAGCGCGCGAGCCGGGCGGCATGCCCGCGCTGACCGACGCCGTGATCGCGCGCTGGTTCACCGCGCCGTTCATCGAGCGCGAGCAACTCGAACTCGCGAACATTCGCGATGTGTTCCGCCACACGTCGGGCGACGGCTACGCGTCGAACTGCGAGGCGATCCGCGATGCGGACCTGCGCGGCGAAGCGAAGACGATCAAGCTGCCCGTGCTTGTTATTTCCGGCACGCACGATCTGTCGACCACGGCCGAGCAGGGCCGCGAGCTTGCGGGTTATATCGACGGCTCGCGCTACCTCGAACTGGACGCGGCGCATCTGTCGAACATCGAAAAGCGCGACGACTACACGCGCGCCGTCCTCGACTTCCTCGGAGAATAAAGATGACCGACGACGAACGTTACGAAGCCGGGATGAAGGTGCGCCGCGCGGTGCTGTCCGACGCGCACGTCGACCGCTCGCTTGAGAATCGCACCGAGCTTACGACCGAATTCCAGAATTTCATCACGCGCTACGCATGGGGCGAAATCTGGACGCGCGAGGGCCTGCCGCGTCACACGCGCAGTCTTCTCACGATCGCGATGATGGTCGCGTTGAACCGCGGCGAAGAACTCGCGCTGCATTTGCGCGCCGCCAAAAACAACGGCGTCACGCAGGACGAAATCAAGGAAGTGCTGTTGCAGACCGCGGTGTACTGCGGCGTGCCGGCGGCGAATTCGGCATTCCACCTCGCGCAGAAGATCTTCGACGAGGAGAGCAAGGCGTAGTCGCCACGCGGCTTCGACAGGAAACCGTCTCCGGGAAACCGGAGACGGTTTTTTGCTTTCTGGACTCAGAAGGCGTAGTACGGCCCCGGTCCCGCCGGCGTCGCGCGTCCGGAGAGCGCCGTGAACACGCGCCGGCCATAGAAGAACGGCAGGCCCCAGTCGAAGCCGCCGCTCGCGGCGCCGGCGAGATTGTCGAAGGCGAAGTTGCCCGAGCCGAACAAGGCCGTCGATTGTGCGACCGTGAAGCTCACCGCGCTCTGCGCGCCGCTCGACGAGCGGATCGTCGCGGTGATAGTTTGCGGCGTCGACGGGCAATACCACACGCCGCATCGGGCGAGCGTCGTCGACGGGAAGAAGACGCCGTTCGATCCGCTGTCGATGAAGCTCGACCCGTACTGGTTGCTGCCGAAATCCGTCGTCACGTAGCCGGAACTCGAACTCGATTTGAGCACCGTCGCGGAGCCGAGCAGATTGTTCGACTGCGAGCCGATGCCGAAGGTCATCGTCCCCGCGACCGCCGACGCGCCGCTGTCCGGCACGTCGGGCAGTTCGATCAGCACGCCGTTGTTGTCGGAGGCGAAGTTCGCGACCGGGTTCGTCACTTGTTGCGCAACCGCCAGCGCGCCCGCGACGCAGTTGCCCGAGACGCAGTTGTAGTACCAGCGGGGCAGCGCGGAGGCCGCGCAACTCGCGCCGCAGTCGGCGGCGAAGGGTCCGACGCCGAGAATGCCGTTGCCGCGCAAGCTCGACGCGGTGAGCATCGGCAGCCCGGACTGGCTGCAGTCCTGCGCCGCGTTGCCCGCGGCGGTGTCGGCGATCAGTTGCACCGGCGTCGAGCGTGCGACCTGGCTTGCGAGCCGTACATCGGCCGTGCGCACCGCGCCCCACGTGTAGCCCGAGCCGAACACGGCGCATTCCGCGACGATCGCGCTCTGGCTGCCGCCCGCGACGAGCGGCAGCACGATCGAAGGATCGAGCGCGGACGCCAGCACTCTCAGGCCGTGCGAACCGGTATCGACTTGAATGTTGTCGATGGTCTGACAGGTGTCCGTGCCGGGCACGCAGATCGTGACGCTGGTTTGCAGCATGTTGCGCGTGTTGGTCGGCGTGCTGACGACACGGACGGCCTGGACGTTGGGCGTCGTCGATTGCGGCACGCTCGTGTCGGCGGATGGGGATGACGACGGCGCGCTCGCGGGCGGCGCGGCGCTGGCCGTTTCGGGCGCGCTGGCCTGCTGCGGCGACGCAGCGGTACTTCCGCTAGAGCCGCCGCCTCCGCAGGCGTGCAGCAGAGCGCAAAGCGCGAGGGCCGGAATCGAGAGGAAGGCACGGGTGTTCATGTTCGACCTCTTACTCAATATCCGTGGAGTTCACGCCCGGCGGCAGAGCGCTCGCGAGCCATGCGCGGCCGGTGAATTCGCGCAGCCGCACGCGATTTTCGACGACGAGATCGTCCTTGGCGACGCGCGACGTATGCAAACCTGCATCGCCGGCCGACGCGTTCGCGCCTTGCCTGAACGTCTCGAAATAACTGCCGAGCAGCGACTGGACATCCGGCATCGCGGGGCCGCGCCACGAAACCGCGTACACCGCGCCGCTCGAATCCACGTACTCACGCACGGCGATGCCGTTGGCGTCGGTCGTTTCGTGATATCGCACGAGGCCGCCCTGCGCCTGATGCACGACATCGCCCTGCGACGCGCTCGCGGCGCGCCCGGTCGCGCCGAGTTGAGCGTGCGCGGCAACCGACGAGCCGATCGCGAGGAATGTCAGGCAAGTCGCTGCGTAGTGAGGAATTCTGATTTTTCTCATCACGTTCTCTCCGATATTTAGGACTGTTCTTATTTTCGAGATGCGATTTTATGAGGAAGTCGGAACAAAGCGATATGCGCCGATGCGTCCGCGCGAGGAGGGCGGATTCGCGATGGAGGGAAAGAAGCCTAGATGAATCAGTATGTTACGAAGATTGAAAAGTTGAATTGCCGATTTTCCGAATTGTCATAAATTGTCAATTCGACGTGAAGCGACTTAAATGGAGAAATGCAAAGGCGCCATTTTGCTGCTCGTAAGCTGCTTTCGTCATCGAAAGGCAACGTTCAGCGGGCGCGCTGCGGGTGCTCGGCGGAGACGCTCGAACCTCTTTTTTTGTCACGACGCGCGGCGGACCGGTAAAATAACGGGTTGATCCACGGAGAACGCCCGTGGCGTAGCGGAAGGACTTCTCCAAATGACAGATTTTCGTGTAACGAAGCGGATGGCTGCGCTTTTCGCGGTGGCCGGAATCGTGGCGGGATGTGGCTCGACCAATCCCAATGCATTCAACTACAAGAGCGATCAGCGTTCGAAACAGGTGTCTCTCGCCGTTCCGCCGAACCTGCTCGACGAAGCGGTCGACCAGCGTTCGCTGCCGCCTCAGGGCGGGCAGGCATCGCTGTCCGAGCTGCAGCAGGTCCAGAAAGTCGCACCGAACGCGCCTACGGTGGTTCCGCCGGTGTCGGGCATGCACGTCCAGCGCGACGGCACCGAGCGCTGGCTCGTCGTCGACGGCAAGACGCCCGATCAGGTGTGGCCGCAGATTCGCCGTTTCTGGCAGGAGCAAGGCTTCCTGCTCGTCGTCGATCAGCGCGACAAGGGCGTGATGGAAACGGACTGGAACGAAACCCATCCGCAGATTTCCGACGGCCTGATCCGCGACACGCTCGCCAAGGCAACCGGCAACTCGTATGTCACGGCCGAGCGCAACAAGTACCGCACGCGTCTGGAAGCGGCGCCGAGCGGCGGCACGTATGTGTTCATCAGCCAGAAGGGCATGCGCGAGGCGCTGACCGGCGTGAACAACGACACGAGCCAGTGGCAGGCGCGCCCGAACGATCCGGCGCTCGAAAACGAATACCTGAAGCGCCTGATGTCCTCGCTCGCGTTGGCCGATCAGCGGGCGGCTTCCGGCGGCGCGACGTCGCTCGACACGCCGGTTGCCGCCGGTGCAGCGGGCGCCGCGGGTGCGCAAGCCGCGAAGGGTGGCGATTCGAAGGCGGCGTCGGTCGCGGCGCAGAACGTCGTGAACGCGGGCAACTCGCCGATCCGCAACGAAGTCGTGCCCGAGGCCGCGTCCTCGCAACTCACTTTGCCGGAAGCCTATGACCGCGCGTGGTTGCGCGTGGGCATCGCGCTCGATCGCGCCAGCTTCACGGTGGACGACCGCGACCGCAGCAAGGGCGTCTACTACGTGCGCTACGTCGACCCGACCGACAAGAAGTCGGCGGAGCAGGGTTTCTGGAGCCAGGTGTTCCATGGCCGCACGGAAATGAAGGCGAAGCAGTATCAGATCAACGTGCGCGCCGTGACCGATCAGCAGACGCGCGTCGCGATCGTCGACGACAAGGGAAATCTCGATGCGTCGCCGCAAGCTCGTCAGATCATGGCTTTGCTTGCCGACCAGATCAGCTGATCGTTTTTAAGTCCAATCCCGCAGAAACCGCCTCCTTCGCGAGGCGGTTTTTTTTTGAGCCATCGCCGTCGCGCCGTCCGCGCAAACGATTTCTTCGGCATGCGCGGAAATGCGAGCGTGA
The DNA here is from genome assembly GCF_001545035.1 of Caballeronia glebae. Taxonomy (GTDB): domain Bacteria; phylum Pseudomonadota; class Gammaproteobacteria; order Burkholderiales; family Burkholderiaceae; genus Caballeronia; species Caballeronia glebae. The sequence continues at coordinate 12,875 of NZ_FCOJ02000052.1, forward strand.
AGTAATAATTGCGCAGACAATTCTTTCTATCGGGAAATGTGCGCAAAAGCTTATAGAAATGAACGTGCGGACAGTACATTGCATCAATGGCGAAATTCACCCGCCCGACGTTCTTCGAAAGCGCGCTCATCAGGCACGTTGCACCGACAAACAGACGATTGGCTCGCCACGCGCGAGCCCCGATGGCCCCGTCGCCTATCCTCGTAGGGCGACGGTTTTTGCCCGCGTTTCTCTCGGAACGCGGGCTTTTTCTTTGGCCCTGATCTGGCGTTTTCGGCGGTACGTGCGGTGCGCGGTTATGCTCCTGTTTTCATCGTTTGAGTGAAAACAGGAGAATGCTCATGTCGGAAGTTGCAGTCGTCGCTATTTTGGTCGCCAAGCCGGGCAAGGAAGAGGAACTGAGGCAAGTGCTGGAAGCGAACGTCGAGCCGACGCGCAAGGAAGCCGGTGCGCTGCAATACGACTTGCACCGCGACATCAAGGAGCCGCGGCGCTTCATCTTCGTCGAGCGCTGGGACAGTGAGGCGGCGCTCGCGAAGCACGGCGAGTCGGCGCATATTCAGGTGTTTCGAGCCAAGTCGCCGGATTTGTGCGAGCACGCCGAGGTGCGTGTCGCGAGCAAGATTCTCTGACGGACGGAATACCGCTTTTAGTGCGTTTCCTGCGGGACGTCGAGGATCAGGATGATGGTCCAGTCGGCGTCGCCGTCGTGATGATACTGGCGCTCCGCGACGATGAACGGCTGCTGCTTGCCGGCCGGCCCGAGGAAGAGCACGTCGCCTTCCATCGGCAGGCATTCGACGGGCGGCAGCGCCAGATACGAGTCCTTGTTCACGTTGCGCGGCATCAGTTTTTCGATTTTGCGCGATGCCGCTTCGGTCCATTCGATGTCGAGCTGGATATTGCTCATGCTGTCGTTCGCACGATGAGTGCGCTCCACGGTTGAATCGTTGAAAAGACGATGCGCAATGTAGCACACGCCATGCGCGATCCATGAGGCGCGACAGACGAAAAAACGGCCCGACGGCCGTTTTTTCCCGATGCGTGAAACGAAGCGAAACGCTCAGATTTCTTCGTAGAGCGGCAGCGTCAGAAATTCGGTGAATTGCGCCGACGTCGACATTTGCTCGAAGATCTTCGCCGCGCGTTCATACGGCTTCGTGTCGGCGCCCGACGCGCTGACGGCCTGCTTCACCTTCTCCAGTTCGTCGATGGTGATCTCGCGCACCATCGCCGCCGTGACCTTGCGGCCGTCGTCGAGCTTGCCCTTCGGCGAGCGGATCCACTGCCACACTTGCGAGCGCGAAATCTCGGCGGTCGCGGCGTCTTCCATCAGATTGTGGATGGGCACGCAGCCATTGCCCGCGAGCCACGAACCGAGATAGTGCACGCCGACGTTCACGTTGTTGCGCAAGCCGGCTTCGGTGATCGGCTCTTCCGGGCGGAAGTCGAGCAGGTCGTGCGCCGTCACCTGCACGTCGGTGCGCTGCTTTTCAATCTGGTTGGGCTTGTCGCCGAGCACCTTCACGAACTCTTCCATCGCGACCGGCACGAGTCCCGGATGGGCGACCCAGCCGCCGTCGTAGCCGTCGCTGGCGTCGCGCGCCTTGTCGGAGCGCACGCCGCCCATCGCGCGGTCGTTGGCCGCCGGATCGTTCTTGATCGGAATCAGCGCGGACATGCCGCCGATCGCCGGCGCGTTGCGCTTGTGGCAGGTCTTCAGCAATTCGAGCGCGTAGGCGCGCATGAACGGCGACGTCATCGTGATCTTCGCGCGGTCGGCGAGGCAGAAGTCCGTGTCGTTCTTGAACTTCTTGATCGCCGAGAAGATGTAATCCCAGCGGCCCGCGTTAAGGCCCGAGCTATGCTCGCGCAGTTCGTACAGGATTTCGTCCATCTCGAACGCGGCGAGAATGGTTTCGACGAGCACCGTCGCGCGAATCGTGCCGCGCGGAATGCCGATGCCTTCCTGCGCCGCGACGAAGATGTCGTTCCACAGACGCGCTTCGAGATGGCTTTCCATCTTCGGCAGATAGAAGTACGGGCCGCTGCCGCGCGCGATCAACTCCTTCGCGTTGTGGAACAGGAAGAGCGCGAAATCGAAGATGCCGCCCGACACGCGCTGGCCATCCACGGTGACGTGCTTTTCATCGAGATGCCAGCCGCGCGGACGCACGATCAGGGTCGCGATCTTGTCGTTGAGGCTGTACGACTTGCCGTTCTGTTCGAGCGAGATCGTGCGGCGCACCGCTTCCTTCAGGTTGGTCTGGCCGACGATCTGGTTGTCCCAGTTCGGCGCGTTCGAATCCTCGAAGTCGGTCATGTAGGAATCCGCGCCGGAGTTGAGCGCGTTGATGATCATCTTGCGCTCGACGGGCCCGGTGATTTCGACTCGACGGCGTTGCAGGTCCTTCGGCAGCGGCGCGACTTTCCAGTCGCCTTCGCGGATCGATTTCGTTTCTTCGAGGAAGCGGGGACGCTCGCCCGCATCGAGGCGTTTCGTGCGCTCGACGCGCGCGCCGAGCAATTGCTGGCGGCACGGCTCGAACTGGCGATGCAGCGACGCGACGAACGCGAGCGCTTCAGGCGTCAGGATGGTCTCGTAGCCGGGCTTGATATCGGCCGAGATTGCCATGCCTTTCGGAAGCGAAAGCGGATTCGATGGATGCGTCATGGTTTTCTCCTTGGTCGGTCAGACGGTTTTGCTAATGGTTGTTTTGAAGCAATGAAAAGGCGGCCGGTCGTTAGATGCCTGGCGGCCGCCGCGCGTTGCCTGACTTGCGCCCGCGCGATCCGGCGACCGCGCGCGCAGCGCCGCCTTCGATGAATGCGATGAGATCCGCCATGCCGCGGCCGCTGCCGTGCGGCGCGACGCCCAGCTCTTCGAGCGGCAGCGCGGCGCGGTTGATCCAGAACGTCGTGTAGCCGAACCATGTCGCGCCGGCGACGTTCCAGCCGTTGCTCGACGCGAACACGATGTCGCGCGCGGCGGCGTCGAAGGCGCGCGTGCCGAGCGCGTAGGCGGCGGGCGCGGGCTTGTAGGCGCGCGCGGCGTCGACCGACAGCGCGTGATCGAAGAGTCCGCCCATGCCGGCGCTTTTCACGGCGATATCGAGCATCGGCGGATTGCCGTTCGAAAGAATCGCGAGCGGAATGCCGAGGCCGTCGCGCAACGATCTGAGCGCGGGCAGCGTGTCGGGGAACGCGGAGAGGCACGCGTATTCGTCCATCAGGCGTTTCTCGGCGGCGCTCGTGAGCGCGTCGGCGAGTTTCAGGCGCGCGGCGGCGTGGCGCAACGCATCGATGGTGATCTTCCAGAACGGCTCGTAATGCGCGCCCGACGGGTCGGCGAGCGTGCGCAACTGCGTGTACTCGATTTGCTTGCGGCGCCAGAGTTTCGAGAGCGCGTCGCCGTGACCGGGAAAAAGCTGCTCGGCCGCCGCGACGACCGAATGGACGTCGAAAAGCGTGCCGTAAGCGTCGAAGATGACGGCGCGTGGAAGTCTGGACAGATCGATGGACGATGCGTGTGTCGTTATGGCCGACATAGCCTTGCGCTCCGTTTAGAGGTCGGAATCGATTGTATTCGTGATCTAAGTGATGGAAAAAGCACCGCAGCATCACTTGATCTTTTACTTTTGCTTACCTAATCTGTGCATCAGTACCCATATTGACGACGAACGCGCATGGATCGATTCAAGCAGATAGAGACGTTCGCCTCGGTCGTGGTGAAGGGCAGCCTGTCGGCGGCGGCGCAGGCGGAGGGCATCGCGCCAGCCGTTATCGGACGCAGGCTCGATGCGCTTGAAGAGCGGCTCGGCGTGAAGTTGCTCGTGCGCACGACGCGCCGGATCACGCTGACCTTCGAGGGCTCGGCGTTTCTCGAAGACTGCCAGCGCATCATCAACGACATGCAGAACGCGGAGGCGAGCGTGTCGGCGGGCGGCGTGAAGGCGAGCGGGCATTTGCGCGTCTCGGCGCCGGCGGGTTTCGGGCGTCGCCACGTCGCGCCGCTCGTGCCGAAATTCACGACCTTGCATCCGGATGTGTCCGTCAGTCTCGATCTGACCGACCGCATGATCGATCTCGTCAACGAGGGTTTCGATTGCGCCGTGCGTCTGGGCGAGCTGCCGGATTCGTCGCTCGTCTCGCTCAAACTCGGGGAGAACCGGCGCGTGTGCGTCGCGTCGCCGGATTATCTGGGCAGACGCGGCGAGCCCGCCGATCTCGCCGCGCTCGCGCATCACAACTGCCTCGCACTCGGCGCGTCGGCGAATCAGCAGCGCGGCTGGGTGTTCGAGCAGGACGGCAAGGTCGTGACGATCAAGGTCTCCGGCACGATGGAGTGTTCGGACGGCGCGGTGCTGCACGAATGGTGTCTCGAAGGCCGGGGCCTGGCCTGGCGTTCCTGGTGGGAAGTCGGCGAGGACATCGACGCGGGCCGCCTCGTGAGCGTGCTCGACGCGTTCGCCGCACCGCCGATCGGTATTCACGCCGTATTCCCGCAAAGACGACATTTGCCGTTGCGCGTGCGATTGTTTCTCGATCTGCTCAAGCATACGTATAACGCGACGGGGTATTGGGGTTGACCCGGCGGGCCGGAGAAAAATTCGGAATCCTATATGCAGCCATGGCGCGCAAGAGGCGGATCGCCACGCGAATGCATCGAAATTTCTCCGCCTCCGTCGCCGTTACTACAATGGAATCACGCACCATCACGTTACGGGAAGAACGCCATGTTCAAACACATCCTCGTGCCGACCGACGGCTCGGAGCTATCGCAAAAGGCCATCGACGGCGCGATCGATCTCGCGCAATCCGTCGGCGCGCGCATCACGGCTTACGCGTGCCTTCCTCAATATCCGTATTCGCCATTCGCCGATGTCGCCGTCGAGCCGCCCGATGACTTTCACGCCCGCGCCGAAAACGAAGCGCGCGAGCATCTGCGCGCGGTCGAGCGTGCCGCCGAAAGCGCCGGGGTGCCCTGCGCGAGCGTGACGAGCATCGATGCCGCGCCGTATATCGGGATCATCGAAGCGGCCGAGCAAAACGGCTGCGACGTGATTCTGATGGCGTCACACGGGCGGCGTGGAATCGGCAGCCTGCTGATCGGCAGCGAAACGCAGCGCGTGCTGACGCATACGAAGATTCCGGTCATCGTGTACCGCTGATTGCTCAAACGAAAAGCGCACGCGCGATGCGTTTTCGTTTGAGCGGCGGCGGTGGCGCGTCCCGCTTGCGCCACCGCCGCCGCTGCTTTCACCGCTCTCCCTGATTCAACCTGCCTGACGCGGTATTACGCCACCTTCTTGTCGAAGAACTGCTCGTCTTCGGTCGAGCCGTGCAGCGCGGTCGTCGAAGACTCCTTCTCGACAGTTTGCGTGACCGCGTCGAAGTAACCCGTGCCCACTTCGCGCTGATGCTTGACCGCCGTGAAGCCCCTGTCGGCGGCGGCGAATTCGGCCTGCTGCAATTCGACGAACGCGCTCATCTGCGAACGGGCGTAGCCGTGCGCGAGGTTGAACATCGAGTAGTTCAGCGCGTGGAAGCCGGCCAGCGTGATGAACTGGAACTTGTAGCCCATCGCGCCCAGTTCGCGCTGGAACTTGGCGATCGTCGCGTCGTCCAGATTTTTCTTCCAGTTGAACGACGGCGAGCAGTTGTACGACAGCATCTTGCCCGGGAATTCCTTGTGGATCGCCTCGGCGAACTTCTTCGCGTATTCGAGATCCGGCTTACCGGTTTCGCACCACACGAGATCGGCGTAGGGCGCGTAGGCGAGGCCGCGCGACACCGCCTGCTCCAGACCCGGCTTCGTGCGGAAGAAGCCTTCGACCGTGCGCTCGCCGGTGAGGAACGGCTTGTCGTTGTCGTCGACGTCGGACGTGACGAGATCGGCGGCTTCGGCGTCGGTACGGGCGATGAGCAGCGTCGGCGTGCCGCACACGTCCGCGGCCAGGCGCGCGGCCGAGAGTTTCGCGACGTTCTCGCGCGTCGGCACGAGCACCTTGCCGCCCATGTGACCGCACTTCTTGACCGACGCCAGTTGATCCTCGAAGTGCACGCCCGCGGCGCCGGCTTCGATCATCGCCTTCATCAGCTCGAATGCGTTCAGCACGCCGCCGAAGCCCGCTTCGGCATCCGCCACGATCGGCGCGAAGTAGTCGATATAGCCTTCATCGCCCGGATTCTTGCCTTCCGACCACTGAATCTGGTCGGCGCGCGTGAGCGTGTTGTTGATGCGCTTCACGACGAGCGGCACCGAGTTCGCCGGATACAGCGACTGGTCCGGATACATTTCGCCCGCGACGTTGGCATCGCCGGCCACTTGCCAGCCCGACAGATAAATCGCCTTGAGGCCGGCCTTGACCTGCTGCATCGCCTGGTTGCCGGTCAGCGCGCCGAGCGCGTTGACGAACGGCTCGTCGTTGATCGATGCCCACAGCCTCTCGGCGCCGCGTCGCGCGAGCGTGTGTTCCGGCTGCACCGAGCCGCGCAAACGCACGACGTCATCCGCCGAGTAGCCGCGCTTGATGCCCTTCCAGCGCGGATCGCTTTCCCATTGCTGCTGGAGTTGCTGAGCTTGTTGTTGGCGTGAGGTCATAGCGCTTCTCCTTGAGATTGGACTGAACGACGAATGTTGAATCGATGTTCCTGAACGACTTGAGCTCGGTGCGCCGGATTCGGCTGCCTGTGTTTGCTCAACTCTTATATAAGAGTCTAGGCAAATGCAGCCTTGCGACATACCCCTTGGAGGAAGATTTATCGATTATTTTTATATCGATAATTCAATGAGATACGATCCAAATATCGTATTGTGAAATGGCTTTTTCTATCTTGCAACGACAGTGTTTGTGCCGCGCAGCACGTCTTTTGCGACGCAAAAGGTCATTGCACATCGTGAAATATGGAGAGGGAACGAAAAAAAAACCGATGCACCAGGCATCGGTTTTCTTTTGCGACAGGGAAGCGGTGTGTGAAACCGCTCCTGGCGACTGCTTAGCTGCCGCGGCGCGGGGCGCGCGGACCGTCGTTGCGACGTGCGGCGTAGCCGTCGCGCGAGCCGAAGCCGCCTTCGCGGTTGCCGCCGCGATAGCCGCCTTCGCTATTGCCGCCACGATAGCCGCCTTCGCTGTTACCGCTGCGGAAGCCGCCTTCGCGCGAACCCGTGTTCGCACCTGCGTTCGACTTGTTGGCATAGCCGCCGGCGTTGCCCGATCCATAGCTGCGACCGGTGCTGCTGCCGCCGGCGTTGCCGCCGCCGCCAAAGCGTCGGCCGCCACCGCCGTTACCGGCCGGACGGCCACGACCGCCGCCGAAACCGCCCTTGGGCGCCGTCTTGCGCGGCTCGAAGCCCACAACGACGTTCACCGGCAGCGGGTTACGCACGAAGCGCTCGATGCGCTTCAGCGCGCCCGTTTCGGCGTGATGCACGAGGCTCACCGCGGTGCCGCTGCGGCCAGCACGGCCGGTACGGCCGATACGGTGCACGTAGTCTTCCGCGAACTTCGGCAGGTCGTAGTTGAAGACGTGCGTGATGCCCGGGATGTCGATGCCGCGCGCGGCGACGTCGGTTGCGACCAGCACGCGCACGCGACGCTCGCGCAGCGCGCGGATCGTGCGATTGCGCGCGCCTTGCGGCAGATCGCCGTGCAGCGCGGCGGACTCGAAGCCTGCGTCGGCGAGACGGTTGGCGATGAGATCGGCGTCGCTCTTCGTTGCCGTGAAAACGATCGCCTGATCGAGTTCGGAGTCGCGCAGCAGATGGTCGAGCAGACGATCCTTGTGGTCGCGGTCATCGACATAGTGCACGGTCTGCGCGATATTCTTCGCTTCCAGCTTCTGCACGATCTCGATGCGCTCCGGATTCTTCAGGAGACGCCCGGTCAGCGACGAAATCTTGCCGTCGATCGTTGCCGAGAAAAGCAGCGTCTGGCGCGAGGCCGGCGTCGCGTCGACGATCTTTTCGATATCGTCGATGAAGCCCATGTCGAGCATGCGGTCGGCTTCGTCGAGCACGAGAATGTTCAATTCCGACAGATCGATGCGGCCGCGCTCCAGATGGTCGATCAGACGGCCCGGCGTCGCGACCAGGATTTCGGGGTTCTTCGCGAGGAGCATCAACTGCTGACCGTACGCGACGCCGCCGAGAATGCTGACGGTGCGCAGGCGCAGATGCTTGCCGTACGTCGTCGCGGCGGTGGAAACCTGCATCGCGAGTTCGCGCGTCGGCGTGAGCACGAGCAGACGCGGGCGAGCGACCGGCTGCGGACGACGGCCGCGCTGGGCGTTCGCGTCACGCGGCGCACGCGGCTGTTGCGCTTCCAGCTTCTGCACTTGCAGGAATTTTTCGATGGCGGGCAGCATGAATGCCGCCGTCTTGCCCGAACCGGTCGGGCTGGAGACGAGCAGGTCGCGACCGGCGAGCGCGGCGGGAATAGCGCGCTGCTGCACGGGCGTCGGCGACTGATAGCCCGCTGCGGTCAGCGCGGACACGATTTCGGCGGAAAGGCCGAGCGATTCGAAAGTGGGGCCGGTGGGCGTGTCGGCCGGTGCTTCGATGGCCGGCGTGTCGACCGTGGGGGTGATGCTGATGTCTGCTGCGAGGTTGTCCAACGGGCTAGCTGTGAAGCTCGAAGTCATGTCGATCCTTGAAACGAGGAGTAAGGCGTCGGCGCCAATCGGCATACCCAGGTCGTTGGATTCAGCGAGCGAAGAAACAGCGAGCAAATCGAAAAACGTAGGCAACTCGCGCGAACGTGCGGCGAGTGTCTTTGTTAGAAGCTGTATCGTATACCGCAGGCTCGATCGTTCCAAAGAGAACGACGGGCGCTGACGTCAGCCTGATGCATGACGGGCCGCGGAACATACTGCGCGCAATACAACGGCGCAACGGCCTAGCAGGGAGGGGACAGTTTCTAAACTGGATTGGAGCGAAACGCTACGAAGCGCCTTGCTGCGCGAGGCTTGCCCGGAGTTTTGTCAACAGGCATGCGATCCGCAATTCAAGCGCTAACCGCAAGTATATCCGAGTTTGCTGCACTGCGCCACATTTTGACGCATGGCCGCGCCATCTTCGGGCATCGGGCGGCGCGGCCATTGTTCGGTGGGCTCTCAGGCGGCTTCGCCCCGCTTGAGCGATGCGACGAGTTCGACGTAGCGCGCCTTGGCGTCGTCGACGGGCGTGCCTTGCAGCGCGGCCCACGCTTCATGTTTGTACTTGCCGGCGACGTCCGTGAAGCCCGGCTTTTCGCCCTGCACGTCGCCGATGCTCGCCTGCTTGAAGAGTGCATAGAGGCGCAACAGCGTGAGGTTGCCGGGGCGCTCGGGCAGTTGCGTCACGTCGGACTGGGCCTGGGCGAATAGCTGGTCGATGTCGGTCATGCGTGCTCCGTTTCTCTCGGGATGGACCGACGATCTTAGCAAGCGAGGCGCACGCGCCCTGTCGAGGCTTTCCTCCAACCGAGGACGTCCGCGAGGCGCGAACCGGATCGATCGCGGCGCGCGGATCACGCGAATCCGGCGCATGTCCCGCATTACAATACCGGCTATGACACGCACCGTTTTGCTCGCCCTCGATACGTCGACAGAGTTTTGCTCCGTCGCGCTTCTGCTCGCCGACAGCGCTTTCGCCGCTACTCCGAATATCGCCGCGCCCCAGTACGTGAACGGCGACACGCGCGTCTGGCTTCGCCACGAGGCGACCGGCGCCGTGTCGAGCACGCGTCTCTTGCCCGCCGTGCGCGAACTCTTCGATGCCGCCGGTCTCGCGCTTGCCGATTGCGACGCGATCGCGTTCGGTGCGGGCCCCGGCTCGTTCACCGGGCTGCGTACGGCCACAGGCGTCGCGCAAGGACTGGCGTTCGGCCTGGGCGTGCCGGTCGTGCCGGTGAGCACGTTGCTCGCATGCGCGGAGGGCGCGCGCCTGAACGATCCGTCGATTCCTTCGCGCGTGCTCGCCGCGCTCGATGCCCGCATGGACGAGGCGTACTGGGCCGACTTCGAATTCGATGCCGCCGCCGGAGAATGGCGTACGCTGCATCCGGCCGCGCTCGATAAACCCGGCGCGCTGCCGTTGCCCGACGCGCCGTTCGCGCTCGCCGGCAACGCTGCGGCCGCGTTCGGCGATCGCCTGCCGGCGCTCGCCGCCGCCGCGCGTGTCGATCGTGAAGCGTTGCCGCATGCATTGCCGGTCGCGCTCATCGGCTTGCGCGAACTGCGGGCGGGACGTGCGGTCGCGCCCGAACTCGCCGCGCCGGAATACGTGCGCGACAAGGTCGCTCAGACCACGGCCGAGCGCATGAAGGCACGCGAGGAGGCGCTTCGGTGAGCGGGGTGCTGCTGGCCGATCGGTATCTCACGCCGATGACCGAAGCGGACCTCGATGAAGTCGCCGCGGTCGAAAAGCTCGCCTACGAGTTCCCGTGGAGCCGCGGCAATTTCCAGGATTCGCTGCGTAACGGTTATTTCGGCGTGTGTCTGCGCCACGTGACCGGTACGCTGATCGGCTATTGCGTGCTGATGCCCGTGGTCGACGAGATGCATCTGCTCAACTTATGCGTCGCGCCGGTGGCGCAGCATGCGGGCGCGGGTCTCACGCTGCTGCGCGAGGCGGTGCGCATCACGCGCGCGAAGAAGCTCGAAGGCGTGCTGCTCGAAGTGCGGCCGTCCAATCCGCGCGCGATCCAGCTTTACGAGCGATTCGGTTTCGCAGCCATCGGGCGTCGCAAAAATTATTATCCCGCGCGACATCGCTCGCGCGAGGACGCAATCGTCATGCGTCTGTCGTTCATGGAGGAGAGTGCGCATGGCGCTCGATGAAATGCTGATTGAGGAGTTGGGCATCGGACCGGTCTGGGTCCGGCGCGGCGCTGCCGCTTTGACGCCGGGCGAGGACGAGCGTCCACCCGTCGCGCAGGTGACGGAGGCGGGCACACCCGTCGCGGTGCGGCAAGAGCCGACGCCTGCCGAGCCGCCGTCGCAGCCGATAGAAGCGCCCACGCGCGCGATCCGGCACGAAGCGAAACCCGGCGATCAGCCCGAATCCGACGCGCCGCCCCTCGACGCCTACGACGATCTCCCCTGGACCGACGAGGCGCCCGTGCACGTCGAGCCCGCCGTCGCCGAAGCGCCGAGCGACGTCCACACGCTCGACTGGGACGCGCTTGCCGAGCGCGTCGCGAATTGCGAGCGCTGCCGTCTGTGCGAACGCCGCACGAACACGGTCTTCGGCGTCGGCGATCGCGAAGCGGACTGGATGCTGATCGGTGAAGCGCCGGGCGAGAACGAGGACAAGCAGGGCGAGCCGTTCGTGGGCCAGGCCGGCAAGCTGCTCGACAACATGCTGCGCGCGCTCACGCTGTCGCGGCAGTCGAACGTGTATATCGCAAACGTGATCAAGTGCCGGCCGCCCGGCAACCGCAATCCCGAACTCGATGAAGTCGCGCGCTGCGAGCCGTATCTGCAACGGCAGGTCGAGCTCGTGAAGCCGAAGGTCATCGTCGCGATGGGGCGCTTCGCCGCGCAAAGTCTGTTGAAGAACGAGGCCAGCATCTCGTCGATGCGCTCTCGTGTGCACGAATATCGCGGCGTGCCGGTGATCGTCACGTATCACCCGGCTTATCTGTTGCGCAGCCTTCAGGACAAGTCGAAGGCGTGGGCCGATCTCTGTCTCGCGCGCAAAACGTATCGCGAGGCGCTCGCCGCGCTCGGCGTCGAGCAAGGAGCGGAGAAGGGCGGCATCTGATGACGGCCCCGGCGAGCGAGCTCACGCGCCTCGTCGATCGTTTCGACGACGTTACGGTTCGCGATCTCGCCTGGCTTCTGTTTGCGCCCGATCTGCTGCGCGAGGGCGACGCCGCGCTGGCGCATCCGTTCGCATCGGCGCAAGAGCGCGACGCGACGCTCACGTGGCTGAAGGCGCTCGACGCCGCACCGCAGCCGCTCCACGGTCACGCGCGCGATCCCAAGTTCACACGGCTCGGCATCTATGCCGAGAGCCTCGTCCGCTTCTTTCTTGCGCATGGGCCGGCGGCGCGGCTCATCGCGGCGAACGTGCCGTTGCGGCATCAGCGGCGCACCATCGGCGAATGCGATTTTCTGCTCGAATCGGCAAGTGGCGCGCGGCTGCATTGGGAGCTGGCGGTGAAGTTCTACCTTCATATCGGCGACGACGACGGCGACGCGTCACGCGCGGCGCGTCTATCGAACTACGTCGGGCCGAATCTTCAGGATCGCTTCGATATCAAGCACGCGCGGCTCATGACGCATCAACTGGCGCTGACGCGGCGCGCCGAGTTCGCCTTGCTCGGCTTCGACGGGCCGTGGCAGGCGCAGTTGTTCATCAAGGGCAGGCTCTTCTATCACGGGCTCGACGGCGATCAGGTCGCGCCCGCGCCCGAAATCGGCGAGAACCATTTGCGCGGATGGTGGCTGACGGCCTCGGAATGGCGCGAGGCGCGGGCGATTGCGCCGAACGACGACCGCGCGTGGATCGTGCAGCCGCGCATGGCATGGCTCGCGTCGCGGCGGCTCGATGCGGATGCCGCCCGCACGCTGATCGCGGAATCGGATGCGATCCGCGCGCGTCTCGAAGGCACGATCGCGCCGACCATGATCGCCGCCTACGCGCGCGACGAAGCGGGGAATTTCGTCGAGGAATCGCGCGGTTTCATCGTGCCGGACGACTGGCCGATGCGCGCGCGCGAATTCGCCGCGTCGGCGAACTGATCACCACCAGCGGAAGAAATGATGCACCGGCCCGACGCCATGGCCGACGTCGAGCCGCACGCTCGCTTCGATCGCGCCGGTCAGATAGCGCTTGGCTTCGGCGGCCGCGCTCGCGAGATCATCGGATTGCGCAATGAGCGCCGCGATCGCCGACGACAGCGTGCAGCCCGTGCCATGCGTATTCGGCAGCGGCACGCGCGCGCCGCCGAGCCTGAGCGCGCCGGCCGCCTCAATGAGCCAGTCGGGGCTTTCGGTCGATGCGAGATGGCCGCCTTTCATCAGCACGGCCCGCGCACCGAGCGCGCGCAATGCTTCGCCCTGACGGACCATCGCGTCTTCGTCGGCGGCGCTTTCGGTGCCGAGCAGCGCCGCCGCTTCGGGCAGATTCGGCGTAACGAGCGTCGCGAGCGGCAGCAATTCGTCGCGCAGCGCGGCGACCGCTTCAGGGGCGAGCAACGCATGATTGCTCTTCGAGATCATCACGGTGTCGAGCACGACGTGGCGCGGCCGATGACGCTTCAGCGCAGCGGCGACCGCGCGCACGATGCCCGCGTTCGCCAGCATGCCGATCTTCACGGCATCGATACGGATGTCGTCGAACACGGCGTCGAGTTGCGCCGTGACGAATGCGGGCTCCGGAGCGTGGACAGCCGTCACGCCGCGCGTATTCTGCGCGGTGAGCGCCGTGATGACGCTCGCGCCATACGCGCCGAGCGCGGAGAAAGCCTTCAGATCGGCCTGAATGCCCGCGCCGCCGCCCGAGTCGGAGCCGGCGATGGTGAGAACGTTGGGAATGGATTTCGTTGCAGCCATATCAGATTCGGGTTCGGGCGCGCGTGATGGTCGCGCGCAATGCCGCGGCTGCCTCCCGCGGATCGGCTGCCTTGCAGATCGCGGAGACCACGGCGAGGCCGGCGGGTTCGGCGCGCATCACGTCGGCGGCGTTGTGCGCCTGGATGCCGCCGATCGCCACCGTCGGCAAGTGCGCGGCGGCGCAGATTTCAGCGAGGCCGTCGATGCCGCACGGCGTGGAGGCGTCGGTTTTGGTCGGTGTCGCGTACACCGGACCCGCGCCGAGATAGTCGATTATGCCCGCGAGCGTCCGGGCGTCGGCGGTTTCATCGAGATTCGATACCGACAGGCCGATCAACGCATCCGGCCCGAGCAACTGCCGCGCGAGCTCGGCGGGCAGATCGCGCTGGCCGATATGCACGCCGTCGGCGCCGACCGCCAGCGCGACGTCTAGATGATCGTTGACGACGAACGGCACGCCGTGCGCGCGCGTGAGCGGCAACAACTCGCGCGCGAGATCGAGCCACGCGCGCTTGTGCCACTCGGGCGCGCGCAGTTGCACGAAAGTCGCGCCGCCTTCGAGCGCGGCGCGCGCGACGCGAACCGCCGCGTCATGACCGCCGCACTGCACCGGATCGAGCACGAGATAGAGCGAGAGATCGAACGCGTCGCGCATGGTCAGCCGGAAACGATGTCGCGCCGCACGAGTGTCTTGCCGAACGCCGCTTCGTCGAGCGATGCGAGCCGGTCCAGATACGCGACGGCGAAGCTGCCGGGCAGGGCGGCGTCGCGCGCGGCGAGCTCGCCCGCGATGGTCGAATAGGCGATGGCGGCGACGGTCGCGGCCCAGAACTCGTCGCGATCCGACACCGCGCCGACGAACGCAGCCACCGTCGCGGATAGCGCGCAGCCGACGCCGGTCACGCGCGTCATCAAGGGCGAGCCGTTCGACAGCGCGATCACGCGGCGGCCATCGGTCACGTAATCGGTCTCGCCCGTGACCGCGACGACGGCCTGCGTCTTCAGCGCGAGCACCTGCGCGGCATCGAGCGCGGCGTCGGTGGCGGCGGTGCTGTCGACGCCTCGTCCGCTCGCCGCGCCGCCCGACAGGCTGATGATCTCCGACGCGTTGCCGCGGATCACCGCGGGCTTCGCGTCAAGGAGATCGAACGCGAACTCGGTGCGAAACGCGAGCGGCCCGACCGCGACCGGATCGAGCACCCACGGCGTGCCCGCGGCGTTGGCGGCTTCGACGGCGGCGCGGATCGCGCGGCTTTGCGGCACGTCGAGCGTGCCGAGATTGACCGACAGCGCGTTGGCCACGGCCGCGAACTCGCCGACTTCCTCACGCGCGACGACCATCGCCGGCGCGGCGCCGATCGCGAGCAGCACGTTGGCGGTGAAGTTGGTGACGACGAGATTCGTGAGGCAATGCACGAGCGGCGCGCGGTCGCGCACGCGGGTGACGAACGGGAAGAGATCGGCGGCGAGCATGATGGAAGTCGATTGAAACGAGTGCGTGCGACGCGTCAGTGCCGTGCTTCGCCGATCAGCGCGACCGAATCGAACGCGCGCTGATTGGCCTGATGTCGCCGCATCACGAAGTACATCATGAAACATACGAACGAACCGAACAGCACGATGACGAACTGGATCGGCACGTCAAGCCACACGAGCACTGCATAGAGGCACAGCATGACGAGCACCGAGAGGTTCTCGTTGAAGTTCTGCACGGCGATGGAATGTCCGGCGGAAAGCAGCACGTGCCCGCGATGCTGAAGCAACGCGTTCATCGGCACGACGAAAAATCCCGACAGGCCGCCCACGATCATCAGGAACACATACGCGATCAGCAGATAGCCGGGGAAGTGCATCTTGCCGAAGTAGATGCCCCAGTGCGCGGGAAAGAGATGGCGCGTGTAGAACGCCATCAGCATGACGGCGAGTCCCATGATGATGCCGACAGGCAGCACCGAGAGCGAGCGCTTGAGCGGCACGCGCGCGGCCGCGAGGATCGCGCCCACCGCGACGCCCACGGCGATCACGGCCTGCAGAATCGCGGCTTGCGAAAGCGTCATGCCGAGCGAAACTTCGGCCCATTTCAGCACGATGAACTGCAGCGTCGCGCCCGCGCCCCAGAAGAGCGTCGTGACGGCGAGCGAGATCTGGCCGAGCTTGTCGCGCCACAGCACGACAAAGCAGTCGGCGAAATCGGTGATGAGCTTAAGCGGCCGCGTTTCCTGCTTCGGATAACGCGCGCCGGTGTCGGGAATGCGCAGGTTGAACATCGCGGCGACCACGTACATCAGCATGATGACGAGCATCGCGGCTTCGGCGGGCGTGTAGATGCGCGGAATGTGCAGCGACAGCAGATGACCCGCGATATGCGGGCTGATGAGCGCGCCGCCCATGACCGTGCCGAGAATGATCGAGCCGACCGTCGTGCCTTCGATCCAGCCATTCGCGGCGACGAGCCGGTCGGCTGGCAGGAGTTCGGTCAGAATGCCGTACTTTGCCGGCGAATAAGCGGCCGCGCCGAAGCCGACGATGCCATACGCGAGCAACGGATGCGCGCCGAAGAGCATCGTCACGCAGCCGACGACCTTGATCGAATTGGTGACGAACATCACGTGGCCCTTGGGCCGCGAATCCGCGAAAGCGCCGACGAACGCCGCGAGAACCACATACGACAGGACGAAGAACAGCTTGAGCAGCGGCGTCATCCAGTTCGGCGCGTGAAGGTCTTTCAGCAGTGCGATGGCAGCGATCAGTAAAGCGTTATCGGCCAACGACGAGAAAAACTGCGCGGCCATGATGGTGTAAAAACCTTTTTTCATCTGATCCGAAGCTTTCCTCACTGCGGGTGATCCGCCCCGGGCACCTGTCGTGCACTCGGGCTTATGCCTTTCGAAATGGGTTGTGCGCACGGCTTTATAACACGAAAATAGGCGCATTCTGATCAGCAGTAATCTCGATCGCGCCAGAAATGACGCGTCTGCGTCCGGGATTCCTCATAAGATACTGATTCGCAAGGCGTCCCGGCCGGCGCAGCAGGACGCGGCCCGCTCGCGTATGCTCGACTTTTAGACCGCACTCGTTGCAATTCCACCAAACGCTCATGCCGCGCCCCCTCTCTGCAACAATCCACACCGCCGCACTTGCCAACAACTTAGCCATTGCACGCAAGTACGCGCCGAAATCCAAGATTTGGGCCGTCGTCAAGGCCAATGCGTATGGCCACGGTCTCGCCCGGGCGTTCCCCGGACTGCGCGCAACAGACGGCTTTGGCCTTCTGGACCTCGAAGAAGCCGCGAAGTTGCGTGAATTGGGCTGGGCCGGGCCAATTCTTTTGCTCGAAGGCTTCTTCCGGCCGACCGACATCGACGTGATTGATCGCTACAGCCTCACCACGGCCGTGCACTGCGACGAGCAGTTGCGCATGCTGGAAATGGCGCGGCTCTCGAAGCCGGTCAACATTCAGTTGAAGATGAACAGCGGCATGAACCGCCTCGGTTACACGCCCGAGAAGTTCCGCGCCGCATGGGAGCGCGCGCGCGCCGTGCAGGGCATCGGTCAGATCACGCTCATGACCCATTTTTCCGATGCCGACGCTCCGCGCGGCATCGCGCATCAACTGGAGGCGTTCGAGCGCGGCGCGGAAGGCATCGCGGGCGCGCGCAGCCTCGCGAACTCGGCAGCGGTCTTGTGGCATCCGGACGCGCACTGCGACTGGGTGCGGCCCGGCATCATGCTGTATGGCGCGTCGCCGTCGGGCGTGACCGCGGACATCGCCGATACCGGTCTCAAGCCCGCGATGACGCTCCAGTCCGAGCTGATCGCGGTGCAGACGGTCGACGCGGGAAGCAG
This sequence comes from Caballeronia glebae, assembly GCF_001545035.1. GTDB lineage: Bacteria > Pseudomonadota > Gammaproteobacteria > Burkholderiales > Burkholderiaceae > Caballeronia > Caballeronia glebae. The sequence continues at coordinate 30,263 of NZ_FCOJ02000052.1, forward strand.
CATCGGTTATGGCTCGACCTATACGGCGGGAACGTCGATGCGTATCGGCGTGGTCGCGTGCGGTTACGCCGACGGCTATCCGCGCGTGGCGCCCGAAGGCACGCCCGTGATCGTGGACGGCGTGAGGACGCGGCTCGTCGGCCGGGTGTCGATGGACATGCTGACCGTCGATCTGACGCCGTGCCCGGGCGCGGGCATCGGCTCGCGCGTGGAACTGTGGGGCGGGAATCTGCCGATCGACGATGTCGCGAGCTCGGCCGGCACGATCGGCTACGAACTCATGTGCGCCATCGCGCTACGCGTGCCGGTGCGCGCGGAATAGGCGCGGCATAACTCTCAACGAAAACTCAAAGCAAGGCAGTGTGTGGCAAAAGTAGCGAAGGCAAAGACGCTTTATACGTGTAGCGAATGCGGCGGTCAGTCGCCAAAGTGGGCCGGTCAGTGCGCCGCGTGCGGGGCGTGGAACACGCTGATCGAATCGGTGGAGCAGGCGCCTTCCGCGCACCGCTTCCAGGCGCTCGCGAAGAGTTCGTCGGTGCGCAAGCTCGCGGACATCGAGGCGTCGGATGTGCCGCGTTTCACGACCGGCGTCGGCGAATTCGATCGCGTTCTGGGCGGCGGCCTCGTGCCGGGCGGCGTCGTGCTGATCGGCGGCGATCCGGGCATCGGCAAATCGACGCTGCTGCTGCAATCGCTCGCCGAAATCGCGCGCGAGCGCCCCGCGCTCTACGTGAGCGGCGAGGAATCCGGCGCGCAGATCGCGCTGCGCGCGCAGCGGCTCGGGCTGATCGGCGAGGCGAGCGCCGCGGGCGATCTCGCGCTACTCGCGGAAATCCAGCTGGAAAAGATTCAGGCGACCATCGACGAGCAACGCCCCGAAGTCGCCGTCATTGACTCCATCCAGACGATCTACTCGGAAGCGTTGACCTCCGCGCCGGGCTCGGTCGCGCAGGTGCGCGAGTGCGCGGCGCAACTCACGCGCATCGCGAAGCAGACGGGCACGTCGATCATCATGGTCGGCCACGTGACGAAGGAGGGCAGTCTCGCGGGGCCGCGCGTGCTGGAGCACATCGTCGATACCGTGCTGTATTTCGAGGGCGACACGCATTCGTCGTTCAGGCTCGTGCGTGCGTTCAAGAATCGCTTCGGCGCGGTGAACGAGCTCGGCGTCTTTGCGATGACCGAAAAGGGCTTGCGTGGCGTCGCCAATCCGTCGGCGCTCTTCCTGTCGCAGCACGAGCAAAGTGTCGCGGGTTCGTGCGTGCTCGTGACGCAGGAAGGTTCGCGGCCGCTGCTCGTCGAAGTGCAGGCGCTCGTCGATACCGCGCACGTGCCCAATCCGCGCCGGCTCGCGGTCGGCCTTGAGCAGAACCGGCTGGCGCTGTTGCTGGCGGTGCTGCATCGGCACGCGGGTATCGCGTGTTTCGATCAGGACGTGTTCCTGAACGCGGTCGGCGGCGTGAAGATCACGGAACCCGCCGCGGATCTGGCCGTGCTGCTTGCGATTCACTCGTCGTTGCGCAACAAGCCGCTGCCCAAGGGCCTCATCACGTTCGGCGAAGTCGGCCTGGCCGGTGAGATCCGGCCGTCGCCGCGCGGGCAGGATCGCCTGAAGGAGGCGGCGAAGCTCGGCTTCTCGATCGCGCTGATTCCGAAGGCGAACGCGCCGAAGCAGCCAATCGATGGCCTCAAGGTGATCGCGGTGGACCGCATCGAGGAAGCGATCGACCGGGTTCGCGATCTCGAATGATTTAATGATCGGACCCTTCGTAACGGGGCGTAAAAATCCCGTTGCGCAATGTAACCCAAGCGACGCGCGGTTTTTCTATCCTTACGGGGCTACCTCATTGGGGTAACTTCGCGGCCAACTTCGCTAAATGCATCTCAATAAGCGACGTGACTGGAAGGATCGAGAGGACCACGCATTGAAACACTCAAAATCAAGCCGAACGAAGGCCGCGTTCCATCTGCGCGGATGCCGAGTCTCCCCGCCGCTTCAGCAGCCGTGGGGAAGCGTCTGCCGGATCGTCGAATGGATCGACGAGCAAGGCCAGATCTCGCGCCGCGTCGTCGCGGCCGATGTCACCGAGGATGAAGTCGTCGCAACCATTCGCGAGCACGTGACGGGCCGCAAGCACGTGCTTATCGACGACGAGCGCCAGCCGCGTCAGGTCTTGCCGCGGCGCTAGGCGCTTCTAGGCGCTTTTGAAGAGCGGGTGCGCCGCCGCTTCGGCGGGCGTGAGCACGGGCGCGACGCAGCAATCGAGCGGCTCCAGCAACGTCATCCATTCGTCGCGCGTGCGTTCGCGAAAACGCGCGGCAACTTGCGCGGACAATTCCGCCGCGTCCGCCTGGCCGATGGCCTGCCCGAGACTCCAGTGCCGCTGCGCCCAATCGGGACGGCCGAGCGCTTCGCACAAGGTCTGCCAGAACTTCAGCTCCAGCGCGCCCACCGCGACGAAGCGGTCATCGCGCGTGCGATACACGTCGTAGCAGGGCACGCCGCCGTTCAGGAGGCCAGCGCCCGCGCGCGTCCCGGCTTCGTTGGCATTGGCGAGCGCGACATGCGCCATCACGTTGTGCGCGTGCATCGCGTGGGTCATCGATACATTCAGGCAGCGTCCTTCGCCGCCGCGCGCGACATGCCACGCGGCCGCGAGTATTTCCATGACCGCCGAAAGCGCGCCGCCGAGCAGATCCGCCAACTGAAAATTCGGTACGACGGGCGTGCCGTCGCGCGCCGTGAGTTGGTCGAGCACGCCCGCATACGCGATGTAGTTCAGATCGTGGCCGGCTTTGTGCGCGAACGGACCCTCGCTGCCGAAGCCCGTGATCGCGCAATAGACGAGCTTCGGATTCGCCTCGCGCAGCACGTCGTAGCCGACGCCGAGCCGCGCCATTACCGAAGGGCGGAAGCTCTCGACGAGAACGTCCGCATCGCGTGCAAGCTCGATCAGCTTCGCGCGGTCATCGTCCGTTTTGAGATCGAGCGTGAGTTGCCGCTTTCCACGATTGACGATGCGGTAGAACGCGCTCGGCGTGCTGCTTTGCCGGTCGGCTTCGCCTTGCAGCATCGTGCGCGCGTAGTCGCCTTCTCCGGGCGGCTCGATCTTGAGTACATCGGCGCCGAGTTCCGCGAGCCGCAGCGTGGCGACGGGGCCGGGCAGAAGCCGCGTCAGATCCAGCACGCGCAGGCCAGTCAGAGAAGGCGTCAATTCGTCGATCTCCGGTTATGAGCCGATCTGCTCAAGTTCCTCATGCGCTTCGAGCCATTCCATTTCGAGCGTTTCGAGGCGGGTATTCACTTCGCCCTGGCGGCGGATCGTCTCGGTGAGCTTTGCCTTCATCGCGGCTTCGTAGCTCGCCGGATCGGCGACGAACGCATCGAGCTCCGTTTTTTCCGCGTTGAGCTTCTCCATCTCTTTCTCGATTTTCGAGATGCGCGACTTGAGCGGCTTGGTCAGATGCGCAAGCTTCTGACGCTCCTGCGCTTCCTGTCGACGCTGCTCCTTTCGATTGAGCGCGCTGTCCGCGGAGTCGCCCGAGCCCGCGCCGCTCGCTTCCTTCGCGGCCGCGCGCGTTTCGGCGGCGTGCTGCAAAAGCCAGTCGCGGTAGTCGTCGAGATCGCCGTCGAACGGATTCAGGCGATGCTTTGCGACGAGCATGAAAGTATCGGTCGTCGCGCGCAGCAGATGCCGGTCGTGCGACACGAGAATGAGCGTGCCTTCGAACTGCGCGAGCGCCATGGTCAGCGCGTGGCGCGTTTCGAGGTCGAGGTGGTTGGTCGGCTCGTCGAGCAGCAGCAGATTCGGCTTCTGCCAGATGATGAGCGCCAGCGCGAGCCGCGCTTTCTCGCCGCCGGAGAAGGGCGCGATTTTCGCAGTCGCCATTTCGCCGGAGAAGTTGAAGCTGCCGAGGAAATCGCGCAGTTCCTGCTCGCGCGTGTCCGGCGCGAGGCGCGCGAGATGCTGGAGCGCGGAATCGTCCGGGCGCAGCGTTTCCAGCTGGTGCTGCGCGAAATAGCCGATCCGCAGGCCTTTGCCCTGTTGCACGTCCCCGGAGAGCGGTTCGAGGGTCTGCGCGAGCGTCTTGATGAGCGTCGATTTGCCCTGGCCGTTCGCGCCCAGCAAGCCGATGCGCTGGCCGTTCTGGATCGACAGCGTCACGTCCTCGACGATCGGAATCTCGCCGCCCGCGTCGTTGTGATAGCCGCAGCGCACGCTCTCCATGACCATCATCGGATTGGGCGCGACGGCGAGTTCGCGGAATTCGAACGTGAAGGGCGAGCTCGCATGCGCGGGCGCGATCAATTCCATCTTTTCGAGCGCCTTCACGCGGCTTTGCGCCTGCTTGGCCTTGCTCGCCTTGGCCTTGAAGCGGTCGATGAAGCTCTGCAGATGCGCGACCGTTCGTTGCTGCTTCTCATACGCGCTCTGCTGCAGCGCCATTTGCTGCGCGCGCAGCACTTCGAACTGGCTGTAGTTGCCGCCGTAGCGCTTCACCTGGCGATTCTCCAGATGCAGCGTGACGTTGCAGACGGAGTCGAGAAACTCGCGATCGTGCGATATGACGACGAGCGTGCCTGGATAGCGCCCGAGCCAGTCTTCCAGCCAGACGATGGCGTCGAGGTCCAGGTGGTTGGTCGGTTCGTCGAGAAGCAGCAAATCGGACGGACACATCAGTGCCTGCGCGAGATTCAGGCGCATGCGCCAGCCGCCCGAGAAGCTCGACACCGGCTCGCGCGTTTGTTCGAGCGTGAAGCCGAGGCCGAGCAGAAGCGTTTCGGCGCGTGCGGGCGCGGTGTAGCCGTCGGCGTCCGCGAAGGCGGCGTGGGCTTCACCGGCGGCCACGCCGTCGTGCGCGGCGGAAGCGGCAGCGATGCGCGCTTCGATCGCACGCAGATGCGTGTCGCCGTCGAGCGTGTAATCGAGCGCGCTGCGATCCACTGCAGGCGTTTCCTGTGCGACGTGCGCGATGCGCCACGACGGCGGCATCGAGAAATCGCCTCCGTCCGCGTGCAGTTCGCCGCGCAGCACGGAAAAGAGCGTCGATTTGCCCGCGCCGTTTGCGCCGACGAGACCGGCCTTCTCGCCCGGATTGAGCGTGAAACTCGTGTCTTCGAAAAGCGGCTTGGTGCCGCGGGACAGGCTGAACTGGTTGAAACGGATCACGTGGGAATGGCGGCGAAAAGGGCGCGGCTTTGAGGGAAAGCGCTATTTTAGACCGGACCGGTTGCGAGGCAGGGGTCGGCCGTTCGGCTAATGGCGGCCGAACGCGCGCCGGGTTAGCATCGCGTGACTCTCATCGAATTTTTTCGGAGCACGCCATGAGCGCAGCCAGCGAAGGCATCTACGGCTTCTCGGCCGAAACACTCGACGGCGCAACCGTCAGTCTCGACAAGTACCGCGACAAGGTGCTGCTCATCGTGAATACGGCGAGCGAATGCGGCTTCACGCCGCAGTACAAGGGTTTGCAGGAGGTCTACCAGCAGTACGCGACGCGCGGTTTCGAGGTGCTGGGCTTTCCGTGCAACCAGTTCGGCAGGCAGGAACCGGGCGATGCCGGGCAAATCGGCGCCTTCTGCGAGAAAAATTACGGCGTCACGTTTCCGATGTTCGCGAAGGTCGACGTGAACGGCTCGAACGCGCATCCGCTCTACAGGTATTTGAAGGACAAGGAACCGGGTCTGCTCGGCATCGAAGCGATCAAATGGAATTTCACGAAGTTTCTCGTCGATCGCACGGGCAAGGTCATCAGGCGCTATGCGCCCCAGACGAAGCCCGAGTCGATCGCGGACGACATCGAAAAGCTGCTCTGACGCCGCTCAGAGAATGGGCGCGAAGAGCCGCGCGACGTGCATCGCCATGCGACGCCAGAAGGCCTTGCCGCGATAGTCGTCACTGTCGATCTCGAAGGAATGCGCGAAGTCGGCGAGCAGCATGGTTTCGACTTCGCTCGCGAATGCCCGATCCACCGTCAGCACCGTGATCTCGAAGTTCAGGCGGAACGAGCGGTTGTCGAGATTTGCGCTGCCGATCGACGCGGCGATGTCGTCGACGAGCACGACCTTCTGATGCAGAAATCCCGGCTTGTAGCGGAAGATGCGCACGCCCGCCTGCACCAGGTCGTACGCGTAGAGCCGCGACGCCGCGAACACCACGCGATGATCGCGCCGGCTCGGAATCAGGATGCGCACGTCCACGCCGCGCATCACCGCGAGCCTGAGCGCCGAGAACACGGCTTCGTCCGGAATCAGATAGGGCGACGTAATCCAGATGCGCTCGCGCGCCGCGTTGATCGCCTCGACGAAAAAGAGCGAGCAGGTTTCCTGTTTGTCCGCCGGGCCGCTCGACAGCACCATGCAGTGCATGTTCTCGCCGGAATGCGGCACCGGGCCGAGTTCGGGCAGGCGCTGCGTCGCCCAGTACCAGTCCTCGGTGAAGACGAACTGAATGCTCGCGACCGCCGGGCCGCGCACTTCCACATGTGTGTCGCGCCAGGGCGAAAGCCGTGGATTGCCGCCGAGATATTCGACGCCCACGTTATGCCCGCCGACGAACGCGCATTTGCCGTCCACCACGACGATCTTCCGATGATTGCGGAAGTTGATCTGGAAGCGGTGCACGAACTTGCGCGTGGCCGCGAACGGATGCGCCTCGACGCCGCCCGCGCGCAGCGCATTCACGTAGCGGTGCGGCAGGTCGAAGCTGCCGATGCTGTCGTAGAGAAAGTACACGCGCACGCCGGCCTGGGCTTTCTTGATGAGCGCGTCCTTGAGCATGTCGCCGAGCGCGTCGGCACGCACGATGAAGAACTGCACGACCACGTAGTGTTCGGCTGCGGCTATCGCTTCGAAGATCGCGGCGAACGTGGCGTCGCCGTTGATGAGCACGCGCGCCGAGTTGCCGCGCAGGAACGGCATGCCGGACAGGCGTTGCAGCGTGCGGATCGTCGGATTGCCAAGATAGGCCGCCGGTCCCGGCGCGATCTCGCCGCGCGCGCCGGCGGAATCGGCGAGCGGAGCGCCATCGAGTGTATCGCTGCGGGCCCCCGAATCCCACTCGGCGGGCTTCGAACGGCTGCGCAGGATCTCGATTTCCAGCCTGCGCGCGTCGATATACCCCGCGAACTTGCTGCGGCCGAGGAAGAGATAGGGAATCAGCGTGAAGTAGGGCATCGCGACGAGCGACACCGCCCACGCCACCGCGCCTTGCGACGTGCGTGTGTTAATGATGGCGTGGATCGCGGCGATCACGCCGAGCACGTGCGCGGCCATCACGAGCGTGCCGAGGTGAAGCCAGTCGGATGCTTGCATAGACGCGAGAAGGACCGAAGTGCCTGGTAAATGGCGATCCGCCATATTACCCAACGCTCATGCGCGAAGTGTCAGAGATCGTTGCGGCGCGTGCGTCGCCGCAACGATCGTTCGGGCCGGGGCGTCAGGCCGGCAGATCGGCGGCCTGGATCAGGAAAACATTGTCGTCGCCGGCGCTCGTCGAAAGCCACACGAGATCGAGGCCGCCCAGCGCCGCTTCCACGTTCGGGCGCTCGTTGCCGATCTCGACGACGAGCACGCCGTCCTCGGTCAGCCACTTGCCTGCGTCGCGCACGATGCGCCGTACCACGTCCATGCCGTCCGCGCCGCCCGCAAGCGCGAGTTCCGGTTCGTGACGATACTCTTCGGGCAGCGCCTGCATCGCGTTCGCGTTGACGTACGGCGGATTCGTGATGATGACCTCGTAGCGCGCCGCGGGCAGCGGCGCGTACAGGTCGCCTTCGTAAAGACTTACGCGCTCGCCGAGACGGTAATCGTCGACGTTGCGGCGCGCGACCGCGAGCGCATCGGCGGAGATGTCGACCGCATCGACATCGGCGTTTTCGAAGGCTTGCGCCGCGAGAATCGCGAGGCAGCCCGAGCCGGTGCACAACTCGAGTACGCGCGTGACCTGATCCGGATCGGTCACGTAGGGCTGCAAGCCGTCCTGCAGCAATTCGCCGATGAACGAGCGCGGCACGATCACGCGCTCATCGACGTAGAAACGGCGGCCGTGCATCCACGCTTCCTGCGTGATGTACGCGGCGGGAATGCGCTCCTTTGCGCGGCGCTCGATCACTTTCATGACGGCGTCGATTTCGTGGTCGAGCAGGCGCGCGTCGAGGAACGGATCGAGCGTGTCGAGCGGCAGGTGCAGCGTGTGCAGGATCAGATACGCGGCTTCGTCGTAGGCGTTGGACGAGCCGTGGCCGAACGACAAGCCCGCTTCGGTGAAACGCGAGACGCCGAAGCGCAGCAGGTCGCGCACGGTGGTGAAGGGCAGCGCCATCGAAGGCTCCTTTTTATTGTCGGATATGAATTAGGCGATCAGTGCTTCGAGCACGCGGCGGTACACGTTCTTCAACGGCTCGATGAAACGCACTTCGACATGCTCGTCGATCTTGTGGATCGTGCCGTTCGGCGGGCCGAATTCGACGACCTGATCGCAGATTTGCGCGATGAAGCGTCCATCGGACGTGCCGCCCGTGGTGGACAACTCGGTGCGCACGCCGGTTTCGTCGGCGATGGCTTTTTCGAGCGCGTCCGAAAGTGCGCCGCGCGGCGTGAGAAACGGCAATCCGCTCACGATCCACTGCAAATCGTAATCGAGACCGTGCTTGTCGAGAATCGCGCGGACGCGGTTTTGCAGGCTCTCGACCGTACTCGCGGTCGAGAAGCGGAAGTTGAACATCAGGTCGGCGTGACCGGGAATGATGTTGGTCGCGCCCGTGCCCGAATGCAGGTTCGACACTTGCCAGGTTGTCGGCGGGAAGTATTCGTTGCCGTCGTCCCAGCGCTCGGCGACGAGTTCCGCCAGAGCGGGCGCGAGCAGATGCACCGGGTTCTTCGCGAGATGCGGATACGCGATATGCCCCTGCACGCCCTTGACGACGAGCTTGCCCGTCATCGAGCCGCGCCGGCCGTTCTTGACCATGTCGCCGAGCGTGGCGTTCGAGGTCGGCTCGCCGACGATGCAGTAATCGAGCCGCACGCCGCGCGCTTTCAGCGCTTCCACGACCTTGATCGTGCCGTCGGTCGCGGGGCCTTCTTCATCGCTCGTGATGAGAAACGCGAGCGTGCCGCGATGCTCGGGGCATTGCGCGACGAATTCCTCGCTCGACACGACGAACGCCGCCAGCGACGCCTTCATGTCCGCCGCGCCGCGCCCGTACAGCTTGCCGTCGCGATGCGTGGGCGAAAACGGCGGCGAGGTCCATTGTTCGAGCGGGCCGGTCGGCACGACATCGGTATGGCCGGCGAACGCGAGCAGTTTGGCCGTGGCGTCGGTGCCGCGCCTGACGGCCCAGAGATTGGTGACGCCGCCCGATTCGATCGTTTCGCATGCGAAGCCGATCGCCGCGAGCCGCTCGATCATGAGCGCCTGACAAGCCTGATCGTCGGGCGTGACGGATGCACGCGCGATCAGTGCTTCGGTGAGGGAAAGGGTGCCGGACATGGTCGTTTCGAAATATTGCGACAGATGACGCGATAAAAAAATGCCGGCGCGCGGGCCGGCACTCGTAGCAAGCTTGCGATGACCGTCGAGTTCACAGTCATCGCCTTCGCTCAGGCAAAGAGCGTTTCGTACTGCTCGGCGGAAAACCCGAGCGTCTTCACGCGCCCGTTCACGACCACGACCGGCCGCTTGATGATCGACGGCTTGTGGATCATCAGCGCGATCGCGCCGTTGGTCGTGTCGGCTTCGGCCTTGTGCACGTCGGACAGGCCGCGCCACGTCGTGCCGCGCTTGTTGATGAGCTGATCGGTCGATACGTCCTTCAGCCAGTCCCGAACCAGTTGCTCGTTCACGCCGGCCTTCTTGAAGTCGTGGAACTCGAACGGCACGTCGTGCTCTTCCAGCCACACGCGCGCTTTCTTCACGGTGTCGCAGTTCGGAATGCCGTAGACGACAGTCGTCTTAGCCAAATCAGTCGCCTCGCAGCAGTTCGTTCAGGCCGACCTTCGCACGCGTCTTGGCATCGACCTTCTTGACGATGACGGCGCAGTAAAGGCTGTGCGACCCGTCCTTCGACGGCAGGTTGCCCGCGACGACGACCGAACCCGCCGGAATGCGGCCGTAGCTGACTTCGCCGGTTTCGCGGTCGTAGATCTTGGTGGACTGGCCGAGGTACACGCCCATCGAGATGACGGAATTCTCTTCGACGATCACGCCTTCCACGACTTCCGAGCGCGCGCCGATGAAGCAGTTGTCTTCGATGATGACCGGGTTCGCCTGCAACGGCTCCAGCACGCCGCCGATGCCCACGCCGCCCGAGAGATGCACGTTCTTGCCGATCTGCGCGCACGAGCCGACGGTGGCCCACGTGTCGACCATCGAGCCTTCATCGACGTATGCGCCGATGTTCGTGTACGACGGCATCAGCACGACGTTCTTCGCGATGAACGAGCCGCGGCGCGCGATGGCCGGCGGCACGACGCGGAAACCGCCCGCGGCGAAGTCTTCGGCCGTGTAGTTGGCGAACTTCGAGGGAACCTTGTCGTAGAACTGCGAGTAGCCGCCCGCGGGCATCGGCGCGTTGTCTTCGAGACGGAACGACAGCAGCACGGCCTTCTTCAGCCACTGATTCACGACCCAGTCGCCATCGCGCTTTTCGGCGACGCGCATCTGACCTTTGTCGAGCTGCTCGATCGCATGCGCGACGGCTTCGCGGACTTCGGCGGGCGCGGCCTTGGGCGACAGCTCGGCGCGGTTTTCCCAGGCGGTATCGATGATGCTCTGAAGTTGTTGCGACATAGTGATATCAAGGATGGAGAGTTAAGACCGGCAGGCTCAGACGATGAGCGTGCGGCAGAATTCGACGATGCGGCGAGCGCCTTCGACACATTCCTCTGTTTCGGCCACGAGCGCGAAGCGCACGAAACCCTCGCCGGGATTCGTGCCGTGCGCCGAACGAGCGAGAAAAGAGCCCGGCAGAACCGTCACATTATAGTCGGCGTACAGGCGCGCCGCGAACTCGGTATCCGTGAGCCCGGTGCCCGAAACGTTCGCCCAGAGGTAGAACGCGGCGTCGGGCAGGCGCACGTCGAGCACGTCGGCGAGCATTGGCGTGACCGTCTGGAATTTTTGCAGATACCGCGCGCGGTTGTCGCGCACGTGCGTTTCATCCTGCCACGCGACGACGCTCGCGCGCTGAAACACCGTCGACAGCGCCGCGCCGTGATACGTGCGATAGAGCAGGAAATCCTTCAGGATCGACGCGTCGCCCGCGACGAAGCCCGAGCGCATGCCGGGCACGTTCGAGCGCTTCGACAGGCTCGACAGCATCACGAGACGATCGAAGTTGCGATTGAGCAGCCGCGCGGCTTCGAGCCCGCCGAGCGGCGGATTGGTCTCGTCGAAATAAATTTCCGAGTAGCACTCGTCCGACGCGATCACGAAGCCGTGCTTGTCCGACAGCGCGAAGAGTTCGCGCCAGTTTTCGAGCGTGAGCACGGCGCCCGTCGGGTTGCCCGGCGAGCACACGTAGAGCAGTTGCGTGCGCGCCCAGATGTCGTCGGGCACCGCCGAGTAATCGCACGCGAAGTTGCGCGCCGGATCGCTGTTGACGAAGTAGGGCTCGGCGCCGGCGAGCAGGGCCGCGCCTTCGTAGATTTGATAGAACGGGTTCGGACAGAGTACGATGGGCGGTTCGGCGGCGTTGGTCGTGCGGCTGTCGATCACGGTCTGCGCGAGTGCGAAAAGCGCCTCGCGCGAGCCTGCCACGGGCAGCACTTGCGTCGCCGGATCGAGCGATTCGAGGCCGTAACGCCGCATCGCCCACGCCGCGATCGCCTGGCGCAGCGGCTCGCTGCCGAGCGTCGCCGGATAGGTGGCGAGGCCGTCGAGCGAATGGATTACCGCGTCGCGGATCAGCGCGGGCGTCGGATGTTTCGGCTCGCCAATGCCGAAGCTGATCGGCGTGAATTCCGCGCGCGGCTCGATGCCTTTGAAGAGCACACGAAGCTTTTCGAACGGATAAGACTGAAGTTTATCGAGAAGTGGATTCACGGCGTGACCGGTAAGCAGTGAGCGATGCGCGCGAGGCAAGTGGCCTGCGAGCGCGGCATCGGAAGACATCGAGCGGACGTGAAGCAAGCGGACGATTATAGCGCGCGGCCCCGGCTCGCAAGCGGGCGGCGGCACGCGCCACGAAGGACATGGTACGAATGAACAAGCTCGAAAAGGGCGCGATCGGCGGAGCGCCGGCATGACTCGCAGCCTTCGGAATGCATGGCCGACGCTTGCGATCATGCTCGGCGCGTCGGTGTGGGGTCTCGTCTGGTACCCGATGCGCATGCTCGCCGCGATGGGTCTCTCCGGCACGGCCGCGAGCGCCACGACGAGCGCCGCCGCGTGCGTCTTCGTGCTGCTCGCGAAACGCCGCTCGATCAGCACGCTGTCGTGGCACTGGCTGCTCGTCGCGCTCGGCGTGGCGGCGGGCGTGACCAATATCGGTTTCGTGTGGGGCGCGATCCACGGCCAAGTGATGCGCGTGCTGCTGCTCTTTTATCTGACGCCTGCGTGGACCGCGGTCTTCGCCCACTTCATTCTGCAAGAGCGCCTGACCCGCGCCGACGCCGCGCTTTCGCTGCTATCGCTCGCGGGTGCGGTGACGATGCTCTGGTCGCCCGAGCTCGGCATGCCGCTGCCGGCCAATCTCGCCGAATGGGCGGGTCTGATGGGCGGCATGGGCTTCGCGATGAGCAACGTGCTCATCGTGAAAGTCACGCGCACGCTGCCCGCGATGAAACCCGAGATGCGCACGGCGGTGATCTTCGGCGGCGCGGCGTTCATCGCGTCCATCGTCACGCTGTTCGAGCCGATGCCCGCGCCGCCCACCGCCGCGCTTCTGCCCACGGTGGCGCTGATCGTGATCGGGCTCGGCGTCGTGCTCGCCGGCAACAACATGATCGTGCAACTGGGTCTGGCCCGCGTGCCGGCCAATCGCGCGTCGATCATCATGCTGTTCGAGCTCGTCGTCACGGCGCTGTCGGCGTGGCTCTTCGCGGGCGAAGCGCCCGGGCCGCGCGAATGGGCGGGCGGCGCGTGCATCGTCGTCGCGTGCGTGTTGTCGGCGTGGCTGCATCGGCCGCGCGCATCGCGTTCGCCGCCTGCGCCGGACATCGGTGAAGACGCGCCGCAAAGCCAAAAGAAATCGACTCGCGCGATGGTATGATGGTGTCCGCTTCGCCGGGCCTCTCGCGCACAGGGTGCTGCGTGGCCGAATGCGATCGACAGACCCGGTTCTGGTCTGTCTGCCCTATCCTCCGTCACTCATTCAAAACAGCGATATCGCCGTGCGTCTGACCTCGATAAAACTCGCTGGCTTCAAGTCCTTCGTCGATCCCACGCATTTCCAGGTCCCCGGCCAGTTGGTCGGCGTCGTCGGACCGAATGGCTGTGGCAAGTCCAACATCATCGATGCCGTGCGCTGGGTGCTCGGCGAATCGCGCGCCTCCGAGTTGCGCGGCGAGTCGATGCAGGACGTGATCTTCAACGGATCGACGGCGCGCAAGCCCGGCAGCCGGGCCAGCGTCGAACTCATTTTCGATAACGGCGACGGCCGCGCCGCCGGTCAATGGAGCGCCTACGGCGAAATCGCCGTGAAGCGGGTGCTCACGCGCGACGGCACCTCCAGCTACTACATCAACAATCTGCCCGCGCGCCGCCGCGACATCCAGGACATCTTCCTCGGCACGGGTCTCGGCCCGCGCGCCTACGCGATCATCGGGCAGGGCATGATCGCGCGCATCATCGAGGCGAAGCCGGAAGATCTGCGCGTGTTTCTCGAAGAAGCGGCGGGCGTGTCGAAGTACAAGGAGCGCCGCCGCGAGACGGAGAATCGTCTGCATGACACGCGCGAGAATCTGACGCGCGTGGAAGACATCGTGCGCGAACTGTCGGCCAATCTGGAGAAGCTCGAAGCGCAGGCGGTCGTCGCGACCAAGTACAAGGAATTGCAGGCCGACGGCGAAGAGAAGCAGCGCCTTCTGTGGCTTTTGCGCAAGAAGGAAGCAGGCAACGAGGCCGAGCGTCAGCAGCGCGCGATCCGCGAGGCGCAGGTCGATCTCGAAGCACAGACCGCGCGTTTGCGCGAAGTCGAAGCGCAACTGGAAACGCTGCGCGTCGCGCACTACAGCGCGAGCGACGCAATGCAGGGCGCGCAAGGCTCGCTCTACGAAGCCAATGCCGAAGTGAGCCGGCTCGAAGCGGAGATCCGCTTCATCGTCGAGTCGCGCAATCGCGTGCAGGCGCAGATCGCCGCGCTCACCGCGCAGCGCGAGCAATGGCAGATGCAGGCGCAAAAGGCGCGCGACGAGATCGATACCGCGACCGAAGCGCTCGCCGAAGGCGAGGAAAAGGCCGCTATCGCGCAGGAAAACGCCGCCGCGAAACACGACGCGCTGCCCGCGCTCGAAGCCCGCTGGCGCGATGCGCAGACGCAGTTGAACGAAGAACGCGCGGGCATCGCACGCGCGGAACAGGCGCTGAAGCTGGAAGCGGCGCATCAGCGCAACGCGGATCAGCAGCTTCAGCAATTGCAGCAGCGCCAGGAGCGTCTGAAGAGCGAGTCGAGCGGGCTCGATGCGCCTGACGAAGCGCATCTCGAAGAGTTGCGCATGCAGCTCGCCGAAAACGAAGAGATTCTCGCGGAGGCGCAGGCGCGTCTCGCCGATGCGCAGGAAACGGCGCCACGGCTCGACGCCGAGCGCCGCGCGGCGCAAGAGCGTGTGCAGAAGGAAAGCGCGCAGATCCATCAGCTCGAAGCGCGGCTCGCCGCACTGAAGCAGCTTCAGGAAAGCGTGCAGACCCAAGGCAAGATCCAGCCGTGGCTCGACAAGCACGAGCTCGGCGCGCTGCCGCGTCTGTGGAAGAAACTGCACGTCGAAGCCGGCTGGGAAGCGGCGCTCGAATCTGTGTTGCGCGAGCGTCTCGCCGCGCTGGAAGTATCGAATCTGGATTGGGTCAAGGCCTTCGCCACCGATGCGCCGCCCGCCAAGCTCGCCTTTTATTCGCCGCCCGTCGCGGGCAAGCCGGTCGAGACGCCGCAAGGCTTGCGCTCGCTGCTATCGCTCGTGCGCATCGACGATCCGGGCCTGCGCGCGGTGCTCAACGAATGGCTCGCCGCAACCTTCGTAGCCGACGATCTCGCGCAGGCGCTCGCTTCGCGCAATCAATTGCCCGATGGCGCCGCGTTCGTCGTGAAGGCGGGGCATATCGTGACGCGTGTGGGCGTACAGCTCTACGCGTCGGATTCCGAGCAGTCGGGCATGCTCGCGCGTGCCCAGGAAATTGAGAACCTCACGAAGCAGGTGCGCGCGCAGGCTTTGCTTTCCGATGAAGCGAAGGCCAACGCCGTGCGCGCCGACGCCGCGCACACGCAGGGCGCTCAGACGCTCGCGGAAGCGCGCGCCGCCGCGGAGCGCGCGACGCAGCGCGTCCACGCATTGCAGATGGACGTGCTCAAGCTCGCCCAGGCACACGAGCGCTACACGCAGCGCAACACGCAGATCGGCGAGGAGCTCGAAGAAATCGCCGCGCAGGTCGACGAGCAGCGTGCATTGCGCGCCGAATCGGAAGCCGCGTTCGAGCGTCACGATGGCGAAATCGCGCAATTGCAGGCGCGTTTCGAAGACAACCAGCTCGCGTTCGAAGCGCTCGACGAGGAACTCACGAACGCGCGCCACGAGCTGCGCGAACTGGAGCGCGCCGCGAGCGACGCCAGCTTCGCCGTGCGCGGGCTCGCCGCGAAGATCGACGAATACCGACGCAACATCGACACGGCGCACGATCAGAGCGAGCGTATCGCGGGCACGCTGGAAGACGCGCGCGCCGAGCTCGAAACGATCAACGAGCAGACCGCGCAGACGGGCCTGCACGACGCGCTCGAAGTGCGCGCGGCGCGTGAGGAATCCCTGCATGCGGCGCGTGTCGAACTGGACGATCTGACCGCGCGTCTGCGTCAGGCCGACGAGCAGCGTCTCATGGCCGAACGCTCGCTGCAGCCGCTGCGCGACAAGATCAACGAATTGCAGTTGAAGGAGCAGGCGGCGCGCATCAGCGGCGAGCAGTTCGTCGAGCAGTTGCAGGCGGCCGGCGTCGATGAAGCCGAGCTTGCCGAAAAGCTCACGCCGGACATGAAGCCGTCGTATCTGCAAGGCGAAGTCACGCGACTGAACAACGCGATCGCGGCGCTCGGTCCTGTCAACATGGCCGCGCTCGAAGAACTCGCAACGGCAACCGAGCGCAAGCATTTCCTCGACGCGCAGTCGGCTGATTTGAATAACGCCATCGGCACGCTGGAAGACGCAATCCAGAAGATCGACCAGGAAACGCGCTCGTTGCTGCAAGGCACATTCGACGAAGTGAACCGTCATTTTGGCGAACTGTTCCCGCGTCTTTTCGGCGGCGGGCAGGCGAAGCTCATCATGACCGGCGACGAAATCCTCGATGCCGGCGTGCAGGTGATGGCGCAGCCGCCCGGCAAGAAGAATTCGACGATCCACCTGCTTTCGGGCGGTGAAAAGGCGCTGACCGCGACCGCGCTCGTGTTCGCGATGTTCCAGTTGAATCCCGCGCCGTTCTGTCTGCTCGACGAGGTGGACGCGCCGCTCGACGACGCCAACACCGAGCGCTTCGCGAATCTCGTGCGTGCGATGTCCGTCAAGACGCAGTTCCTGTTCATCTCGCACAACAAGATCGCGATGGAAATGGCGCAGCAACTCATCGGCGTGACGATGCAGGAGCAGGGTGTGTCGCGCATCGTCGCGGTGGATATGGAAGCGGCGGCGGGCTTTGCGCAGAACGGCTGAAGCATCGCGGTCCGCAAGTTTTTTGATTGAGTGAAAGGGCCGGACGACGATCCGGTGGCGTGCGTCAAGGCGCGGAGTGGCGCGCATCGGCCAGGCGGCGGCGAGAAGCCGGAACGCGGCGCGATGCGTGCGACAGATCGCGCGACGCTTCGTAACTTAAAAGAATGATGGAGCCTGCATGGACGAGTTGACACTCGGTTTGATTGGAGCCGGAGCCGTGGTGGTGGGCGGCGTGGTGGTGTACAACGCGTGGCAGAACGCGAAGGTGCGTCGCAAGATGCCGCGTCCGATGCCCGACGAAGCGGCCGACGCGCTTGCGCGCCAGGACGCCGACGAGGAGCACCCGTTCATCGAGCCCGTGCGCCAGTCGCGGCGCGAGCCGGTCGCGGGCGATGTCGATAACTCCGACGATCAGCCGCGCGATGCGCGTGTCGAACCGAGCTTCGGCACGGCGAGTGCGTCGACGGCGGCCGCGCCGGGTGCGCCGGCTGTGCCCATCGCGCCTGCCGATACTGCCGTGGATCTTCAGGCCGAGGCGACATCCGCCAATGGCCCAGTCGAAGAAGCGGAAAGCGGCAGTGAAGATGAACGCAGCGAACCGGTGATGCCCGCCGCGACGACGATTTCGCAGGCGCCGCCGGCGGTCGTGGATCGCCGCATAGATTGTGTCGTGCCGATTCGCCTCGCCGCGCCGGTCGCGGGCGATCGCGTGATTCCGCTCGCGCAGCGGCTGCGTCGCGCGGGCACGAAGCCTGTGACGATCGAAGGCAAGACCGAAGGCGAGACAACGTGGGAATTGCCGCGCAACGGCGTGCGTTACGACGAACTGCGCGCGGCCGCGCAACTCGCGAACCGTAGCGGCCCGCTCAACGAGCTCGAATTTTCGGAGTTCGTGACCGGCGTGCAGCGACTCGCCGATGCCATCGACGGCGCGCCAGAATTCCCCGACATGATGGAAACCGTCGGCATGGCGCGCGAACTCGACGCGTTCGCGGCGCAATGCGATGCGCAACTCTCGATCAATATCCTTTCCGACGGCGCGCCGTGGTCCGCGAACTACGTGCAGGCGGTGGCGTCGCAAGACGGTCTTTTGCTCTCGCGCGACGGCACGCGCTTCGTGAAGCTCGACGCGAAGCAGAATCCCGTCTTCATGCTCCAGTTCGGCGACACGAACTTCCTGCGCGACGACCTCACCTACAAGGGCGGCCAGATGATCACGCTGGTGCTCGACGTGCCGGTCGCCGACGAAGACATTCTCCCGTTCCGCCTGATGTGCGATTACGCGAAGTCGCTGTCGGAGCGCATTGGTGCGCGCGTCGTCGACGATCAGCGCCGGCCGTTGCCTGAGTCCGCGCTGCTCGCCATCGAGAAGCAGTTGATGACCCTTTATGCGAAGCTGGAGCAGGCGGGCATTCCCGCCGGATCGCCCGCTACGCGGCGTCTTTTCAGCCAGTAATTTCTTGCTGTGCGCGCTCGGCAACGCGCGCTCGCCGCAAGAGAATCGCGCCCCAGCCGGGGCGCTTTTCTTTGCATGCGCGCCGCCGCACCGACGCCCGCACTTAGGCCATTCGGCCGACGCCACGATTTACCGATCTTCTGAGACAATCGAACGGTCGGTTGACTGACTTACCTACTTTATCGAGCCGCATGTCAGCAAAAACAAAAGCCGAATCCGCCGCGACCGCCAAGTCGGGAGCCGCCGTGCCGAGCGCCGATCGTCCGGCCGAGCGCGCGGCATGGCTGCGTTCGGAACTGGAACGCGCGAACTACGCGTATTACGTGCTCGATCAGCCGGATTTGCCCGACGCCGAATACGACACGCTCTTCAAGGAGCTTCAGGGCATCGAGACGGAGCACCCGGATCTGATCACGCCAGATTCCCCGACGCAGCGCGTGGGTGGCGAAGTCGCCGGAGGCTTCACGCCGGTCGTCCACGACGTGCCGATGCTCTCGCTCAACAACGGCTTCGCGGACGAGGACATCGCCGCGTTCGACAAGCGCGTGTCCGACGCGCTGGGTCACGCGCCCGTCGAATATGCGTGCGAACTGAAGTTCGACGGCCTCGCCATTTCCCTGCGCTACGAAGACGGCCATTTTGTGCAGGCCGCGACGCGCGGCGACGGCGCGACGGGCGAAGACGTGACGGCGAACGTGCGCACCATTCGCTCGATTCCGCTCACGCTGAAGGGCAAGAACCCGCCGAAACGGCTCGACGTGCGCGGCGAAGTGCTGATGTTCAAGCGCGACTTCGAGCGCCTGAATACCCGTCAGCGCGACGCGGGGCAGCGCGAGTTCGCGAATCCGCGCAATGCCGCAGCGGGTGGCTTGCGTCAACTCGATCCGAAGATGACGGCGCAGCGCTCGCTATCGTTTTTCGCTTACGGCATCGGCGTGCTGGAAGGCGCCGAGATGCCCGCCACGCACGCGGCGCTGCTCGACTGGTACAAGGAATTAGGCTTGCCGGTGAATGCGGAGCGCGCCGTGGTCGAAGGCGCGGACGGTTTGCTCGGTTTCTTCAACGAGATCGGCGAGAAGCGCGACAAGCTGCCGTACGACATCGACGGCGTCGTCTACAAGGTCGATCGCCGCGACGAGCAGGACAAGCTTGGCTTCGTTTCGCGCGCGCCGCGCTTCGCCCTCGCGCACAAGTTTCCGGCGCAAGAAGCGCTGACGCAATTGCTCGCCATCGACGTGCAGGTCGGCCGCACGGGCGCAATCACGCCGGTTGCGCGTCTCGCGCCGGTGTTCGTCGGCGGCGCGACGGTCACGAACGCCACGCTGCACAACGAGGATGAAGTCCGGCGCAAGGATATCCGCATCGGCGATACGGTCACGGTGCGCCGCGCGGGCGACGTGATTCCCGAAGTCGTCGGTGCGATTCTGGAGCGCCGTCCCGCTGACGCCCGCGAATTCGTCATGCCGACGGAGTGCCCGGTTTGCGGCTCGAAGATCGAGCGCCTACCGGACGAGGCGATCGCGCGCTGCACGGGCGGGCTCTTCTGCCCGGCGCAGCGCAAGCAGGCGCTTTGGCACTTCGCGCAGCGCCGCGCGCTCGATATCGACGGGCTCGGCGAGAAGATCATCGATCAACTGGTCGAGCAGAACCTCGTGCGCACGCCCGCCGATCTCTTCAATCTCGGCTTCTCCACGCTTGCGGCGCTCGACCGTTTCGCGGACAAATCCGCGCAGAACCTGATCGATTCGCTGGAGAAGGCGAGCAAGACGACGCTCGCGCGTTTCATCTACGCGCTCGGCATCCGGCACGTGGGCGAATCGACGGCGAAGGATCTCGCAAAGCATTTCGGCTCGCTGGATCCGATCATCGCGGCGTCGGTCGAGGAGCTGCTCGAAGTCAACGATGTCGGCCCGATCGTCGCCGAGGCCATCCACAATTTTTTCAGCGAAGAGCACAACCAGCACGTGATCGACCAGTTGCGGGTCAAGGTGTCGTGGCCGGAAGGACCGCCCGCACCGAAGGCGCCGCAGGGCGTGCTGGCTGGCAAGACCGTCGTGCTGACAGGTACCTTGCCCGCGCTGTCGCGCGAGGAAGCGAAGGAAATGCTGGAGTCGGCGGGTGCGAAGGTCGCAGGCTCAGTATCGAAAAAGACCGACTACGTCGTGGCGGGCGCGGACGCGGGCAGCAAGCTCGCCAAAGCGGAGGAACTTGGGGTTCCGGTCCTCGACGAAGACGGCATGCGTAAGCTTTTGGAAGGAGTCACTCCATGATTCGAGAAATCCTGAAGATGGGCGATCCGCGGCTGTTGCGTATCGCGGAGCCGGTCGAGCATTTCGACACGCCCGAACTGCACGCGCTCGTGCAAGACATGTTCGACACGATGCGCGACGCCAACGGCGCGGGCCTCGCCGCACCGCAGATCGGTGTCGATCTGCAGGTGGTGATCTTCGGCTTCGGGCATAACGAGCGTTATCCGGACGCGCCGTCGGTGCCGGAGACGGTGCTCATCAATCCGATCATCACGCCGAACGGGCATGACATGGAGGAGGGCTGGGAGGGCTGTCTGTCGGTGCCGGGTTTGCGCGGCGCGGTGCAGCGCTTCTCGATGATCCGCTATCAGGGATTCGATCAGTACGGGAACGCCATCGAACGGCTCGCCGAGGGTTTTCACGCGCGTGTCGTGCAGCACGAGTCCGACCATCTGATCGGCAAGCTCTACCCGATGCGCATCACCGACTTCTCGAAGTTCGGCTTCACCGACGTGCTGTTTCCGGGACTCGATCCGGCGCGCGACGATTGACCCGCACAGTTCGAATCGCAAGCAATCAGCCTTAAGACGGAAAGCCGCTTTAACGAGAAGCGGCTTTTTCTTTACGCCAACGTTTTCTGGCTGCCGCTGAGGTCGGGTTGACGGAACAGGGAGACATGCTCGGGATTCGCGGATGCCTGAAGGCGTCCGTCAGGCAGGCGGGCAATCACCATTTCACCGACGCCGGGACTCATCACGACGACTTCGTCGCGCAGGGCGAGCAGGGCTTCGAGCCGTCGTCGGCCGCTCACGATCTCCAGACCGGTTCCCGTCTCACGAACAATGATCTCAACTGACATGGCGATTTCTCCATCAATGCCGTTCAAAGCCGCTGATCCCGCTGCCCTTCACCGGACCGCCGAGGCCGCGCGCGGCGCCCGTCCGCATGATGGTTTTATCGGATCGGTGACTTATTTTCTTTAGCCAAAAAGCCGCCGAAAATAAAAAGGCACGACCGGGATTGCGTCGTGCCGATTTTGCCGCTGAAACGTCGCTTTTTTGCGACGCAATATCACAAGACCGGCACGCACGTTCGATCGATGTGCGTGCGGTCTATTCGGTTCGCTCAGAAGGTCTCGTTCGGGCCGAGATAGCGCCACTGGCCGGGCGGCAGCGCGCCGAGCGCCACGCCACCCATGCGAATGCGCTTCAGGCCGACGACTTCCAGTCCGACCATCTCGCACATCCGGCGAATCTGCCGCTTCTTGCCTTCGCGCAGCACGAAGCGCAATTGTTCGCCGTTTTGCCAGCTGACTTGCGCCGTCTTGAGCGGCACGTCGTCGAGTTCGAGGCCATGACGCAGGAGCGCGAGTTTTTCGGCGGGCAGATGCTGGTCGACGTCGACCGTATGCTCGCCGAGGCGCACGCGCACGAGGTATTCCTTGTCGACTTCCGAATGGCCGCCGATCAGTTGCTTCGCGATGCGGCCGTCCTGCGTGAGCACGAGCAGTCCGGTCGAGTCGATGTCGAGTCGGCCCGCCGGCGCGAGCGTGCGCAGATGGCTCGGCACGAAGCGCAGACCCGAGCGGTCCTCATCCCAATGATTGGCCGGGTTGATGAGCGTGACCGCGGGCTCATAGCCGTCTTCCGCCTGACCCGACACATAGCCGACCGGCTTGTGCAGCAGGATTGTGACGAGTTGCGACTGCGCGGACTGCGCGGCGGGCAGAATTTCGATGTTCTGCGTCGGGCGGATGCGCGAGCCGAGCGTGTCGATGACTTCGCCATCGACGAGCACCCAGCCTTTTTCGATCCATTCGTCGGCTTCGCGGCGCGAGCAGAGGCCGAGTTCCGACATTACTTTGGACAGGCGCACGAGGCCGTCATGGTGATCGCGGGGCTTCGGCGCGGACTCGGCGACGGGCGCGGCTGGCGTCGTCGCTGGTTTCGCCGCCGGCTTGCGTGCTTCGCCGCGCTCTTCGTGTTTGGCGTATGGCCGATCGTTCTCGTCGCGGCGTGCGGGGCGCGTTCCCGGCGCGCGATCGTCGCGTGCCTTGAACGGACGATCTTCGTTCGATCTGCGCGGACCGCGTTCACCGAAAGCGGGACGCGAATCGTCGCCGCGCGGCTTGAACGGGCGACGCTCATCACTACCCGAAGGGCGTTCGCCACGCGGAGCCGGACGGCCTTCGAACGACTTGCGCGGGCCGCGTTCACCGAAAGCGGGACGCGAATCGTCGCCACGCGGCTTGAACGGGCGACGCTCATCACTACCCGAAGGGCGTTCGCCACGCGGAGCCGGACGATCTTCGAATGACTTGCGCGGACCGCGTTCACCGAAAGCGGGACGCGAATCGTCGCCGCGCGGCTTGAACGGGCGACGTTCATCGCCACCCGATGCACGCTCGCCACGCGGTGCCGGACGGCCTTCGAACGACTTGCGCGGACTGCGTTCA
>NZ_FCOJ02000152.1 GCF_001545035.1 Caballeronia glebae
AAAGGTCGTCGTCGAGTAGCGGCTTGGCCATGTCCTTTTCACCGTCGAAACAATGAAAAGGTTAACAGCATTCATCGCGGGTTAACAGCCCTTTCGTTCATTTTGTTAAGGGCTCTAAGCGAGATTACCGAGGCTTCGATTTGATGGCGCATCGGAATCGTCCTAAATTCCGGGCCGTTCAAGCCATCGATCTTGTCGGTTCGCGAACGCGCTGCCTTTGAGCCTGGCTCCGAAAAACGAATCCCTTGCTGAGCGTTTAGGCTCAAACGCCAGAACACTACTCCCGGCTTTCTACGCTTCGTCCAACGTTGTACGTTGCCCGACGACCGCCTGTAAGTTCGCTGTCTATGTCAGGCTGTCCTCGAGCATTGCCTCGTCTTTCTCTCCAAATCGAGTCTCCATATGCCCTGGCCTAGTGCGAAACTTAGGATGACGCTAGGTATTTCTAGTTTCAATAATTCACTATACTATCTTCCTTCTGGCGACCAAGATCGGCGCGCAAAAGACCGTCAAAAGCCCTCCAACATACAAACCTGCAGTCGGATTCTTGCTATCCGAATTGCTAAAATTTGACATATCATGCTCGACCAATCCGCCCTTTCATCCATGAAGCCGCTGTTTATGACGCCATGCTATGGAGGAAACGTCGCAGCGAATTTTGCCAAGAGCGTGCTTGCGCTCAATAGCGCATTGTGGAAGATAGGCATGTCAGGCGAGGTGTGCATTCGTTCCGGCGAGAGCCTCATCACGCGCGCCCGCAATGAGGCCGTTGCGCACTTCCTGCTTGACGCGAGCTTCACGCATCTGTTCTGGATCGATTCCGACATTGGGTTTACGGTCGATCAGATATTCCGGTTATTACTAGCCGACCGCGATGTGGTTGCAGGCGTCTATCCTCTCAAAAGCTTCGACTTTCCAGCGCAATTGGCCGCCGGTCTGACGAGGCAGGTCCTCACCAGCAAATTTTTGCGCTACCCCGTGAATTCGCATGACGGCGTCTCGAACGTCGTCGACGACGACGGCTTTCTCGAAGTCAGCGAAGCGCCGACCGGCTTCATGTGTATCAAGCGTAGTGTCATCGAAACGATGATCAATCGGCTTCCCGAACTCAAGTACGTTCCGGACGGTCCGCCCAATTCTCGGACGCATGATCTGTGCTATCGCTTTTTCGACGTCATGGTGGAACCCGCGACAGGTCGATACCTTTCGGAAGACTATGCTTTCTGCCGTCGATGGCGCGATCTCGGGGGCCGGGTTTTCGTCGATACGCAATCGAAGCTATCGCATCAAGGCCTTTATACTTGGCTCGGTAACTTTAGCGCATCGATTTCACTCAGTGCGGAAACAGCCATTGGCGGAGCGAACTGAAGATGGAGTCGAATGAATTGAGCGCGCGTGCTCAAGGCGGGACCGAACTCATGTTGCAAGGTCTGCATTCTCGGCTCGATCCTGATCTTGTGCGACGCTTTCAGATCATTCCATCGCGAGTACGAGAACTCGACCCCAATCGCAAGACGATCCTATGGCTGCACGACACTCCGAGCGAGGAAGAAGCCAGCTTTCTGGAGCAGCCCGCTAACCGCGCCGTATTTTCGGGCATCGTCAATGTTTCGCACTATCAGGCGCTGCTGTATCACATGATCCCCGGCGTGCCGTACAGCAACATGACGGTCCTGCAAAACGCGATCGAACCTTTCGGGGCGTATGTTCCCCGCCGGGCGGAGCGTATCCGCCTGATCTACCATAGCGCTCCGAGCCGCGGCCTCAATATCCTCGTCCCGGTATTCGAGCACCTGGCGGAGCGTCATCCGTACATCGAGCTCGACGTTTTTTCAAGCTTCAGCCTCTATGGGTGGAGCGAACGTGATGAGTCGTATCGTGCGCTTTTCGATCGCTGCATGGCGCATCCACGTATCCGCTATCACGGTGCCCAGCCGAACGCGATGGTTCGCGCAACGTTGAGCGACTGCGATATCTTCGCCTACCCGAGTATCCATGCGGAGACGAGTTGCCTTTCGGCAATCGAGGCGATGGCCGCGGGATGTCTGACGGTTTGCCCGGCGTACGGCGGGCTCCCGGAAACGTGCGCCAATTTCGCGCGGCTCTATCCGTTCACGGAAGATTTGCAGACTCATGCCAACCGCTTTGCGTCCGTGCTGGAAGAAGCGATCTGCACTGTCAGACAACGCAGAGCGGACGACGAGCAACTACGTGCACGACAGGTGGACTATTTCAACGATTTCTACTCTTGGGATCGACGCGCGCGAGAGTGGGATGCGTTCCTGAGAATGCTGGTATAGCCTTCCTGGTACCGGAGTCAAGATGTTGAAGGCGCTAACTTCGTTAAGCCGGAAGAGGGACGGGAAGGTAATTGTGGCTCTTTTGAAAATGAAGTGGGTAATGGCTCTCAGCGGGCATGCGAGTTGAATGCGGAGAAGTCGAGTTTGCCAGC
>NZ_FCOJ02000054.1 GCF_001545035.1 Caballeronia glebae
ACGTTGGCTGACGAAGCGAAGGCGGGCAAGAAGTGAGCGAAGCGGTGAATGGGGAAGTCGATCCTTACTTGGCCAAACTGCAGGCGCGGGTTGCGAAATTTGGCTGGCGGTGCCTGTCGCAAGAGTGGGCGGGTGTTAAGACAAGCTACGCGTTCGAGTGCGCCAGGGGTCATCGTTTTGAACGTATGTGCTCGTCTCTCTATCACCCAAACGTGAAATGCGACGTATGCCGAGCCGATGACAACGAGGCGCGTTTCCTTTCGGTCGTCGCCGAGTTCGGCGGGACCTTGCTTGGCACATTTACCAAAGCGGACGAACGCTATCGCGTGCGTTGCGCGAAAGGGCATGAATGGGAGTCGACCGGACGAAACATCCTGAGTGGTCATTGGTGCTCGGATTGCCATCATGAGAAGTTGGCGCGGCTGAGGATGCACGCCGATGGCATGGAGCGGATTCATGCCGCGGCAGCAGAGCGGGGCGGACGGTGCCTGGCCGACACCTATAACGGCGTGGCCGCCTACTACCCGATGGAGTGCGCACAGGGGCATCGCTGGGAGGCCAAAGGCCTTCAAATCATGATCGGACAATGGTGTCGTCGATGCACCTGGGTGCTAGCCGGGCAAACGATCCTCCAGAGGGCTCATCCCGACGGCATGCTGAAGTTACAGGAAGCCGCCAGACGCAAGCATGGCGAATGTCTCACGACGGTCTACGCGGGGGCGTGCGCTCGCTATGCGTTTCGCTGTGCTCAGGGGCATGAATGGATGGCGATGGCCAAGCGCATCTGGGAAGGTAGCTGGTGTCGCCAGTGCGCCATGATCGCGCAGCGCGAGCCGATCGAGAATTTGCGGGCCCTCGCCGCTTCGCGCGGCGGCAAGTGCCTGTCGACCGAGACGGTGGCCACGGGCTGCAAGCTCACGTGGGAGTGTCATCGGGGACATGTGTGGCAGGCTACGCCCGCAGCCGTCAAGCAGAAGTCGTGGTGCCCGAACTGTGCACGCCTGAATCGTTCGAAGAAATCTTTTGCACGCAAGCGTTACGACGCGGAGGGCTGAATCACGGCATGGCGTGCCCGATGTCATCGCACGGCAAGATCATCAGCGTCGAAAGATTACGCAAAAGAGAAACGAAGCAGAACCAACAATGCGGCATAACAGATTAAACGCGCTTACGCGGCAATGGCCTTATCCCGCGCGTGACCCGGGGCGCGAGGACCTTAGCGCAGCGCGAATACAGTCCAATTGCAGAACAACGACCTGGGGCTGCTCAAGACCGACCCGGTCGCGACCAGGGACGTCGTGTTACGCCCCGCGGCGAGCGCGGGCATCCGTGAGCCGATACAGAAGGATGAGAAGTGCGTAGGCGTGATGGCGTTCGTCCACACGCCCAAAAGTGCTGGGCGTGTGGAAGTCGCGGATTCCGAGGGAGCCATGGAACGACACGGACCCCATCCGGATCAACGTGCAAGGCAACCTGCTCGCGACAAGCCAATCCTTACTTCGCCAAACCGCACGTACGCGCTGCCGAGTGGGGTGGGCGCTGCTTCTCGCAGGCACGGCGGGCGATGGCGCCCGGACTGCGCGCAGCTTGAGCGTACAGAGCGTCGGAACAGGCGCAAGAGTGCCGACTTCGAGGGACAAGGGCGAAGCGAAGTCGCGAGTTCGGAACTGCGGAACGGGTTGAACTTTGGTGTTTGATGGCGACCGATTCCAGCTTATCGACGAGCGGTCGCAGGGCAATGCATTCGGATCGGTAGCGACGATTTGGCTGCGAATATAGTGCACAGTTTGCGGATTGACCTCGCATCGTCGTGGCGCGGTGGATATTTTGATAAATGGTGAAGGCTGAAATGTTTGAACCGGAAAGTTTGAAGAAAATCGCGGGGCGTATCGATAGTGTCACATCAACGGAGGTCCTTCTGGGATCACATTCCAGTCCTCACACGCGATATGTAATTCACTGCGGCAGATGCCGCTTTGCATTTTATGTTCTTGATCGGGCGTGGAGCGGGTATGGTGCACAGGGGCTCAACCAGACAAATCTTCGCTTGCGAGTGGGCGATGAGATCGAAGTAGTTATCGACGCGGGGCTTGTTGACCGGGAAGGCGATAAGGTAGCCTATGGATTGCGCCATTTGGAAACCGGCACCGTGTATGCGAGTCACGCCATCATGGGGCTCCTGCCGCCCAGGGTCAGAATGACCACGGTGAGCTGTGTCGACTTCAAAGACGATCGCCGCTTATGTCGTATTGCAATGACAATAATTCCAGTCCTTTGGCTTGTCGCCGACTTTTGGCATCGGGCGCCGCTTGGAGAGACATTATTCATTTTCGGCACCTTTGCGACCTTCTTTGTGGCTTTGGAAAGTTTCTTTTTTCTTTACCTATTGCGCTGGCGATCGAAATGGCCGAGCAGGGCACAGTCAGTTGCAAACAAGGTCTATTCCATGCTCGGCGCGGGTCCGCCATTCGATGCGGGATCGAACGTCGCATTCGTTTGACGGCTAACGCATACGCATTGTTCCAGTCGCAGTATGGAACGGACGCGGCAAGAGTGCCGGAACAATGCACTGCATCCCGATTGCTTCAGCTAAGGACGTCAGTCTTCTTGACTGCAACAATCTCTGCTTTCGGCTTCTCCTCAACGTACAGCTTGCGCGGTCGCCTCGCGTCCCCCCTACAAACGAGTGGGCGAAATGTGCATTGCAAGTGCGTATTCTTGGTAGCTCGGCGTCCAATCGCTGCAGTTCGTCGCCACTTAGAGCAGACGAATAAGACGTGGAGACAAACATGAAGGAAAAATATTCGAGCACGCTGGTCCATCGGTTTCTGCACTGGGAGCGCGTGCAGCCGGATGCCATCTATCTGTCCGAGGCGACGCCCGACGGAAGCCTGGTCGACTACACATGGCGCGAAGCGGGGGCCGAGGCGAGGCGCATGGCCGCGTGGCTTCAGTCGCAAGAATTCCCGCCGCGCAGCGCAATCTCGATCGTGGGAAAGAACAGCGCCCACTGGATCATTTCAGACCTGGCGATCTGGCTGGCGGGCCATGTGTCGGTGCCGATGTATCCGGGCATCAGCGCCGAGACGGCGGGGTACATCCTTGAGCACTGTGACGTGCGCGCGGTATTCGTGGGCAAGTTCGACGGCAAGACCGACGGCTGGAACGAAATCCGCAAAGCTATTCCAGCGCATGTGCCGTTGATCGGTCTGCCGATGTCGCCTCTGACCACGGACACGGACGCCCTGCAGTGGCAGTCGCTAGTGGCGCAGCAGGAGCCGTTGCAGGAAATCCGGCTCCCGGAGCCGGGCGATCTGGCTACGATCATCTACACGTCGGGAAGTACCGGCCGGCCAAAGGGCGTGATGCACAGCTTCGCCGCTATCTACGCGTATGCCATCGAAGGCGGGGAATTTTGCGGCTATCACCCCGGAGACCGGGTACTGTCGTATCTGCCGCTCGCTCATACGGCGGAGCGTTCGTTCGTTGAGTCCAATTCACTGTGTCACGGCTTCCGGGTGTTCTTCAACGATAGCCTTGCAACCTTCATGCAGGACATGAAGCGCGCGCGGCCGACGGTGTTCATCTCGATGCCTCGGCTGTGGACGAAGTTTTATCAGGGAGCCTGCGCGCAGTTACCCGCAGGCGAACAGGCCTTGATTCATACAGCGTCGCCCGCAGCCGACGCGCTCAAGAAGCAGATTCTTTCGATGCTCGGACTCGACGCGACGAGGCTGGCGTTCACCGGATCGGCGCCTCTTCCGGCGGAAATCACGGACTGGTATCGGACGCTCGGGCTCGAACTGCTCGACGTCTACGGAATGACGGAAAACTTCTCGTACTCGCATTACAGCCGGCCAGGGCAGGTGCGCCTGGGGTATTCGGGTCAGGCGATGCCCGGCGTCGATTGCCGGATCGAGGAAAACGGCGAAATCCTGCTGAAGTCGCCGACCATGATGCTGGGCTACTACCAGCAGCCGGAGCTGACGAAGCAAAGCCTGACCGAAGACGGTTACTTCAGAACCGGCGATCGTGGCGAACTGGACGAGATGGGCCGGCTGAAAATCACCGGGCGCGTCAAGGAAATCTTCAAGACGAGCAAGGGCAAATACGTAGCGCCCGCGCCGATCGAAAACCGGCTGAGCCATCCGAAAGTGGAAGCTGTGTGCGTAACGGGTCCGGGCTACGCACAGCCGTTTGCGCTGGCGATGCTCTCGGCGGCTGCGCGTGCCGAGTTGCAAGAAGGGCAAGCGGCCAGCGCACTGCGCGTGGAAATGCAGGCGTTGCTCGATGCCGCCAACGCCACGCTGGAAGATCACGAGAAGCTTGCGTTCGTGGTGCTCGTGAAGGATGTCTGGAACGTCGACAATGGTCTCATGACGCCGACGATGAAAATCAGGCGTTCGACGGTGGAAGAACATTATCTTCCGCGGGCGGCGAGTTGGGTCGAGCTTGCGCAGACGGTCATCGTCGAGGCGGAATAAACATCGGGGGCGCGTTGCGCCCCCGATTGCATTTCAACTATCCCGTGAACCGCCCTGGTTTCCCGGGACTTTCGAACCGAACGCGCCGTGCTGCCATAGGCTTGCAGAATCACACAGCGCGCTCAGGCCGGACCAGCTCAGATAGAAAGTTCGATCAGGAAGGGGCCGGGGCGTCGCAAGGACATTGCGAAGAGATCGTTGAAGCGGGCCATGTCGTTCGCGAGCGCGGCCTCGACACCCATTCCGTTAGCCAGCTTGACCCAGTTCAAGTCCGGATTGCCGATGTCCAGCATGTCCATTGCCGTCTTGCCAGCGGTCGCGCCTACACCGGCGAGTTCGTGCTGAAGGATCGCGTATTTGCGATTGGCCAGCACCACCACGGTAACGTCCAGCTTTTCACGCGCCATGCTCCACAAGGCCTGCGGGGTGTACATGCCCGAGCCGTCCGCCTGGAGCGCGATCACCCTTCGGCCCTTCGCGGCGACCGCCGCGCCCAGCGCGAGCGGCAGGCCATCGCCGATCGCGCCGCCCGTCACCTGCAGCCAGTCGTGCGGCGCGGCGCAAACCGTTCCCGGATAGAAGGCGTGCCCGAAGCTGACGCTTTCGTCGACGACGATAGCGTGCTCAGGCAACAGTGCATTCAGGCTATGCGCCACGGCCTGCGAGGTGATGATGCCCGTGCCGGCACGCGCCTCGAACGGACCCGACTCAGGGGCATCGATGCGTGGCGCTTCCAGTGCATCCGCGAGACATGCAAGCGCGTCCGCCAGATCTTCTTCGGGACGTGCCAGCACATGGACCGTCGCGTCGTCCGGATACGGCCGCGGCGCTTTTCCCGGATACGCGAAGAAGTTGGCGGGAGCCTGCGTGCCCACCAGGATGACATGGCGGATGCCGACGAGCCGCGCGCGAGCGGCATCGCCGGAATAGGGCATGCGCTCGACGGCGAAGCGGCCACGGCCACGCGCGACACGCGCGTTGAACGTGGTCGACATGAGTTGCGCGCCCGTGGCGGCGGCGATGCGATGTGCGTCGGCCAACGCCCGTTGTTCCAGCGCTGCGCCCGCGAGCAGCAGCAAGGCCGGCTTGCCGTCGCGCAGCACGCGTGCTATGCGCTGCACGCCATCGGGGGACACGGTCGGGGCGGGAGCGTCTTCGAGGGGCGCGGCGACCGTACCGCCGCTGTCCCAGCAGACATCCGAAGGCAGGATCAGGCTCGCCACTCCGCCGGGCGCGGCGCGGGACGCCTGCACGGCGGCGGCGGCGGCCGAACCGACCGAAGCGGCGCGGTCGACAGTGCGCGTCCACACCGAAACGGGACGCGCCCAGCCTTCCACATCGGAGGTGAGCGGCGCGTCGTACTGCCGGTGACAGCTCGCGTGGTCGCCGATGATGTTGACCACCGGCGTCTGTGCGCGTCGCGCGTTATGCAGATTGGCGAGGCCATTGGCGAGGCCCGGGCCGCAATGGAGCAGGGTGGCCGCCGGCTTTCCCGCGATGCGGGCATAACCGTCGGCCGCGCCGGTCACGACGCCTTCGAATAGTCCGAGCACGCAGCGCATGCCAGGAACACGGTCGAGCGCCGCAA
The DNA here is from genome assembly GCF_001545035.1 of Caballeronia glebae. Lineage (GTDB taxonomy): Bacteria > Pseudomonadota > Gammaproteobacteria > Burkholderiales > Burkholderiaceae > Caballeronia > Caballeronia glebae. Next base: position 6,073 of record NZ_FCOJ02000054.1, read on the forward strand.
CGAAATGCATCTCGCTGGTTCCGGGATTCGCGAAACAGGTATCGACGCCGCAGGCCAATAGTGTCTTGACCAGGCTTTCCGCGCCGTTCATGGGAGTAATGGAGTCTTCAGTCATCGTCATAGGGTTAGGGGACCGGGGCGCGCTCACGGCGTGTTGACGTCCTTCATCGAGGACATGTCGATTACGAAGCGGTACTTCACGTCATTGGCCTTCATCCGCGCGAACGCCTTGTTGATGTCATGCACTCCGACCATTTCGCATTCGGGCAGCACCTCATGATCGGCGCAGAAGTCGAGTAGTTCTTGCGTTGCCGACAGACCGCCCATCAGCGAGCCGGCTATCGAGCGGTTGTTGACCATGAGGAGCGCGCCATGAATCGGTTCGAGCGATTCGAGTGCGCCGACCAGCACGAGCACGCCGTCTCGGCCGAGCAGCATCAGATACGGATTGACGTCGTGTCGGGTGGGAATGGTGTCGAGGATGAAGTCGAAATGACTGAACCGCGCTTTCATCGACGCCGGGTCATTCGAGAGCAGCACATGTCGGGCGCCCAACGCGCGGGCATCGTCTGCCTTGCCCGGCGATGAAGTGATCACCGTCACTTCTGCGCCGAGCGCGCTGGCCAGCTTCACGGCCATGTGACCCAAACCACCCAGGCCGACCACGGCCACCTTCGATCCTTTGCCGATTCCATATCGGCGCAGCGGAGTCCATACCGTGATGCCGGCGCACAGAAGCGGCCCCGCATACCGCATGTCCAGCGCCTCCGGTACACGCAGCACGAACTTCTCGCGCACCACGATGTGTTCCGAATAGCCGCCATGAGTCGGCTCGCCGCTTTGCCTGTCGCGGCCGTTGTAGGTCGGCGTCGGACCCGCGATGCAGTTCTGTTCCTCGCCTTCTTCGCAGGGCGCGCAGTGCTGGCAGCTATCGACGAGACATCCCACCGCGACGCGATCGCCGACCTTGTGGCGCGTGACCGCGTCGCCGATAGCCGTGACGTGGCCGACGATCTCGTGGCCCGGAACGAGCGGATATTTCGAACTGCCCCAGTCGTTGTGCAGATAGTGCGCATCCGTATGGCAGATTCCGCAATAGGCGATCTCGATAGCCACATCGTCGGCTCGCAGGGCGCGCCGTTCGATGCGCATCGGGGCGAGTTCGGCGTGGGCTTCGCATACGCCGAATGCAGTGCATTGAGTCATGTTATTTCCTTGCTCGGAGAATTTGGAGAAACCGTCACCGCGCGAAAGCGTTACGCGCGGGGACGTTCGATGTCACATGTCGATCGGCCGACGCAGCCAGGGCGCCTGCGTCGTTTCCGGAGAAGCAATCTGATTGGAGATCCACTTGCCCATTCTGCGCATCGGTTCGATGGCGTCTTGCGGCGCCTGCCATTTCATCGCGGCCGCGTAACCGAGCGATACGATGCGTTGCGCACCGAATAGCGGAAGGATGTCCTTCAACGCTTCCTTGGCGCTCTCGGGGTAGATGCCGACGGTCTGCGTATAGGCGTCCACGGCGCCCATGACTTCATCGAGCGAGTCGACGGGCACGAGGTTGGCGGTGCGGTCATCCAGACTTGCCGAGAAGGACACCGGTTCGGGAAGCTGCGAGCAGATGACGGCGCCTTCGCCGTCCTTTCCGCCGATGACCTTGTACCACTCGTCTTCGAGACGCAGCGCGTCGACGTGGGCTTTGAGCGCGGGGTCGTAGCGTTTGGGCGCGGTGGACAGGCTGTTGGGCAGGCCGATCATCGCGTCATACACTTGCCGGCCGAAGCGATTCAGCCTGTCGAGGCCGGCCTCGTCGGTGCCGCTCTGCACATAGACCACGCGCGCGCACACACAGCCTTTCTGATTGAGCGCGCCGATATCGCTGGCGAGACGCACGGCGGCCTCGCGCATCGCTTCGTCGCTGTTGAAGGCTTCCTTGCCGATAATGCTGGCGCTGCGTTTGGGATCGAGCGAGATCAGTTCCAGGCCCGGCTGGATGTATTGGGTCACGTGCTTGAGCGCCGCGAAACCACCCCATGCGACGATCTTCTCGATGTTCTGCGGCTGATACAGCCGCCGTTCGAAAGCCTGATCGCCGCCTTTCCAGTAGGCGACGCTCAAGTGCTTCGTGAGCGGATGATCCGGCGCCATGTCGATCATCGTGCGGGCGATCGCCAGCGCGGTGAACGGGTCGTTGGAAGGCGCCTTGATGATCGCGTCGCTGCGCAAAACCATGTTGCGCAGGATCGTGACGAGCGATAGCGGCACGGCATTGCCAGCGACGATATGCAGCGTGCGCGAGCCAAAGCAGCGCGTCTCCAGCTCGGTGCCGTCGATCAGTCGCTCTTTGACCCAGCCTTCGAGATATCGAATGCCCACGGTCGTTTCGACCATCTCCGTGATGAAGTCGCGATCGAGCAAGTGACGCAGGCCCATGTACGAGCCTTTGACGATCGAAGGCGTGGCCGGCGAGGTCAGATATGAAAGCTCACACGCTTCCTGCAAATAGGGGTTCGTCGCGAGGTCGAGGCGTTCGGCCAGTGCGCTTGCATAGTCGAGGATGTCGGCGAAATCGAGCGTGTACAAATCGGCGAGCCGCGACGGATCTCTCAGCGGCAGCTTATCGATGTACTGGTGCGCATCGGGCGTCGCGAAGGCGAGATCGCCGCCGCGTCCGCCCACTTCGATCAGGTTATCGGTGATGACTTCACCGCGAATGACGATTGGCGCAATCGGTTTGGTCACGGTGTCAGCTCCCGAAGCTGTTAAGGAAGGCCATCGCCTCGCGATGCGAGCTTTCGGTGGCGGCGCATGTGATCTTGTCGTCGCCGCCGTTCTTTTCGCTATAACGCTGAATGGGGCCGGCCACATAGCGGCTCGGCCGGCCGCACGCGCACGGCTCGTCCCACTCGATGGTCACTTCGTCGCCGGTGATGAAGCCGCCCCAGCGCGTGTCGGCGCCCAGGTCGAAAAACGCGGCGCGGCCGGTGACGCGGCCTGTTCGCGGCAGCGGCCGGCTGGTTTCCGGGTCGAGCTGGAACGGTATGACGGTCGGTGCGAAGTGATAGTGACCGTGCTCGCAACGCGCGTGCGAGCCGCCCACCACTTCGGACATCGCATAAGTCTCGTTGAGCGTCTTCGCGCCGGTAAAGCGAAGCACATCCTCGCGCCAGCCCTCGGGCTGAACCACGCCTTTCGCGCCGCCGTTCGTGGTGATGTAGGAGTCGGGGTCGAACACGCCTTCGAGACCGCGTTCGAGGCCGGCTTTCGCCATGTCGTGCAGCAGATTCCACGTTGCGCCGATGAAGATGCGCTTGCCCCTCAATTCGGCGGCCATCTGCTCGAAGAATCGTGCGAGGTGTTGCGGCATGTCGGCTTGCAGCGTGTCGAAGTCTCGCTTCTTCTCCATTAATTGCGCACTGACATCGAGCCGATCCACCGTTCCCTTTGCCTGCGCCGCCCGGATTTTCGCGCCGAGGTGCAGCACGTCGGAGGAGAGCGTCGCGGGGTAGGCGCAGTGGAAATGCGACGCGTCCGGCAACAGCGCATCGATTAGAAATTCATTGGCGCGCACGTGCGAGAGATAGCCCGCGCGGTAGTACGGGTAGACCGTATGCAACTGCGGCGAAGGCGTGTCGGGATGGTCCATGTCCCAGACGATCATCCGGCGAACCTCGGCGGTTTTTCGCCACTCGCGCGTGCTGTTGGGCAGAAACGAAAGCGTGCCCGACGTGCCCGATGTGTGGCTGATACGCAGTTGCGGAACGGCTTGGTCCATGGTCGCGAGCCAGTCGTCGAGGCCCTTGCAGCCGGTGACATCGACCGCCGCGATGGCCTCGGCCATTTCGGGCGTCACCAGCTTTCCCATCCACTTGTTGATCTTGGTGAAGTCGCTCTTTTCGAGCAGCGACGGCGGATAGGACTTGTACACCGTGTGTTCGAAGAGCAGCGGCACGATGTCGTCGAAGTGGGCGACGTGGTCCACGCTTTCGGCGTCGGCGAGTTTCTTCAGCATCGGAATGCGGTTGCGCAATTGCGCGAAGCGCTGCTTAAGTCCCGCGATCTGCATCGCGTCGACCTCCGCGCGCGGCAGATGATGCCAGCGATGGTGCGAGAAGCCGGCGAGGGCAGCAGGTTCGTTCAATAGCAAACGAACGCGTTCTTCTCTGGATGTTTCCGCCATGGTCATGTCGGGTTCACGAATCATAGGGTGAGTAGGAGTGCGATGGCGCAAGGCCATGCCGTGGCATCGGGCTCATGACCCGGATGATGCTGGATCAGTATGAGCGAGACGGCGCAAGCCGGATTCCGGATTCGGGCCTTCGCAAGCGCGTGAAAATGCGGACAAGTTTCGTGTCGGGATGGAACGGACGCCGCCTGGTCCGGGTTCGCTGCGATGGACCGTCGCCTCTCGGGAAAAAGTCCAGGGAGACGATTCAACGCATTCGGGAAACGCGCGGCGACACCCCTATCTTCGAGGGGTGTGCGACCTTCGATTCCTGCCTATTCTTGAGCCATTTTCAGCACGTTGATGAGCGACCACCAAGTACGGCGAATGCGCGCTCGTCGCGTGAATCGACACCATCGCGCCACATACCGCGTGAACCTCAAATCAAAAAAAAGGAATGCTCATGGATTCACCTTCCGGCCCTTCTTCGCCGCCGTCGAGATACCTGCTGATGCTTGAGTCGCGCGCGATTTGCGAGCTTGGTGCGTTCTACGCTGCCGGGCCGTTCTTGCAGTTCGCCCCGGCTGGCGACGGGCATCCGGTTCTGGTTCTTCCGGGTTTCGGCGCCAGCGATTTTTCGACCCGGCCGCTGCGCATGTTTCTGCGCAATCGCGGTTATCGCGCTCATGGATGGAAGCTCGGATCGAATCTCGGCCCGCGCGAGGGCGTCGAGGAGAACATGCGCGAGCGGCTCGAATGGATCGCCGGGCATTACGAACGCAAAGTCAGCGTGATCGGGTGGAGTCTGGGCGGGGTTTTCGCGCGTGAACTGGCTCGTCATTCGCCGGACCTGGTGCGCTCCGTCATCACGTTGGGCAGTCCTTTTGCGGGCGAACCCAGAGCCAATCACGGCTGGCGTTGCTACGAGCAACTGAGCGGCCGGAAAGCCGACGACTGGCCGGAACGCGAGCGCATGAAGCAGCCGCCGCCGGTGCCGAGCACCGCGATTTTCAGTCGTACGGACGGCGTCGTGGCATGGCAGGGCTGTCTTGAGCAGTTAAGCGCGACGTCCGAAAACATCGAGGTCGAAAGCAGTCACTGCGGTCTCGGCCATCATCCCGCGGTGCTTTATGCAATAGCGGACAGGCTCGCCCAGCCGGAAGGTCAGTGGCGGCCATTCGACCGCGAGACGGGTTGGCGGCGCTTCATTTACCGGGACCCGACGCGTGCCGAAGGGCGCCGGCCCGCCGCCGCTTGAGTTTCACCGTTTCAACCGTTTCAAAACCTGATCGAACCAGTTCAAGGAGATTTCATGACAAGCAAAACGACGCAAGACTCGACTTCGGAAACCACTCAGCCGACGTTCAAAAAGATCATCGATGTCTTCAAAACGCCCCGGCTGGACTGGACGGCGATGGCCGAGTCGCACCGCAAGGACATCGACGCGCTGCTTCAGGCAAACCGCGATGCCTATGAAGGCATCCATGCGATTGCCGAGCGCCGTAACGCGCTTCTGATGGAAGAACTCACGCAATGGAACGATATGTTCAAAAGCGCGATCGACCCGCAGGCGATCAAACAGCGCGCCGAGATCGGTCAAAACTCGCTCGCACGGGTCATGCAGGGTGTGCGTGAGCTGATCGAACTGGAAGGCTCCGTGCGCAACAGGACATGGAAGGTTCTGCAGGATCGCGTTCAGGAACGGGTCGCGAATCTGCAAGCGTCGTTGCAGCCGAAACAACCGTCGTAATCGGCCTTCGGCAAGCGCGCGGCCGGGGTCGGATCGAACCGGGCCGCGGCTTGCCTTCGGCTCCCAAACCACACGAAATTTGATGGAGACACAGTGATGGACCATCTGAGCAGCACGGATGCTTCCTATCTGCATTTGGAAACACCCGAGACCCCGACACATATCGGCAGTCTCATGCTCTTCGAGCTCCCGGACGGCTATGGGGGCGATTTTTACGAGGACGTGAAGGGGTTGCTGGCGAAGCGCCTGCACTTGTGCAGCGTGTTTCACCGCAAGCTGGCGCAGATGCCGTTCGAACTGGCCGATCCGATCTGGGTCGAGGACGAGGATATCGACATCGACTATCACGTTCGCAGTCTCACATTGCGTCGGCCGGGAACGACGGCGCAACTCGAACAGCTCGTCGCCCGACTGCATTCGTCGCTGCTCGATCGCAGCCGGCCATTGTGGGAAGCCTATGTGATCGACGGACTTGAGAACGGTCAGATCGCGTACTACACGAAAGTGCATCACAGCACGATAGACGGCAAGGCAGCAGTGGAAATGGGCAAGGTGCTCTATGACGTGTCGCCCGTGATCCGGGAAGTGCCGCCGGCGCGCCGGACGCGTCGCAGTCACCCGTATCAGCTTGGCGTCGTCGAGTTGTTGCAGGCGGCCGCCTCGAATAGCACCAAGATGTACAGCGAGATCGGCGCGCTGTTGCCGACGGCGCTCAAGGCGCTCGGCACCGCAGGCCACGTGATCGCATCGCGCAAGCTCACCGAAGGCAAGCGCAGTCTCGACCTCGGCCTCGCGCCGAAGACCATCTTCAATGCGTCGATCACCAATCAGCGATCGTTCACCACCCTGTCCTTGCCGTTCGAAGAAATGAAAACGCTCAGCAAGCGCGTAGGCGGCACGGTGAACACGCTGGTGATGGCGATGTGCAGCGGCGCGTTGCGTCGCTTTCTGGCGGAGCGCAACCTGCTGCCCGATGGATCGCTGATCGCGATGGTGCCGGTCAGCTTGCGCGGCGACGACGACAATTCGATGAACAATCAGGTCTCCGCCGTTCGCGTGGATCTTGCGACTGACATTCCGGACCTGGCCGCGCGCTTCAAGGCGATTCACGCGTCATCCGAGTCGGCCAAGGCGATGGTGCGCGAGCTCAAGCCGGTGCTCGGCGCTCAGGTTCCGGTCTTCGGCGCGCCGTGGCTGATGACGGGAATGGCGTCGTTGTTCGGACGAACCGACTTGCAGAGCCGCATGCCGGCCGTTGCCAATGTGCTGATCTCCAACGTGCCCGGATTGCCGACATCGCTCTATATGGCCGGCGCGCGCATGGTTCACTACTATCCGGTGGCGATTCCTTATCACAGCCTTGCCGTCAACATCACCGTGCAAAGCTATGCCGGGTCGATGGAGTTCGGCATCACCGCGTGCAGGCATGTGCTGTCGCAGGAAGAGTCACAGGAACTCATCGGGCATCTGGTGCGTGAACTCGAAGCGATCCGGCGACTGAAGAGCGCGGAGCCGGATGTCGCCACGGACGAGCCAGCCGAGCGAGCCGAGGCAGCCGAGGCAGCCGAGGCAGCCGAGGCAGCCGAGGCACAGGAACCGCCGCAGCGCCCGGACGAAACGTCCGCGCAACGTGCGCCGGTCGCCCGGCGGTCAACGAGTCGCAAGCGCGCGGCGACCAAGCCTGACACTGAGACGCCGCAATAACGCAGGCAATGACGATCGTGCGTGCCAGTCGGGGCGCACGACGCGCGGCGTGCCGGACATCCCGCCGCGCCACGGCGTCGGGATGCATCGGCGGGATTTATCGGCTTGCCTGAAGGTCGCGCGCTTCGCGCTTCCATTCGCTTTCATCCATCGCGAGACGGAAGCCGAGATGCGACATGCCGTTCATGGGATCGGTGCCGCGTCGCGCACTGACCCGATAGCTCATGCAATAGGATTCGCTGCAAAGAAACGAGCCGCCCCGCGTCACGCGTTCGGGCGCATAGGCCGTCGGGCCGTTGTCCGGATCGTAGCTGTCCGAAGGACCGGCCGGATTCTTCACGAGTTGCCCGCGTCCGGCTGCGACACGGAATGCGTCGGCGCGATACCAGTCGGCAACCCATTGCCAGACGTTGCCGGCCATGTCGTAGAGGCCATACCCGTTCGGCGCGAAACTGCCCACTGGCGACGTCCCGACCTGCACTTTTTCGTGGGCGACCTGATCGGTCACGGGAAAGGGGCGGGCGCCGTCGTCCCACGTGTTGGCCATCTTCTTGCCGCCGGGCGCGAATTCCGCGCCCCAGGCGTAGTCGGCCTGCTCCAGTCCGCCTCTTGCCGCGTATTCCCATTCCGCTTCGGTGGGCAATCGCTTGTGCGCCCACCGCGCATACGCGAGCGCATCGTCGTAGGAAACCTGCACGACCGGATGATTCTCCTTGCCCGCGATATCGCTGTCCGGGCCGGTCGGATGCCGCCAGTTCGCGCCGGGCACGAACTTCCACCAGCGCGAGTAATCGTTCAGCGGAACCGGTGCATCCGTTCCGGTGAAGACCATCGCGCCCGGCACCAGCACGTCGTCGGGCGGCGGTGGCGTGCCGGGCGGCAATTGCACTTGCAGATCCTCCCAGCGGGGTTTTCTTTCCGCCGTGCTCACGTAGCCGGTGGCGGCGACGAACCGCGCGAAATCGGCGTTGGTGACGTCGTGCCGGTCGATCCAGTAGCCGCCCAGCCTGACCTTGTGCGCGGGCCCTTCGTTGGGCTGCGCGTGGCGGTACTCGCTGCCCATCATGAAGTCATCGCCGGCGATCCACACCATGTCGGCAGGACCGATGCGGCCGTCGCCGACCGTCAGCGCAGCCGGGCTTCGATGAATGTATTGCCAGCCCGCGAATGCGGAGCCAGTCAGCGTGACAGCGAGTGCCACCGCGCCAGCGAGGCGCTTTTGTCGAGTCGAAATCTTCATGATGAACCTTGGTGCGGAAAGGGCTTCGGCGTTCACCCGAACGCCGGCGCGAACCTGTCTGCGTCAATGCGGAGTTTGACGTGGCGATACTTCATCGGCACCTCAGGTTAGCGCTGCAAACGGGCGTTATGCGGATCGTCTTGCGCCGAGATTAGCAGGCTCCGTCTATCGCCGTGCCCCCTCGAAACTAGGGGGCACGATGCGGCGGCCGAAATCCGGAAACGCGTCATCTTCGAATCGGCGAGCGCTTGAAAAGATGCTTTGCGCTCAAGCACTTGCCGGTCTTCGGCCGGCGCGCTCAATCCGGAACGAGTACCGGCCGAACCTCAATACCATGAGCTTCCCAAGATGCAGCCGGAACACGCCGGCAAACAACAGGAGGAACCCTATGAAACAGTTGGACGAACCGGTTTCGATGTCATGCGCGGATGTCGTGCCGGAAGAGAATATTGCGTATCGCAAGGTCATCGGACGCCTGATGCCTTTTCTTCTCATCGCGTTCATGGTCAACGCGATCGACCGGGTGAACATCTCGTTCGCCAAGCTGAGCATGGCGCACGACATCGCGTTGAGCGACGCCGCCTATGGATTCGGCGCGGGCGTGTTCTATCTCGGGTACGTGCTGTTCGAGGTACCGAGCAATCTCTATTTTCAACGTGTGGGCGCTCGCGCCACGCTGACGCGCATCATGATCCTGTGGGGCGCCGTCACGATCCTGACCGCGTTCGTTAATAGCGCGAACCAGCTCATCGCGATGCGCTTTCTGCTGGGCGTCGCGGAAGCGGGATTCCTCTCCGGCGTGATCCTTTACCTGAGCTATTGGTTTCCGTCCGCGCTGCGTGGGCGGATCACCGCGGCGTTCCTGATGGCGGGCGTGGTCGCGGGTATCGTCAGCGGACCGTTTGCGGGCTGGATCATGACGCATTTCGGGCACGACGCGCGGCTGCGCGACTGGCAGGCGCTGTTCATCATCGAAGGCATTCCCGCCGTCGTGATGGGCGCCATCGCGTGGTTCTGGCTCGCCGACCGCCCCGCGAATGCAAGCTGGCTGAGCGCCGCGCAAAAGCAGACGATCGTGGCCGCGCTGGCCGCGGAACACGATCAATCCGTGCAACAGGAATCGCTCATGAAAGTGCTTCGCAACCCGTTCATCTATCTGATGGGGCTCGTGTACTTTTGCATCTACGGCGGATCGAATACGGTTTCCTACTGGATGCCGACGTTGATCCGCGGCATGGGCGTGGAGGACCTGAAGTCGATCGGCATCATCTCCAGCCTGCCTTATATCTGCGCGCTGGGCGGCATGTATCTGCTCGGGCGCAGTTCGGATCGCCGCCAGGAAAGGCGCTGGCATCTCGCCGCGACGATGTGCGTCGGCGCGGGCTGCTTTCTCGCGCTGGGCTTCGTGCGCGGCGACCTGTCGTTGTCCATTCTGTTCATGAGCGTCGGCTGTGCCGCCGCGCTGTCCGCGATCTCGCTGTTCTGGACGATTCCGCCTGCATTGCTCGGACCGGCCAGCGCGGCGGGCGGCATCGCGTTGATCAGCAGCATCGGCACGACTGCGGGTATCGTCAGTCCGATGGCGATCGGCGCCATTCGGTCCGCGACGGGAAGCCTGTACACCGCGTTCGACGTGATGGCGGTCGCGTTGATCGGCGGCGCGCTGGTGCTGCTGATCACGGTTCGCCGGCCGCGCACGGAGCCGCACGAAATCGCGAAGCCGGAAATCGGAAGAGCGTAATGCCGCGCGCGGGCGGGAGCGATCGAAAGGATCGCCCGCGCCCGCGCGTGTTCGATTTCAGAAGCCCTCTTCCGCCAGTCCGAGCACGCCTTCGCCGTGTCTTGCGCTGACGATGGCCGCTTCGAACGCGGCGGCTTGCGGCAGGATGTGCGTCGCGAAAAAATGCGCCATCGCCATCTTCGCGCCGTAGAACGACGGATCACTCGTTTCGCGATCCGCTGCGACGAGCAACGCGCGGGCCATTTGCCAGCCGCACAACACGATTCCCGACAGTTTCAGGTACGGCACGCCGCCCGCGAACGTGGCGTTCGGATCGGATCTGAAGTGGCCGAGGATGAACTCGATCGCGCTTTCCATCGCCGTGCGGCCCGCGGCGAGATGAAGGTGCATGGCACCGAACGCCGGGTTTCTGCGGAATGCGGCATGGGCATGCAACTCGGCGAGCGTTCGATCGACGCCAGCCAGCATGGACCGCGCCATTTCGCCGCCATCGCGCACGGTTTTGCGGCCGATCAGGTCGTTGGCCTGGATCGCCGTCGTTCCTTCATAGATCGGCAGAATGCGGGCGTCGCGATAATACTGCGCCGCGCCGGTTTCCTCGATGAAACCCATCCCGCCGTGCACCTGAACACCGAGGCTTGCAACTTCCACCGCGAGTTCCGTGCTCCAGCCCTTCACGATCGGCACGAGATATTCGTAAATCGAGCGATGCCGGGCGCGCTCACTCTGATCGGAATGCCGGTGCGCCAGATCGTCGTGCGACGCGGCGACATAAGCGAGCGCACGCGCGCTTTCGGTGAGCGAGCGCATGGTGGCGAGCATGCGCTTCACATCCGGATGACGAATGATGGGCACGGGCTGATCCGACGAGCCGTCGACGGCGCGGCCTTGCACGCGCTCCTTCGCGTAGGCGGCGGCCTTCTGGTACGCGCGCTCGGCAATCGCGATCCCTTGCAGACCGACCGCGAAGCGCGCCGCGTTCATCATCACGAACATGTATTCGAGGCCCCGGTGCGGCTCGCCGACCAGATAGCCGGTCGCGCCGCCGTCGTCGCCGAACTGGAGCGTTGCGGTCGGGCTCGCCTTGAGACCGAGCTTGTGTTCGATCGATAGACATCGCACGTCGTTGCGCGCGCCGAGCGAGCCGTCTTCGCTGACGAGAAACTTCGGCACGATAAAAAGCGATATGCCTTTCACGCCTTCGGGCGCATTCGGCAGGCGCGCGAGCACGAGGTGAACGATGTTGTCCGCCATATCGTGTTCGCCCCAGGAGATGAAGATCTTCGTGCCGAACACGCGGTACGTGCCGTCGTCATGCGGCTGGGCGCGTGCACGCAACATCGAGAGATCGGAGCCTGCTTGCGGCTCGGTCAGATTCATCGTGCCGGTCCATTCGCCCGCGATCAGCTTCGGCAAATAGCGCCGTTTCTGGTCGTCCGAGCCGGCCAGCAGGATCGCTTCGATAGCGCCGTCGGTGAGCGACGGACACGTGGCGAACGAGAGATTGGCGGCCTTCACCATTTCGAGGCAAGGCGCGGCGATCAGCTTCGGCAGGCCCTGTCCGCCGTATTCGGACGGATGCATCAGACCTTGCCATCCGCCTTCGACAAACTGCCGGAATGCCTTTTTGAAGCCGGGACTGGCCGTGACCTCGCCGTCGTTCCATACGGCCGGGTTTCGGTCGCCCGTGACGTTCAGGGGCGCGAGCACATCGCCGCAGAACTTCGCTCCTTCTTCGAGGATCGTCCGGGCGGTATCGAAGGTCGCGTCCGCGCAGCCAGGAAGCGTTGAGATTTGCTCAAGTCCGGCAAGCTCGGTCATCACGAACATCATGTCCTTGACGGGCGTGTTGTAACTCATGGTGCTCCCTGAAATGTTGGATGTCGTTCGGACGCTAAAGCCGTCCAATGCCGCCCGATGCCGGCCGATGACGATGGTCGTCGAAACCGCACTATCTGCCGCCCCTCGTCATGAGGGGGCGCGTCGAATCGCGCGTGTCCTTATAGTGCGGACGAGCGACGCTGCGCGCACGGCGAACGGGCGCGCACATTCCGGCACTGGAGGAGCAGGTTATGGTCAGGTCAAAGCGCAGCGCGGCGTCGAGCGAAGGCGGCTGCGTCATCCATGTCGAAAGACCCGGCGAATTGCGCAAGGCGCCACGGCAGGCGCGCTCGGTCGCGCTCGTTGCCGCGTTGAAGGAGACGGGTCTCCGAATTCTCGAAGAAGAAGGCCGCGAGGCGCTCACGGCGCTGCGCGTGGCGATGGACGCGGGCGTCGCGATCAGCTCGCTCTATGAGTACTTCCCGACTATGGAGGCGCTGATCGCGGCGGTCTTCGACGACTATCGCGCGCAGTCGCGCGAAGCGTTGCTCGCCGGAATCGCCGCGCTGCCGGAATCGGCGACGCTCTTCGACGGCATTCTCTTGACGTTGACGCTGGGCATCTCCGTGCATCGCAAGAAGATGCTGCTCGATCCGGCGTTCAACGTTCGCTCGACGCATTACGACGAACTCGTCCGGCTCGATCTGGTCAAGGCGCGCGAGATCTGGCATGCCGGCGCGACGCCCGCGCTGATGGCGCGCTTCGATGCGGAGATTCGCGTCCGTGACCTGGAATTGGCGCAGTTTCTCGTGTTCCAGACGCTCCTGGCGTTGCCCCGCGCGATGGTGCTGGAACGTCCGGCGTATCTTTCGTCGCCGGACACGCCGTATCTGCTGGCCCGGATGATTCACGCGCTGCTGACGACCGAAACGCGCTGATCGATCGAGGTCGCTCGGACGTTTTGTCAACCGCGTACCGCGCGGGCGAGGTTGCGCCTCAACTCCGGATGGCCCGCAAACGGGTCGCCGGGATTGCGTCGCGCGAGCAACTGCTCGAAGCGCTGCTTCACCGGGTCCATTGCTTCGGGATGCGAATAAATATAGAAGTCGCCTTCACGCACGGCCTGATAGGTCTGTTGCGCGATCTCGTCGGCGCTGATCCGCGCGGACGTGACGGCCTTGTCGGACATCGCCTGGGCGACCTGTTGCGAGCGCGTCGGCGTCTGCGCGTTCGCGAGCGATGCGGGCCGGTTCCGACGCGACTGATTGAAGCCGGTCGGCACGAAGTACGGGCACAGCACGGAGCAATGCACCTGATCGGTGACGAGACCGAGGTCGTGATAGAGCGTTTCGCTGAGCGAGACGACCGCATGTTTCGACACGTTGTAGACGCCCATCGTCGGCGCGTTGACGAGCCCCGACATCGATGCCGTATTGACGATATGCGCTTCGTAAGCGGCATCCCGCGCCGCCGCGTCGAGCATCAACGGGGTGAAGATGCGCACGCCGTGAATCACGCTGTTCAGATTCACGCCCAGCACCCACTCCCAGTCTTTCTCGGTGTTCTCCCAGACGAACCCACCCGCGCCCACGCCTGCGTTGTTGAACAGCAGATTGACCGTGCCGAACGTGCTCATCGTGATGTCCGCGAGCGCTTGCACTTCGTGAGCCAGCGAAACATCCGTGCGCACGCCGATCACCTCCGTGCCGCGCGACTTGAGTTCCGATACGGTCGCGTCGAGCGCGTCCTGCTGAATGTCGGCGAGGACCAGCTTCATGCCGAGCGTGGCGCCATACGCGGCGAACGCCTTGCCAAAACCTGATGCAGCGCCGGTTATGACGGCGACCTTGTTCTCGAATTGCTTCATCGGATCGTCCTTCGGATGGTTGGCCGGGCAATGCGCGCCTGCCCGATGTGACCGCAGGATAGGACGCGTCGCGGCCGGGACGTCCCCCTCGTAACGAGGGGGAAAAGTCCTGCCCAAAAGATGTTTAACTTGCTCCATACCGCGAAGGGCAAGCTCGGATTGCCCGCGCCGACAACACTTCGAGACATCCAAGGAATCAGCATGACAGCGCAGTACCACGTCTGTGACGGAGTCGCCGTCATCACGCTCGACAATCCCCCCGTCAATGGCCTCGGCCACAGCACCCGAATCGCGGTCGTCGAAGGCATGACGCGCGCACTGGACAATTCGGCCGTCGGCGCAATCGTGCTGACCGGTTCGGGCAAGGCGTTTTCGGGCGGCGCGGACATCCGCGAATTCGGCACGCCGAAGGCGCTTCAGGAGCCGAGCCTGCATACGGTCATCGAGATTATCGAAGCGTCGGCAAAGCCGGTGATCGCCGCGATTCATGCCGTGGCGATGGGTGGCGGGCTCGAACTCGCGCTGGGTTGCCACTATCGGCTCGCGGTGAAGGGCACCCGGATCGCGTTGCCCGAAGTCAGCCTGGGACTCTTGCCGGGCGCGGGCGGGACGCAGCGCTTGCCGCGCGCGATCGGCCTCGAAGCGGCGCTGAACATGATCGTGTCGGGCAAAACCGTTCCCGCGGAACGACTCGCGGACACCCGCCTTTTCGATCAACTCGTCGATGCCGACGTGCTCGACGCTGCGATTCGTTTTGCCCGGCACATCGCGCACACGGCGGAAACGCATCCGAAGGTCCGCGACCTGCCGGTGCGCCACGCGAACGCCGAAGCGTATCTGGGTTTCGCGCGCGCGACGGTCGCGGCAAGCTCCGGACCGTTCCCCGCGCCGGTGCAATGCGTCGAGGCGGTCGCCGCGTCGCTCAAGCCTTTCGATCAGGGCCTTCGGGGAGAGCGTGACAGGTTCATGCAATTGCTCGGCACGTCCGAGGCGCGCGCGCTGCGGCATGCGTTTCTCGGAGAGCGCGCAGCGAGCAGGATCGCGGATGTGCCCGCTGGCACGCCGGTTCGCGAAGTCGCGAAGGTCGCGGTGATCGGCGCGGGCATGATGGGCGGCGGCATCGGCATGAATTTTCTGAACGCGGGCATTCCCGTGACCGTGCTCGAAACGAATGCTGACGCGCTCGAACGCGGCGTGGCCACGATCCGCCGCAACTACGAGAACTCGGCGAAGAAAGGCAAGCTCACGCAGGAAGCGGTCGAGGCGCGCATGAGTCTGTTGTCGACGACGCTTTCCTATCGCGACATTCAGGACGCGGATCTCGTGATCGAAGCCGTGTTCGAAGACCTGAGCGTGAAAGAGATCGTGTTCCGCACGCTGGATGAAGTGATGAAGCCCGGCGCGATTCTCGCGTCGAATACCTCGACGCTCGACCTGGACCGTGTGGCGTCGTTCACGCGTCGCGCACGGGACGTGGTCGGGCTGCACTTCTTCAGTCCCGCGAACGTGATGAAGCTGCTCGAAGTGGTGCGCGGCCGCGAGACGGCCCCCGACGTGCTCGCCACCGTAATGCAGCTCGCGAAGAAGATCGCCAAAGTGGCGGTCGTGTCGGGCGTGTGCGACGGCTTCATCGGCAATCGCATGCTGGAGCAATACAGCCGTCAAGCGGGCTTTCTGCTCGACGAAGGCGCGCTGCCGGAACAGGTGGATCGCGCTATCGAGAAGTTTGGCTTCGCGATGGGCCCGTTCCGCATGATCGACATGGCCGGCAACGACATCGCATGGGCGATTCGCAAGCGCCGCGCCGTGGAACGCCCCGACTTCAACTACTCGAAGGCCGGCGATCTGCTCTGCGAGATGGGCCGCTTCGGGCAGAAAGCGGGCGCCGGCTGGTACGACTACAAGGCAGGCGACCGCAAGGCTTATCCGAGCGCGGTCGTCGACGAAATGATCGTGCGGCATTCGAAGGACCTCGGCATCGCACGCCGCCCGATCAGCGATGAGGAGATCGTCGAACGACTGGTCTACGCGCTCGTCAACGAAGGCGCGCTGATTCTGGAAGAAGGCATCGCGTCGAAGGCGTCGGACATCGACATGGTCTATCTGAACGGGTACGGCTTTCCGAAGGCCCACGGCGGCCCGATGTTGTATGCCGATCAAGTCGGAATCCTGAACGTTGCACGGTCGATGCGGCGTTACGCGAAAGGCTATCAGGGACACGCCTGGCAGATCGCCTGCTCGCTACAGCAGCTTGCCGACGACGGAAAGGGCTTCAACGACTGAGGGCCGCGAATTCATCCGTGGCACATGAGCAGACTTCCAGGAACACAGACCATGACTGATGCAGTAATCGTATCGACGGCGCGCACCGGGCTCGCGAAGAGCTGGAAGGGCGCTTTCAACATGACGCATGGCGCGACGCTCGGCGGCCACGCGGTACAGCACGCGATCGCGCGCGCGGGCATCGACGCGGGCGAAGTCGAAGACCTCCTGATCGGCTGCGCGAATCCGGAGGGCGCGACCGGCGGCAACATCGCGCGGCAGATCGCCTTGCGCGCGGGCTGTCCGGCGAGCGTGCCGGGCGCGACCGTCAACCGCTTTTGCTCATCCGGACTTCAGACGATCGCGATGGCGGCTCAGCGCGTGATCGCCGGGGAAGGCGACATTTTCGTCGCGGGCGGCGTCGAGAGCATTTCGTGGACGCAGCGGCAGATGAACCAGACGTTCGCCTCGGACCCGTGGCTCGTCGAGCACAAGCCGGACATCTACTGGAGCATGCTGCAGACTGCCGAGCAGGTCGCGCGGCGCTACGCGATCTCGAAAGAGCGTCAGGACGAATACGGCGCGTGCAGTCAGCAGCGGGCGGCGGCGGCACAGGCCGCAGGGCGCTTCGACGACGAGATCGTGCCGATGACCGTGCTCGCGGGCGTCACCGACAAGCGTTCCGGCGAGATCGTCACGCGCGAAGTGACGATCGCCGCCGACGAAGGCATTCGCGCCGACACCACGCTGGAGGGCGTCGCGAAGATCCGCACGGCGATCGAAGGCGGTGTGATTTCGGCCGGCAACGCTTCGCAGTTCTCGGATGGCGCGTCGGCCGCCGTGGTGATGAACGCGCGGACCGCGGCCGCCAAGGGATTGCAGCCGCTCGGCGTGTTCCGTGGCTTCGCGGTCGCCGGATGCGAGCCGGATGAAATGGGCATCGGCCCGGTGTTCGCGGTGCCGAAGCTGTTGAAGAAAGCCGGGCTGAAGGTCGAGGACATCGGTCTATGGGAGTTGAACGAAGCGTTCGCGGTGCAGGTGCTGTATTGCGCGGACCAGCTCGGCATTCCATTCGAGCGGCTGAACGTGAACGGCGGCGCGATCGCTGTGGGTCATCCGTTCGGCGTATCGGGTGCGCGTCTCGTCGGTCACGCGCTGATCGAAGGTAAGCGACGCGGCGTGAAGCACGTCGTCGTCACAATGTGCATCGGCGGCGGGCAGGGCGCGGCGGCCGTGTTCGACGTGCTTTGAGCGGATGCGCGACATGTCCCTGATCCTGTCCCGGCGCGACCTGAATTTTCTGCTGTACGAATGGCTGAACGTCGAGGCGATGACCGCCATGCCTCGCTATGCCGATCACTCGCGCGAGACCTTCGACGCCGCGCTCGACACTTGCGAGAAGATCGCGACCGATCTGTTCGCGACGCACAACAAGACAAGCGACCAGCACGAGCCGCACTTCGACGGCGAGACGGTTCACATCATCGGTGAGGTCAAAGCCGCGCTCGACGCGTTCTGTGCCGCGGGCCTGACGGCGGCGGCTCAGGACTACGAGTTCGGGGGCATGCAATTGCCGCTCGTCGTCGAGAAGGCGGGCTTTGCGTACTTCATGGCGGCGAATCCGGGCACGGCCGGCTATCCGTTCCTGACCATCGGCAATGCGAACCTGCTGCTCGCACATGGGACGCCCGCGCAGATCGACGCGTTCGTGCGTCCCGAGATGGAAGGCCGCTTCTTCGGCACGATGTGTTTGTCCGAACCGCAAGCCGGCTCGTCGCTCTCGGACATCGCGACACGCGCGGAGCACGAGAGCGAATCCGCCTTCGGCCAGCAGTACCGGTTGCGCGGCAACAAGATGTGGATCTCGGGCGGCGAACACGCGCTGTCGGAAAACATCGTGCATCTGGTGCTGGCGAAGATTCCCGGTCCGGACGGCAAGCTCACGCCGGGCGTCAAGGGCATTTCCCTCTTCATCGTGCCGAAGTTCCTCGTCAACGAGGATGGCTCGCTGGGCGAGCGCAACGACATCGCGCTCGCCGGCCTGAATCACAAGATGGGGCATCGAGGCACGACCAACTGTCTGCTGAACTTCGGCGAAGGCACGCGGTATCGGCCAGGCGGACGGGCGGGCGCGATCGGCTATCTGGTGGGCGAGCCGGGACAGGGCCTCGCGTGCATGTTCCACATGATGAACGAAGCGCGCATCGGTGTCGGCCTCGGGGCCGCGACGCTCGGCTACACCGGCTACCTGCATGCGCTCGACTATGCGCGCAACCGCCCGCAGGGGCGCGCGTCCGGTCCGGGCGGGAAAGACCCCGCCAGCGCCCAGGTCAAGCTCGTGGAACACGCGGATATTCGCCGCATGCTGCTTGCCCAGAAGAGTTACGCCGAAGGTGCGCTCGCATTGAATTTGCATTGCGCGAAGCTCGTCGACGAAACGCGCTCGGCGCATGACGAACATGCGCGCGAGCGTGCCGCGTTGCTCCTCGACATTCTTACGCCGATCGCAAAGAGCTGGCCGTCGCAATGGTGTCTGGAGGGCAACAGCCTCGCGATTCAGGTGCATGGCGGCTACGGCTACACGCGCGAGTACAACGTCGAGCAGTTCTACCGCGACAATCGCCTCAACGCGATTCACGAAGGCACGCACGGCATTCAGGGTCTCGATCTGCTCGGCCGCAAGGTGGTCATGAAGCAGGGCGCGGCGCTCGCGGCGCTCGACGAAGCAATGCACGTGACGGTGCTGCGGGCGCACGACAGCGCGGACTTGAAAGTGCGCGGCTACGCGGATGAATTGCGCCACGCGGCGTCCCGGCTCACGAGCGTGACACGACACATCTGGGCGACGGACGACAACACGCTCACGCTCGCCAACGCGTCGCTCTATCTCGAAGCTTTCGGTCATATCGTGCTCGCGTGGGTCTGGCTGGAACAGGCGATCGTGGCCGCGCGCGCGCTGTCGCGAACCGAAGGCGCGAACGACGAAGCCTTCTATCGCGGCAAGCTCGCGGCGGCAGGCTACTTCTTCCGCTGGGAACTGCCGCGCGTATTTCCACAATTCGATCTGCTCGCGTCGCTCGACCGCAGCGCGCTCGACATGCGCGACGCGTGGTTCTGATATCGCATCCGACTTACTCCGCAAGGATCAAAAACCGACATGGACATGACAAGCCGCACCGTATCGCAACTGTTCGACCTGAAGGGCAAAGTGGCCCTCGTAACGGGCGGCTCGCGCGGCCTCGGTCTTCAAATTGCCGAGGCGCTCGGCGAGCAGGGCGCGCGCGTCATGCTCTCTGCGCGCAAGGCGGGTGAACTGGAAGAAGCCGTGGCGCATCTGCGCGCACGCGGCATAGACGCGCAATGGATCGCCGCCGATGCAGCGAGCGACGCCGACATCGCGCGCCTTGCCGACGAAACGCTGGCGCGACTCGCACACGTGGACATCCTGGTGAACAACGCGGGCGCAGCCTGGGGCGCGCCTGCGGAAGATCATCCGGTCCAAGCGTGGGACAAGGTGATGAACCTGAACATCCGCGGGCTCTTTCTGCTGACGCAGCGAATCGGCAAGCTTTCGATGGTTCCGCGACGCGGCGGCCGCGTCATCAACGTGGCGTCGATCTCCGGTCTCGCCGGCAATGTGCCGGGCACGATGAAGACTGTCGCCTACAACACGTCCAAGGGCGCGGTGGTGAATTTCACACGCGCGCTCGCGAGCGAATGGGGCGAGTACGGGATCACGGTGAACGCGCTGGCGCCGGGATTCTTTCCGACGAAGATGACGCAAGGCTCGATCGAGCACTGGGGCGTCGAGCACATGTGCGATCGCATACCGCTGCGCCGTCTCGGCGACGACGAAGACCTGAAAGGCGCCGCGTTGTTGTTTGCGAGCGAGGCGGGCAAGCACATCACCGGGCAGATTCTCGCGGTCGATGGGGGCGTCAGCGCCATTGCGTAGGAAGGCTTCAAGTGGCCCTTAAAAGCGAATCATCATGCGTACACCTGAATATCGAATCGTTAAATCCATCTTCGCGTGCGCGCTGGGCGCATGCGTTGCCGCCTGTTCATCGACCGACGGCGCAGCGGGCGCGCAGGCACGCGCATCGGATACGGCGCGCTTCGAGGCGCTCGCGAGTCTGCCGTTCCCCGAAGGACATCCGACGGCGGAGACGGTCGCGACGCTCAACGATGAGCTTCTGTTCCAGCGCGCCACGCAGGTCTATCTGTGGGCGCTGCCGGCGGTGAATCTGTACGCGATGAAAGAAGGCTCGGAACGGGCTTTCGGCGCGGGCTACAGCGTGTTCCCGATATGGAAGCAGCGTCTGGACGCAAAGACCGTCGTGCCCACGCCCAATTCGGACGTGATCTATGCAATGGGCTATCTCGACCTGGGCAAAGACGGCCCGATGGTGATCGAGATTCCACCGAAGCAGCAGGGCATACTCAACGACTTCTGGCAACGTCCGATCGAGGGACCGACTATCGGCGCAAAGGCCTACGCGGGCGACATCGGCTTCGCTGGTCCGGACCACGGTCAGGGAGGCAAGTTTCTCGTGCTGCCGCCGGGCTATCGGGGCGACGTGCCGGATGGCTACCATGTCTACCGCTCGCGCACCAACAACGCGCTCGTTTTCTGGCGCGCCTTCTTTGCGGACCCGGCGAACCTGGCGCCGCCGGTCAGCCTGATCGAACAGACGCGGATCTATCCGTTGGGCAAGCCGCCCGGCGCCATGCGGTTTCCCAATGCGTCGGGCGTTCCGCTCAACCTGGTATTCCCGGCCGATGGCCGCTTCTTCGACATGCTGGCGCGCTTCGTCGACAGCGAGCCGCTCGACACGGCCGATGCCGACTGGCGCGGCATGATGGCGTCGATCGGCATAGTCAAGGGGCAGCCGTTCAAGCCGGACGCGCATGCGCGGGCCATTCTCGACGCAGCCGCGCGCACGGCGTTCAAGATGAGCCGTTCGATGATCTACGACGAACTGGCGAAACGGCCCGGCGGCCTGATCTACAGCGACCGGCAATATGTGACGCCGACCCGCAATTTCGTCACCGACTGGGAGTGGATGGACAAGGCCGGCCGTTTCCTGGACCTCGATGCCCGCAGCGCCGCCTACAGCATCATCTACGCGACGAGTCCCGCGATGGGTTCGGTCGTGCCCGGCCAGGGCGCGCGCTATCTGACCACGTTCAAGGACTCGGACGGACGCTTCCTGAGCGGGGCACGGAACTATCGTTTGCATTTGCCTGCGCATGTTCCCGCGGCGATCTTCTGGTCGGCCACGCTGTACGACACGCAAACCGCCTCGGGCCTCGATAACGGGCAGGTGCTGCCTTCCATCGGATTGCGTGACAAGCCGGAGGTCAACGCGGACGGTTCGATCGACCTGTTCTTCGGTCCCGATGCGCCGGCGGGCAAGGAGCGGAACTGGCGACGCACCGTTCCCGGCAAGGGCTTCTTCGTGATGCTGCGTCTGTATGGTCCGACCGGACCGCATTTCGATCAGAGCTGGAAACCCGGCGACGTCGAGAAAGCGGGTTGATTCGTCCGACCCCCAGGCACGAAGACCATCCGAAAATGCCACATCAAAGGACGAATATGCGACGTACCTCGACCTTGGCGACCTTGGCGACACTCGCCGTGTCGCTCGGATCGGCCCTGTTGTTCAGCGCACTCCAGCCCGCGGCGCACGCTCGGGCCGTCGAAGTCAGCGCGCCGCCACCCGGTCCCGATAGCAGCGTCCGCATTTCAACGGAGTACGCGCGGCTCGTGGCGCGGGATGCGTGGTTCTGGGCATGGCCGATGGTCAACGTTTTCAACCGCCGCCTCGCGTTCCAGCGCGCCCCCGAGCCCGGACTCTTCGGCGGCGTGATTCCGTTCGCGCCGCTCAACCGGCTGGCGATGTTGAGCGATTACATCGAGCCCGGACAACGCTGGGTCGCCTGCCCGAACCAGGACGTCGTGTACGGTGCGAGCATGCTCGCGCTCGATCTCAGTCCCGTCGTGATTCAGGTGCCCGACTTCGGCAAGCGCTTCTGGGTGTACCAGCTCGCCGACATCCGCACGGATAACTTCGCCGGGCTCGGCGCGATGTATGCGAGCAAGCCCGGTTTCTACATGGTCGTCGGTCCGAACTGGAAGGGGACGGTGCCGCGCGGCATCGTGAAGGTGTTGCGCGCCCCATCCGCCACGGCGTTCGTCGTGCCCCGCATCTTCCAGGAAGATACGCCGGAAGATAAAGCCGCGATCCAGCCGCTGATTCGGGACATCGATGTTTATCCGCTCGCCGAGTACGACGGCACGATGAAGCATCGCGACTGGCGCACGCTGCGCCGCTTTGCGCAACCCGCGCAGGCGGATGGCGGCGAGACGCGCTGGGTGCGTCCGGAGCAGTTCTTCGACCAGTTGCCGGCGGTGCTTGCCGATGCGCCGCCGCTACCGGGCGAGCAGTCGCGCTACGCGCAAGTGCTGGCCGTGACCGCCGCCGCGCGCAAGGACCCCGCGCTGAAACAGGCGATGATCGACGAGGCGCAAAAGGCGGACAAGGAACTGGTCGATCCGCTGCTGCAGTTCCGCAACTGGGGCGTGCCGCTGCCGCACGACTGGACGACTCTCGACAACGGCGCGCGCTTCGGCACCGACTACTTCATGCGCACGGCGGTCGCGAAATCGAACATTCTGGTCAACGCGCCGAACGAGACGCGCTACTACTATCAGGACCTGGATGCATCCGGCGTGCGCCTCGATGGAGACAAGCGTTACACCGTCACCTTCGAGAACGGGCAATTGCCGCCGACACGTGGTTTCTGGTCGCTGACGGTCTACGACGAACATCACTTTTTCGTGCCGAATACGCTCGACCGGTATTCGCTCGGCACGCGTAACAAGGCCCTCAAATACGGCAGCGACGGCTCGCTGACGCTTTACCTCCAGGCAGATTCGCCCGGCGCGGACAAGGAGAGCAACTGGTTGCCGGTGCCCAAGGGCGCGCCTTTCTCGCTGATGTTGCGCGACTATTGGCCGGACGCGCGCGCAGCTAACCGTAGCTGGACGCCTCCCGCGGTCGCCGGCGCGCAATGACGCAACGCGGCGCGGCCGCCTACTCGATCAGCTCATGCTTGCGCGCCCACACCATCGCGTCATAGCGGCTCGACACGCCGAGCTTCATGAAGATATTGCGCAAGTTCCACTTGACGGTTTCCAGCGTGATATTGAGCGTCAGCGCGATGCGCTTGTTCGACATCGCCTGCGCGACGAGTCCGAGGATTTCGACTTCACGCTGGGTTAGCACGGGCTGCAGCTTCGAGTTGCTCGACCGGCGCATGGGGCCGTCGGTGACTGCGGAATCGGGGAATTTGTCGATGATCTCGGTCGCGTGCTGAAGCGTGACGCCATCGAATTTCCGCTCGCGAACCATGCGTGCGAGCAGCTTGCCGGCGGGCGCGCCTTCATCGACGAAAGTACGCACGAGACCGAGACGATGCGCGGCTTCCACGGCGCGCACGAGACACACGAGCGCGTCATCCGTCTGTTTCAGGTCGGCGAAGATGATCGCGGATAACAGGTCGGCCAGCGCCGCGAGCCTGCCGCGGCCGAACGCCTCGGCGTGGCTGCGGGTTATCTGCAAGGCGCGCAATGCCTCCTCGGGCTGTTCGTCGCGCAGCAAGCGTGCCTTGGCCAGCGCCGCGAACGCGGGAATCTCCGCCTTGAATCCCTGTTCGGCGGGATGAGCCTGCGCGATTTCTTCCAGCGAAGCGAACGTCTCGCGCGCCTGCGTGCGATCGCCCTTCAGCAAGAGCACCTTCACCTGTTCCGCCAGCAGGTGCGTCACGGCGCGCACCTGACGCATGCTGCGCATATGCGCGATCTGTCGCTGCAGGAACGATAACGCCGCGTCCGGGCTCTCCTGCAAAAGGTCGAGCCGCGCCCGGCACAGCGACGCGCGGATCAGCATGTCGGGTCCCGACGACTGCAGCAAGCCGCGACGATTGGCGATCGTCTCGCGCGCGTCGTCGATACGGTCCAGCTCGTAGTAGGCGTCCGCCAGCACGCTCGCGCAAATGTTCGCGCTGATCGAATGCCGGCCGACCGACTGCACCGAACGCGTGAGCAGCGCCGAACCGACGCGCTCGGTTTCGCGCACATTACCTTCGAGGAGCGCCACGGAGATCCGCGTCGCCTGCGCGACGAGCGCCATGTCGTTGTCCTCGTCGGCGGGCGGAACGGGATGCGTGTCGAACAGACGTTTGGCTTCGGCATAACGGCCCGCGGCGGTGTAGGCCGAACACAGCGAGGCAAGCAGCATGTACTGCAGGAAAGGGTTTTCCAGCGACGCATCGCGATGCGGTTCGAGCAGTTCGATCATGCGCTGCGTGTCGTCGTGCTGGAATGCGATCGCGGCATGGATCAGCGGCAGGCTGCGCGCGACCTCGGGATGAATCGACTGCGCACCCGCTTCCAGCGCCACGAGCCACGCCTTGGCCTTGGCCGGGCGCGTGGTCAGCGCAACCGCCAGACACGCGATGAAGAGCAGCCGTGGATGCCTGAACAAGGTCTCTTCCGGAAGATGTTCGAGCAGATTGAGCGTCGGCCCCAGATACTCCAGGTTCCACGTGGCGGGCGCGGCGCGTTCGATCACCGACGCGGCGAATTCCACGTCTTCCGCCGCACTCGCATGGCGCACCGCTTCGGCGAGAAAGCCCTGATCGGCGAACCATCGGCTCGCGCGCCGATGTAGTTCGCGCACGCTTTCGGGTTCGCGGCGCGCGAGCCGGGTGGCAAGAAACTCTCCGAATAGCGGATGAAAGCGGAACCAGCTCAGCCGGTCGTCGGAATCGACGCGGATGATCAGCAGGTTTTCGTCCTCCATGCGCTTGAGGAGATCGGCGGCTTGCGCGTCTTCCGTGACGAAGCGGGCAAGCGGCGCATTGAAGCGCCGGAAGATCGACAGCGCTTCCGCGAATGCCGACAGATCCGCCGGCAAATGCGCCATGACTTCTTCGCTCAGATACGTTTGCAGATCGCTGGAGCGCCAGACCAGATCTTCGAGCACGGCGCGCGTCTCCGGGCGATTCTTCAGCATGATCACGATCAGCTGAATGCAGGATGGCCAGCCGCTCGTCAACTCGTGGATCAGCGCCAGTTCGTCGGCGTTCACCTTTCCCGGGCCGAGATTCTCATCGACGAATGCGCGCGTTTCGGCAAGGTCGAACGGCAGGCCCGCGCTGTCCACTTCGACGATCTGATCCATCATCCGCAGCCGGCTCAAGCCGAGCGGCGGCGTGACGCGCGACGCGATCACCAGATGAAGATTGCCCGGCCCCTGATCGAGCAGCTTCTGCATGAACTTGTGCGCAAGCGGCGCTTCGACGTGGTGATAGTCGTCGATGAGCAGATACAGATCCTTCGGCAAATCGACGGCGGCCTCGACGATTGCCGCCACCGACGCGTCGAGCGCGGCGGCGCTCGCATTTTCGAGCGGCAGATCCATTTCGACCGGCAGGCCCCCGCGCTGCATCGCGGCGAAGAGCGCGGTGCAGAAATCGACGTAGCCTTTGTCGTCGGCGGTGAGCGAGAGCCATGCGACTTCCGCGCCCGCCTTCAGGCACGCCTGACGCCACTGCGCGAGCAAGGTGGTCTTGCCATAGCCGGCGCTGCCCGTCACGAGCGCGAGCCGGCACTGTTGCATGCGCTGCAGTTGCGCGAGCAAGTCGGCGCGCATGACGTGCTTGGCGCCGATTCGCGGGGGCGAGAATCGGGTGGAAACCAGGTGTCTGGTGAAAGGCGTAGTCAAAGCGTCACCCAGTCGGTGCATTGCGGCGAATGAACCGCTGCGTGAGCAGTTCCCACCCTCAACCTTCCCTTATCCGCCGGCCAAAGTGCCCCCCTCACAACGAGGGGTGATTAATGAAGTCGCGGAACCTAACTTATCACAACCGCAACGTCTAGAAACGGCGTCGCCGATATCCGGAGGGGAGATGAGTTATTCGCACGCATTGGTGGGCTCGGTCGGCTGGCTGACGATGGATCGTCCGGCCGCCATGAATAGCCTGAATCGCGAGATGGCAACCGGCCTGACCGCGCAACTGAACGCCTGGCGCGACGACGACGCGATTCGGGTCGTCGTTCTGACTGGCAATGGACGCGCCTTCTGCGCGGGCGCCGATCTGATCGAGGCAGCCGAGGCGCCGCATCCCGAGAAGCGCGAGTTTCTCGAATTGATCGTCGAATTCTTCGATACCTTGCGCGCGTTTCCGAAGCCGGTGATCGCAGCGGTCAACGGCCTGGCGCTCGCGGGCGGCCTCGAAGTAGTGATGGCGTGCGACGTCGTGCTGGCCGCCGAATCCGCGCGGCTCGGCGACGCGCACTCGAACTTCGGTGTGTTTCCCGGCGCGGGCGGCGCGGCGATCCTGCCGCGCAAGGTGCCCGCGAACGTCGCGCGCTATCTGCTCTTCACGGGCGACGCCATGAGCGCCGCCGAACTGAAGGGCTACGGCCTCGTCAACGAAGTCCTCGCCGATGGAGAACTCAAGCCGCGCGCGCAGGCGCTGGCCGACAAATTCGCGAAGAAGAGCCCGCTCGTCCTGGCGCGCATGAAGCGCGTGGCGAACGAAGCGCCCGACAAGTCCGCCGCCGACGCGCTGCGTCATGAATTGCTCGAACTGCGCAATCACCAGCGTTCCTACGACATCCAGGAAGGGCTTCGGGCGTTCGCGGAGAAGCGCGAGCCGCAATTCAAGGGCTGTTGAGCGCAAGCGGGCGGCATCGGGATCAAAACGAACTTTACACATCGAATATGGAAAACATCTACATCGTCGGCGTCGGCATGACGCCGTTTGGACGGCACCTGGACAAGTCGGTCAAGCAGTTGACCGCGTGGGCAGTCGAAGACGCCCTGAAGGACGCGGGCTGCGATCGCGAGTGGATCGAGGCTGCTTACTTCGGCAACACGACGCAGGGCCACATGCAGGGCCAGCACATGATCCGTGGACAGGTCGCACTGATTCCGCTGGGCTTGGGCGGCATCCCGATTCATAACATCGAAAGTGCGTGCGCGTCGGCGAGCAGCGCGTTTCATCTCGCCGTGACGCAACTGCGCGCCGGCATGGCCGACGTAGTGCTGGCCGTGGGCGCGGAAAAAATGTACTCGCACGACAAGGCGCGCATGTTTTCCGTGTTCGATTCCGCGTGGGACGTCGAGACGGCCGAGGCGAACGCCGCGCAGATGGTCGAACTCGGCCGCGGCGTGACGGCGCCGGCGGGCACGACCTCCGAGAAGCCGTACAGCATTTTCATGGATGTCTACGCCGGCATCGGCAGGCAACTGATGGCGCGCCACGGCATCACGCAGCGCCAGTTCGCGGCGGTGTCCGCGAAGAACCACGGCCACTCGGTCCACAACGAACGCTCGCAATACCGCAAGCCGATGTCGATCGACGAAATCCTCGGCGCGCCGCCGATCACCTATCCGCTGACCCTGCCGATGTGCTCGCCGATCTCCGACGGCGCCGCGGCGGCGATCCTGTGCACGGAATCGGCGTTCAAGCGCTACGGCTTCGATCGCAATCGCGCGGTGCGCGTGCTCGCGACGATCGTGCGTTCGGCATCCCCGCGCGCCGGCGACGATCTCGCGAACCACATCACCATTCACGCCGCGAAACTCGCCTACGACGAAGCCGGTATCGGCCCGGAAGATATCGATGTCGCCGAGTTGCACGACGCATCGGCGATCGGCGAAATCGCGCTGTGCGAGAACCTCGGGCTGTGCAAGCCGGGCGAAAGCGGCGTGATGGCCGAGCGTGGCGACAGCGCGCTCGGCGGGCGTCTGCCGATCAACCCTTCCGGCGGCCTCGAATCGAAAGGCCATCCGATCGGCGCGACGGGACTCGGACAGATCTTCGAACTCGTCGAGCAGTTGCGCGGCGAATGCGGCCCGCGTCAGGTGGAAGGCGCGCGCTTCGCGATTCAGGGCAATGGCGGCGGGCTGTGGGGTGTCGAGGAAAGCATCGACCATATCGGCATCTTCGGACGCGCTTAAAAACAGACATCGAATCAAGGAATATCCGACATGCCGTATCAATTGCCCACCGAGGATCAGAATCTCGCTGTCGAAAGCTTCCGCAAGTTTCTGCAAGCCGAGATCAAGCCGGTCGCGAAGGAATACCGCGACCGTTTCATCCCGAAGGAAAGGATGCGCGAACTGACGCAGCGCATCGCCGAATTCGGGCTGCCGGGCTGCACCATTCCCGTCGAGTATGGCGGCATGGGATGGTCGTTCACCACGCAAGGCATGCTGTTCGAAGAGCTGGTGGCCTGCTCGTGCGATATCGCGTTGTGCGTGATGCTCAACATGGGTCTCACGGCGATGCTGTGCAACGCCCGACCTGACGTGCGCGAGCGCTATATGCCCGACGCGCTCGCCGGCAAGATCTTCGGCTCGATCGGGATCAGCGAGCCGGATGTCGGTTCCAACGTGGCCGAGCTCAAGACGCGCGCGGTGCGCGATGGCGATCACTTCATCATCAACGGCGAGAAGACGTGGATCACCAACGGCGTCTATTCCGACGTGCTGATCTGCACGGTGCGCGGCGATAAAGGGCTTTCGCATATTCTTATCGACCGCAAGGAGCATGGCTACGAGTCGCGCAATATCGACAAGATCGCGCTGGGCTCGCAGTCGACCGCGCAGATTTTCATAACCGATGCGCGCGTGCCGGCGACGAATCTTATCGGCGAGGAAGGCGAGGGTTTGCGCAACACGATGAAGGTGTTCGAGAACGCGCGCGCTCACGTCGGCACGTTGTCGGTCGGCATCATGCGCACGGCGCTCGAAGAATCGATCGCGTATGCGAAGGAGCGCAAGCAGTTCGGCAAGGTCATCGCCGGGCATCAGTTGATCGCCGCGAAGCTCGCCGACATGGCGATCATGGTCGATGCCGCGCGGCTGATGTGCCAGCGCGTGTTCGGACTGATCGACGCCGGGATTCGCTGCGACCTCCAGGCATCGATGGCCAAGGCGTTCGCGACGGAAGCCGCGGTCAAGGTGTGCCGCGACGCGGTGCAGTTGCATGGCGGCAATGGCATTACGAAGGACTTCAACGTCGAACGTCTGCTGCGCGAAGCCATCATCATTCCGATTCCGGACGGCACGACGGAGATTCAGCAGTTGATCATCGCGCGTTCGCTGACCGGCGTGTCGGCGTTTGTCTGAGCATCGAGAGCGTGACGGTGTCGAACCGCGATGAACCCATGACGCCGCCAGCCGCCGCCAGATTGCGCTATCCGCTCGACGCCGTTCCGTTGGACGACGGCGCGGTCGAGGTCGCGCCCGGCGTGCTGTGGATGCGCCTGCCGGTGCCCGGTTCGCTCACGCACATCAACGTCTGGGCAATCGAAGATGGCGACGGCTGGGCGATCGTCGACACGGGCTTGTCGGTGCCCGGCGCGGACGTGCGCTGGGAAGCGTTGCTCGGCGGGCCGTTGGGCGGACGACGCGTCACGCGCGTGCTGGTCACGCATCTGCACGCCGATCATGTCGGCATGGCCGGATGGCTGACGCAACGTTTCGATTGCTCGTTGTGGATGACGCGGATCGAGTACCTGACGTGCCGCTCGAATGTAGCGGACGTCGGCCGCGAGGCGCCGCGTGACGGCATTCGCTTTTATCGTCGAGCCGGCTGGGATGACGCGACGATCGTGCGGTATCGCGAACGCTTCGGCCGTTTCGCGCGAATGATCGGCGCGTTGCCGGACAGCTTTTGCCGGCTCGAAGAAGGAGCCCGGCTACGCATCGGCGCGCACGACTGGCAGATCGTCATCGGTCGCGGACATACGCCGGAACATGCGTGTCTTCACTGCCCCGCGCTTCGGGTGCTGATTTCCGGCGATCAGGTGCTGCCGCGCATTTCATCGAACGTTTCGGTGCATCCGATCGAGCCCAATGCCGACCCGCTCGGCGAATGGCTCGCGTCGATCGCCCGGCTCAAGACTTCGATTCCCGCCGACGTGCTGGTGCTGCCGGCCCACAACGAACCGTTCCGCGGCCTGCATGACCGGCTCGATCGGCTTGAGTACGGCGTGCTGCGCGGTCTGGAACGTCTGCGCGACCGGTTGCGCGACGGCCCCAAACGCGCGGTCGACGTGTTCGGCACGCTGTTCGCCTCGCGCGTCGATACGGACGATCCGATGCGCTATACGCTCGCCACCGGCGAGGCGCTCGCGTTCCTCAATTTCCTCGTCGTGCGCGGGCAGGCGTCGGGCCGCTGCGATGCGCAAGGCGTGATGTGGTATCGGCTGAACGAGCCGGCAGCGCATGGGGACGCCGGAGCGCATCATATCCAGAAACCGTCTTTTCCCGACTAGCGCGGCCCCCTTGAAACGAGGGGGCGCGGCAGTCGGCACGCCTGCCTATGATGAATCCGCATCGAGTCGCTCGATCGGATTTCAAAAACAACTGAAGGAGAACGTATGACGCGCAAAGTCGTCGTCGCCGGAGTGGGCATGGTCCCATTCAAGAAGCCAGGCGCAAGCGAAACCTATGACCTGATGGGCGCGCAGGCAGCGCGGCTCGCGCTGGCCGATGCCGGCGTCACCTATCAGGCGATCCAGCAGGCTTATGCATGCTTCGTCTACGGAGACTCCACGGCCGGACAACGCGCGCTCTACCATGTCGGCATGACCGGCCTGCCGATCATCAACGTCAACAACAACTGCTCCACCGGTTCGACTGGCCTGTTCCTCGCGCGTCAGGCGATCGAGGCGGGCGCGCTCGATATCGCGCTCGTGGTCGGCTTCGAGCAGATGAATCCGGGCGCGCTCGGCAGCTATTTCAACGACCGGCCTCTGCCCTCCGAACTGTTTCTGAAGCAATGCGACCGGCTCGGTGTGCCGGCGGACATCCCGCCTGCGCTGCGTATCTTCGGCGGGGCGGGCATGGAGCACATGAAGCGCTTCGGCACGCCGCTCGAAAGTTTCGCGAAGATTCGCGCGAAGGCGAGCCGGCACGCGGCCAACAATCCGCTGGCGGTGTTTCGCAAGGTCGTGTCGGCTGAAGACGTGATGGCGGACCAGCTCTTATGGCCCGGCGTGATGACCCGTCTGATGGCGTGCCCGCCGACCTGCGGCGCGGCGGCGGCAATCCTGTGCAGCGAAGACTACGCAAAGCGGCACGGCCTCGATACGCGCGTCTGGATCGCGGCGCAGTCGCTGACCACCGACGGGCACGAATCGCTCGAAGGCGACGACCTGCGCGACGTGGCCGGCTTCGGCATGGCGAAGAACGCAGCGCGCCAGGTCTATGAAGCGGCGGGCATCGGCGCGGAGGACGTCAACGTGGTCGAGCTGCACGACTGTTTCGCGCACAACGAGTTGATCACTTACGAGGCGCTCGGGCTGTGTCCCGAAGGCGGGGCGGCGAAGTTCATCGACGATGGCGACAACACTTACGGCGGGAAGTATGTCGTCAATCCGTCGGGCGGACTTTTGTCGAAGGGGCATCCGCTTGGCGCAACGGGTCTCGCGCAATGTACCGAGCTGGTGCAGCAACTGCGCGGCGCGGCAGCCGAACGGCAGGTCGAAGGCGCGCGCGTCGCGTTGCAGCACAACGTGGGAATCGGCGGCGCGTGCGTCGTCACGATGTACCGCAACTGACGGAGTCGCCGATGGACTTTCAACCCGATGCCGGTCTCGATGCATTTCGCGATGAAGTGCGCGAGTTCCTGCGCAAGAACCTGCCTTCCGATCTTGCCGGCAAGCCCGTGGGCAGCGTGCGCTCGATGCGCCCGGACCTCGTGCGCTGGCAGCAGATCCTGAACCGGAAAGGCTGGGGCGCGCCGTACTGGGCGAAAGCGGACGGCGGCGCCGGCTGGACGGTGCTGCAACGTCTCGTGTTCGATGAAGAATGCGTCGCGGCCGGTGCGCCGACCCACGACGGCTTCGCGCAAAAACTGCTTGGCCCGGTACTGAACGAATTCGCTTCCGCCGAGCAGAAAGCGGCACATGTACCGCATATTCTCGATGGCTCGCGTCTCTGGTGCCAGGGATTTTCAGAGCCCGGCTCCGGATCGGATCTCGCGTCCTTGCGCACGCGCGCCGAGCGCGATGGCGACTTCTATGTGGTCAATGGCCAAAAGACCTGGACGAGTTACGCGCACGAGTCCGACTGGATCTTCCTGCTGGTGCGCACCGATACCGAAGTCAAGCGACAGGCCGGCATCAGCTTCCTGCTGGTCGATCTGAAGACGCCCGGCATCACGGTGCGGCCGATCCGCAGTATCGACGACTGCCATCACCTGAACGAAACCTTCTTCGACAATGTGCGCGTGCCGGTCGCGAACCGCATCGGCGCCGAGGGCGATGGCTGGAAGATCACCAAGTTCCTGCTCAACAACGAGCACGCGAGCGCGGCGGATTTGCCGATCCTGCGCCGTGGCCTGACGCTCGCCCGGAAGCTTGCATCGACGCAGCGCGCGGGCCGCGAACCGCTCATCGCGCAGACGGAATTCGCCTTGCGTCTTGCCCGCCTCGAAGCGGAATTGCACGCCATCGCGATGATGGTCCAGCGCGTCGCGGCGATGGAATCGGACCACAGCCCGGCAGCGCACGCGATGGGCTCGATGCTCAAGGTGCGCGGCACGGAGTTGCAGCAGCGCATCAGCGAGCTGACCGTGGAGGCGCTCGGCGACGATGGCGCCGTGGCTTATCCCGAACCGCACGACGCGTGCCTCGATGAACCGATGCCACGGCAAGACATTGGCCGCGGCGTCGCCAACGAGATGTTTTTCCGCCGCGCGTCGACCATCTATGGCGGCAGCAGCGAGGTTCAGCGCGGAATCATCGCAAAGATGCTGTTTCAACTCTGAGCGGGCGGATCGATCATGAACTTCACTCTCAATGCAGAGCAACAACTGCTACAGGACAGCGTGCGGCGTTTCGTTGACCGCGAATACAGCTTCGAGGCGCGCACGGCGCTGATCAAGTCGCAATCGACGCGCGACGCCGTGCACTGGGAAACCTTCGCGGACAACGGCTGGCTCGCAGCCGCGTTGCCCGAGTCCTGCGGCGGTCTCGATGGCAGCCTGATCGACACGGTGCTGATCGCTCAGGAACTCGGCCGTGGACTGGTGCTGGAGCCGTATCTGGGCTGCGCGGTGCTGGCCGCGCAAACGCTGTTGAAGGCGGGCACGCATGCGCAGCGGGAAACGTGGTTGCCGCAACTCGCCGACGGTTCGCGCCGGCTCGCGCTTGCGTACAGCGAGACGCAATCGCGCGGCTTGCCCGAACCGGTCGCATTCTGCGCGCAGCCCACGTCGAACGGCTATGCGCTGAGCGGCACGAAGACACTCGTGCTCGGTGGCGCGGATGCCGACGGTTTCATCGTCTCCGCGCTCACGCCGGGCGCGGACGGCATCACGTTGTTTCTCGTGCCTGCCGACGCCGCCGGACTCTCGCGCCGTGTGCTGCCGTTGCACGATGGTAGCCATGCCGCCGAGTTGACCTTCGAGCGTGTCGTCGTGACCCGCGACGCGCTGCTCGGCGAGCCCGGCACTGGACTGGCCGCGATGCAGCACGGGCTCGCGCATGCGATCGCCGCGCTCGGCGCAGAGCTTGTCGGCGGCATGGAAAAGGCAATCGAAATGACCGCCGATCATCTGAAGATGCGCAAGCAGTTCGGCGTGCCCATCGGCAGCTTTCAGGCGCTGCAACACCGCATGGCGGACATGGCCACGGAGTTGGAGATCGCCCGGTCGATGCTGTACGCGCTCGTGGCGTCCATTGAAAACGACGACGGCCCAACGCGTTTGCGTGTGATGTCGCAGGCGAAATCGGTCATCGGAAGGGCCACGCGTTTCGTGTGCGCTCAGGCGATTCAATTGCACGGCGGAATCGGCATGACCGAGGAATACCAGGTGGGCCACTACTACAAACGCGCGGTCGTCGCGGACGTGCTGTTCGGCAGCAGCGACCGCCACGACGCGTTATGCGCGGCGCAATTGCAAAAGGCATTGCTTCAACCGGAAAACGCCCATGAAGACCTTTGAAAAAATCGCCGATCTGCAGCCGTTCGTCGGCGAGTCGATCGGCACCAGCGACTGGCTGTTGATCGATCAGCAGCGCGTCAATCAGTTTGCCGATGCAACCGGCGATCATCAATGGATTCACGTCGATACCGAGCGCGCGAAAGAAGGGCCGTTTGGCGGCACGATCGCGCATGGTTTCCTGACGCTGAGTCTCTTGCCCGCGTTTTTCGCGACCGCGTTTCATATCGAGGAAACCCGAAGCGGCCTGAACTATGGGCTGGACAAGGTGCGCTTCATCGCGCCCGTGCCGGTCGGCCGCAGGTTGCGCGCGCAGTTTCGGCTTATCGAGTGGACGGCCGTCAATGGCGGCGGCGCGCAGCTCAAGATCGAGATGACCGTCGAGTGCGAAGGCCAGGACAAGCCGGCCTGCGTCGCGGAATCGATCACGCGGCTCTTTCCCTGAAAGACCTTTTTCGACCATGAGTCTGGAGATCAAAGCATGAGTATTCGTTTCGATGGAAAGGTCGCGATCGTGACCGGTGCGGGCGCGGGCCTCGGCCGCGCGCATGCGCTGGCGTTCGCGGCGCGCGGCGCGCAAGTCGTCGTCAACGATTTCGGCGGCGCGCGCGACGGCACGGGCGGTTCATCGGAAGCCGCGCTCGCGGTGGTCGAGGAAATCCGCGCGGCCGGTGGAATCGCGATTGCGGATGGCGCGAACGTCGCCGATTACGAGCAGGTGCAGGCGATGGTCCGGCGTGCCGTGGCCGAGTTCGGCCGGGTCGACATTCTGGTGAACAACGCCGGCATTCTGCGCGACAAGAGCTTTGCGAAGCTCGAAATGTCCGATATCAAGGCCGTGCTCGACGTGCATCTGATGGGCGCGATCAACTGTTCCAAGGCCGTCTGGGAACTGATGCGCGAACAGGGATATGGACGCATCGTGATGACCACGTCTTCATCGGGCATGTACGGCAACTTCGGGCAGGCGAACTACGGCGCGGCGAAGATGGCCGTGATCGGGCTGATGAACGCGCTGACGACCGAAGGCCGCAAGAGCAATATCAAGGTCAACACCATCGCGCCGGTCGCGGCGACGCGCATGACCGCCGATATCCTGCCGGAAGAGATGCTGCAGCGCATTCAGCCCGAGCGCGTCACGCCGGCCGTGTTGTTCCTCGCGAGCGACGACGCGCCTTCGAAGACCGTCATCGCGGCGGGCGGCGGCGCGTTCGCCGCGGCGACCGTGGTCGAAACCGCGCCCGTGTTGCTGCCGGACGAGGATGTGACGCCCGAAGGCGTTGCCGCGCGCTTTGCCGATATCGCCGACTGGCGCACCGCGCGTCCCTACGACGAATCGGGCCATCAGGTGCAGGCTTTTCTGAAGCTCGTCTGCGGGCAGTAAGAACGAAGCGTAGGCATGCAAGCGCCGCCGTACCGAAAAGGGCGGCGGCTTTTTCTATTGAGTTTTCGTTGGGTAGGGACGCTGGCTTGCAAGCGACATGCAAGCCAGCGCAGGTATCGGCGTCGCGTCAGCCGAGGTGGCGGGAGATGATCAACTTCTGGATGTGGCTCGTGCCTTCGTAGATCTTGCAGATGCGCACATCGCGCAGATAACGCTCGACCGGGAAATCGGTCAGATAACCATAACCGCCATGAATCTGCAGCGCGTCGGAGCAGACTCTCTCGGCGATCTCGCTCGCGAACAGCTTCGCGATCGACGCTTCCTTGATGCAATCGACGCCGGCATCGCGCAGGCGCGCCGCATGCACGCAATACTGCCAGGCGACGTCCACCTGCGCGGCCATGTCCGCGAGGTCGAAGGCGACGCCCTGAAGCTTGATGATCGGCGCGCCGTAGGCCTCGCGTTCGCGCGCGTATTTGACCGCTGCATCGAGTGCCGCGCGCGCGACGCCCGCGGCGATGAAGGCGATCCCGATGCGTCCGTCGGAGAGGCCGCCCATCACGGTGCGATAGCCGTTGCCTTCGCCGCCCAGCAGGTTGGCCGCCGGCACGCGATAGTCGTCGAGTTCGATCTGCGCCGTATGCGCGGTGTGCTGCCCGAGCTTGCTCTCGACGCGGGTCACGTGATAACCGGGCTGCTTAGGATCGACGATGAACGTGCTCGCGCCTTTCTTGCCGGCCGCCTTGTCGGTGATCGCGAACGCGACGCCGACTCCGGCCTCGCTGCCGTTCGAGATGAACTGCTTGGCGCCGTTGAGCACGTAATGATCGCCATCGCGGCGCGCGCTGGTGCGTAGCGCGGCTGTGTCGGAACCGGCGTGCGGTTCCGTCAGCAGAAATGCGCCGATCGACTCGCCGCTCGCCATCGCCGGCAGATAGCGCCGCTTCTGCTCCTC
Organism: Caballeronia glebae; assembly: GCF_001545035.1. Lineage (GTDB taxonomy): Bacteria > Pseudomonadota > Gammaproteobacteria > Burkholderiales > Burkholderiaceae > Caballeronia > Caballeronia glebae. The sequence goes on from NZ_FCOJ02000054.1 coordinate 42,995, forward strand.
GGTGCCATGCTCGACGATGCTCATCGCCGTGAAGTTATGCACGTGCACGATGGTGGCGAGACCGGCATCCGCCGCGGCGATTTCGTGCTGCGCCAAACAGAAGTCGAGCACGCCCGCGCCGGTGCCGCCGTATTCCTCGGGAATCAGCATGCCGAGAAAGCCGAGTTCGGCGAGCGCTTTCAGTTCGTTGCGCGGCCACGCCGAATGTAGATCGCGATCGGCTGCGGTGGGCGCGACGATCTCGCTAGCCACACGCCGCGCGGTATCGCGGATGAGCGTTTGTTGTTCTGTAAGGAACGCGTTGGTGATGTCGGTCATGCGGGTTTTCCTTCGTGTCAGTCGCGGAGTGCGGGTGAGGGAACGTGCGGTCAGCCGCCTGTCCAGTCGCTCAACACGGCATCGTTGTGTTCGCCGCGTCGCGGAATCGGGCCGGGACGGCCGGCGGGCGTCGCCGAGAAGCGCGGCGCGGGACTCGCGTGCAACACGCCGTCCTCGCGCGTATAGATGCCACGCGCGCGCATGTGCGGATGATCGGCGGCTTCGTCCGGGCTCAGCACCGGCGCAAAGCAGGCGTCGGAGCCTTCCAGCAGCGCGCACCATTCGTCGCGCGTGCGGCGCGCAAAGAGCGTGGCGAATTGCTCGCGCAGCGTCGGCCATGCGCGGCTGTCGTAGGGATCGTCGAAGAGCGGATCGGCATCGAGTCCGAGCTTTTCGCGCAACTCGCGGTAGAACTTCGGTTCGAGCGACCCGACCGAGATGAAGGCGTCGTCGGCGCAGCGGTAGGTGTTGTACCAATGCGGTCCGTCGAGCAGGCTCTGACCACGCTCTTGCGTCATCTGGCCCGACGCCTTCAGCGCGAGCAGCAGCGACATCATGTGCGCGCTGCCATCGACGATCGCGGCGTCCACGACCTGCCCGACGCCCATCGCGCGCGCATTCATGATGCCGGCGAGCAGACCGACCGCCAGATACATCGACCCGCCGCCGACATCGCCGACGAGACTGGGCGGCGTCAAGGGCGCTTCGCCGGGCTGTCCCGAGTACCAGAGCGCGCCGGATAGCGCGATGTAGTTCAGGTCGTGCCCCGCGCTGCGTGCGAGCGGGCCATGCTGGCCCCAGCCGGTCATCCGTCCATAGACGAGCCGGGGATTGCGCTGCAGGCACACATCGGGACCGAGGCCGAGCCGTTCCATGACGCCGGGGCGCATGCCTTCGATCAGCGCATCGCAACGCTCGACGAGCTGCAGCACGGTCTCGACGCCCTCGGCGGTTTTCATGTCCACGGCCACGGAGCGTTTGCCCCGGTTCGCGATCGGCACGCTGCCGAGGTCGAGCCCGTCCGCGCCGGCTTCGATGCGTTCGACGACCACGACGTCCGCGCCCAGATCGGCGAACAACATGCCGCAGAACGGGCCGGGCCCGATGCCCGCTATTTCCAGCACCCTGAGTCCGGCGAGCGGACCTTGTTTAACTGATGTCATTGGCGGTATTCGTCCATTTCGATGCAGCCAATGATAGAGAGCGGGGGCACGCGCGACGCCCCCTATTCTTGAGGGGGACGGCAGGCCGCTCGCACCGCCTATCCTTTGAATGGAAACATAGGCAGACATCGACTAACGCTGGATGGTGAGGAGTGGAAATGGCAATTTGGCTCAAGCGCGGCGCGGAAGCGGAAGTGCTGAAAGCGGCGGCGCGTGAAGTGCGCGATACGGTCGAGACGACGCTCGCGGATATCGAGGCGCGCGGCGACGCCGCGGTGCGCGAGCTTTCAATTCGTTTCGACAAGCTCGAACGGGACGACTATCGCTTGTCGCGGGACGAGATCGAACAGTGCTTTTCTCAGTTGTCCGCGCGCGAGCTTTCGGATATCGAGTTCGCGCAGAAGCAGGTCGAGAATTTCGCGCGTCACCAGCGCGAATCGATTCGCGATCTCGAAGTCGAAACGCTGCCCGGCGTCGTTCTGGGTCACAAGAACATTCCGGTGAATGCCGCCGGTTGCTACGTGCCCGGCGGCAAGTATCCGCTGCTTGCATCGGCGCATATGTCGGTGATCACCGCGAAGGTCGCGGGCGTGCAGCGCATCGTCACGTGCGCGCCGCCGTTTCGCGGCAAGCCGGCGCCGGCGATCGTCGCCGCGCAGCACATGGCCGGCGCGGACGAGATTTATTGCCTCGGCGGGATTCAGGCGATCGGCGCGATGGCCATCGGCACACAGAGCATCGCGCCGGTCGACATGCTTGTCGGCCCCGGCAACGCCTTCGTTGCGGAGGCCAAGCGGCAACTGTTCGGGCGTGTCGGTATCGACCTGTTCGCGGGGCCGACCGAAACGCTCATCATCGCCGATGAAACCGTCGATGGCGAAATGTGCGCGACCGATCTGCTGGGTCAGGCCGAGCACGGCCCGGATTCGCCGGCGATTTTGCTGACCACTTCCGAGAAGCTCGCGCGCGAGACGATCGCGGAAATCGAGCGTCTGCTGAATATTCTGCCGACCGCCAATATTGCCCGCCAATCGTGGGAGAAGTACGGCGAAGTGATCGTTGCGGAAAGCGACGACGAAATGATCCGCATCGCGGACGAGATCGCATCGGAGCACGTGCAGGTCATGACGGGCGACCCCGATCATTTCCTGCGCAACATGACCAACTACGGCGCGCTCTTTCTCGGGCCGCGCACCAACGTATCGTTCGGCGACAAGGTTATCGGCACCAACCACACGCTGCCCACGCGCAAGGCGGCGCGGTACACGGGAGGACTGTGGGTCGGCAAGTTCCTCAAGACGTGTACGTACCAGAAGGTGATCACGGACGAGGCCTCGGCGATGATCGGCGAGTACTGCTCGCGTCTGTGCGCGCTGGAAGGGTTCGCGGGACATGGCGAGCAGGCGAATCTGCGAGTGCGCCGATACGGACACAAGGACGTGCCCTACGCGGGCGTAGCCATCTGAACAAGTCGATCGAGAGGGAAGAGGAGATGAAAGCAAAATCGTGGATGGGGCGCGTGCGCGGTGTCGCGGGCGCATGCATTGCCTGCGCGATGCTCTTTAGCGGCGGGCACGCGCGAGCCGAGCAAACGCAACGGCCCAACATCGTCGTGATCATGACGGACGACGTAGGCTGGGGCGATCTAGGAAGCTATGGCGGCGGCGCGATGCGCGGCGCGCCGACGCCGAATCTGGATCGCATGGCCGCAGAGGGTGAACGCTTCCTGAACTACTACGGACAGGCGAGCTGCACGGCGGGCCGGGCTTCGTTCATTACGGGAAGGCAGCCGATCCGCACGTCGCTTTCGTCGGTGCTGGTGCCGGGCGATCCGAACGGACTGACGAAGCAGACGCCGACCATCGCGGAGTTCCTGAAGAAGTCCGGATACACGACGGTGCAGCTCGGCAAATGGCATCTCGGCGACCGACCGGAAAACTATCCGACCGCGCATGGCTTCGACGAAATGTACGACATGCTCGCGTATTACGCGGGCGTGTATGCGTACTCGAACCTCGAACTGCATCCTAACTGGCCCGCCCGCGATGCCAACTTCCAGAAAGCCTGGGAGCGCGTCAACGTCTCGATGCTCGAACAGAAAGCCGGCGAGAGCGTGAAGACCGTGAAGCCGAAGTTCACCTACGACGACTTGGCCACCGCCGACGACCAGATGCGCGGCAACGCGGTCGACTGGATCAAGGCGCATGCCAAGGACGATCATCCGTTCTTCATGTACCTGAACTTCCTGAAAGTGCACAACCCGAACAATCCGTCACCGCGCTGGAAGGGCAAGTCGCCGGGCGGCGGAAACTACCTCGACTCGCTGATGGAGATGGATGACAACAGCGGCCAGATCGTGCAGGCAATCCGCGATCTCGGTATTGCCGAGAACACCCTCGTCATCTGGACGACCGACAACGGAGCGTGGGTCGATGCGTGGCCCGACGCCGGATACACGCCCTTCCGCGGCGAAAAGGGCACGCCGTTCGAAGGCGGCTTCCGCGTGCCGGCAATCGCCTGGTGGCCCGGACATATCAAGCCCGGCTCGGTCAACACGGATATGTTCTCGCACATGGACTGGTGGCCGACATTTGCCGCTTTGATCGGCGAGCAGGCGCCGTCGCATGAATGGAAGGACAACAGCGGAAAATCCATCATCTTCGACGGAATCGATCTGAGCGATTCGCTGCTCGGTAAAGGTCCGGGCAAGCGCACGGACTTCATATTCTTCTCCGGGCAAACCTTCGGCGGTGTGCGCGTGAAGAACTTCAAGGCCGTGTACACCGCGCAGGACACGTGGCTCGGGCCGCAACGCACCATGAAGGCGCCCGCTATCTACGATCTCCAGTGGGACCCGCGCGAGCAGTTCGACATGGCGTTCAACGGAGCGATGCCCACGGGCGGCAATCAGACGTCGCCGGGCCGGTACAGCGGCTCCGACAACGGCTGGGTCGGCATGTACATCATTCCGGTGATGACGCGTTTCTTCGCCGAATTGAAGACCCATCCGAATCTGCCTTACGCGCCATTTGGCGAAGGGCGTTATCTGGCGATTCCCGAAGAATTCAGGTAAATCGGCAAGTCGCGTGGCGCGCTCGCGCCGCGCGTCTCTCCGGATTGCAGCGCGAGCATACCCCGCTGCAATCCGATCATTCCTCAAGCTCCACAAGCACCAAAGGCAGATCTGGCGATGACCAAACCGGCCGCGCTTTCCCGTGACGCATACCCGCATTTCCTTACGATCCCGACTCGCTGGATGGACAACGATATCTACGGTCATGTCAACAACGTCGTGTACTACAGCTATTTCGACACCGTAGTGAACGAGTATCTGCTGCGCACCGGCATGCTGGACTTCGAATCCAGCGAAGCTATCGGGCTCGTAGTCGAGACGCAGTGTCACTACTTCGCATCGTTGGCATTTCCGGATTGCATCGAGGCCGGGCTGCGGATCGTGAAAATCGGCAATTCCAGCGTGCAGTACGAGATCGGACTGTTCAGGGAAGGCGACACCGAGCCTGCTGCGCAAGGTCGCTTCGTGCATGTGTACGTCGATCGTGCGACGCGACGTCCGAGGGCGTTGTCGGAAGCGAATCGTTCGGCATTGGAGCCGCTCGCGAGCATTCCCGTCTGATACGCGTCGGGGAGGGGAGGGCTTTCGCGTGCCGCGGCCCCCTATTCACGAGGGGGCATGTGCGAGGTCCCGGGCGTCTATCCTTGGTTCTGCGGACAAGCTGTCGAATCATCTTCAAGAGGTAAAGCAGTCCGCATAAGATTTACTAAACTCCGTTCGTAGTGCGATTCAATAAAACAAGACGCATGAGAATCAGATACATGCGTGCTGAAAAAAAACGAACGCTAAAACAAACGTGTGCACTCGGCGGTCGAGTTTGTCACGACAGCGACGATGCACATCGTGTGACCGTATCCGTGTCTCGACGAGACGCGAACATGAAGGAGACATGCATGCGTTGTGTTGGTAAAGGAATGATCGGTGCATCACTGCTGGTCGTAGCGGGAGGGGCTGCTGCGCAATCCAGCGTGACGCTGTACGGCGTGGCCGATACTTTCATTCAGTATCTTGGGAACGGCGCGGTCCACTCTTTTTCGGAAAGAAGTGGCGGCAATACCGGTTCGAATTTCGGCCTGAAGGGAATCGAGGATCTGGGAGGCGGACTGAAGGCTGTATTCACGCTTGAGAACGGCTTCAATATCGCCAATGGCGGATTCTTCATCGACAGCACGGCGATGTTCTACCGTCAGGCATGGGTGGGACTGAGCCACGAGAATTACGGTTCGCTCACGTTAGGGCGTCAGTATCAGCCGACTTTCTGGGCGGTTTATCCGAGCGATCCGTTTCGGGGTAACGAACTGCTCTCGCCGCTGTCGGCCGCGGCGAGCAACGTGGACAGGCATACGATCGCAACGCAGAGCGCGTCGGGCCGCACCAGCAACTCGATCGTGTATCAGTCGCCGACTATCGGCGGGCTGAAGCTCTACGCCATGTATGGCTTTTCGGCGACTGTCACACAGCCTGTGCCCCAGACCGTGGGCAACATGCTCGACGTCGCGCTCACTTACTCGGGTTATGGGTTCTACGCCGGTCTCGCGTATCAGAATCAACACGCGAGCACCATGACGATCCCGGGATTGCCCGCCGCCTTGAATCTGCTCGGAACCGAGCGTTTCACCGGCGCGCTGGGGTACCGGATCGGCATCGTGAACCTGCAGATGAACTATACGTACAACCGTTCGAAGGATGCGCCCGCCAATTCGTTGGCCGCCCGCCTCGACGCGACCCATTCATACAGCATCGCGGAAGTTGGGGCGACCATCCAGGCCACCGCCGCGGACACGATCGAGATCGCGGGCATTCAGCGAGAAGCACGGGGCATACACGACAACGCGTTGGGCGTTGAGCTTGGCGTCGATCACAGCTTGTCGAAGCGGACCTCGCTGTATGCGCGCGCGGGCTATATGAAGAACAACGGCATGGCGACGATGAGCTGGCCCGGCATTACCGTCAGCGCGCCGAATGCGTCGCAGACGCTGGTGGCGCTCGGCATGACGCATCGCTTCTAACCGGTTTGTTCAGGGCGGGACGAGGCCGGCGATTGCCGTGCGGCCTCGTCGAGAGTTGCACATCGTGTCGCGCTCGATCAGTTCGGCGGGGCGAGGAAAGAAAGGAAAACTAATGAATTTAAGCAACAAGGTAGCGATCGTGACGGGCGCTGCGTCGGGCCTCGGCCTTGCGACCTGCAAGCGGCTGGCGAAGGCCGGCGCTTCGGTGGTCGGATTCGATCTCGACCAGGCGAAGCTCGATGACACATTGGGCCCGGACATGACGGGCATCGCGGTCGATGTCGCCGATGACGCCAGTGTGAAGCGAGGGCTCGACGCCGTCATCGAGCGGCATGGTCGAGTGCATGTCGCAATCAACTGCGCGGGGATTCTCGGGCCGTGCAAGACGCTTTCGAAGGGCGACGTGTTTCCGTCGGAACTGTGGAACCGCGTGCTCGGCGTGAACCTGACCGGGACCTTCAACGTGATCCGCCACGCCGCGCTCGCAATGACGCGTAACGATCCGGATGACGCGGGTGAGCGCGGCGTCATCATCAACACATCGTCGGGCGCGGCGCGTCAGGGGCAGATGGGACAGGCCGCCTACAGCGCGAGCAAGGCCGGCGTGATCGGCATGACGCTGCCGATCGCGCGCGACCTCGCGGAACACGGTATCCGGGTGGTGTCGATCGCGCCGGGACTGTTCGAGTCCGGTATGTCCATCGGCATGCCGCAGAAGGTTTCGGACGCGCTGCTCGACAAGCTGCTGTTTCCGCGCCGCATGGGCATGCCGGACGAGTTTGCGGCACTGGTGCAGCACATCGTCGAGAACGCGTATCTGAACGCGTTGACGATCGATATCGATTGCGGCATGCGTTGATCGCGCGCGGTGCGTTCGTGCTGTCGGGAAAAACAAGTCGGGAGAGTGCTTTGAAAGTCATGGTTGCAGTCAAGAGAGTGGCGGACGCCAACGTCAAGGTCGGCGTGAAGTCGGATAACACGGGCGTCGATCTTTCGAACGTGAAGATGTCGATGAACCCGTTCGACGAAATCGCCGTGGAAGAGGCGGTGCGTCTGAGGGAAGCGGGCATAGCCACTGAAGTTATCGCGGTGTCCTGCGGCGTCGCGCAATGCCAGGAAACATTGCGCACGGCGTTGGCTATCGGAGCGGATCGCGCGATTCTGGTCGAGTCGAACGAAGACCTCCAGCCGCTCGCTGTCGCCAAACTGCTCAAGGCGCTGCACGACAAGGAAGAGCCGCAACTGGTGATTCTCGGCAAGCAGGCTATCGACGACGATTGCAATCAGACCGGTCAGATGCTGGCTGCGCTGGCGGGCTTGCCGCAGGCGACCTTCGCGTCGAAGGTAAGCATTGCCGGCGGCAGCGCGACCGTCGAGCGTGAGGTGGATGGCGGCTCGGAAGCGCTCTTGCTGAATCTTCCCGCTGTGGTCACGACTGATTTGCGCCTGAACGAGCCGCGCTACGTGACCTTGCCCAACATCATGAAGGCGAAGAAGAAGCCGCTGGAGATCGTGAAGCCGGAAGCGCTCGGTGTGGATGTGACGCCGCGCCTCAGAACGTTGAAGGTCAGCGAACCGCCGAAGCGCAGCGCCGGGGTGAAGGTGCCGGACGCGAAAGCGCTGGTGGAAAAACTCAAAACCGAAGCCAAGGCGCTTTAAGCGGGAGCAGACAAAATGACGATATTGGTAATTGCCGAGCACATCCAGGCAACGCTAAAGGTGGCGACGCTCAATGCTGTTTCCGCGGCACGTGAAATCGGTGGCGAAATCCACGTGCTGGTCGCAGGTCTCGATGTGCAGGGCGTGGCGGACGCAGCGGCGCGGGCTGCCGGGGTGTCGAAAGTGCTGCTGGCCGACGCGCCGCATCTCGACGCGGGTCTCGCGGAGAACGTCGAGGCGGTCGTGCTGAGCATCGCGAAGAACTACTCGCACATCCTCGCGCCCGCTACGGCTTACGGCAAGAATATCGCGCCGCGCATCGCGGCAAAACTGGACGTCGCGCAAATCAGCGACATCATCGCTATCGAAGATCAGGACACGTTCGCGCGTCCGATCTACGCGGGCAACGCGATCGCTACGGTGCAATCGGCTGATCCGATCAAGGTGATCACGGTGCGCACGAGCAGTTTCGACCCGGTGGATGCGGTCGGCGGGAATGCCGTGGTCGAGCGGATCGACGTAACGCCGGGTGCGGGCCTTTCGCAACTCGTCGGCCGCGAAGTGATGAAGCTGGAACGCCCGGAACTGGCATCGGCGTCGATCGTCGTTTCCGGCGGCCGGGGACTCGGCAGCGGCGAGAACTACGCGAGGATACTGGAGCCGCTGGCGGACAAGCTCGGCGCGGCGCTGGGCGCTTCGCGCGCCGCCGTCGACGCGGGCTTCGTGCCGAACGACTATCAGATCGGGCAGACCGGCAAGATCGTCGCCCCGGAGTTGTACATCGCGGTGGGCATCTCGGGCGCGATCCAGCATCTCGCGGGCATGAAAGATTCCAAGGTTATCGTCGCGATCAATAAAGACGAAGAAGCGCCTATTTTCAGTATCGCGGACTACGGCATCGTCGGCGATTTGTTCTCGGTCGCGCCGGAGCTTGTCGAGGAACTGCAGTCGTAAGCGCGATCGCCGCGTGGAATGGCGGAGGCCGATTCGCATGTCTTCGCATCGTCGTGTTGTGCTGAGTTCAGCTAGTGCTGTCGCTGGAGAGGTCGATGAATAGCCGGGAAAGATCGTTGCGTGTGCTCGTCGAAAAATGGCTGGGAGGTGAGGGCGCCAAGAGCGCCCGCGTGACCCGGTTTAGTCGCAGTGCGCGCAAGCAATGGCGTTATGTGTGCGTCGAAACCGAGCGTCCATCGGGCACGTTCGCCGTCGTTTTCTTTCGCCACGACGATGGCTCGTGGTGCGTGTTTCCTCCGCAGAAACCGCGTCCCGCCATGGCTTTTGCATAACTTCGGTTTCGGCGATGCGCGCTTTTTAATTCGTTTGCCGAACCACGATCAGAACAATTTGGAGTTTGCACGGTGTCTTTTTCGACAGGCCACGAAAGCCATATTTCGAATGCACGCGAATCGATGGAATACGACGTCGTCATCGTCGGCGGCGGACCAGCCGGTTTGTCGGCGGCCATCCGGTTGAAGCA
>NZ_FCOJ02000115.1 GCF_001545035.1 Caballeronia glebae
GGGGAGTGTGTAGCGAGCACACTCAGCACAAGGAAGATTTCCACACCGGTAGCTATCCGGTCGGCGCATGCCAACGCGCGAGGCGGGCACGACTTGCAGAAAAAAGATGGACTCCGGGCTTGGAGTCGAGGTCGATGCGTCAGTGACGCGGGGAATGGAGTTGAGTATCCGGGTATTTGACGCATGTGTGCGGTGAAAAGCTCACGAAATTCGTATCGCTTTCGCCTCCTTGACGTTTGCCTAAACAATGAAAATCCTGTGTCAGAGAGAACATAGAAGACCGAGTACGAATATGTCCGTTACCGATATGGAAGTGCCCGAAGAAAAATCAAAACGCACAGCACCACTCACGAGCGACAACGCCAGAGAGAGCGGGCTACGCCCCCTTCAAAGGCTTACCGGCGATAGCCGTTTGGCTCGGATCAATGGCGACACGCTCGCTCAGACCGAACTGCCGTATCACTCACGGTTTGCGCGTGAGTTCCTGCGCGGGGACTTCAACTTTGCTGCGGCGAAGATGACCGTTGCTCGCGGCGGCAAATTACTCGCGATCGAGTCGGAGTTTCGAACTGCCGAGGCGTGGTTCAAGAAAGCAATGGTGTGGGCAGACGCGCTGCCAAAGCGCCAGACGGTCGTTTATCCGGAAATGGTGACATTGCAGATCAAACACGCGATGTCGGGTCGGCTCGTGCGTCTGCTCACTATCTACGACCAGCTTTTCCTGAAAACGATGGGCGCTCTGCTTGCTCGCGCTGTTAGCGCCGAGAGCCGACAACGCGCTCTTGAAGCTGGCGAGGCCCGCATCAGCAAGATCGGCTACCTCTGCATCCCGGACAACGATTGTTTCGCGCCCGAGGGCGTTCTGCTGTCTGGCCCCAGCGACCACACTGAACACTGACGCCTTCAACTTCGCATCGACGGAATCACCGTCGGTCGCGCCGGCGACGCTCGACTAAACACAATAGAAAGAGGTCAACGCATGGACTTACGCGAGATTCAACGACTGCACTCTCAGTTCGCACCGGATTCAATGACGATCGATCTGCCTCGGCAGATTGCAGCACTCCCTGCACCAGCAGATGTAACGGCCTCGGACAAGCAGCCAGCAATCAAAGTGCGCTTACCGAAGGCAGCGCCGATTGTTCGCCGAAGCCTGATAGCCGTTGCGATTGCCGCCGTCGTCGGCACGGCGGGAATGGGAGCGGCGTCGTTGTACAAGTCGGTCAGCCAAGCGCCCGCCCACAAGTCGAATGTGACGGCCGCTCCGGCACAATCCGATACAGGTGTGCGCGAAGGAACGGAGGAGACTCCGCACGCCGTAGCGACGCGACCGGTCGATGCAGCGCCGGCTCATCCAGTCGCGTTGGCACCGATGCTCACCGGGAGGGACGTTGCCCCTGCAGCTCCTATCGGCCTGACGGCTGACCAGTTCAAGAATTCGCTGGGGAGCACTGGTGGTCAAACGGCGAGCGTCTCGACTGCGAAGCCCACGGCTTCCTTACCCAACGACGAGCAACGAGCCGCCGCTTCGCCGATCCATCAAACACGTGGCGAGCCCGAAGCGGGCCGCCAAGCTTCAAAACCGACGACGGCAGCAGTCGCCGCCACCTCTGCACCCGCTGCGGCCACTACGGCGCTGAACCAGACCGTTCCTCAACCGCACACAGCGGACGACCACGCGTCGTCTTCCAGCGCCGCGGCTGCTCGCACGCACAGCTACCGCCATCACTCGCGCTCCCGCGAAGAGCATTCAGGTGACAGCGAGGAAGTGTCGGCAGCAACGAAAAAGCCAGCGTCTGCTAGCCCGGCCGGGGCAAACGAAGTGCAAATGTTCTAGGAATCGACACCATGAAAACCGAACTCAACATCACGCTTATTGCGCGCGGCTGCGCGATCACCGGCGACATGGTCGTGGATCACGGCATCTCGTGCTTCGGCTTGCTCGACGGCGGCATCATCTCGACCCAAGGTCTTCTCCACATCGGCGAAGGTGGCCTCGTCAAGGGGATGGCACAAGGCGAACACGTACGCATCGACGGTCGCGTCGACGGTGACGTCCACGCCCGTGGCTCGCTCGAAATCAACGGGCACGTGTCAGGCGACATCTTTTACGGCGGCACCATCCGTCTCGGCCCGCGCGCAGCGCTTAACGGCACGCTCAAGCGCGTCGCAAGAATGCTTACGATCGAGGCGGAATCGGAACAGGAGCAAGCCTCGATCGCCGCTCCACGCTCATCCGAAACCGCCGGTGTGGGTCACAGCGAATCGAACGTGACCGAGATTTCACGAGCAATGGCGTAATCGACTTCATCCCGCTGATGATTTGCCGATAACGGGTTGACTACTCCCTGCCAACGCAACCGTGAAAGCCATTGAACCAATCTTCGACTTTCTCACCATGACGTGGGAACCGGCAGCGCAAGAGGCTGCATTCGAGGGCCGCTGCTTCTGCATGCTTGACACAGGGCTGCTCGTGAACAGTCAATCGATGCCCTTTGGCACGCCGCATTGGAATCGACCGGCGTACCGGTCCGTGGGAGCGTACAAGCGTGCATTGCAACCAAAAAGTTGATCGATCGCCGCTAAAACTTCAGCCCGCTTTTGAGCGGGCTTTTTCTTTGGTCCAAGCGAACGCACGCGTCAGGTGCGGACACCGGTACCGAAACCGCTGACGATCAGCACGGCACCGGGAAACTGGCGAGCCCAGTCACAACGCATTCGCGCATGTATGGAATCCCGAAGGCTCGGCCCAGGTACGTCGAGATGCCGGCCGGCAGATGGCCTTCATGATCAGCATCTTCAATGTCACCCGTTATCACCTTCAGCATGTCCGCTGCTCGTATGCCGAATCGCATCCTTAACTGGTTCGACCACACCATGACTGATTCGAATTCCCCGCTGACCACGAACATGAGCAACACGGGAGGCGGGGCATGTCGCCTGTTCGGAAGTGCGTGTAGCGCCGCCCAGTTAGGGCGTATGTCCAAATCGTCCGAGCGTTCGGCCAAGTTCAGCAGTTCGGCCGCGAAGTCTTCGCACTGGGGACTTCCTGCCAAGCGTCCTGCCAATCTGAATTGAACGGTGACCTGGTCGACCGCATCATTAGGAACGCGGATGAGACGTCTTCGCCGCAATCATTAAACTCCGAAAGCGTTCTGGCGACGTCGCGCGTGTCGAGTGAGCTGTAATCAACGTGTGGGGGCGCCATCTCGCCCCGTTCGACGGCTGAAAAGTCTGGCGCTAACCATAGACCGAGGACGTGGTGGAATACCGACATGACGTGTTCCTCACGGATCGCGATACCAGTCAATGGTATAGGCGATATTTCGCCTTGCCGCTGACCGATTTGACGGCAGCGGTCTATAAATCAGCTTTTTTGGCGTATGTTCGAAGCCTAAAGGCGCATGCTGCGGTTCAGGCGACGACAGCGACTGGAGTTAGCTGCGCCTCAGCGACGAAGCGTGATTCGAAGTTTTTCGATGTGCCGGAGATCATGAGCGATTCGCGGGCACGCGTCATCGCCACGTAAAAGAGGCGCCGCTCCTCCGGCTCCGTGGATTTTGGATCAGGCACGATGGTCTCCTCACTGCGCGCGATCCAGACATGATCCCACTCGAGTCCTTTCGAGCTGTGCATTGTCGTGAGGATCAGGGCCCCGGGCGTCGGCTCGTTGTTGTCCTGACGCAAGAACAAGAGCCGTTCGGCGAAGCTGCCTGATAAGCGCGACAGGACGTCATTCGTTGCTTGAATTGCGCGGATCGCGGAATCCTTCTTCGCGTATTTCAACATCCATTCGGCTACGCCCGAAAGCGTCAACGAATAGAACTTGCGATCGCACAGGCTTTGCCATTCAGCCAGTCGCTTCATGAACTCCCGATAGTTCGTCGCGACGTCCTCCGGCAACCCAAGTTCGACGAGCTCCGCTCGGCCCTTTTGCGTCAGTTCCGGTCCCATATCGGCGTGAAGAGCGCGTAGCTGCTGGGCGGTCAGTCCGAGGTGCGCGAGGACTGCATCGAGACCGGTGTCCTTGATGCGCTCGACGATCTCTAGCAGGTTGCACATTAGCGCACCTTCCGGGCGGCTGAGCACCGAGGCACCTGACGCGCGGTAGTACTTGATGCCATGCGAGCGGCAAACAGACTCCAGCGGATCAAGGATGCGGTTGGTGCGCGCGAGGATGGCGCAGGACTGCCCTTTCGCCAGCAATGGTCCGAGAACCTCGACGGCGGCCGTCGCCTCCTCGTATTCGTCCTGATGGCGGAACGTGCGCACGCTCCCGCCCGCCCCTTTTTCGGCACGCAGCACCTTGGCGATCCGGTCCACGTTATTGCGAATCACCAGGTCGGCCGCACCGAGGATCTCTGCGCGGCAGCGGTAGTTGCTCCCAAGGACGACCGGCTTTGCGGCGAACGACTGGATGAACGATTCCATGCCCCGATAGCCGAGCGCCTCGCGGAACGCGTAGATGCTCTGATCATCGTCGCCGACAACCGTCACGATCGAGCCTGCCTGCGCGTGGAGTTCGATCCAGCGGTACTGCAACGGGTCTGTATCCTGAAACTCGTCAACGAGCAGATAGGTGAACGCGTATGGGGCGATAGTGCCTTGCTCCATCCCTTCGACCGCCAGACGCAGCATGTCCTGAAAGTCGATCTTGCCGTTGCGAGCGAGCGCGTCTTGATAGGCATGGTACAGCTCGCCGTCGTCGGTGTTCGGTTCGCACCGGCCGAAATTGGTCTTGATCTTCTCGATCGTTGGGATGACGTCTTCAGCTTTCCCGTCACGACCGAGTTCCTGCATCACGCGGATGAGCAGCCCGAGCCTGTCACCGTCGGAGGCGATATCGAGCGCACGCGCGCCGGGGCGCTTGAGTTGCTTGAACGCAAGAGAATGGAAGGTGCCCGCGATCAGGCGCTTTTTCACTGACTCGCCGGCGGCGACCAGGATGCGCTCGCGCAACTCGAGCGCGGCGTCCTTGGAGAAGGTAACGGCGCCCACCGTCGCGGCGCTGTCTTGCAGCAGCAGGGCTGCTTTCGTGGCGATCGTTTTCGTTTTGCCTGCGCCGGGGCACGCGATCGCCACGCAATGCTGGCGCAACTGGGCGACTTCCCGTTGCTGGGGATTGAGTTCGTCCAGCATTGCGCCTCCTTAGTTGCCGCGTACCGTCGTCATCAGCTTCAGGTGCGTCATGTAACCGCGGATCCCGAGCGGGTTGAAGCGCTTGAGGAAGTTGACCGCTTCGTCATCAACATCGGATTGGTCACGGATGCCGTTCCACACCATGAAGTCAAAGTGATCCATTGCCCGATCGAACTTCATGATGGCGCTGAGCACGCGCATGGAGAAGCGCGAGTAAGCCTCGACCTCGATGTCCATCGCTGGCATCGGGATCGTCGGCTCAAACACGAATTCCTTGTTCGCACGGAGCTCGGCTTCCTTCTGCTGGCGGAAGCCTTCGGCCACGCGCAGTTGCTCGTCGACGTAGCTCTCGATGCCCGCGAGCAGCTTTTCGAGTGCGCTGTTGACCACTTCCTTGTCGTTCTCGCCGAATGTCGAGCGGCCGAAGCGCTGCATGTTGATGCTCATGCGGTTAATGTACGGCCACCACTGTTCGAACAAGGGTCTCAGGCGCGTATGGTTCAGACGCACGCGAGCAGTCACGACTGCCGCGCCGGAAAGCTGGCGATCGAGCAACTGACGGCCGATTTCGCGGCGGCGCTTAATGATCGCGATACGCTCGGCCGCAGGCAGGTCGCGGAATAGCTTGCGTGTCTTCGCGACTTCCGCCCGCTTCATCTCGGCGTCGTCGGTGGATATCACGCCTTCCTTCTGAAGGCGGTCCGCGTCCGCCTCCATCTGCGTCAACTCACGCTCGAGCTCGCCGTCGTCCGCGCCGTCGGTCGTGAGCGGAGCCTCGACGGTGCCTTGTTCAAGTGCGCTCAGCGCGACCTTTTCTTCACTGCCGGGTTCGACCACAGTGCTCATTACGCCTCTCCTATCTGGACGCATCGGTCCGGTTTCGTCGTTGGGATCCAGGCGCGCGCACGCGCTGCCTATGCTTCCATTGTTGCGGGCGGATGCGCCCAGGAACGCCTGAAACGATGGCTATTTCGAGCGCCTTTTAGGACAAAAGGAGAGGTAGCCGCGCGTGCGCATGTCTGCGTCTACTCCAGACGGGGCCGGTAACCGAAACAAGGACTGAAGACTTCGCGCGCGCAGAGGGGGCGCTACGGGTTCACACCGCCTATCGAGCGGGCAAGCGGGGATGAGGGAGACTTGGTTGGAACTTCGCCACCACGCGGGCTGATTGCTAATTTCCGGCGACGCAGGAAATATCATGATACTCGCCGATCCGGGGAAAGAGATATGAAAACGTATCTCTTTCCCCGCCCACGCGCCTGAAGACTTCTATCTAAACGACTGGAAGGATTCGGCCGCCTTCCACAGGAGTGCGCCGAGCAGCGCTGCGACGTCGACCCAGTAACCGGCCAACACGGGAATCGGCACAACCAGCACACCGAAAAGCGTTCCGGCGACGATGAGCAAACCGTGCCCCGCAAGATGAAACGACAGAGGACTCACGAAGCCAGCGGCCGACGCTTTGATCTTTCGGCGGGCGGTGCCGTCAACGAACATTCCGAGCGCGAACAGCAAGGTGCCGACGATCCACATCTTCATCACCATCGCACGAAACATCATCCGGTAGACGAGCAGCCAGAAATTTTCCGTCCACGTGTGAGCGAAGCTCGAAGATCCGCCGTCGTCCAAGCCGCCGACCTTTCCCGAAGCGTTAAGCGTACGATGCAGCAGCCCATTGTCGACGAACGCGTGGCGAAACATCTCGTTGGCGCGACGTACGGCATCGTCTGCCCGGATCTGCCCAACAGACGCAACCAACGAACGTGACTCGGCTTCCGGCACCTCAAAGAGGCTACGCTCGGGAATCGCAGGCATGACGGCGATCGCGAGCACCGGAACCAACAAGAACCAAACTTTTAGGTGCGATCCGAACCGGCTAGCCATGCAGCACCTTCACTAGGGCGAGCACCGGGACCGCCGCGATTGCAGCGAGGCCGACCCAGAACAGCATTGCCCGCGTCTCAGCGATCGTCGCAAGCGCGTAGCAGCGGGCGCCCGCGCCGTAGCTGAACTCATCGGGCACACCGTCGTGAACTTCGCCATCAAATGCCGCGGCCACATCGCATGCGCGCTTGGCCGCCTCGTAACTAACTCCCGACAGCTTCGCTATTATCGTAACGGTGAGCGACATCGTATTCCTCGAAGTAACGGCGAAAGGTTTCGCCATGAAGCACGCGTGCGGCGAGCTGAAACGCAGCGGTGCGCTCGGTAATCTCGTCCGGGCAGCGCTCGTCGACCATCTCCAACTGATACTCGGAGTGTCGCGCCTCAAAGGCGGGGATGGCCTCGACCATCGGGCACCACACCGCGATTTTGTCGCCATGACGCGCCACGTAACGGCGCGCGTAAAGCGTCTTTGCGGGTTCGAACAACCCTTGCATGAAGGCGATGTGCGGCTCGCCCTTTCGTTTCGCGCGTTTGTAGCCGTCGAGCGCTGATTCGATCATCTCAGCAGCCAGAGGCCCTTTGTCCCCCATAAACCGCTCACCGACAAAATCGGCCACTCGCGAACACGCAAGCTCCAGGTCAGGTGCCACGTTGAAGACCTGCAGGAGCCTGTGCGAAAGCTTGTGGTCGCGAACGATGTTTTTGTATGCAGCAGACATAGTATGTAATTAGCCTTCGATGATAGGAATTCGACCCTGATACACGGCACCCCCTGAGATGCGCATGAAGTACTGCAAATTCGGCAAGCTGTGAAGCAGCTTCACAGGAATCAGCGGCACCTTCTCCAGTTGGATCGAGCGCGACTGCGAGCCACTGAATTCGAGCGCATGGGCCTCGGTCGTTGTGTTGGTGCTATTCGAGATGTTGACCACCCGAATCGCTGTCTCACCGACTTTGTCCGAGAACCACTTAGCGGTGTCGCTATCTTCCAAGCGTAAGCAGCACTGGTTGTTGAGATTGCCCAAAACCTGCAGCATTTTTGCTGCGTTTCCGAGTTTCGCTTCAAGGTCGGCGCGTGCCTGGAACGCAACGAACGCTTTGAAGCCGGCCCCGCGCCCTTTGTTCAGGATCTGGATCACCTGTTCGTTGATGGCCTCGGCAATCTCGTCGATGATGAGGACGACGTCGGGCTTCACCGCGTAAAAGTTGTAGATCGCACCGCACACGGCAGCGACATCGGACAGCGCCATCGAGGCGATCGCCTTTTGCACAATGTTGTTCGACAGCGAATCGAGGCCCATGTAAAGGACCGCCTTCTGTTTGATGATCTTGTCGATGTCCCAGATCTCGCGCTCGTCCTCGAAGTCGTCGGCCTTTGGCGCCAGCATCAAGCCGGTCTCTCCGGTCGCGAGCATCTGCAGCAGCGGCAAGGCGGACGCTATGATGCGCATGTAGTGCTCGCGGTCGTGCGTGTGCGTCGCAATCAGTCCGTCAATGGTTTCGTGACCGCGATCGTGGGCCGCAAACCGCTCAAGGTAGAGCCTGGCCATGCCGTCGGCGAGCGAGACGTCGTTGCGGCGCTGCGCATCCTTGACCGTCGCCGCGACAGTGAGTTCTTCCCAGTTCGTCAGGCCGTTCTGAACGAAAAAGCGACGAAGGCACCGTTCCATCAAGGTCCCGATGCCAGACTGCGCATACTTCAGGATTGAGCGGAGGTTCGGCTTGTCACCAACATACAGCTCGCCCTTAACCGCGCGGTCAATGAACAGGAAGGCGAAATCGCGAAACGGCCCCTCCTCCATCAACTGCGCGATCCGAGAAGGAATTTCGGAGGGTTGAGACCAGTTCTCGAGCGGGTTGAGGCGGATCGACTCGTTCGGCTTGGCCTGATTGAAGTACAGGAACTTTCGCCCGGCGCGCGCGCATTCCTTCTCTACCCGCTTTTTCCATTCGTCGTCGTTTTTAGGATCGACGATGATGAGGACGTCATTCGGGTTGTGAATGACTTGCGTCGAGATGACTTCGTATGTGCGAGTCTTGCCCGCGCCAGTCGTTCCACCAACGAGCGTGTGTCCGCCCATCGCCTTGTAGTGAAACGGAACACGGACTTTTTTCGGCTCCATGCCATGAATCCACGACGAGCCTTGGGGCATACGGTCACGGACGCTGTCGCGGGGGCCAAACAGTTGCTCGATACGAGTCTCAACTTTTCGGCCAGCTTCAGTTTTCGGCAGCCACTTGGGCAGCGACGGGATGTCGGTCACCGGCATCCGAAGGATTTCGTGTGCAATCTGAGTGTGCTTCTGCGTCCACTCGAACCCCGTGCCGAGATACATCGAGTCCGCTTGCTGCTTCATGAGCTTTTGCGTCGCGAGCAGCCTGTCGATATGGATCTTGCTCAGCCACTTGGTCGAGATCGCCATGCGGAAACTCAGCGCCTTCCAGACCTGAAAGCCGCGGATCAGCAGGATGAATGCGCCCACCAGCGCGAACGTCCAGCCGTATGGCATCCCCGATGCCAGGATGCCAACAATCAGCACCGGCCAGAGGAGGAACGGTCGGAATTCGTAGATCGGGCGGAAGTGATTGACGTACTTCATGCGGCAGGGCGCTCCGAGATAAGCCTGCCGGCGCGTTCGACGATGCAGATATCGTTGCCATGCGCGCGCAGGAGCAGGCTGCGCTTCTTGAGTTGTTCCACCAGCGTGTCGCTCGTCATGCCATATGCGCCCACCAGACGCTTTTGCACGGCGAGTCCCTTTTCCTCCCAGGCCACTTTCGCTTTTCCGGAAGCCACGTCGCCCGCGAGCGCCTTGAAAAATTCCTTCATCATGGAGGCACCCGGACCCAGGATTTCGTTCAATTGTTCATCTGTCGGGCCTGTTGCCGGTACGGTGCGGCGGGACTGCGCGCCAGCCGCAGCCGGATCAATCGCCGCAGGCCGCGTCGCCGCATCGTGAGTTACCGGTCTCGGCTGAACGGCAGCCGCCGCTAAGGCGTCGAGCAACGGTTGCGAGAGCTGGGGGCCAGCCCTGGGCGCTGCGTGCGCTTGACCTGGTTCGCCACTTGAACC
>NZ_FCOJ02000018.1 GCF_001545035.1 Caballeronia glebae
GCTTCACTGCTCGGATGCGGTCTTCGTACGAATACATGGACTAGCTCCTGATAGTCCAAGAATTCCGCCGCACCCCCAACCCCGACATTTGTATCTGGCCGTGACATTTACGGTATCTCGAGTCCGTACACTCAGTTCAGTTACTGCCGCCGAAGTCGGCAGCCTTATGCTGCGCCTGCGTCCGAATGTACTGCGCCAGCGCCTTGACACCGGGCAATTTGCGGGTTCCTGCGTGCGTGACCAGCCATAGAGGCAGCACAGGCGCTTGGGACATGAACGGTATCCGCACAAGGTTCGCCGAGCTGTTACCCACGATACACGCCAGCAGCGCGATACCTAACCCATTCTCAGCCGCAAGATAACCGAAGCCCAAGCTATCGGACGATATCGCCATGCATTCGTGCGGCGCGAAACCATTCAACCAGACCGATGGCTCGAATCTGGCAAGCTTGCCGGACATCCCTATGAAGCGATGCTCCGCCAGATCGCGGTCACTTCCAGGTAGCCCGTGTACGCGGACGTATTCCTTCGACGCATAGAGTCCAAATCCAACGCTGGCCACTCGTGTCGCATAAAGAGAGTCCGGACCTGGAGAACCGAGCCGAAGTGCCACGTCCGCCTCGCTCTTGCCAAGGTCGATCGACTGATTGCTGATGATCAACTCGACTCTTGCGCCGGGGTTGGCCTCCAGAAAGCCAGGCAACAGGCCGCAGATCCAGTATTGCCCGATGCCTTCGCTGGTGGACAGTCGAACTACGCCGGCGCCGATATCGGATGCTCCCGACGCCAGTCTATGAAGTTCGACGATGCTCGTTTCGATGACTGATGCACGATCGCAAATATGTCGCCCGGCCTGGGTGAGGACCAGGCCACGTGTCGAACGCAGAAAGAGCGAGCAACCCAGCAGCCCTTCCAGTTCGGTGATCTTTCGACCAACCGTGGGCTCGCTGACCGCCAACCGCTCTGCCGCACCCGAGAGGCTGCCAGCCTCCGCTGCCGCGACGAAAAAACGGTACAAATCCCAATCGACCGCTCGTTCACGAAGCGGCCGCTTCGACGACGCAAGCGCCGCGCCTGCGGAATCGCTGCCGCCTGAACCGCCTGAAACTGATGACATGGATCGTTGTTCCCGATTGCACCTCGCCCCCGGAGCTGACGTCACCGGCTGCCTGTCGACCGACTAACGCATGCGCCGGCACGGAACCCTCCTTTCCGTGCCGGGCAAGTGCTCAGAGAGATATTCTTTCACCTTTCAGGAAACGATGTGACGCTGGTCAGGATGTCTTGCGCGTCTTGCCTCAGCTTGCGTTTGTCGATTTTCCCGGCCAAATTTCGCGGCAGCGCTCCGATCAATGCGATCCGCCTCGGGACCTTGTAGTCAATCAGCTTCTCGCGGCAAAACTGCACCAACTCCTGGACGTCAACGCCTGCTTCATCCCTGACCACCGCGAACGCAAAGACGTCTTCCCCAAGTTTCGGATGTGGCACCGCAATGACTGCCGCATCCTTCACGGCCTTGTGCTGAAGTAGAACGTTCTCGACCTCCACCGATCCGACCTTGTGCCCTCCTCTTACGATCATGTCTTTTGAACGATCGACGTGAAAGTAGTAGCCGTTGTCATCCCTGTACCCAATATCACCCGTGTGAAGCCATCCCCCCGACAAGGCACTCGCGGTTGCCTCGGGATCCCGGTGATAACCCTTCATCACACTGGGTCCACGAATGAGAATCTGTCCCCGTGTTCCCGGTTCGACATCGGCATCCTTCTCATCCACGATCCTCATCTGGCTCAAGACAGGCTTCCCGATCGAACCGTGATGCTCCGCAAACTCATCGGGAGACAGATAGGATCCAACCGTTGCGGACTCGGTCATTCCATAGATCTGCCCCAATTTGATCCACGGAAACACCTTGTTGACGCGCTCCAGTGTGGATACGGTAATCGGCGCAGAGCCGAAACAGAACAGCCTGACCGTATCGAGTGAATGTCGCTCTGGCACGAACTGCTCCGTCATGAAGATGATGATTGACGGCACCACCGCCAGCACCGTGGTCCCTTCAGCGCTAACCCGTGCGAACGTTACCTCCGCGTCGAAGGGCGGATCAATGATCAACGTCGCGCCGGCAAAGAAGGGACCCATGCGCGAGACGAACGCCCCGGCACTCGTGGTGAGCGGAATGGGCGTTTGCACGATGTCATCGGCACGGATGCCCCACCCCCTGGCCATTGCAGCGCCACCGGCGACGCTGTTCGCGTGTGACAGCACGACCGCCTTCGGTTTTCCGGTCGTGCCCGACGTCATGACGATATAGGCGTCATCTGACGGCTTGGGGCGGGGATGGGATGCTCCCAAAGCCCGCTTTGGCGCAAGGAGCAGTTGCCAGTCAAGGATGCCCGTCTCGCCTTGCCTATGAACTTCGAAAATCGGTCCCAGTGCCGGCAACTGCGAACCCAATGCACGAATCTCTGCGACGACTTCTTTCCCGGCAACGACCGCCCGGCATTCGGTCAGATCCAGCGCGTGCCGCAATTCGTCGCGCTTCGAGCCGGGATTGATCAGGACCGCGACCGCACCTAGGCGCGCGCACGCGAGTTCCGTGAGCACGAATTCATAGGCTGCGGCGTTGCCGAGCACGATGGCGATGCGATCGCCCGGTACGATGCCGTGGTCGCGCAGTCCAGCCGCCACGTCCTCGGCCCGACTGGTGAGTTGCTCGTATGTCAGCCGCTTGATCGTGCCATCGAGCGAGCATGCAACGAGCGCGAGCTTGTGCGGCTGCCGGCTCGCATGCCCCCAAATGATCTCGACCGTCGTTTCCCACTCAATGTCCTCGGGCAACGGCACAACAGCGTCATGCGGGTTGTCTTGGGTAGCCATCACGACGCCTTGTTGAAAACGGGTTTGCGCTTGCTGCGAAATGCGGCAACGGCCTCGCGGTGGTCTTCCGTGTAGTTAGTCAGCAGTTCATACCCGAGACTCGCGTCGAGAATCGAAGAGGCAAGCTGCTTCAAGCCGATGTTGACCGACGCCTTGGTCCATCGAATCGCCTGACGCGCTCCAGCATGCAGTCGGTCTACGAATTCGTCGACACGCGCGTCGAGTTCGGCCGCGGGAACGACATGGTTGATCAGCCCCATCCGTGCCGCGTCCGATGCGGGGATCAGGTCTCCCGTCATGAGATATTCCTTGGCGCGGGCATAACCGATCAGCTGCGGCCAGATTACGGCGCCGCCGTCGCCGGCGACGAATCCCACGCTGACGTGCGGATCGCCAAACTTTGCGCTGTCTTGCGCGAAGATGACGTCGCAGAACAGCGCGAGGGTCGCGCCGAGGCCCACCGCTGCGCCATTGACCTTGGCGATGATCGGCTTGTCGCATTCGAGCATCGACATGATGATGCGACGCGCGTCTGTTCCTGCTTTGTGATATTCGGCAGGAACGTCGATCATTTCCTGCAACCAGTCGAAATCGCCGCCTGCACAGAAAGCGCGTCCCGCACCCGTCAGAATGATGATGTCGGATTGCTCATCGCGTGCGGCATCGAAGAAAACGCGGCTCAGCTCTTCGTGCAAGACGCCGTCGACCGCGTTGAGCGCTTCGGGCCTGTTGAGCGCAATGGTGAGAATGCGGCCCCGGCGGGAAAAGGAAAGGTTCTTGTACGCTTCGAAGTTCATTTGTGTCTCCAGGATATAGGAAGTCGTTGCAGTGTATTCAAGGTGTCCTGACTATCTACCTATGAATTTCGCGCGTTCCGTGAGGCTGCGAACACCGTGCTCGACAATTACATCGACGGCATGTTGCATGTCGGTCGACTCGAACAGCGGCGTGGCAACGTCGAGGAGATGCTGGTCCGCTTCGTCGAGCCCCGCAGTGAGGTACTTCCTGATAAGTTCCTTGCCGACCGCATGCGACGCGGTTGGGCCGGCCGCGAGAACCCTGGCGTATTTCATGACTTCGTCGTGCAGCTGGTCATCGGGAACGACACGGTTCACGATGTTCCAGCGCTCGAGCGTGCGCGCGTCATACTGCGCGCCGCTGAAGACCATTTCCCTGGCGCGCGCTGCACCGGCCCGCGCAGTGATTCGTTGAATCCCGCCGAGCAGCGTGCTCGTGCCGATCATCGCTTCCGTTTGCCCCAGTCGTGCCGACTCGCCCGCCCAGATGAGGTCACAGGCAAGCGCCAATTCCATTCCCGCGGCCAGACACAGCCCCTGTACCGCTGCGATCGTGGGGAAAGGCAGCGTTTCGAGCTTTCTGATGACCGGCAGGTACAGATCGAACATCTCGCGTGCGGCCTTGGTCGACACGCCACGGAAGATCTTCACGTCGGCTCCGCCGGAGAAGTAAGGGCCTTCGGCACGTACGACCAACGCGCGAATCGATGACTGGTACGCGGCGTCAACCGCCGTCTTCCAGTCTGCGAGGAGTTCTCGGTCCCACAGGTTGAGCGGGGGATTGTTCAGCGTCAGGACGCCAACATCACCGTCTCGGGAAAAACTAACCACTGCCATCATCGTCTCCTGAATTGGCTTACGGGGTACGGATGATGTTATCGGGGCAGCCCCGCCACAAGAACGCTCACCGGCGCAGGACACCTGTACATTTATGAACAGCCCCGCTTTGTCAGTTGCGATTGCGTTCGCAGCGTCGCAGAAAGGATCGGCTCAATCATCTCCAGCTCCTTAGCTCAAAAGCTTTCTCAACGGCTTCAGTGGGCCTATTGGAAGGAACGAGATTGTCATCAACTGCGCTTTTCCCAAGGGAAGCGCCTGGAGCGATGATTGATGACGAGCGCGCCTGGCCGGGAGATCGCGCAGATGGGGTATCAGACCTGCCCGTGCTCGAAGGCGCTGAAGAGCGACATCGACGTGACGATCGCGGTGGTCTGACGCTTCACCGGCTTCGCTGCGGCGCCGAAGACGCCCGCGTTAGACTTGGCGCTTCACCGAATCCGCGAACGCCGAGCCGACATGGACCGAATCGACGCGATGAAAGTCTTCATCGCCACGCTGGACGAAGGCAGCCTGGCGGCCGCGGGGCGGCGGCTCGGCCGCTCGCCCGCCGCCGTCAGCCGCGCGATCGCGTTTCTCGAAGAACACACCGGCACGGCGCTGCTGCATAGGACGACCCGCACGATCAAGCTTTCCGACGCCGGCGAGCGCTATGCCGCCGCGTGTCGCCGCATCCTCACCGATCTCGAAGAAGCAGACCTGTTGATCGCTCACGAGCGTTCCGCGCCGCGCGGGCTGCTGACGATCACCGCGCCCGTCGCCGCCGGCGAAGACCTGCTGCGGCCGATGCTCGACGACTTCATCGCGCGCTTTCCCGCCGTTTCCGTGCGCCTGCAACTGCTCGACCGGCCCGTCAGCCTGATCGACGAAGGCATCGATGTCGCATTGCGCATCGCGCATCTGTCGGATTCGACGCTGGTGGCGATTCCCGTCGGCGAAGTGCGGCGCGTGGTGGCTGCGTCGCCGGATTATCTGGCGACGCATCCGCCGATCCGCCAGCCCGCCGATCTCGCGCAGCATCGGGTCATCTCGATGACGCATTTCGGCCTCGATTCGTGGAGTTTCCCGACCGCGAGCGGCTCGGCGATTCCGCAGGTCGTGCAGTTCGCGCCGCGTTTCATCGTCAACACGGTGCGGGCGGCGGTCGCGTCCGCGGTGGACGGGCATGGGCTGACGCGGCTGTTTTCCTACCACGTCGCGAAGGAAGTGAAGGACGCGACG
Organism: Caballeronia glebae; assembly: GCF_001545035.1. Taxonomy (GTDB): domain Bacteria; phylum Pseudomonadota; class Gammaproteobacteria; order Burkholderiales; family Burkholderiaceae; genus Caballeronia; species Caballeronia glebae. The sequence continues at coordinate 5,736 of NZ_FCOJ02000018.1, forward strand.
CTGCGGATCGTGCTCACCGACAGCGAGCACGCGCCGCTGCCGGTGCATCTGCTGACGCCGCACGGGCGTCTTTCCGTGCCGAAGGTGCGTGCCTTCGTCGATTTCGCCACGCCGCGTCTGCGCCATCTGTTCGCCGAATTGCAGCTCGATTCGACCGGATAGCGGAAGAGTATCTTCCGGATCGCGCGGATTCTCTCGAAGATCGATCGAATTTAGACTTCGTTCATCGAAGGGGCGCGCCCGGCGCGCCCGACGCGGCACGGAGGCGGCATGCGACACGCGGTCATCAATCGAAGGGAACATGGTGCGTTCCAGGTGTGGCGCGGCGTGCTCGCCGGCGCCAGCGCGAGTCTGGTCGGCATCGGGCTGGCGCGCTTCGCCTACACGCCGCTCCTGCCGGCTATCATCGGCGCGCACTGGTTTCCGGCCTCGACGGCGGCGTATCTCGGCGCGGCCAATCTCGGCGGTTATCTTGCCGGCGCGCTCACGGCCGGATGGCTGGCCAGACACGCGCGCGCCGCGACGGTTTTGCGCGCGATGATGGTCGCCGCCACCCTCGCCTTCGTCGCGTGTGCGTTTCCTGTCTCGTTCCTGTGGTTCTTTGTGTGGCGCTTTCTGTCGGGCGTCGCGGGCGGCGCGCTGATGGTGCTCGCCGCGCCGACGGTCCTCGCGCATGTCGCGCCATCCAGACGCGGCTTCGCCGGCGGCGTGATCTTTAGCGGCATCGGCCTCGGCATCGCCGCCTCGGGGACGATCGTGCCGCTGCTGCTGCGTCAGGGGCTTACGCAGACGTGGATCGCTCTGGCGCTCGTGTCGCTGCTGCTGACGCTAGTCGCGTGGAATGGATGGCCGGCGCAGGACGCGCCGCTTCCCGCGCCCGTGAAGGCCCACGCAAAGGCGTCGGCGCCGCTCGCGCTGCGCGCGCTGTTCGCGGAATACGCGCTGAACGCGGTCGGTCTGGTGCCGCACATGATCTTTCTCGTCGATTTTGTCGCGCGCGGTCTCGGCAAGGGCGTCGACGCGGGCGCGGAGTTCTGGACGCTGTACGGGCTCGGCGCGATCGCGGGTCCGCTGCTGGCCGGCCATCTCGCCGATCGCACCGGGTTCGGGCCGGCGTTGCGCGTCGCCTTTCTGCTTCAGTTGATCGCGGTCGCGATTCCTGCGGTGACGTCGAATGCGGGGCTGCTGATGGTATCGAGCGTGGTGGTCGGCGCATTCACGCCGGGCATCGTGCCGCTCGTGCTGGGACGCGTGAACGAACTGCTGGCGCATCATCCGGCAGCGCAAAAGGGCGCGTGGAGCCGCGCGACGACCGGCTTCGCCGTATTGCAGGCGCTCGCCGCTTACGGGCTCTCGTTCCTGTTCTCGAGCAGCGGCGGCGACTACCGGATGTTGTTCGCGATCGGCGTGGCGGCGCTCATGCTCGCGCTCGCCGTCGATCTGTCTGTCGCGTTGAGGTCGAAATGAGCCAGATCATGCAAGCCGCCATACCCCTCGGCTATGCCGAACGCAACCAGCAATACTGGCGGCGCAATCTTGCCGTCGCCGTGTTCGGCTCGTTCACGACGCTCGTGAGTCTGAGCATGTTGCTGCCGTTCCTGCCGCTCTATGTGCGGCAGCTCGGCGTCGAATCGCAGGCAGCGGTGATCGAATGGTCCGGTGTCGCGTTCAGCGCGACGTTTCTCGGCACCGCTGTCACCGCGCCGCTGTGGGGACGGCTCGCCGACCGCTACGGCCGCAAGCCGATGCTGATGCGCGCGGCCGTCGGCATGGCCATCGTGATGTCGCTGATCGGCGTCGCGCATACCGTGCATCAGTTGGTCGCTCTGCGGCTGCTGGCGGGGCTGGTGGGCGGCTACGCGTCGGCCTCGACGGTAATGATCGGCACGCAGGCGCCGCGCGAGCGCGCGGGCTGGGCGCTGGGCATCTTGTCGACGGGCGCGCTCGCCGGCAATCTCGCCGGGCCGTTGATCGGCGGGCTGCTGCCGGGCCTGATCGGCATTCGCGGCACGTTCTTCGCGGGCGCGGGAATGATCGCCGTGGCCGCCTTGCTGACCATCCTGCTCGTGAAGGAAGACTTTCACCCGGACGATGTGAAGAAGCGCACCGCGCACACGGCTTCGACGCCGGCGCATCGCACCAACTATGCGGTGGTCGGGGCGCTGCTCGCCACCGCGATGATGGTCCTGCTCGCCAACATGTCGATCGAGCCGATCATCACGGTCTATATCGGCAGCCTCGGCGTGCCGGGCGACCACGTCGCGCGCATCGCCGGCGTGGTGATGGCGTGCTCCGCGCTCGGCAGCATGCTGACGGCGGCGCGGCTCGGCGCGCTGGCGGATCGCATCGGCGGCTGGAACGTGATCGTCGGATGCCTCGTGCTTACCGGCATTGCGATGATTCCGCAGGCGTTCGTGCATCAGTGGTGGCAGCTCGCCGCGTTGCGCGTGCTGATGGGCATGACGCTCGCTGGCCTGCTGCCGTCGATCGCGAAGCTCGCGCGCGGCGCCGTCGATGAAAGCCACAGCGGCACCATGCTCGGCTATCTGCAATCCGCGCAGTTCAGCGGTCAGGTGATCGGCCCGCTGATCGGCGGACAGATCGGCGTGATGCTCGGGCTGCACTCGGTGTTCTTCGCGACGGGCACGCTGCTGATCGCCTGCGCCGGGCTCGCGCGTCTGGCGCAATGTCGGGCGCGCACGCGCTGAACCCGATGCCTGTCTTAGTCCCGCTTAAGGCTGACGTCCTACGGTAACGGGCTCTTTCGCCTGCCGCTGCCTTATGCCGTTGCCTTATGCCGTTGCAACCATTGCCACTCTCTCGCATGACGCGTCCCTGATGGCGTCATGCGGTTTTATCGCGGTAAGGATTGGTGGCGAACAAGCGACAGTATAAGTAGGTGTATCCGATGCAGCGGTCTTGCATTTGGCCCCTGCCGATCATGTGCATGAGCTCGATGCCGCTCAACAAGATGCGGGCGCAATGAAAATTCTTGAAGCCGAGAATCGTCCGCATGAGTCGCGTGATCGCCCGATAAGTGCGTGTTCCGCATCTGGATCGCCAGTTGCCGACGCATGCCAGTGAGCATCCAGCGCGTGACGGATTACTTCCTTCGACATCGATTGCCTCCGGGATACGGTTTGGGATGCAACATCATTTGCGTTGAGGAATGAAGCCCGGGCTGCCGGTCTTCACGACCTCGTTGTACCGCTGCCTCGTCTGAATGTTATTGATCGCGTCGAAGGCGTCGGCGGGAAGCGCGCCGACGTCGAAGTTCTCGCGCGCACGGGCCGCCGTCTTGGGCGTAGTCAGCAGCGCCCCGCCGCGCTGAACCGCCCACGCAAGAAGCACTTGCGCGGGCGTCCTGCCGGTTCGCCCGGCAACTGCAGCGACGACCGGATCTTCGAGCGGCCCCGGCCTGATTCCATGACCCAGCGGTGCAAAGGCCAGAAAAGCGACGCCCTTCTCCTTGCAGAAGTCCAGCAGCTCCGTTTCCGGCAGGTAGGGATGCGCTTCGATCTGCACCGCCGCCGGCTTGATGCGTGCCGCTTCGTACAGCGGCCGCAACTCGTTCAGTCCGATATCAGACAGCCCGATCGCGCGGCATCTGCCATCGCCGACGAGATCTTCCATGGCCCTCCACGTATCGAGCAAGGTGACGCCTTCATCGTAGATCACATTGCCATTTTCATCGCGCGGGTCCTGCTCTTCGCCCGGTTGAAACGCGAAGGGCGTGTGCATGAGATATAGATCGAGATAGCCGAGTCCGAGTCTGTCGAGGCTCGCATCGAAAGCAGGCTTGACGCGCTCCGGCCGATGGTTGGTGTTCCACAGTTTGGTGGTCATGAAGACGTCTTCGCGCGAAATCTCTTCCGCAAGCCCGCTTCGCAACGCTTCTCCGACTTCGCGTTCGTTCTGATAGCGCTCGGCACAATCGAAGTGGCGAAAGCCCGTTTTTAGCGCGTCGCGGGTCGCGCTGATGGTCGTCGCGGGGTCGGGTATCAGCGTGCCGAATCCGAGCGCGGGCATGCGGCCGCCGCCATGATCGAGCGTGATGGTGCGGGTGCGAAAATCCAGAGACTCAATCATGGCGATACCTCCGCTACATCTCTTGGTGAGCGACGACGACCAGTGCGTAGGCGCGCGATACCAGCATCAGATGTCGCGTCAAGCCTATGAGCGAAGCGACTGAAAGCTCGCGCGAACTTCCTGCGTGAAGGCTTGCGGCTGTTCCCAGGCGGCGAAGTGGCCGCCTTTGGGCAGGCGGTTGTAATGAATCAGCTTCGGATAAGCCTTCTCGGTCCAGCTTTGCGGCGCGGCGTAGATCTCATCGGGAAAGACACTGACCGCGACCGGAAGCGTCACGTGCTTCGGTGCAAAGAAGTTGAGCTTGTTCTCCCAATAGAGTCTCGCCGACGACACGCCCGTATTCGTCAACCAGTAAAGCGTGACGTTGTCGAGAATGTCGTCTCGCGTCAGCCCTTCGGAGCCGCCTGCGAAGACGCGTGCGATCAGCGCCTGACTGGCGGCATCGTGATCGAGCATCCACGCGGCGGCGCCGACGGGCGAATCCTCGATGCCGTAGAGCGTCTGCGGGCGATTCGCCATCTCGAGCGCATAGCCGAGACCGTGCTTGTAGAAGTAATCGAGTTGCTCGAACGCATGCTGCTCATCGGGCGAAAGACCTGCCGGCGCGGGCTGGCCATACTTGAGCGCCTTGTCGATATCATCAGGAACCGTGGCCGGCATGTTGGTGTGTATGCCGAGCAATCCCGGCGGCGTCAGCAGCGCAATCTGCTCGGTGACTGCATTGCCCCAGTCGCCGCCCTGCGCCACGTAGCGCGTATAGCCGAGACGCTGCATCAGCGTCACCCACGCGCGTGCAGTGCGGCCCGGATCCCAGCCGGTCGTGGTCGGCTTGCCTGAAAATCCGTAGCCCGGCAGCGAAGGGATCACGACGTCGAAGGCATCTGCAACAGTGCCTCCATGTGCTGTCGGATTGGTCAGCGGATCGATGATCTTCATTTGCTCGATGATCGAGCCCGGCCATCCATGCGTGATGATCATTGGCAGCGCGTTTGGCTGTTTCGAGCGCACATGGATGAAGTGGATATCGAGGCCGTCGATTTCGGTGACGAACTGCGGTAACGCGTTGAGTCTCGTCTCGACCTTGCGCCAGTCGTAGTCCGTCGTCCAGTAACGCGCGAGGCTTTGCATCGTGACGAGCTGCACGCCTTGCGATGCATCGGTGACGGTTTCTCGCTCGGGCCACTTTGTCGCCTTGACGCGCCGTTTCAGATCGGCGATCTGCGCGTCCGGCACATGCACGCGCAAGGCGCGGATAGCGGTCTTGTCGCCGCCCTTGGGCTGCGCGATATCGGTGACGGACGTATCGGCGAAAGCGACGCGGCTCAATGAACCGGCAGCCACGGCCGCAGCGGCCATACCGATGAAGCGCCGGCGCGATGCGGTCCCGCAAAGCATATCGTTTGACATACACACTCCTGCTTGGCGCGTGGGGCTCGCTGCAACTGCAGGCAACGCCAGGCGCAATCGATGTCGCGACAGCGGCTACGCGGCCGTCGCACTACGAATCGCGTTCACTATCTGACTGGTGAATCGACTGTCGCCCGCTTCGACATCGCCCGACAGGCGCGCGGTGACTTCCTGAAGGATCCAGCGGTTGCCGTCCGGATCGCTGAAACAGGCGTACGAGGCATAACTTTTTCGCTGCGGATTGAGACCGCTGACCTGATCCTTGCCATCCGCGTGATGGAACACGCCACCTTCATTGTGAAAGGGTGCGCCGACCTCGACGCCGCGACGGAGCATCTCGGCACGCGCCGCCTCGATATCGGCGACGATCAGGTAATGTCCCTGCGCCGAGCCGGGCGCGGCCGTGGTCACGTTCTCGCCGAACATCACCGAGCATGCCGAACCGGCAGGCGTGAACTGGATCACGCGGTAGCCTTCTTCGGCCTGGTAGTCGAGATCGAGCCGCCAGCCCAGATCGCCATAGAAGCGTTTGGCTCGGTCGATGTCCGAGACCGGAATCACGGCGATCTCAAGCCTCATGTCGAGCGCGCCCGCGCGCGCGGACCCCGCTGCCTGTTCGCGCTGCACCGGATGGTTGCTCATCGCATCTCCCGCGAAAACCGTGTATTGGCGAATCGATGCCGCTCAGTTCCCCGCCTCACCGACCGTGAGCCGGTTATCCACGCTGCTCACGCCCGCCACCTTCCTCGTGGCCCCCGCTGCGGAGTCGATCTGGGACGGATCGGGCACGGTGCCTTCCAGCGTGATACTGCCCCCGCGCGCGAGCACATTGATGTGCGAGGAATCGAGCCCTTTGACGTGCGTGAGCGACTGACGCACCGAGTGACTCAGCGCACGGTTGTTCGCCCGCTCCTGTTTTTTGCTGACGGCATCGGTGCCGGCTGACGAAGAATCGGCCGCCGATGCGCTCGGCGGGGCCGCCAGCGAAGCGGCGACGAGTGCCGTCGCGGCTGTGATTGCAAGAATCGATGCTCGGATCTGCATGCCTGTCTCCTGATGATGTGAAGCCACGACGGTCGTCGCAACGTTGCACGACAGTCTTCATTAGAGGAGTTCGCGCTCAACGCTTCAATCATCCGCAGGTATGCTCGCCCATACATCGGTATATCTTTTAGGCAAGCTCGAACAACGCAACCACCTTCCGCGCCGCTCACGAAGAATCCGCCGGCGGCGCCAGCGGCAACGTGAAGAAGAAGCGCGCGCCGCCATGGGCAGACGCGTTATCCGCCGCGATCTGCCCGCCATGCGCCTCGATGATCGAGCGGCAGATTGCGAGTCCCATGCCCATGCCGTTCTCCTTCGTCGTGAAGAAGCTCTGAAATACGCGATTCATGACCTGCGGGTCGATGCCCGGCCCGCCGTCCTCCACCGAACACGTGACCGAAGACGCGTCGGGCATGGCAGTGCGGATCGTGATCTCGCCGCGCGGATGCCCCGCCGACTCCATCGCCTGCATCGCGTTGACGAGCAGGTTCACGATGACCTGCTGCAACTGCACGCGGTCCACCAGCACTTCCGGCTCGGTCGCCGCACTCCTGCGCACAATGGTCACGCCATGCGCATGCACTTCGTGCTGCAGAAAAACGAGTGCTTCGTCGATGAGCGTACCGAGCGGCGCCACGACGCGTTTCGCATCGCGGCGCACCGCCATCGCGCGGATGCGATCGACGATATCGACCGCGCGTTGCGCATCGATGGCGATGCGCTGCCCGATGAGCCGCGCTTCGGCGACATCCGGCACCGGACGGTCGAGCCAGCGCGCGCCGAGCGCGCTGTTCATCGTGATCGCCGCGAGCGGCTGCTTCAGTTCGTGCGCGATCGACGCGCTCAGTTCGCCGAGCATCGAGATGCGCACAGCATGCGCAAAATCCGCCTGAAGGCGCTGCAGTATTTCCTGCGCACGAATGCGTTCCGTCAGGTCGACGAGACTGATCAGCGCAATTCCCAGCTCCTCCGTCGCCCCCGGCCGCGCGACTGTCAGCAGCACGTCGATGATGCGGCCGTCGAGCGTCGGCAGCCTGGTGGTTTCCTGAAACAGCGGCGCGCCGCTATAGCGGCTCTCCAGCGCCCGCCGGAACGTGCCGGGGCTATCGCGCCAAACCCAGGGCAGCGGACCGAGCAGCACGCTCCTGTCGCGCGCGCCGAACATCTGTGCGGCATGGTGATTGACTTCCTCGACGACGAGCAACTCCATCGCGCGATCGAGCCATCCCGGATGATTGTCAATGTAATCGGAGAGATCCTCCACCCCTTGCGCGCGCAGTTCCGACAACAACGTGATGAGCGGTTGCGCGTCGAGCTGCCAGAGCCCGACGGGCATGTCGAAGAACAAACTGCGATAGCGATGTTCGCTGCGCGCGAGCGCCGCATGCGCCTGCTTGCGCGTGGTGATGTCCTTGAGTGCACCGAGCACACGCATGCCCGCGTCGACGTCGGCGATCACGTGCCCGACCAGTTGCAGATGCCTGAGGGAGCCATCCGGCATCATCAGACGGTGCTCCACGTCGAAGGGCTGCCGGTCGTGCGTTGCGCGATCGAGCATGAGGCGCACGAACGTCACGTCGTCGGGATGCACGCGCGCCAGCATCAGATCGAGCGTCGGCACGGTCGCGGGATCGTATTCGAAGATGCGAAAACTTTCCTTCGACCAGAATAGCTCGCCGCGCGCCACGTGCCAGTCGAAACTGCCCGTACTGCTCAGTTGCTGCGCGTCCGCGAGCAGCGCTTGCGCATGTTGAAGATCCGCATAGAGGCGCGCGGTTTCGAGCGACATCGCCGCCTGCGATGCCAGCAGGCGGAGCACCGCCGTGCGGGCCGGCGTGAAGACGTTCGAGGCCAGACTGTTTTCGAGGTATAGCACGCCGATCAGCCGGGTCTGCTTCACGAGCGGCAGACAGAGGATCGAGCGGCAATCGTTGCGGCGGATGTACTCGTCCGACGAGTACGGATTCACCGACGACGCATCGTCGAGCAACAGGCTGTCGCCCGTGCGCATCACGTAGCGCAGCACCGATTCGGGCAGATCGGCATCTTCCGCGCGCTGCTTCGTCAGGCGCACTTCGACGACGTCGGCACGGGTCGTCGCCTCGGCTTCCACACGCAGTTCCTTGCGCCGTTTGAGGATCAGCACGCCGCGGTTGGCGCCGGCATGCTCGAGCGACAGCCTCATCAACGTGTGGATCAGCTCATTCAGATCGACCCCGCTGAAGATGGCGCGCGACACGTTGACGACGGTCGCGAGATCGAGCTGTTCGTTGGACGTCGCGATCGTGCTGTCGAACTTCGACGTCTCGTGACGCAATTGCACATGGCTGCGTACCATCTGGCTCACCTTGCCCCTTGCGCCCCAACGGTCGTAGCATGAGCGCGCATTGAGAAGATAGGTATCCGCGATCGTTTCCAGGCCGCGCTCCGCATGAAAGCGCGCGGCAAGTTCATGCGCGAGCGCCTGGTTCTGGATGAACCCGTGCTCGCGCGCCGATCGCACCGCCTCCTCGTAGAAGTGCATGGCTTCCGGGTCGCGGCCTTCCACGCGTGCCAGTTCCGCTGAAACGAGCGCGTGCCGGTGACGAAAGTTCTCGGGACAATGCTTCGTCCAAAGCGCGAATTTCTCGCAAGTCGCATGAATCGCATCGCGCCACTCGCGTTGCTGCTCTTCACTCGCCGACGCATGAAGCGCGGCAAGCGTCAGCGCATGAAAGAAGTGGAAGGTGGCCTCGATGGGCAACGCCATGGCCGCATCGAGTATCGAACGCGCCTGGCGGGCGGCGTCGAGTGCATCGCTATAGCGCGCGTCCAGATACGCGAGCATCAGACGCATGATGTGATGAAACGCGATCCCGCAGCCGAAATTGGCCCGCGCGACGACCGCAAAGGATGCTTCCGCATCGAAAGCATGCGCGCCCGCTTGCTGCGCGCCGCCGGCGCGTCCTTGCAGCGTCGCGACGAAATGCTGCTCAAGGCGGATCGTTTCATAGACCGCGTCGTTTCGGCTCTGCCGCGCGAACGAAGCGTGGCGCTCCGACATGCTCAGCACGTCGGCGAGCGGCGTGCCCTTTTCTATCGTCTGCCAGACCGTCGTGAAGGCGAGATATCCCGCGAAGGCCAGATCGCCCACGTCCAGGCACGCGACGCTCGCCCGTTCGAGGATCGGCAGATCGGTCATGATGTGGCGGCGCCAGAAGTTAATGTGATTGCCATGCAGATGCAGCAGTTTGCCCTGAAAGCGCCGGTTGCCGAACTTCTCGTTGAGCTTTAGCGACATCTCGGAGTACTGAACGGCCGAAGCGATATCGCCGAGGCTCGACACCAGCATCAGCGAGTAGTTGCCGTAGGCGAAGCTCGACTTGTCGGTATTGCCCGCGCGCAGCGAGAGATTCACCGCCTTCAGTGTAATGAGCGGATAAAAAGCGGGCCGCGCGATGAACGCGCACGGCATCGATTCCACCAGCAAGTCTACGATCGCCCAGATCGCCGGATCGGACGCCACCGGCGCATCGACGAGCGTGCCGATAGCGCGGTCCCCGAGATTGAGCGCCGCGTCGCGCAACCCGGCTTCGACTTCGGCGTTCACGGCGGCATCGTCCGGCGGCAGCAGCACGCCGAACTCGCGCAACGCGAGGCGCGCTACGTCGAAGCTTTCGTCGAAACGTCCGGCGACCTGGTACAGCTCCATACGCAAGCCGTACACCTTCGCACGGTCGAGCGTGGAGCGCGCGCGTTCGAGCAGCATGTCGAACAACGCGTCAGCCTGCGTGAAATCGCCCGCCAGGTACTCGCATTCGGAGAGCGCCAGATACAGCTCGAAAGTGCGCTCGTATTGGCGCGTCCACGCATCATGCGCGAGTAGCGCGGCGCCATGCGTGAGATAGGCCCGCGCGGATGCGAACGCCGCCGAATTCATCGCGCGCTGTCCCGCCGCAAAGTTCAGCGAAACCGTGCGCTCGCGCTCGGCCGCGTCGGTCATGAGCGACGTCGCACGGTTTAGGTGATTGACGATCTCGAAGAGCAGCTCGTCGAGCTTGTCCGCCGATGCCGCCGACGCCAGCGCACGGCCGATTCGCAAGTGAGCCGCCGCGCGTTCGTCAGCGGGAATCAGCGCATAGGCCCCTTCCTGCACGCGATCGTGCGCGAACACGTAGGTATCGTCGATCCGACGCACGAGGCCGGCGCTCACGGCGCCCCATAGCTTCCTGTCGATCGATGCTGCGGACTGGCCGTCGATCAATGCAAGCGCATTGATCTTCGCGACGTTGCCGAGAATCGCGAGCTGGCCGAGCGCGTCGCGCGTGGCTTCGGGCAAGCGGTTGAGCTTCATCGCCATCAGCTCGGCGACGTTTTCGGTCAAGCCCTTGCCGTGGATGCGCGGCAAGTTCCAGGTCCAGATTCCCGCGTGGTGATCGAACGCGATCAGTGCTTCATCGACGAGCGCCGTGAGGAACTGGATCACGAAGAAGGGGTTGCCGCCCGTCTTCTCATGCACGAGTTGCGCGAGCGGCCCGGCCGCCGCAATCGAACAGCGCAGCGAGTCGGCGACGAACTCCGTCACGTTCGCGGCCGTGAGCGGCGTGAGATCGATACGCTCCAACCTCACGCCGGTGTCGCCGATATCGTTCAGCACGTGCGTGAGTCTATGCCCGGCATCGACTTCGTTATCGCGATACGCGCCGACCAGCAACAGATGCTTTACCTCCGCATGCGTGGCGAGATGTTCGAGCAGGTCCAGCGTGGCGGCATCGAGCCATTGCAGATCGTCGATGAAGAGCGCGAGCGGATGCTCGGGGCGTGCGAACACGCTCACGAAGCGGCGAAACACGATACGGAAGCGGTTGTGCGCGTCCTGTGGCGGCAACCCCGCCACCGCGGGCTGCTCACCGATGATCAGCGCGAGTTCGGGAATCAGGTTGACGATCAATTGGCCGTTGGGCGCGAGCGCATCGATCAGTGCGCGCCGCCAGTGCTCGACTTCCGCATCGGTCTTGTTGAGGAGTTCGCGCACGAGCGACTGGAATGCCTGCGCGAGCGGCACATACGGTATGTCGCGTTTGTACTGGTCGAACTTGCCTGACGCGAACAGCCCGCGCATTGGCACCAATACCTTGTGCAATTCGCTGACTACCGACGACTTGCCGATGCCGGCGTAGCCCGAAATCAGCACGCGTTCGGTTTCGCCGTGCATCACGACGCGATTGAACGCCGCGATGAGTTCGCCGATCTGCGCATCGCGTCCGTATAGCTTTTCGGGTATCCGCAAACGATCGGAGGCGTCGCGCGTGCCGAGCACGAATGGCGCGATTTCATGACGCGCCTCCCACTCGGACAGACACATAAGCAGATCCGCCTGCACGCCTGACGCGGTCTGATAGCGCTGTTCCGCGGTCTTCGCGAGAAGCCGCTCGACGATCTGCCCGACCGTCGCGGGAATGCCTTGCACGCGTTCGCCGGGCGGAACGGGCTTGCGCGCGATATGGCAATGAATCCATTCGATCGCATCCGTTGCGCTGAACGGCGGCGCTCCGGTGAGCATCTCGTACAGCGTCACGCCGAACGAATAGAGGTCACTGCGTGCGTCGATCGAGCGGTTCATGCGGCCGGTCTGCTCGGGCGCCATGTAGGCCAGCGTTCCCGCGATGATTTCCGGCGGCGCGGGCGGCTGATGCTCATGCGGCAGCAGCGACGCGATGCCGAAGCCGGTGAGGCGCACGTGGTCTTCGGCATCGACCAGCACGTTGGCGGGCTTGATGTCCTTGTGCACGATGCCGCATGCATGGGCCTCGCCGATTGCCTGCGCGAGATTCGCCGCGATTCGCAAACAGCTCGTGAGTTCGAGCGGACGTCCGAGCATGCCGATCAGCGGAGCGCCGCCGCTGTCGTCGAGGATCAGTGCCGGCGGCACGCGCCCCAGATCGAGCGCGAGCGGTTGCGCCGCCCATTCCGGATCGAGCAGCGAGGCGAGGCCGTACTCGTGTTCGAGACGCATGATGCTGTGCGATGCGGGCTGCGTGGCGATCAGCGCAAGCACCGAGACGGGCGAGCCGGGCCGCTGCGCGCGGCACAGCGACAACTCTCCGTCGTCGTGCAGCGGCTCAAGCGAAAAGCCAGTGAGATCCATCACGATGCTCCTTGTCTCGCTGCTCTCTTCCGAGGAAAGCGAAACGTCGCACGGCACGGATCGCTCTCCGAATCGAAAGGTAGCCTAGCACGCGAGGAGCGCGATGCACCTCCGGTGGATCAGTTCACGTAGACGCTAGCGCCAAAGCGTACCCGTGTAATAGCCGAGTCTGGCCTCGACATCGTGATTCTTTTGCAGACCGAGTTCCATCAATTGGGCGATTTTCTCCTGCGCCGCGGGACGGCCGACCGACGCGATGAAGGCATCCCATTCGGGCGCGACGGCCGAATCCGGCGGCAGGGTTTGCGTGTTGACCTGCTGCTTGATCGCCGCGAGCGATTGCTTGTCGAAGGAAGCGATGCGTGTGGCGAGCGCATCGACGAAGCCGTCGAGCTCGGCGTCGGGAAAGGAGCGATTCACGTAGCCATAGCGCTCAGCCAGCGGGCCGTCGATATCGTTTCCGCTGACGAGTACTTCCAGCGCGCGGCCCCGGCCGATCAGCCGCGATAGCCGCGTCATCGGTCCGCCGCCCGGAACGAGCGCTGCGCCGATCTCCCATTGCGACAGCAGCGTGCCTTCGTTGCTCGCGAAGCGCATGTCGCTCGCGAGTGCGAGCTCACTGCCGACGCCGGTCGCGCGGCCGCGAATCTTGGCAATGGAAATGACCGGTGTCCTGCCGAGACGCACCAGCATGTCCGGCAACGGCGGCAAGCCCGTCGGTCCCGGCGGCATGCTCGTGGTGGCGTCCAGCGGCGGCACGAAATCGTAGTGCGTGAGAAAGAAGCCGGGCACCGCGCTTTCGAAGACGACCACCTTGACATGCGGGTCGCTTTCGAGCGCGGTCACGACGGCATTGAGTTGCGGCGTCGTGTCCGGCCCGAAGATGTTGAAGGGCGGATTGTCGATGATGATCCGCCAGTAAGAAGGACTGCGAGGTTCGATTCTGATCTGCGCGTGCGCGCTGTCCTGAGCCATCTCGATCTCCATGGAAGCAACATCGGACTATCCGCGCAGCACCTTGAGCAGATCCTGCGCGGCGGACTTCGACGAGGCGGGGTTCTGCCCCGTGATCAGACGCCCGTCGATGATCGACAGCACCTGCCAGTCAGGCACTTTCTCGAAGAGGCCGCCGAGCCGCTTGAGTTCGTCTTCGACGAGAAACGGCACGACCTTCGTGAGTTGCACGGCTTCTTCTTCCGAATTGGTGAAACCCGACACACGTTTTCCCTTGACGAGCGGTTCGCCGTTCACCTTGACGTGACGCAGCACGCCCGGCGCATGACATACGAAGGCGACCGGCTTGCCGAGGTTGTAGAAGCGTTCGATCAGCGCGATCGAGACCGGATCTTCCGCCAGGTCCCACATAGGTCCATGACCGCCGGGATAAAACACGGCGTCGTAGTCTTCGGCCTTCATGTCGGCAAGCGCGGCCGTAGTCGCGAGCACGCGTTGCGCCGCGGCATCGGCCTTGAAACGCTCGGTCAATTCTGTTTTGCCTTCCGGCGTATCGCTCTTAGGATCGACAGGCGGCTGGCCTCCCTTCGGCGAGCACACCGTGATATCGACGCCAGCATCCAGAAAAGTGAAATACGGCGCCGCGAATTCCTCGAGCCAGAAACCGGTCTTCTTGCCCGTATTGCCGAGCTGGTCATGCGAAGTCATCACCATCAATATCTTCATGGTCCGCACCCATATCAAAAGGACTCGTTTATTGATCCACGCAAGGGCGTGGTCAAAGCACTATAGGCGCTCAGGCGTCATGCGCACCGGCGCGCACATACCAAGGTATAGGGTTCTATACGACGAGGCGATCGACTCGACCAGGGCCGCCGCGGTTTCATTTCGTCACTATGCACTTAAGTGAGTCGAAAGGATGCGCATCACTTGGACCCTCGGGCGCATCCGCGACGTCCTGGCGCTTTATCCTGCTTAGGGCAGGTTCTTTGGCGCAGTCAATAACTGCCGAGTCGAGAACCGGAAAATTCTCCCTGCAGATATCTGCTAAAGTTGACTCCCGAAAAAGTGAAGAAAATTTCATCAGCGGGAGAAACCGATTCGCCGGCCAAACGGCCTGTCGACGCGCTGTGAACATGGCTTCGAAAGTCCTCTATTCGTCCCGTCCGCGTCACCGCCCTGAACCGATCTCCGGTCATGTGTTTGAATCGCGCGGTTTTTGGGCGCCTCTTCAAAACGTCTGAATCACCTGATCTCTGCGATGCCTGCTCTATCGAGCGAAGCATTCGACTGACATTGATCATGCGTTACCAACCTAGTTGGAGGAATCATGGTCCCCGGATTGCGTTCAACGCCGAATAGGACGAAGACCGAGAACACGACGCCCGTAGTGTATGTAATCGACGATGACGAATCGATCCGCTTCACGCTCGGGAGCCTCGCGCGTTCCGTTGGACTGCGGGTCGAGACCTTCGATTCGCCGGGTGCATTCCTCGCCTTTCCAAAGCACGACGCGCCGAGTTGCCTGATTCTCGACGTCAGGCTGCGCGGCGAAAGCGGCCTCACGTTTCAGGCCGACGCGGCCCGCCGCGGTCTGCGCATGCCCATTCTTTTCATCACCGCGTATGGCGACATCGAAATGACGGTCAAGGCGATGAAAGCGGGCGCGCTCGACTTCTTCGAGAAGCCGTTTCGCGAGCAGGACATGCTCGACGCCATCGCGCATGCGCTGAAGCGCGATGCCAGACGCCGTGCGTCCGAGGAGGCGCTTGCAGGCGTCTTCGCCGCGTTCGCATCGCTCACGGTTCGCGAGAAAGAAGTGATGACGCACGTCGTCGCGGGCCTGCTCAACAAGCAGATCGCCTATGAGATGAATTTGAGCGAGATCACCGTGAAGATCTATCGCGGCCAGGTCATGAAAAAGATGGCCTCGCGCAGTCTGCCCGATCTCGTGAGAAAGGCCGAGGCGCTCGGCATCGAGTCGCCGTCCGTCGCGCCGTTGAAACTTGCGCCACTGTCACGCAATGACGCCGACGATGATGCCGCCGCGTCTCCCGTCGTGCTCAACGTCATGCCCTCGTCGACCACTCGCCGGACAAACTGAAGTTGCTTGATCGGGCGCGATAATCAAACCGGCGCTCCGCTCTCGAGTACCGACGCGAGAATCATCGAATGGCCATTGCACACGGATGAGCGGCTGCTCGGTCGATAGACTAAATCACCGGGCGCGATCCGCTTGCCGCTCATCGCACAAACGCCGGCCGCGCGCGCTCGCGACGTTCGCCATGTCTGGTGCCCATAACAACCACACGTAGCGTCGCGCCAGTAGATCGTAGCGGTTGTCGAGGTCGGCCGTTCTACGACGTCCACCATCGGCGCGCGATCGAATACGCCTGTAGGAATCGCGGTACGTTCGCGCGGAAACTGTCGTGGCGTGCTCGCGACAAAGGCATTCGCTCGTCCGTTCAACATGACGATGATCTGCGACCACGGGTCCGGAAAGTTGAGCGTGCGGTGCATGTCGAGGCTCCTTGATCACAGATGCGCGGCTTGCTGAATGGCTTGCGCGAAAGCATTGGGCGCTTCCTGAGGCAAGTTATGACCGATACCGCCGCCGATGGTCCGGTGCAAGTACATGCCGCTGAACTTCTTCGCATAGGCGGCGGGCTCGGGATGCGGCGCGCCGTTGGCGTCGCCTTCGAGCGTGATGGTCGGTACGGAAATCGCGGGCGCTGCGGCAAGACGCTGTTCGAGCGCATCGTATCGCGCTTCGCCCTGCGCGAGACCGAGACGCCAGCGGTAGTTGTGGATCACGATGGCCACGTGATCCGGGTTGCGGAACGACGCGGCGGAACGCCGATACGTGGCATCGTCGAACTGCCATTTGGGCGAAGCGAGCTGCCAGATCAGCTTGTTGAAGGCATCCAGATTTGCCGCATAACCGAGCGCGCCGCGTTCCGTCGCGAAGTAGTACTGGTACCACCATTGCAATTCAGCCGGCGGCGGTAACGGCTTCCTGTTCGCCGCCTGACTGCCGATCAAATAGCCGCTGACCGACACCAGCGCCTTCACGCGTTCGGGCCATAACGCCGCGATGATATCCGCCGTACGCGCACCCCAGTCATAGCCGCCGAGCACGGCCTGATCGATCTTGAGCGCGTCCATCAATGCGACGATGTCGAGCGCGGTCACGACCTGTTGTCCGTTGCGCGGCGTGTCCGCCGAAAGAAACCGGGTGGACCCGTAGCCGCGCAGATACGGCACGATCACGCGATAACCCGCGCCCGCAAGCAACGGCACGACTTCGCCATAACTGTGGATGTCGTAGGGCCAGCCATGCAGCAATATCGCCGCGGGGCCGCCGCTCGGACCGCTCTGCGCGTAGCCCACATCGAGCACGCCCGCGTCGATTTGCCGAATCGGCGCGAGGCTCGCGTCGCCACCCGGCGATGCAGCTTGCAGCGATTGTCCGTAGGCGCGGCCGATCACGCCTGCATCGGCCAGACCGATCATCGCGATGGTCGCGCCGACGATGCGGCGGCGTTGCAGGTCGACCGAATCGTCCATGGCCCGTTCTCCAGTTCGATGCTGCGGGAAGCGCCATGGCTTGCGCTTCGTGTATCACCGCTCGCGTCTAATGGATATTTTATGAAGCCAGAAGGCCATGCGCAGTCGTACCATCGTATGCGCGCGATATCGAATGATTTGCTCGCCCTACCTAAAGGTATGCTTGCGCGCCGCCATTCACAGGCTGCTATGCATTTGCGTGACGAACGCCCGTATGACTTCCTCGTTTCGCGACATGAGCACGAACGGACCGACGCGCGTCGATACGAGCAACCCAGCGTCGACGAGCAATGAAAGATGGGCCGACATGGTCGATTGAGAAAGACCGCTGCGCGCCTGAATCGCATTCGAAGGAACACCCTGGCCAAATTCGATTCGCTCTTGCGCAAAGGCATCGGCGGGCGTTTTCAGCCAGGCGAGAATGTCGCGCCGCACAGGACTGGCGAGCGCCTTATGAATAAGATTCGCGTTCATGATGCCGCTCGTCAAATGTCAGAACATATCCGTAGCGGGTTGGCCCGACGCACGGGACAATTCGGTTTCTGGCCCCGGGCGAGACGGTATGAACGGTCCGGTAATCATGTTCGAATAACTTTGCCCCGGTCCCACCATCGGAAACACATCGGCGTTCCGGTCGATCATTACTTCGAGAAACGCAGGACCGTCGAATGCGACGAACGCCATGAGTTGCGCTTCGAGTTCGCCCGACGCCTCGACGCGGCGGGCAAATGTGAATCCATCGGCCTGTGCCGCCAGCACGAAGTCCTTGCGATGCAGCGCCTTGTCGCTCACGACCATGCGCCCGTCGTAGAAGAGACGCTGCCACTGGCGAATCATGCCGTCGCCACCATTGTTGAGCAGCAACACCTTAACCGGAACGTCATACGTGGTCGCCGTTTCCAGTTCGCCGATATTCATCCGGATGCTGCCGTCACCGTCGATGTCGATCACGAGAGCATCCGGCCGCGCGAGCTGCGCGCCGATGGCCGCGGGCAAGCCGAATCCCATCGTGCCCATGCTGCCCGATGTGAGCAAGCTGCGAGGCTCGACGAAGTCGAAGAACTGCGCGGCCCACATCTGATGCTGACCCACGCCTGTACTGATGATCGCGCGGCCGCCGGTAATCTCGCTCAGCTTTTCGATGACCCATTGCGGCTGAATGGCTGCATTGTCCCGGTCATAGTTCATGCCGTACTTGCGCTTGAGGTCCGCCACACGCTCCGTCCAGCCGGTAGCGGGTGAGGCGGCGGGACCCAGGGCCATCAGGGAACGCAGAGTTTCTTTAGCATCACCCACGTGACTCCAATGCACGCGTTTGACCTTGTTGATCTCCGCCTCGTCGATATCGATATGCGCCACATATCGCGCCTTCGGTGCGAACGTTTCAGGGCGGCCGCCCGCGACGCGATCGTCGAATCGCGCGCCAACGGCTATCAGGAAGTCGCAATCCTCGACCGCATAATTGGCGCACGCGGCTCCGTGCATGCCGAGCATTCCCAGCCACAGTTCATGTCGGGGAGACATGGTTCCGAGACCCATCAGCGTCGATACGACCGGAATCCGGTAACGCTCGCTGAAGCGGCGCAACTCCTCCGCCGCACCGGATGCAATCACGCCGCCGCCCACATAAAGCAGCGGCCGTCTGTGTTGCGCCAGGAGGTCGAAGAATCCGGCGCACTTGCCTTCTTCGAGACGAGCGCCCTTCGCAACCAGACGGAGACGGTCGGAATAGCCGCGAAAATGCAACGAGCCGTGTCCGCGAAAAGGGCCCTTCCAGTTCTGAATATCCTTGGGCACATCCACGACGACCGGGCCGGGCCGTCCGCTACGCGCGATCTCGAATGCGCTGCGCAGCGTCTGTTCGAGCTTGTCCGGGTCCGTCACGAGGAAGACCTGCTTGGCGCACGCGGACATGATGTTGAAGACCGGCGCCTCCTGAAACGCATCGCTGCCGATGGCGGCACGCGGCACCTGGCCACAGATGAGCACGACGGGCACGGAATCGCCGTTGCAATCGGCGATCGGCGTCACGGCGTTCGTGGCGCCCGGCCCCGACGTCACCATGAATACACCGACCTTGCCGCTTGCCCGCGCATAACCCGCAGCCATGAAGCCCGCCGACTGTTCGTTGGCCGGTACGACGAGCCTGATCTGCTGCTCGGGATGCTCCGCGTGCAGTTCGTTGAAGCGGAACACGGCATCGTACGTCGGCAATATTGCGCCGCCGCTGTATCCGAACAAAGTATCGACGCCTTGTTCGGCGAGCACGCGCAGAATGATGTCGGCGCCGGACATCGACGCATCGTTGGAATTCGCTTCCGGGAGAAGCTGCGGGATAACTTTCGGGTCTCGGCTCATATCCGACTCGCAAGGAAATCAGCGCCGAGGACATCGGCGCCCAAATCAAGAAACGATTTCCCCTCCAACTCGAGAACAGCGTATGTTCGGCACCCGTTGACAGACGATCATCCCGACGAGTTCATCGCACTGGGTCAAGTCCAATCAGCATCTTGTCGATGCGCTTCCGGAAGAATTGTGAGGGAGCTGATTCATTCTGCCAACGATCCATGCCGCGCGGGCGATCATCCCGCTTGTTCACTGGCCAAAACCACACGGTTTTTGGCCATGAGATCCGGATCGTCGCCGGCGGCATTCATGCATCGTTACTTCGCGAACGCGCTCGCGACGCTTTTCGCGTGTCTCGCCGCGTGCACCGACTGATAACCCGGTGCCGTCGATGCGGACGCGGCGCTTCCCGCGTACGACAGCTTCGCGTGCAAAGGCAATAGCGCGCGCAATTGCGGTTCGACGAAACTCCAGGCGCCCTGATTGCGCGACTCCTCCTGACACCAGACGACGTTCTTCAGAGCGGGGTATCGCGCGAATTCCGCAGCCATCTGCTGCGACGGGAACGGATACAACTGCTCAACGCGAATGACCGGCGTATCGTCGAAGCCGTTCTTTCGGCGGTAGTCGAGCAGATCGAAATACACCTTGCCTGAAGTTACGATCACACGCTCGACGTTCGCATGACGCGATGAATCGGCATTCGCGTCCGGCAGTACTTCACGAAACGCGCCCTCTGCCAGCTCATCGAAGCTGCTGATTGCTTCGGGATGACGCAACAGCGACTTGGGCGTCATCACGATGAGCGGCCGCCGGTCGAAGGCCAGCATCTGCATCCTCAGCAGATGAAACAACTGTGCGGGCAATGTCGGCTGCGTCACGCGCATGTTGTCCTGCGCGCTCAATTGCAGATACCGCTCCAACCGCGCCGAAGCGTGTTCAGGGCCTTGTCCTTCCTGTCCGTGTGGCAGGAACATCGTCAATGCGCTGCGTTGCCCCCACTTCGCCGCGCCCGCCGCTATGAACTGATCGATGACGACCTGCGCGCCGTTCGCGAAGTCCCCGAACTGCGCTTCCCACACCACGAGCGCATCGCGATTCACCGTCGAATAGCCGTATTCGAAGGCGAGCACGGCTGCCTCCGAAAGAATCGAATTCGTCACCGTGAAGCGGCCTTGCGCATCGCCCGCGTGTTCGAGCGGGATGAACACGCCTTGCGCACGGTTCGTCCGCTTCTGGTTATGGAGCACCGCATGACGATGATTGAATGTGCCTCTCGCGCTGTCCTGTCCGCTCAGTCGCACGTCGAGCCCCACGTCGAGCAGTGAAGCGAATGCAAGATGCTCGCCCATGCCCCAGTCGAGCGGCCTCTTTCCATTCGCCATGTCGCGGCGCGCGTTCATCATCTTGTTGACGAGCGGATGAAGCTCGTAGCCTTCAGGCACACTCGATATGCGTTGCGCCAGAATGCGCAATTGCTCTCGCGACGGCACGTCATAGCGTTGCGTTAAAGATTGGACATCGGAGCGTTGCGGCAGCGACGCATCATCTATGTGAGCATCATCGAGAAGCTTTCTGCGCGCGTCGATGTAGGCCTCGACTTGGTCCGTCGTGAGCGCGCCTTCGCGAACGAGCTTTTGCGCATAGAGCGTGCGCACGCCGGGATGCGCCGCAATCGCCCGATACATCAAAGGCTGCGTGATCGCGGGTGTGTCCTGTTCCTGATGCCCGTGCTTGCGGAAGCAAACGAGATCGATGACCACGCTGCGCCGGAACTCCGTGCGATAGTCGAGTGCGAGGCGCACGGCCATGGCCACCGCCTCCGGGTCGTCGGCGTTGACATGCAGCACCGGCGCCTCGATCATCTTGACGATATCCGAGGCATAAAACGACGAGCGCGTATCGCGCGGGTCCGAAGTGGTGAAGCCAATCTGATTGTTGACGAGGATATGTACGGTTCCTCCCGTGCCATGCCCACGCGTATAGGAAAGGCTCAGTGTCTCCATCACGACTCCCTGACCAGACATCGCCGCATCGCCGTGAATTTCGACGGGCAGCACGCTGTCCGTGTCTCGCGATGCCGAAGCATCCGCCTTCGCACGCGCCATGCCCTGCACGACCGGATTCACGATCTCGAGATGCGACGGATTGAATGCGAGCACGACTTCGACCGGGCCATCTTCGGTTTGCGTGATGCTGCTGAAACCCTTGTGATACTTGACATCGCCTTCCGGCAGTTTGTCTGCGTTCTTGCCGTCGAACTCATCGAAGAGCGCATGCAAGGGCTTGCCTGCGATGTTGACCAGCACGTTCAGGCGCCCGCGGTGCGCCATCCCCATCACCACTGAGCGCAACTTCTTCGAAGCGCCATAACGCACGAGTTCGTCGAGCAGCACGATCAGCGACTCGCCGCCTTCCAGCGAGAATCGCTTCTGCCCGACATAACGTGTGTGCAAATACTTTTCGAGCCCTTCCGCCGCTGTCAAACGGTCGAGAAATCGGCTCTTTTCCGCGCTCGTGAAGGACGGCCTCGCTCTCGTGGATTCGAGCCGCATCTGCCACCAGCGCCGCTCGCCGGCATCGCTGAGATGCATGAATTCCGCGCCCAGCGTGCCCGTATAGGTTTGTTCGAGCGCTGCGACGATCTCTTGCAGCGTCGCGTCTTCGTCGAAGAAATACGTATCGGCCGTGCTGAACTTCGTGGTCATGTCCGTCGCCGTCAATCCATAGTAGGCGGGCGTGAGTTCGGCCAGCGGACGCGGCGGCGTCCAGAGCAGCGGATCGAGCGTGGCATTGCGCGTACCGATCGTTCTGAACGCCGCAATAAGCGTCTGCACCGCCACCTGTTTTCTTGCAAGCGCCAAGCCGCCATCGTGTGGCACCGAATGGTCATACGGTCGTTTGGCAAGTTCGACGAAGCTGCTGACGACCGGCGCATGTGGCTCGTCATCGCGATCGCTCCCGTCGACGGCGGGCGTCTCGCTCAGTGCATCGAAATAGTCGCGCCACTCGTTCGTGACCGACTCGGGGTTGCTCAGGTATTGCTCGTACTGCTCCTCGACATAGGGGGCGTTGCCTCCGAACAGGAAGGACGCTTGATGTTCCCGGACTAGCATGATGATTGCCTCACTCGGCAGCGGTGTTGAATCAAGTCTATGCAGCAGACGCCGAGAGAGCGCGCGTATGTCGCACGCTTTCAGGTCAACTGATTCGGCTTTTGGGCCATGGACGTTTGTTACATGAACGCAAAAGTCATTTACCGGTCACGGCGTCATTCGCGGGCACCCGTTGTTATAGACTGGGTCATCGCTCGAAGTTGACGCTCGTACTTGATGAAGGTCACGGCATGAAAGTCGCCATGGTTGTGTTCGACGGTGTGCAGGCACTCGACGTTGCTGGTCCGCTCGACGTATTCGCGGAAGCCAACACGCATCTCGCCTTGCATCAACGATATGAAGTCTCGCTCGTCGGATACAAGGCTGGCGTCGTGGCGTGCTCGAACGGTATGCAACTGCATGTGCCGTTCGGTTTCGTCGATTCAGATGTTCAGTTCGACCTGCTGCTTGTTGCCGGTGGCCCGCAGTTACCCGATTGGGAGCCGCCCGCCGGGTTTCTCGCATGGCTGCAAGATCAGGCCCGCGGCGCGACGCGCTTCGGCTCCGTTTGCAATGGCGCGTTCCTGCTCGGACGCGGCGGCCTGCTCGACGGCAAACAGGCGACGACCCATTGGGCCGACGCCGCGCGTCTTGCCCGCGAATTTCCACGCGCCGATGTGCAGCCCGACCGCATCTTCACCCGCGACGGACGTCTCTTCACTTCCGCGGGCGTGACGGCCGGCATCGATCTGTGCCTCTCACTCGTGGCCGAAGACTGGGGCCACGAGCTGGCCGTGCATGTCGCCAAGCGGCTCGTCGTCTATATCCAGCGTGAAGGCGGGCAGTCTCAGTACAGTCCTTATATTGGCGCAGGCAAGGACGAAGCGCCGATCATCGACAAGGTGCATCAGTACGTGACGGAGCATATCGCCGATGCGCTTTCCATCGAACAACTCGCAAGCGCTGTTTCCGTGAGCCGGCGAACCTTCTCCCGTGTGTTCGCGAAGTATGCGAAGGTGACGCCATCGGCTTACGTCGAGCAGGTCCGTGTGGATACGGCGAGAAAGCTGCTCGAAGATAGCGACGCGCCGCTCAAGACCGTCGCGTTCAAGTGCGGCTTTCATAGTGCCACGCACATGCGCACGACTTTCTCGCGACGTCTGAACGTCACGCCCAAGCAGTATCGTCAGCGGTTCCGTGTGGCGCCGAGCCCGCAGTCCGCGATGGATATCGATGTCAACGAGCTTGTCGAGCTGCAAGAGCTTGCCGAGATCGACTAACGCGCTCCCGGAAATCACCCATTCGTGACCCAAGCCGTTTCCTCGCAATGCCTTCCGGATATTCTCGGGCCGCATCTGTCGGTCGTCTTCTGCGGAATCAATCCGGGCATGCTTGCAGCATCGACCGGCCACCATTTCGCAGGTCGAAACAATCGCTTCTGGCGAGTGGTTCATCTCGCCGGATTCACGCCCGTCCAGCTTTGCCCGGAAGACGACCAGACGTTCCTTCGATACGGATGCGGGCTCACGACGGCGGTATCGCGTCCGACCGCGCGTGCGGATCAGTTGACGTCACTCGAAATCAAAGCGGCTGCGTCGGCATTCGAACAAAAGATCGCACACCACGGGCCGCGATACGTTGCTTTTCTCGGGAAAATGGCGCTGTCCGCGATCACCGGAAAGCGGGATATCGAATGGGGTCTTCAAGCGGAGCCGTTCGGCGGCGTTCGTGCATGGGTATTGCCCAACCCGAGCGGACTGAATCGTTCATTCAGCCTCGACGCACTCGTGGTCGCTTATCGCGAACTTCGCATTGAGGTTGCTTCACCTGACGAGAACTGATCGCTTCATCCGGGCGATGCCTTGCTCTTCAGGCGGGCGGTGGCGCTGTCCGTGCCTTGCAGATGCGCGTTCTCACGCAAGGTCTCCGTCACGAATTCGAGAAAAGCGCGGACCTTGCCGCTTACGCGCCGACGCTCCACATGAAGCACATTCACCGGCACGGGCTCAGTTTCGAACGCCGTGAGGATGGGCCGAAGTCTGCGGCCCAGTACCTCGGGTGTCGCCTGATACGAGAGCAATTGCGTGATCCCCACTCCGTCGACGGCCGCCGAAACCGCGGCGGGCGCCAGATCGACAATCATGCGTGGCTGAAGTCTCACCGGCAACCTTGCGCCCTGATCCCTGAATACCCACTCCAGCGGATGCGTTGCCCCTGTGAAAGACACGCAATTGTGCCGCGTCAGTTCCCGCGGATGAACGGGTTCGCCACGCGCGTCGAGATACCCCGGCGCCGCGTACGTCCGGCGCTGCACGAAACCTAGCGGAACCGCGAAGGTCGTCGAATCTCCGAGATGACCGATGCGAATCGCGATATCGACGCCCTCTTCGAGCAACCGCGTAGTGCGGTCCGCGTATACCGCGTTGATGTTGACGTCCGGATAACGAAGCGCAAAAGCGTTCACGAGCGGCGCCACGAATCGCTGGCCGAACAGCACCGGAGCCGAAATGGTAAGCGTCCCAACCGGGTTGACGTGATAGGCCGCGATGTTCGTTTCGGCATCCGTGATGGCGTCAAGCACCCTGCGGCAGGATTCGAGGTACGCTACGCCCGCATCCGTAGGGCGCACGGATCGCGTGGTCCGCGCGAGCAGTTGAGCGCCAATGCGTGCTTCGAGCGAATTGAGCGCGCGCGATACCGCGGCAGTCGACAATCCAAGCTTGTCCGATGCGCCGGTCAAACTACCGCGATCGACGATGGCCACATAAACTTCCATCTCGCGCAATCTGTCCATTCCAGCTCCCAAACCCTAGCCGCTCCGCGTGCAACGCCGCAAGCCGCGAGTTTATGCGTGACATTTACGATTGGAATGGCCCTTGTCTTCGAATGACCCAAAACAAAGACAAATTGGCCGACAGCGAGCGCCCTGCTGCGCTGTATGAATATCTCGCCGATTGCCTCGGCGCCAGTGGCCGACGCGCCGCCTTCATTGTCCCGATTTACATACTGCCCAGACTTCAACAAAGGCGTCTCGTCCCCGACAATGATTTGAACGGGCGCGTGGCGAATCGTGGTGAACAAGCGCTAAACCACAACACGCGTTTTTTCAACATCACATCGTATAGCGCACTAAACCAAAGAGTCTTCCAATGTTCTCTGCAATGCTCGAAGTCAATCCTATTCCCGATCAATTCGATGCTTATCTCGGCATGGCGAAGATGCTACGTCCAGAGCTCGAAAAGATTAATGGATTCATCGATAACACCCGCTACGCAAGCCTGACGCGCGACGGATGGCTGCTCTCGCTGTCGAGCTGGCGCGACGAGAAGTCGTTGGTCCGTTGGCGTACTTCGACGAAGCATCATAAGATCCAGCAGGCGGCGCGCGATCGAGTATTTGCCGATTACCGCTTGCGCATCGGGCAGATCGTCGCGGACACGCGTGTGCCTGACGGACAAACCTTGTTCGACCAGCGTATGGACGCCACTGAAACAGGCTTGGGCAAGGCTGTCACCCTGTTCGAGGCGAAGCGTGCGCCTGGCTGGCCGAAAGAAGCCGGCGCGCAGGGTGTCGCGGCGTCGCTCGGGCTCAGGACGGATGCACCCGGTCTGGTCGCGTGGGACGCATTCGATGCGTTGCTCGACCCCGGCGACGTCGTCGTTGTGGCGACGTGGCCCGATCAGGCAACTGCCGAAGCCTTCGAACGCGATGCCGCCCTTCCGGCTGGCGTGCGCCTGCGGCACATTCGCGTGATTCGTGAATATGGCATGTTCGACCGGCGAGAAGCACCGCAATACTTCGAAGAGGTGCAGCGCAACGCATGATGGCGTCTTGACCATACGTCGCTTGCCGCTCGTCTGGAACGGCAAGCGCGTCAACTGCAAGTTCAACTAGGCGCGACTATACTCCAAAGCATTCCAGAATAACGACGTCTTCGTCCACAAACGAATACACGATTTGCTTTACGGCGTTGCGCCGCCCTTGAGGCCACGCTTTGGCAAATTCCGCACATGAGATGGCCTGAAAAGTGGCTCATTTCACCCGCGGCATGCGTCACTCGCTTCTAGAATTCCCTAAGCCGTTAAGTGGTTGCGACGCGGCAATCGGTCGAGTGCAAAGAATAAATAAAAAGCTGGTCCCGATTTCTTGAAGCGCGCGCGGCCTCAGCCGGCAAAGGCCACAGGCGATGCCTGATTGAACACGAGCAGCCAGCGAACCCATATGACCACCGCCAACCCCACGACCACCGATCAGCAAGACGCCACGGTCGAAGCCGCGCCGATGCCCGTCGCACCGCAGGAAGCCGCGCCCTCACCGGCACCGCCACAGGCTGCGCTTTCGCTCGGTCTTGCGATGGGTCTGATCGGCATGCTGCTCGCCTCGTTGCTTGCCATCCTGAACGAACAGGTCACCGCGCTGGCGATGACCGATATTCAGGGCGCGCTGTCGATAGGACACGACGACGGCACCTGGCTTACCACATTGTTCGAGGCGGCCAACGTTGCAACCATGGTGTTCGCGCCGTGGTTCGGCATCACTTTCACGCTCAAGCGATTCACCATCGGCGCCGTGATCGCCACGATGTTCTTCGGCATTCTTTGCCCGTTCGCGCCGAATCTTCCGACGCAGTACGCGTTGCGCGTACTCCAAGGCATCGCCGGCGGCTGCCTTCCGCCGATGCTGATCATCGTCGCGCTCCGCTATCTTCCGCCGAAGGTCAAGCTCTACGGCCTCGCCGGGTATGCAATGACGGCGACCTTCGGTCCAGCCCTTGGTACGCCGCTCGCGGCGCTCTGGACAGAGTACGTCAGCTGGAAAATGGCGTTCTGGCAGATCGTGCCACTCGGTCTGCTGAGTTGCGTTGCGATTCAGCAAGGCCTGCCTTCCGATCCGCTCAAGCTCGAACGCTTTCGTTCGTTCGACTGGACCGGCTTTCTCACCGGATGTCCGGCGGTCGCGATGCTCGTGATCGGCCTCCTGCAAGGCGATCGTCTCGACTGGTTGAATTCGGAATTGATCCGCGTGATGCTCATCGGCGGATCTATGCTGCTCCTGGCGTTTCTCGTCAACGAATGGTTTCATCCGCTTCCGTTTTTCAAGCTCCAGTTGCTCGAACGCAGAAACTTCGCGCACGGACTGACGACGCTCGTAGGCGCGGTGATCCTGCTGGTCGGCGTTGCTGCGATACCTGGCCAGTATCTCGCGAGGATTCACACGTATCGCGCGCTGCAGACCACGCCCTTGTCGCTGCTCGTCGCGATTCCGCTGTTGCTCACGCTTCCTCTGACCGCTGCCGTGCTGAACCTCAAACGCGTCGATTTCCGCTGGATTCTCGCAACCGGACTGTGTCTCATGATCGCGACATGCGTGATGGGAAGCTACATTACGTCCGAATGGGTCCGCGAGAACTTCTACTGGCTTCAGTCCTTGCAGATCGCCGCGCAACCGATGGTCATTCTCGGCATCCTGATGGGCGTCACGACAGGTTTGCCTCCCACCGAGGGCCCGTTCGCATCGGCCATGTTCAATTCGATCAAGACGTTCGCCGCCGCCATCGCGACCGCGCTCATCGAAGGAATCGGCACGGCGCGCGAACGCTTCCACTCAAACATGCTTGTCGATCAATTGGGCAATCGCGCGCTCGTCACGAATCAAAGCATCGACTCGGGCTATAGCATCGGCGAACTCGCGCACCGCGTGCACGAGCAGGCGCTGGTGCTGATGTCAGCAGATCTCTACCGCGCGATGGCCTGTGTCGCCGTCGCCCTTCTTCTCCTTGTTCCGGTGTTTCCTGTGCGCATTTATCCGCCGTGGACCGTTACGCCGCCCCCTTCCCATTAAGGGACGAAATCCATGTCAACCTTCATCCGTTCCAATCTCACACTCCTTCGCATCACGGCGTTGGTCGTCGTGCTCGCCATTGTGGCGTGGGCGTGCATCAGACTTCTTTCCGATTCGTCGACGGAAACCACCAACGATGCCTACGTACAGGCCGATTTCACGCTTGTCGCGCCGCGCATAGCCGGTCAGATTTCCGATGTGCTGGTCGAAGACAATCAATCGGTCAAGGCGGGACAACTGCTGGTACGCATCGACGACCGCGATTTTCGCGCCGCGTTGTTGAGCGCACAAGCCGACGTGACCGCGGCGCACGCTTCCGTCGCGAACTTCGATGCCGAGATTGCACGGCAGCCCTCGCTCGTCGAACAGGCTCGCGCGACGCTGCGTTCCGACGACGCCGCGATCGAGTTCGCACGCACAAACGCCTCGCGCTACCAGAATCTTTCGGAGACCGGCGCGGGCACCACACAGGAACATCAACGCGCATCGAGCACGCTCGCGCAGCAACTGGCGCAGCAAGCGCACGATCGCGCCGCGTTGAAGACGACCGAGCAGAACCTCGATGTGCTGCGCACCCAGCGTGACAGGGCTAACGGGGCACTGGCACGCGCCGAAGCGGCACTGGAGCAGGCCAGGCTCAATCTGTCGTACACGGAGATTCACGCACCCGTCGATGGCAAGGTCGGGCGGCGTTCGGCGCGCCTCGGCGCATTCGTGACGCCCGGCGCACCGGTGCTCGCGATCGTTCCGCTCTCGAACGCTTATGTCGTCGCAAATTTTCAGGAGAACCAGATCACCAACATCCGTCCGGGCGAAAGCGTGCGCATCAAGGTCGACAGCTTTCCCGGCGTAGTGATCAAAGGGCGTGTGGACAGCCTCGCTCCTGCCACGGGTTTGAGCTTCGCGCCCATCGCGCCCGACAATGCGACCGGCAACTTCACGAAGGTGGTTCAGCGCGTGCCGGTCAAGATCACGATCGATCACGGTCAGCAGGCGGCATCCGCGTTGAGCGTGGGACTTTCCGTCGAAGCGGAAGTGGTTGTTGGCCGCCACGGCGAGAGGCTTGCACAAGGAGCAGACGCGAAATGAATGCAAGCGAATCTTCCCTGAGAGCATTGGCGCTCGCGATATTGGCAAGCTTCGCCATGACGGGCTGCATGCTCGGACCCAACTTCGAGCATCCCAAAACGGCGACGCTGGATGTGTTCGAGCAGACTCGTTCCGCTGCGGCAGCGAGCAAGGCCGTGCAAGCCGAGTTCAATCCGGAGTGGTGGACCTTGTTCAACGATCCCGTGCTGAATGCGCTGGAGCAGCGGCTCGCCAGCGCAAACCTCGACGTGGCCGCGGCGTCGGCCCGATTGCGCCAAAGCCGGGCCACGCAACGCGTAGCCGGTGCAGCGGAACTGCCGACGCTGGATGCCGCCGCATCGTATAACCGCGAACGCGGCAGCGAGAACGGCATTCTGTCGCTGCTTGGCGTCACGCCATCGCAGAGTCAGCCGCAATCGGCTGCGGGCAACGCGCCGCTCGGCGTCTCGGCGATACCCGGTTCAAAGGGATCGCCCGCCTATAACCTGTATCAGTTCGGCTTCGATGCATCCTGGGAACTCGATATCTGGGGTCGCGCGCGACGCGGCGTCGAAGCCGCGAGCGCGCTGACGGAAGCGTCATACGAAGATCGCAATGCGGTCTTGCTGTCGGCCCGAGCCGAACTCGCACGCGAATACATCGAGTTGCGCGATACGCAATCGCTTCTCGAAATCGCGAGGCAAAACCTCGACATCGGTCGCGATGCGTTGAGGCTCACGCAGATCCGCGTGCGCGAAGGCGTCACGACGGATCTCGACGTCGCCAATGCTGCCGCGCAAGTGGAGACGATCGAGAGCCTGATTCCGACGCTCGAATCGCGTCGCAGCACCACAATCAACGCGATCGGCGTGTTGCTCGGCGAACAGCCCGGCGCGCTGCGGCAAATTCTCTCCGAGGCGGGCGAGGTGCCGAAGTTGCCGCAGCAGGTGCCCATCGGCTTTCCGTCGGAGCTCGTGCAGCGGCGGCCGGACATCAAGAAGGCCGAGGCGCAACTGCATGCGGCTACCGCTTCGATCGGCATGGCGAAGGCCGATTTCTATCCGCGCATTTCGCTCAACGGCAGCGCCGGGTTCCAAAGCCTTCAGCTCTCCAATCTGGCTGACTGGGCGTCGGGGCAGTTCGTCGTCGGACCTTCGATCACGCTGCCCATCTTCGAAGGCGGCCGTCTCAAGGGCACGTTGCAACTGCGCGAGGCGCAACAAGAGGAAGCCGCGATCGTCTACAAACACACCGTGCTCGATGCATGGCGTGAGGTCGACGACGCACTCGCCGTCTACGACGCCGAACAGCGGCGTCGCGACCGTCTCATCGCGGTGGTGGCCTTCAATCAGCGGGCACTCGGCATTGCGCGACAACGATACAAGGCAGGGGCGCTCGATTATCTCGACGTGCTCAACGTGCAAAAGCAATTGCTGGAAGCACAGAGCAATCTCGAACAGAGCAAGGCGACGGCCGCCTCGAATCTCATCTCGCTCTGCAAGGCGCTCGGCGGCGGATGGGAAACGACCTTCGACAGAAATATCGCCGGCCGTTGACGCGCGCGATGCACCACGCGTATCAGGCCGACGTCGCCTGATCCAGCCCCGACGCAAGAATCATCGCGCGCGCGTTGGACCTCCTCGATCATGCATGGGTGGCACACCATCCGCGTTTTCATGTGCATTGCACCCCGACCAACGTGAGTCTCGCGACGCATCCGCCTCGTGGATTAATCAGGCCGAGCGATTGTTTTGCAACACTCCGTCGGCGTAGAAAATAGTCCGGACCGGGTTGCGACGCTTGTGCGTGCCGTGATTGTCTACCCTAAGCGGTCCTCGGTTTGATACTGCAGCAAGGGGCTTGGTTTCAGGGCTGATCAGCCATTCGCAGAGCCACAAACGATGTTTTCCGGGCCAAATTTGGTGTTTGAGTTCAACGGCTCGGCACGGTCATATGTGACCACATCTTTGCGATTCGCCTCCTGGGCTCGCGATGAAGAACGCCTTTGTACTCGGCGTCCGTCATCACACTGGCCTCTGGCTCATGGCAATGGTGGCCGGATTTTACGTATGAAAAGGAACCCAAAACATCTTGACTTCGACGCTCAGCAACCCTGACTGCACAGTCGGATCGTCCTTCGCGATTTTTTGAGCTTCTGCCAGATCGGCAGCCTTGAAGATTGTCATCCCACCATCAGCCAGGACGCCGGAGAGGCCGCCTGCCTTTTCCATGAAGGGGCCACTCAACACCGTGAGTCCCTTCTCCTGCATCTCGACCATATAAGCCACGTGCTTCATGAAGTCCGGCTGCTCGTTGTATTTCACGCCCTGAAGCCATTTCGGCCCCGGGCTCTGGAATGCTACAAAATAATGAGGACCATTTTCGTCAACCATGATTGCTGCTCCTTTGGAAAGTCTGTGTAAGTATTCGAAAAGGTTTCAGCGTGTTTTGCCAAGCCCTTCCGTCGTTAAACGGCACCGGGTTTTTACGTGGCGCCTTGAGACGAAAGATAGGCCTCGCGGCGGGCGTCGGGAAGACGAGGTGGCGGTATACGTGCTATGCCGTCCTTGAATACGTCTGCGATCGCGTTTAGCGCACTCTCAGAAGAGGATTGTCAGCGAATAGCTCGGCCAGAAAGTCGATGAAGACCCGAGTCTTCCCCGCCAGCCGCCGACTGCCTGACCAGACGGCATGAATCGGGAACGGTGGCGGCGCGAACTCCTCCAGCAACGAATCGAGACGCCCGTCAGCGACGTCCCGTGCGTACAGCCATCCTGCGTTGTGTCCAATGCCAAGGCCCGCCAGCACGGCCGCGCGTAGATATTCAGCGTCATTGCTGCGCACTCGCCCTTGTGGAATGAATTCGACTGGACCCTCGGGTCCGACGAACTCCCACGGTCGGGCCGCATCACGCGACATGAACGCAATGCAGTTGTGACCTTTCAGGTCGTCCAGTGTACGAGGCGCGCCTGCCTTCTCCAGATACGAGGGCGCAGCGGTCGTGAGATATGTCATGCTGCCAATGCGCCGCGCCATCAACGCCGAATCGCTCAACGGCCCCACCCGGATCGCCACATCCAGCCCTTCTTCGACGAGATTAACGTAGCGTTGGGATACATCGAATTCCACGCTAACGTCGGGGTAGCGGGACAGGAATTCGGGGAGATGCGGCACGATCTCCATCCTTCCGAATGCCGGCGAAAGAGCGACCCGAATCATGCCAGACGGCGACGCTTCTCTCTTGCCAACCCTCGCTTCGACATCATCCACGCTCTCCACGATGGCAGATGCGGAGTCGTAGAAATCCTCGCCGGCATCGGTCAGGCTCAGGCCGCGAGACGTCCGCCGCAGCAGTTGCACCCCCAATCTTTCCTCCAGTCCTGCAATCAGCTTGCTGACAGTCGGTTGGCTAACGCCCGTCACACGGGCAACTTTTGAGAAATTGCCGGAGTCAGCCACCCGGATGAACATGCGCATCACTTCAATCCGGTCCATTTCGATCCCCCAGAATGGGTTGTGGCAGAGCGAACTGACGTCACGCGCCCCTCTCCTCGCAAACTTTACAGCGTGCAGAGCCTCGACTGGCGAAGGAAGCTTACGAAGCAACTCGATTTTGCAAGAACCGCCTCCTGGCGCGGATGTCGTCATGTCGGGCGGGACCGGCAGTTCAGGCATATCCGCGGCGGGAACGTGACGGCGGTGAACCCGGAACAACACCTAACGTGTCGTTTGCAAGGCACCCTCGCACATGCGTTGCCGCGCATCGTCAGTCAACCGGACGATATCTCGGCACGCGAAGCCGCCCAGTATGGTGCCTCGCTGTGCGAAACCGTGCCGGGCAGTCTTGGCATGGCATTGCATCACAAGCTGTGCCACACGCTCGGCGGAATGTTTAATCTGCCGCACGCGGAAACCCATGCGGTGATTCTGCTTTATTCGATGGCGTTCAATTTGCCGGCCGCCCCAGCCGCCCACGAACGCCTGTGCAAGGCACTGGAGACGCAAGAACCCGCCGCCGCGCTACACGACCTTGGCCGCTCGCCTGATGCCCCCGCGTCTCTCGATGCGCCAGGCCTTCGTTCAATCGATATTCGTGTTGCCGCCACGGCAGCAATGCAGGCTCCCTACTACAACCCCAGGGCGCTCTCCCATGAAGCGGTACATCGCTTGCTGGCGTATGCTTTCGACGGCACACGGCCCGACAGCCGGACCTTCCAGAGCGTATGGTTCGCTTCCCCTGGCGAAGCGCGCTCCGAAGATTCTTCCTGCCAACACGACTACTTTCGATATTTACTTTCATGGACAAACGGGCACTCATCATTGGCGCGACGGGCATCGTCGGCGGCAATCTCGCGCAACATCTGCTGGCATGCGGAGGCTGGAAGGTATCGGGTCTCTCGCGCGGACGCACAAAAGCGCCCGACGGCGTCGAATCCGTCATCGCCGACCTCACTTCCGCGAAATCCGTTAAGGATGCGCTGCAAGGGCAGCGATTCAGTCACGTCTACTTTTCCGCATGGTCGCGACAGGCAACCGAGCGCGAGAACATCGAAGTGAACGGCGCAATGGTCCGTCACGTGCTGGATGCGCTCGGCCCATCCGGCAAGCTCGAACACGCGGCGCTCGTCACAGGCCTCAAGCATTACCTTGGGCCTTTTGAAGCGTATGCGCAGGGCAATGTCCCGCTCACGCCGTTTCGGGAGGAACAAGGCCGGCAACCCGTCGATAACTTCTACTACGAGCAGGAAGACCGGCTATTCGAAGCCGCGCGTCGACATGACTTCGGCTGGAGCGTGCATCGACCGCATACGATCATCGGTTTCGCGCTCGGCAACGCGATGAACATGGGCGTCACGCTCGCCGTGTACGCGACGCTGTGCAAGGAAACGGGGCAGCCGTTCGTGTTTCCTGGCTCAGTCGCCCAATGGAACAGTCTCACAGATATGACCGACGCCCGCCTGCTCGCGCGGCATCTCGAGTGGGCGTCCACCTCGCCCGGCGCGCGCAACGAGGACTTCAACGTCGTCAATGGCGACGTGTTCCGGTGGAAATGGATGTGGTCACAGCTCGCGCAGTATTTCGGCATCGACCCCGCGCCTTTCGACGGTGAGACGCGCCCCCTTGAACATCGCATGCAGGATGCGAAGAGGCAATGGGCGGACATCGCGGGTCGCTACCAATTGAAAGAACCGGATATCGACAGGCTCGTGTCGTGGTGGCATACGGATGCCGATCTCGGACGTCCGATGGAAGTGTTGACTGACATGAGCAAGAGCCGTAAAGCCGGCTTCCTCGATTATCAGCCCACGTCGGATGCGTTTTTCGCGCTCTTCGATAAATTGAAGCGCGAACGGATCATTCCTTCTTAGACGTCTGGTCCGGAGAGCGGCGGCATTCAAGCGCGTTAGCAAATCATGATGACGATGCGGGACGCTCGCGCTCGTCGGCGAAAGCGGCTCGGGCAAGACGACGACCGGGCAATGCCTTCTGCGTCTGCTCGACGCGGACTCGGGTGTCGTGCGCTTCGACGGCGTGAGTACGCTCGACATGACGCCTGGTGCGTTTCGCAGCGTGCGGCGACGGATGCAGATGGTGTTTCAGGAACCGTATGTGTCGCTGAATCCGCGTTGGCAGGTGCGCGATCTGATCGCCGAGCCGTTCGCGCTCGGCGACAAGCTGAGCCGCGCCGATCGGGAGGCTCGCATTCTGCATTTGCTCGATCTCGTGAATCTTTCGCGGCGCCGCGCGAGCGCGTATCCGCACGACCTCACGGCCGGCGAGCAGAAGCGCGTGGGCATTGCGCGCGCACTCGCCGCGAACCCCGATTTCGTCGTCTTCGACGAGTGCACGACCGCGCTCGACATTCGCGTGCGCGCGCAGATCATCGACCTCGTGCGCAATCTTCAGCGCGAGATGGGGCTGTCCGCGCTTTTCATCACGCACGACCTGAACTCGGTGCGCTCGCTCGCGCACTATGTCGCGGTGATGCGGCACGGAAAGATCATCGAGACGGGCACCGCCGACACCGTGTTCGAGCGGCCCGTCGAGGATTACACGCGCAAGCTGTTGCAGGCCGAGCTTCCGATCGAGGAAGTGGCGAGAACCGTTCATCATCTCGACGTCGCAGGGGCACGACAATGAGCCAGCCGCAAAAAATCATGGTGACTGGCGCGGCCGGTCTGGTCGGACGCGCCGTGTCGCGCTTGCTGCACGCACGCGGTGACGCGGTGATTCCGGTGGATCGCGAGGGCGGACTGCGCATCGGCCAGATGACCGTACTGGAAGGCGACTTGCGCAACGTACATCGGCTGCATGCGCTTGCGCGCGACGGGCTGGATGCCGTCATACATTGCGGCGCGTTTTCCGGGCCGATGGTTGCGCGCGACGATCCTGTCGCCATGTTCGATGTAAACATCGGCGGCACTGCGAACATGCTGGAACTCGCACGCATCCACGGCGCGCGGCGCTTCGTCTATTGCTCGTCGACGAGCGCTTACGGCGATACGCCGCCCGGACCCGTGAAGGAGGACGTGCCGATGGCGCCGGCGAGCCTCTATGGCGCGAGCAAGGTCTGCGGTGAGCAACTGGTCAGCGCCTACGCGAAGCAATACGGCGTGGACGGCGTGAGTCTGCGTCTGTCGTGGGTTTATGGTCCGCATCGCACCACCGACTGCATGATCCGCCGCATGCTCACCGACGCAATGCGCGCGCAGCCGACGCGCGTGCCGTTCGGCGCGGACTTTCATCGCCAGTACATCCATGTCGATGATGCCGCCGCCGCTCTGCTCGCGGCCCTCGACGCGCCGGTGCTTCGCCGGCGCGTCTACAACATCACCGGCGGCACCCGCCTCACGCTCGGCGAAGTCGCGGAGGTCGTGCGCCGTTTGATGCCCGACGCCGATATCGAACTCGAACGCGGGCCCGACCCGCTCGACGAACTTCAGGAGCAGTTCGACATCTCGGCCGCAGCCACCGATTTGGGTTTTCGCCCGCGCCACGACATCGAGACCGGCATCCGGGCGTATGCGCAATGGCTTGCCGAAACAGCCGCCCGCTGACGCGGCGCCGGTTTCCTCTTGACAGGGAGTGTTAATGGAATCGTTTTCGCTTGAAGGTCGTACCGCGCTCGTGACGGGCGGCAACAGCGGCATCGGCCGCGCCATCGTGCGGCTCTTCGCGGCACAGGGCGCGAGCATCGGCATTTCGCATATCGGCGATGCAGCCGGCGCCCAGGCGCTCGCCGATGAGCTCGGCGCGAACGGCACGCGTGTCGCGACGACCGAATGCGACGTGACGGATGCGGCGTCCGTCAACCGCCTCGGCGCCTGGGGACGCGAAAAACTCGGCGCCGTCGATATTCTCGTGAACGCGGCCGGAATCAGCGGCGAGACATCGTTCGTGGACCTGTCCATCGACGAATGGGACCGCATGATGGCCGTGAACCTGCGCGGCACGTTCCTCGTGACGAAGCAGTTTTTCGCCGCCATGATCGCGCGCAAGTATGGGCGCGTCATCAACATTGCATCGCAGCTCGCCTACAAGGGCACGCACGACATGGCGCACTACTGCGCATCGAAGGCGGGCGTCGTCGGGTTCACGCGCGCTCTGTCGTATGAAGGCGCGCCGCACGGCGTAACCGTCAACGCAATCGCGCCGGGGCCCGTCGAAACCGCAATGCTGGCGAGCTTCACGGACGCCTGGCGCGCAATGAAATTCGCGCAGCTTCCCGCCGGCCGTTTCGGTGAAAGCGACGAAATCGCGCCCACGGCGCTGCTGCTCGCGTCCGAGACGGGCGGTGCGTATTTCATCGGCCAGACGCTCTCGCCCAACGGCGGCGACGTGATGCTCTGACGACTCATTTAACTGAACGGGAGCGACGTATGGAACTGGAGCGCGACTTCATCGGCTATGGGGCGACGCCGCCCAACCCGCGATGGCCGGGCAAGGCCCGTATCGCGATCAACTTTGTGATGAACTACGAAGAAGGCTCGGAGCCTTCTATCGCCGATGGCGAAAGTGCGACCGAGACTTGGTTCACAGAATCGCACGGGTTGAACTCGGGCGTGCGCGGCCGCGATCTCGCCGCGGAAGGTCTGTTCGAATACGGCAGCCGCGTCGGCTTTTGGCGCCTGATGCGGCTTTTCGAAGAGCGCGGCCTGCCGCTCACCGTCTACGGCTGCGCGCTCGCGCTGGAGCGCAATCCGCAAGCCGCCGAAGCTATCCGCCAGGCACGCCACGACGTATGCAGTCACGGCTGGCGATGGATCAAGCATTACGAACTCGACGAAGCCACCGAACGCGAGCATATTCGCCGCGCCATCGAGTCGCTGACCCGCACCATCGGCGAACGCCCTTATGGCTGGTACTGCCGTTATTCGCCGTCGGTGAACACGCGCCGCCTGCTCGCCGAAGAAGGTGGTTTCCTTTACGATTCCGACTACTACGGCGACGAATTGCCGTTCTGGAAGGTCGTCGGGAACCGTCCGCATTTGGTGATACCCTACTCGCTCACCACGAACGACGGGCAGTACGCGGGTTCGGTCGGCACCGGCAGTCAGTGGTTCGAATTCATGCGCGATACTTTCGACATGCTGTATCGCGAAGGCGCGACGCAGCCGAAGATGATGTCGGTCGGACTGCATATGCGTCTGATCGGTCATCCGGCGCGCGCGGCCGGGCTCGAGCGATTCCTCGACCACGTAATGAAGCACGAAGACGTATGGGTTACGCGGCGTATCGACATTGCGCGTCACTGGATCGCGCAACACCCGTTCATGGCGTAACACCGACCAGCGCTCGCGAACACCAATTCAACGGCATGTCGACCTCGACATGCGCTATTTCTCGAAGTGCAGCACATGCTAAAAACAGTCGGCGAAAAGCAGACAGGCAAACCCCGCAAGACGCGCGAGGGCGACAATACCAGCGAAGACATCTACGAGCAGATCTACGTCGCGCTGCTCGAACACCGTCTGTTGCCCGGCACGAAACTCGCCGAAGAGCGGCTTGCAAGCATCTTCGGCGTGAATCGCGCGCGCGTGCGCGATGCCCTCAGCCGTCTCGCCTATGAGCAGATCGTCGAGGTCTATCCAAAGAAAGGCTGGTTCGTCGCGAAGCCGTCCGTCGATCAGGCGCGAGATGTCTTCGAGGCGCGCAGAGTCATCGAACCGGCCGTCATACGTCGGCTTACGCGTGCCGCCACGCCGGACAAGCTCGCGCAACTGCGCAACCACTTACGGCTCGAAATGGATGCCCGCGAGCGCTCCGACAAGCGCGCGGTCATTCGACTCTCCGGGGAATTCCACAACCTCGTCGCGACGTTGTCGGGCAATTCCGCCTTCACGCGCAGCATGCGTGAGCTGACGACGCTTACCTGCCTGGTGATCCTGCTCTACGACGCACCGATCAGCGCGAGTTGCCGGGCGGACGAGCATGCCGCTGTCGTGGACGCGATCTCCGATGGCGAAGGCGAACGGGCGGTCGAACTCATGCTTCATCATCTAGACCACATCGAAAGCTCGCTGAATCTCGATGTCGTCGAAGAAGAGGTCGATCTCGAGGAGATCTTCAGGCGGCGCGATTGAGGCCCGCGCCGCGGTCGGTCGCCGACATTCAGGCCTGGCCCGGCGTGCCGCACGTGCGGAGCTGGTCTCCTTCCCGGTCTTTCACCGAGCGATTGCGGCCGAGCACGATACATCAAAGCCACTTCACGGACTGCCGTCATCCTCGATGGTGCGCGGTCAAATGTTGGCTTTGTGGAACTGCGAACGAGCCGTAA
This sequence comes from Caballeronia glebae, assembly GCF_001545035.1. GTDB lineage: Bacteria > Pseudomonadota > Gammaproteobacteria > Burkholderiales > Burkholderiaceae > Caballeronia > Caballeronia glebae. The sequence goes on from NZ_FCOJ02000018.1 coordinate 45,052, forward strand.
CCGACCCTTACCGACGCGGACGGCGGGAATTTGGCACGATAACTTGATCGTCGAACGGGTGAGGCAAAGCGTCACGTACTGTTGCCCACGCCCTGGCTGGTATTCAAACAGCACCACCGGCTCGGCAGATGCTTCGGCGCTGCGATAGACCCACATGTACGACTTGCTCTGCGCACTCGTGCCTTCCTCCTTGAGCACCTGCACCGTCGTCTCGTCGCCATGGATCAGCGACTGCGCGAGCAGCGTGCCGCGCAATGCCTCGTACAGCCGGGACAGGTGCAGTTCGGCAGGCCGGATGATCCAGTGCGCCAGCGTGCCGCGACTGACCGCGATATTCGAGCGGCCCAACGCATCTTCCATGCGGTAGAGCGGCGTGCCATCTGCGTACTTGGCGGTCATCACCGTGGCGATCATCGCCGCACTCGCGTTGCTGCCTGGCAGCGGTTGCGCCGGCATGGGCGCGATCAAGATGGGGCGTGTGCTCCGCATGGCGTTCGTAATGGCGGCACGCGTACTTGAAGCGCACGTGTTGCAGCACTGACGCCTTAACGTGGATATGCAGCTGTTCGCAGGTTTGCTCACCCATCCGGTGCATCGCACCCTGGCAGCACGGACAGACCTTCTGATCTTCAGGCAGGTCGTACTCGATACGCGTACGCGGCAGATCAGCCGGCAGCGGCTTGCGCCCCCGTTTCTGGTGGCCTGAGCCGTCTACGGCTGGCAGGCCCGTGTCGGGCAGCGCAAAGACGCCGTCCGGATCGTCCTCAACGGGTTCCGCCAGGGCCACCTCCTCGGCTTCGTCGAACACTCGGTCTTTGAGTTTCTCGCTGCTCGGGGCGAAGCGCTTGAGTTGCGCGAGACGAAACAACTCCTCGAGCTGCTCGACGCGTTGAGTGAGTTGCTGGTTGCGGGTCTCAAGTTCGCGGATATCCAAGGACGCGTGTGCGTTCTGGCACGCGACGGGCCGACGCATCGAAGCGGCTCGTTTCAATCAGTCGCACGAGCCGCGCGACGATCTCGTGTACGGTTGTCCCCGGTCCGAAGATTTCTGCCACGCCCATGTTGCGTAGATAAAGCGCATCTTTATCCGGCACGATCCCGCCGACGACGACCGGCGCACATACGTCCGTTTCTCCAAGCTCGCGCATGAATTGAAGTACCAGACTTCCATGCGCTCCCGCAAGCGACGAAACGCCGATCACGTCGCATCTTTCTTCCCCGGCAAACCTCGCTGCGCGCGTCGGCGACGCAAACAGGCCGCTCATCGCTACATCGAAGCCCGCGTCCTTCAGCGCCGCTGACACCACGTTCGCGCCGCGATCGTGTCCGTCGAGTCCGAGCTTTGCCATCAGCAGGCGTGGCTTTCTGCCTAGCTTCTTCGCGAGTCGCGCAACCTGTGCGCTCGATGCATCCCATGCCTCGTCCTCTGCGCATTGTGTTCGATACGCATTCGATGTAACGCCCGATGTCTGCACATAGCGCGGCCAAACTGCTTCAAGGGCACGCGTACACTCCCCCACTGTCGCCCGCGCGCGCATGCAGTCGATCGTCAGTGCCAACAGGTTGCCGGTATCGTCGTGCGCGGCGCGAGTCAATGCCGCGAGCGTGGTGTTCACGCGATATTCGTCGCGTCGGCGTTTGATGTCGGAGATTCTGCGCGACTGTTGCACGCGCACACGCTCGCCATCGACTGCGACACATTCGGAAGCATCGTCATCTGCCTCGATCGCCGGAAAGGCGTTAATGCCGACGATCATCTGTTCCCCCGCATCGATGCGCGCCTGCGTCGCCGCCGCGCTTGCGTGAATCTGCTGCCGAGCCCAGCCCGTGCGGATCGCCTCGCGCGCGCCGCCGCCCGCCTCGATTTCATCGATCATTTCGCGCGCGCGCCCGGCAAGCTCCGCCGTCAGCGATTCCATCATGTACGAGCCGGCCCACGGATCGATCACGTCGCACAAGCCCATTTCGTGCTGAAGAATCAGTTGCGTGTCGCGGGCGAGTTGCGAGGCCGATGTGGATGGCAGCGCGAGCGCCTCGTCATGCGCATTCGTGTGCAGCGACTGCGTTCCGCCGAACACCGCCGCCATCGCCTCGACGGTCGTACGCACGATGTTGTTATGCGTGCGTGTCGGGCTGAGCGACCAGCCCGAAGTCTGGCAGTGCACGCGCAGCGCACGGCTTTTGGCCGTGCTCGCCCCTTCTTCCGCCGCAATTCTCGACCACAGCAGGCGCGCCGCGCGCAGCTTCGCGATCTCCGTATAAAAGTCCGTTCCGGCGCCGAAGAAAAAGCTCAGTTGCTCGCAAACGGCATCGGCCTCCAGGCCGCGCGCACGCAACGCGCGAAGATATTCGCGGGCATTCGCGAATGTGAGCGCAAGTTCCAGCGAAGCATCCGCGCCCGCTTCCTGAAAGTGATAGCCCGACACGGAAAGCGCCTTGAAGCGCGGCATGTGTTCATTCAGAAACTGCGCGACATCCGCGACGATGCGCATCGACGGCTCCGGCGCGAACACATACGTATTGCGCACCATGAACTCCTTGAGGATGTCGTTCTGCACCGTGCCCGAGAGCGAATCCCTCGCAATGCCGCGCTCTTCGGCCGCGACGATGAAAGCGGCGAGTACCGGCAGCACTGCGCCGTTCATCGTCATCGAGACGGACACGCGATCGAGCGCGATGCCTTCGAAAAGACGCGCCATGTCGTCCACGGTATCGATCGCCACGCCTGCGAGGCCGACGTCCGCGCGCGCTTGGTGATCGGTGGAATCGTAGCCGAGCTGCGTCGGCAGATCGAAGGCCACGGACAGGCCTTGCGCCCCGTGCGCGAGCGCCTTGCGAAACGCGAGATTCGAATCCGCGGCGTCCGCATAACCGGCGTACTGGCGAAGGGTCCAGGGCTTCGACGTGTACATCGAAGCATACGGTCCGCGCACGAACGGTTGTGCGCCGGGTTGCGAATCGAGATGCTCGATGCCGTCGAGATCCGCCGACGTGTAAAGCGGCTTCAATGGAACGCGTCGCGCACGGCTCATGCGCGCCTCCGTGCCTTGTGCGTGAGGACGTCGGCAATCTTCCTGCCGTCGCTCGTGCGTTCGATCTCGCACCAGTGCGCCACGCGCGTCTCGTCGACGAACGCGTGCCGAAAAGTCAGCCGCAAGCGCTCGCCGACATCGATGTTGCCGTGATAGTGAAGTTCGCGCGAGACGAGCGCGGGGGTATCCGCGAGACGCCAGGTCTGCCATTCCGCGCGATCGACGAAGCCCTGGAAGCTCGCGAAATAGAGGAAATCCGCGCCGTTGAAATCGTTGTAAGGGCACGGCAGAAACTCGACCGGCGCGCAGTCTGCCGCGCGCACGCCCATTTCAGCGAGGCGCGGCCCCGCTTCGCACAGACGCAGTTCGCGCGCGGCGTCCTGCATGTCGGTGATCGCCGGGTTCATCGGCGCAATGTCGCCCTTCAATTTCGCAAAGCTCGCTCGCGCGACCGAGCGGTTGTTGCGCGCTTCAGTGCGCCGCACGAAGGTGGACATCATCGACAGCGAGGCGATCGCGCCATGTTCACGCTCCACGCGATGCTCGCTGACATGCCGCGCCGAGCCGATCCGCGCAAGCTCGGTGCGAACGCGGAACGCGTCGTTCTCGCGCACCTCGTGCATGCCGTGCGCGCGCAGCCGGATCGACGTGAACGCGGCATAGGCGCGCGTGCCTTCATCGGCGACGAAGTCGCTGCCGGTGGCTTGCGCGAGTGCGCCCCAGTGCCGATCGCCGCATTCCTTGAGCAGCCAGTTCTCGGACAGGCCCGCGTAGTTGAGTTGCGGCATGCCAGCGCGGTAAGTGTCGTCGTGACGAGGCATCATGCTTCTTCACGCACACGCAATCGCACATGATCGGGCACGTTCGAGCGCTCCGCGCAGATCGCGTCGACGACGTACTGCGCGTCGCGCGCGACGCCGGAGAAGCGTCCCGAGCCCCATGTATGCAGCCACGGGAGGCCGACGAAATAAATGCCCGGAACGGCCGTCACGCCGCGCATATGCGCCGGATATCCGCGCCCGTTGAACACCGGCGCGTCCAGCCAGGCGAAGTCCGGCGTGAAGCCGATGCACCAGACGATGGACGTGATGCCGCTCGCCTGCAGATCGAGTTCCGCGCGCTCGCCCGGCGGATGCCACAGCGGCTCATACCGCGCGGCAGCCGGTGCATCGATACCATGCTTCTCGATGAAACCGTCGATGCTCGCGTTGATGCGGTTGTACGTGTCGTCGGCATCGTCGAGATTGGCGCGCAGGTTCGGCGCGAAGCGTAGCTTTCCGTCGCGGAAGTCCTCCAGCCGCCCGAACAGTTCCATGCCTTCGGACGCGAAGCGGCGCAGGTCGATGTCGCGTCCGCCGTCGCGGCCCGTAACATAGTGATTGGTGTTGTCGCGCACGCCTTCGCGCAGCGGATGATCGGTCACCGGCATGTCGTAGTAGCGCATGTCGGCCAGCCAGTCGACGACGTCGCGGCCCCGATAGAAGCGCGCGCAACGCGGCGCCTCACCGACCGCGAGATGCACCTTGCGGCCCGCCAGGTGCAGATCTTCCGCGATCTGCGCGCCCGACTGCCCCGAGCCGACGACGAGCACCGCGCCGGGTGGCAGCGCGTCGGCGTTGCGGTATTCCGACGACTGCACCTGCACGATGCCCAGCGGCAGGCGCTCCGCCATGCGCGGCACGATCGGCGTGTGATAGCCGCCCGACGCGACGACCACCTGATCGGCCATATACGTCCCGCGCGTGCTTTGCACGACGTAGCCGCCACCGGCGTCGCGTGTTACCCGCGTGACTGCCGTTCCTTCGAGCACCGGCGCGTTCACCTTGGCGATGAACGCATCGAGATAGGCGATGATCTCGTCCTTCTTCATGAAGCCGTGCGGGTCCGGACCATCGTATGCATGGCCCGGCAGCGCGCATTGCCAGTTGGGCGTGACGAGACAGAACGTGTCCCAGCGCTGAGTGCGCCACGTGTGCGTGACGCTGTGCTTTTCGAGCACGAGATGCCCGATATTCGCCTGTTGCAGAAAGTAGCTGACCGAGAGTCCGGCCTGGCCGCCGCCGATGACGATCACGCCGACATGCTCCGGCGCCGCCTGAGTGAATTCGATGTTCGACATATCCGCTTCCTCTTCGACAAATGGGTCAATCGAGCGCGAGCACGGTCACGCGCGCATCGTGCGCCTCGCTGAACCGTCCGGCATCCTCTTCGATACGTGCAAGCTGATCGAGCGCCGCGGAGCACGCGAAGCCGTACTTCTCGCGCACGCGCTGCGAGCCGATGTTGAGCGCCTCGCGCGAGCGCGCGACGAAGTCGCCGACGGCATAGCTTTCGCCCGCCGCGAAGTACTCGCCGACGACCGTCGAGGGCGAATAGCAATTCGCCTCGACGCCGTCCGGCCAGCGAATTCGAAAGTGCATGACAGGCATGTCCGAGCCTCCGTTATGGGTTGAGCGCATGCGGCGCGCGCAATGGGTTCATCGCGCACATATGAACGGCTCCTCACGCAGATTCCACAGCAAGGCAGTCTCATTGCCGCGCGTCACGATCACTTCGCGCGAAGCATCGACTTCACCGATCACCGCGCTCGCGAGGTCGCGCCCGGCGAAACGCGCCAGCACCTCGCCGACATGCTCGCGACGCACGGAAAGCACGAAACCGAAGCTCGGAAACGCCGTGAGCCAGCGTTCGATATCGACATCGGCGGGACACGGCAATGCATCGAGATCGATGCGCGCGCCAACCGCCGAGCATTCGAGCAGCATCAATGCGGTGCCGAGCGCGCCCGCCATGCTGATGTCCTTCGCCGCATCGCACAGACCGTCTTCGGCGAGCGCGGGCAACAGTTCGAAATCGGCGCGTGCGCGGCCTTCGGGCGACCCTACCGATGCATTCCAGAACGGATACGGCTCCTCGAACCTGCCGCGCAGATCGACGGCAATCACGAGCGCATCGCCCGGGCGCGCGTCGAAACTGGTCAGCAGCTTGCGCGCCCGTCCGACGATCGCCACCGCGAGTTGCGCGCCGTCGCTGCGCACGTTGCTGTGACCGCCGACGACCGGCACGCCATACACCTCCGATGCCGCCGCCATGCCGGCAAGCACATCGCCGGCGGCGTCCGCGCTGCCGCTCCACAGCGCATCGACGACGGCGAGCGGGCGGCCGCCCATCGCGTAGATGTCGCTCACGTTCACCATGACGCCGCTGTAGCCGGCGAACCACGGCATCGCATGAACGAAATCGCTCACCATGCCTTCGATCGCGAACAACAGGTAGCCGTCGCCATCGGGGATCGCGGCGCAGTCATCGCCGATCGCCACGGATTGCGCGTTCGGAGGAAGACGCGAAAGCACATGCGAGATATCGCTCTTGTGACGAAAGCCGCGACTCTCACGCAGGCGTTCGACGAGTCCGGCGAGCGCGCTCACGGCAGCCTCCGCGCCAGCGCGACGAAACCGCTTTGCGGGGTGATGCACGGCGGGTAGGCGTCGAGTTGCGCGCGCATCAGATGATGAGGGCGGCCGAAGAGCGTTTCCTCCTGCTGCGTGTCCCAGCGCAGACGGCGAAAGAGCGGCACGTTCTGCGCCTGCACATGCGCGAGAAACGTTTCGCAGCCCAACGCATGCGCGCTCGATACCGCGAGCCGGATGAGCGTCGAGCCGATCTTGCCGTGCGAGCGGAAGGCCGCGTGCACCGCGAGCCGCGAGCCGCACCACACGCCCGGCTCCGTCTCGTGGATGCGCACCGTGCCGACGACCTGCTCCGGCATGCCTGCGACACAGCTCAGCGCGACCAGCAGTTGCGCACGCCCATCGATCTCGTCGCGATCGTCACCGACGAACACGCCCTGCTCGATGCAGAACACCGCGCGCCGCAGCTTGTACGCTTCATCCTCTTCCCACGGCAGCGTCGCCCACTTCACGCGGTATTCGACCGGCGTGTAGTCGAGATCGAACGCATCGCCTTCGACGGCTTCGACGAACATGTCACACCTCGTACGAAGAAAGCGACGAACACGCGCCGCATTTGCCGCAGCCCGCCTTGATATCGGCGGAACGCATGCTCGCCCGCGCGAGCATCGCACCGATCGGCGCCAGCACCGAGCGCATGAAATCGGGCGTGGGTGCGGGATGGTCCTCGAGCGGCGTGCCGCTGATCGGCACGAACGGCACGACGAACGGATACACGCCGAGCGCAATCAGATCGCGCGCCATATCGACGATGGCCTGTGCGCTGTCGCCGAGTCCCGCGAGGATGTACGTGCTCACCTGCCCGCGCCCGAACACCGCGACCGCCGCCTCGAACGCTTCCATGTAGCGCGACACCGGCACGCTCGCCTTGCCCGGCATGATGCGCTCACGCACTGTGGGCGTCACCGCTTCGAGATGCATGCCGAGCGTGTCGATGCCGCTCGCCTTCATGCGCTCGAACCAGCGGTCGTCATCGGGCGGCTCGCACTGCGCCTGGATCGGCAGATCGACGGCTGCCCTGATCGCGAACGCGCTCTCACAGAGGATCTGCGCGCCGCGATCCGGCGTCGGCGGCGTGCCGGTGGTCAGCACCATATGCTTGACGCCGTCGAGCAACACGGCGGCGCGCGCCACCTCGGCGAGCTGCTCGGGTGTCTTGCGGGCGATGGTGCGTCTCGCCGCGAGCGATTGCCCGATCGCGCAGAACTTGCACGACTTGCGGCGGCTTTCGTAACGGATGCAGGTTTGCAGCACGGTCGTCGCAAGCACGTCGGCACTGTGCAGCGTCGCTATGTGCGAATACGGCACGCCGTCGAGTGTCTGCATCGCGTAGAAGCGCGGCGTCTTTGGAAAACTGATGCTCGCGATCGGGATCGTGTTGCGCATCAGCGCGCTGTTGCCGTTCGCGTCCGGCTGGCCCGCGACGAACGGCGAATCCCATGCAGTGCTCGTATGCACGGGCACCATGATGGTCACGCCATCGACGGTCACCGCCTTGTGATCCGATGGTCCCGCGCCGCCGCGCCGGCTGGACACACCAGCGCGCGGATCGACCAGTCGCAGGCCGCTCGACTGAAGCTCAGTCATCAATTGCCGGCTCGACGCCGGCAGGTTCTCTCTTGCGCTCATCGTCGTAGGTGTCCTTGAAAGAAGTGACGGGCGTGGCGGGCCGGTCGTTGATCGCGAGACTCAGCAACTCGGGCCGCGCGTAGTGGCCGACCGAATCCATCATGCGTTTGCGCTTGGTGATGAGCGACATGTCGAGATCGGCGATCACCATGCCTTCGCCTTCGCGCAGCGGCTCGGCCAGATGCTGGCCTTCGGGCGAGACGATCGCCGTGTTGCAGCCTCCGCGCAGCGCGCGTTGCAGGTTCGGATCGGGCGTGATGGCTTCGATCTGCGCATCGGTCAGCCAGCCTGTCGCATTGACGACGAAGCAACCCGACTCCAGCGCGTGATGCCGGATCGTCACTTCGATCTGCTCGGCGAAGATCGGGCCGACCAGCGAGCCGGGAAACTGGCTGCAATGAATCTCTTCATGCTGCGTCATCAGCGCGTACCGCGCGAGCGGGTTGTAGTGCTCCCAACACGCCAGCGCGCCCACGCGGCCGACGCGCGTTTCAGCGACCTTCAGCCCCGCGGCATCGCCTTGTCCCCAGATCATCCGTTCGTGGAACGTCGGCGTGATCTTGCGGCGCTTGAGCAGCAGACGGCCGTCCGTATCGAAGATGAGCTGCGTGTTGTAGAGGCTGCCGTGATCGCGCTCGTTCACGCCGAGCACGACCACCATGTTCGCGAGCCGCGCGTGTTCCGCAACTGCCTGCGTGACCGGACCCGGCACGACCACTGCCTGTTCGTAGAGCTTCATGTGATCCGCGCCCGAGGCAACCGGTGCGCGCACGAACGAGAAGTACGGGTAATACGGCACGAAGGTCTCGGGAAACACGATCAGCTGCACGCCTTTCGCGGCGGCTTCGTCGATGGCCGTACAGACGCGGTCGAGCGTGCCGTTCGGGCGCTCGAAATCCGGCGCGATCTGCACGGCGGCGGCGCGCACGACGCGCTTCGTCGTCAGGGCATCGGCCATGATCGTCACACGGTCCACGTATGAATGACGAGCGCGTTCTCCTTGCGATGAAGCAACTGAAGATCGAGCACATCGAGCGGGTTGATCGGACGAATGCCTTCGATGAGCGACGCCTCGCCGTGTCCGTAGAGAGCCTGCAACGCGAAGCGGCATGCGTAGACCTTCCCTCCTTCGGCCATGAACTTCTGCAGTTGCTTGTTGAAGTTGAGATGGCCGGGAAACGCTTCGTCGCCGAGCGTCGGGAAGCCGCGTTGCAGGCCGAGCGTCACACCCGGTCCGTAGAGCAGCACGGAGGTGTCGAAGCCCTTGCGTTGCAGACGCGTGGCTTGCAGCAGATTCACGAAGCCGATCGAGCCTTCGAATGCAACCGTATGAAACGTGACGAGCGCTTTCTCGCCAGGTTCGGCCTTCACGTCCTCGAAAACTTTCTCTTCGTAGTCGACCAGATAGTCGCCGTTCTTGTGAAGCGGTTGATTGACTGCGGGCATGGCATTCTCCGATGTGGGGTTCACGTCTCTACCGTCTCGATTCATCGCGACGGCGAACGCTCAAACGCAACGGATATGCCAATGATTGGCCCGTAAAATGCAATCACTTTGCAATCAAGCAAAACGAACTTGCATGTGCGACGCGAAAAATTTTCGTGCAAGCCATGCCGGGCGGGCTTTCGCCGTCATGCGCGGGAGCCTTGCACGAGCGATGCGCGCACACTTTCAGCGCAGCGGATCCTGTGCGTGGTGCGTAGCACACCGAAGCCGTGCATAAAAGCGATCAATGCAATCAACTTCGATCAGCGTATGCGATCTCTTTTCTTTTGATTGATTTGTCATGCTAAGGTGAATCGAACCTTTGCCGAGGACATCGCGGTCATGAATCAGCCGGCGCATCACTGGATCAGAAAGCTTGAAGAGAGCAGAAAGCCCGCTTACCTGACGATTCCCGATCTGATCGAAGAGGACCTTGCGACCGGACGATTGCGGCCGCGCGATCGATTGCCCGGTTTGCGCGATCTCGCCGACCTGCTCAGCCTCAACTACACGACGGTCGCGCGTGCATACGCCGAAGCGCGCAAGCGCGGCCTGCTCGATGCGCGCGCGGGTAGCGGAACCTTCGCGCGCGGCAGGACGCAGACGTTGCCGCTCGCCGGCGGCGGCAGCGTCGAGATGTCGATGAACATGCCGCCCGAGCCGCCGCTCGTGGCAGCGCGACTGCGCGCGTCGGCGGCGAATCTGATGGAGCGCGCCGATCCGTTCCAGTTGTTGCGCTATCAGGATTTCGGCGGTACGGCGGCGGATCGCGCGGCGGGACGCGAATGGCTTCGGAAACGCGTTGCGGATTGCGATGTCGATCACGTGCTCGTTTGTCCGGGCATTCATGGCGCGCTCGTTGCGCTGGTGTCGCAGCTTGCGCGGCCAGCCGAGATCATCTGTCTGGATTCGCTCGCCTATCCCGGAATCAAGGCGATTGCTTCGCAACTGGGCGTGCGCTTGCAGGCTCTGGCCCGCGATGACGAAGGGCCGTTGCCGCATGCGTTCGAAGCGTTGTGCAAGACGGAGAAGCCGGGGGCGTTCTATTGCAATCCGACGCTGCAGAATCCGAGCACATTGACCTTGACGCGGCAGCGGCGCGAAGCGCTTGCCGACGTGGCTTTGCGTTACAACGTGCCAATCATCGAAGATGAGCCTTACGGCATGTTGCCTCTCGATGCGCCCGCCACGCTCGCGGAACTCGCGCCCGAACTGACGTATCACGTGACCGGTTTATCGAAGACCCTGGGTGCGGGGCTGCGCGTGGCATATCTCAAAGCACCGACACTGCGGCAGACGCAGCGGATCGCGGGAGCATTGCGTGCGACGACGGTCATGCCGAGTCCTTTCACCGTCCTCCTCGCGACCCAATGGGTCAACGACGGCACGGCCTCAGACGTGCTCGAAGCTATTCGCGAAGAGGCATCGGCCAGACAGGCGATCGCGTCCCACGAGCTTCGAGGCTTCGCGTTCGACGCCGACCCGCACGGTTTTCATCTCTGGCTGCCCGTGCCTTCGATGTGTGACTGGAGTGCGCCGGAATTGGCTCTACAGTTGCGGAATCAAGGCATCGGCGCGGTGGCCGGTGCCGCATTTTCCGCGGACGGGAATCCGCCGAATGCGCTGCGGGTGTGCCTCGGCGGACCTCAGAACCGGGAAGATTGCCGCGAGGCGCTAAGGCGCGTCGCCGATATGATGGACGATCCGCATCATCTGCATATGCCGACGCTTTGAAGCGTTTGGAGAATCGGGACGGAGACCTCAAGACTTGAACGACGCTTCCATCCTGTCTCCGACGTGCGCCACCGCGCGGCTGAGATTGCCGAGGTGAGGCGGATGCAAAAGCCACACGTCTAGTTGAGGCGCGAAACGTCCGACCTTCACGACTTCGAGCCGCCGCTGCCACGCACTATGAGTCAGCACGCTTCGCGGAACCAGACCCAGTCCCAAGCCGGAGGCGATGAGTTGCAATTGCATTTCGCTGCCGTACGTATCCGCTTTGACGCGCAGGGCGTAGCCGGCCGCTTCGACTGCGTGTTGCAGCGCCGCCCGATAACCGCATCCTTCCGGGTTCAGAATCCGTCCACCGTCCGCGATGGCAGGCAGCGTCGCACGACTCGAAACCAGCGGGCGCCTTTTACTTTGGACGACGACGAGTTCCATGGTCGAGACGTTCGACGGACGTAATAGTCGACGGGTTGAAGGCAGCGAGCAATGGCACGGCATGCTCGTGAATACGATGCGCAAGCGCAGTTGCACGCGGAGGTTTGGAATTGCGGTCGAGCAGTTGCGCGCCGAGCACATCTTCCAGTCGCTGGATGCGCTTCGATACCGCCGACTGCGTCACGAACAGCTTTTGTGCGGCACGCGTCAGAGAGGCTTCCTCGACCACCGTCACGAAAGATTTCAGTTCCTCGATCATTATTCCATTCCGTCATTTAAAGCAGTATGAACATTCGCTTTTGGAAAGCGTCGACTGAGTCTAGCCTAGTGGGCGTTATCACGCACTCTCGTCTTGAGGCCACTATGCCACTCGTCCGAATCGACCTTTCGAAAGCCGCGGCACCCGCCGTCGTTCAGGCTGTCAGCGACACCGTCTACGAGGCGATGACCTCGATCGCCGGCATCCCCGCCAACGACAAGTTTCAGATCATCACCCGACATCACGTTGACGAACTCGTCTATCCGGCCGATGGCTATCTCGGCATCTCCTACTCTCCGTCGATTGTTTTCATCCAGATCACCTGGAATATCGGTCGTTCGATCGATGTCAAGGAGGCTTTCTACGCCGCCATCGCCAACGGCGTTTCTTCAAAGACGCGAATGCGAAAGGAAGATGTCTGGATCAGCCTGGTCGAGGTCGCACGGGAGAACTGGTCTTTTGGCAACGGGGAAATGCAATACGCGCCTGCCGATTAGCCTCGCATCGGTAGCGGCAACGGACACGCCGGTTACCTGGCAAGCGGCGACCACCCGGGCCTTGAATTCCTCGGGGTGGCGCCGACGACGGCGACGCGTCGGCAGCGCTTCTTGTTCAATAGTGTCCACGTGTCCGCTCAACGATCGCGGGTCCTTTCTGTGCTATGTGTCCACAGCAGATATTTCTTGGCGGTCTTGTGAGACGGCTAATCGTAGTCGTAGAAGAGAATGTCCGAATGGATGCCCTCATGCTGCACCTTATTCGTTCGTCCGCGGAATCACGGGATAGGACACTCAGTCGGGCCGCCGCGATGACTATGACTCGACAGCCCAACGCCATGCAGTTGGATATGCGCTCCGACTGGGCATCACGCTCGACGTCGAGTAGGCTCGCGAAACCGATAAGACTACTGACCGCGTTCGGCCTCTCTCTTGAATGCCAGTGCGAACTGCATCGTCGTGAGACGAACGGCCGGAACCAAGGTGGCCGTTCGCATTGCCGGATCGGCGAAGTTTGGCAGGATTCTTGCCTGTTCGGGAGCGTCGTCAATCCAGGAAAACTCAAAATGCCTTTGGACCCGCCGCCTCAACCAGCACGCGCCGATCTCGATCTGGTTCGCGCGCTGATTGGCTACGATACCACCAGCAGCCGGTCGAATCTCGCGTTGATCGACTTCGTGCATACATGGCTAAAGAGTCACGGCGTCGAACGGATATTCGTCGTGCGCGATGCGGCCGGCGCGAAGGCGAACCTCTTTGCCACGCTGCCCGCGGCGAATGGCGATACCGCTCGCGGCCTGCTGCTATCGGGCCATACCGATGTCGTGCCCGTGACAGGCCAAGCCTGGTCGTCCGATCCATTTGACGCCCGGATTCGCGCCGGACGCCTATATGGACGCGGCGCGTGCGACATGAAGGGGTTCATCGGCGTGGCGCTCGGTCTCGTGCCAGCAATATTGCGGCGTCGGCTGCGCGAGCCGCTGCACTTCGCGTTGTCCTTCGATGAGGAAGTGGGCTGTCTCGGCTTGCCGCTATTGCTTGCCGAACTGGCAGAACGCGGCATCCGTCCGCGCGGCTGTGTCGTCGGCGAACCGACCGGCATGCGCCCGGTCGTGGCGCACAAGGGTAACAACGGCTATCGATGCTGCGTGCGTGGCCGCGCAGCGCATTCGTCGCTCTCGCCGCACGGCGTCAACGCGATCGAGTATGCGGCGCGGCTCATTTGCCGCATCCGCGAAATTGCCGATACCCTCAAGCGCGACGGCCCCTTCGACCATGCCTTCGCCGTGCCGTGCTCCACGGCCCAGACGGGACTGATCGCAGGTGGCAATGCGCTCAACACTGTTCCGGAACGTTGCGAATTCCAGTTCGAATATCGCAACCTGCCAGGCGACAACCCCGATTATCTTTTCGAGCGGGTCGCCCGTTTCGCCCGTGAACAGCTCGAACCGCAGATGCGCGCGGTGGCGGCAGAGGCAAGCATCGACTTCGAGAAGATCGGCACCACGGTCGCGCTCGAGGTCGACGAGCATGCCGCCATCACGCAGCTCGTGCGGGCGCTCTGCCACGACTCCGCCGTGCGCAAGGTCGCCTATGGCACCGAAGCCGGCCTGTTCGCGCGCGTGGGTGTACCAACGGTGATTTGCGGTCCCGGCTCGATTGAGCAGGCGCACAAGGCCGACGAATTTGTGGCGCTGGATCAACTCGACGCATGCTCGGGTTTCATCGTCCGCCTCGTCGATTCGATCTCGTCATAGTGGCGCTCCGCTCAGCAGAATGGCCTCGAGGTCGTCGTCTTCTTCCTCCGCTGCATTCAGCCGCAAGCTCGCCTCGATGTGCGCTAGATGATCGATCATCAGCTTCTGCGCGAGCTTGACGTTGCCGGCCTCGATGGCGTCGATGAGATGCGCATGTTCGTCGTGCGGGCAGGCCTGCGACGTCGGCGCGTTGTACAGCAGGATCGTGAGGCACGTCAGCATTTGCAGACCGCGCATCGTACGTTCGATGAATCGGTTGCCGCCCAGATGGGCCAGCAGTACATGAAAATCACCCGAGAGACGCACGGCGGCTCGGCGGTCGTCACGCTTGCGGGCTTCCTGCTCGCGCGCTACATGCGCCCTGAGTAACGCAACGCCCTTTTTTGCGGCCGACCGGCACACTTTCTCGACAATCGGCAGCTCGATCTGGCGCCGCGCTTCGAACAGTTCGCGCGCTTCCTCGACAGAGGGACTGGCGATGAAAGCGCCCCGGTTCGGCACGATCGTGACTACCAGTTCATGCGCGAGCTGCTGCAGAACGGCCCGCACCACCGTGCGGCTCACACCGAAGATGGCGGCTAGCCGGTCCTCGGCGAGCTTGGTCCCAGGACGAAGACGATGCTCAGCGATGGCGTTCATCAGACGTTCGTAGATCGGATTGCGGTGCGCACCGTCAAACGAGTCCTTCGGCTCTGCGTCGTTCCGCGTTACGCGATTCTTGGTACTTGCCATGAAAGCTTCCTGAGTGATGCAACCATTTTTTCGCATATTGTCCCCCAAATTGCATACGAACTCCATCGGGATTGTATTTACCGGCGTGCGTGATTTCACGCCGTGGACGAAGCCCACCGACGGTGCTTCGAACGTCCTTCTCGGTGCATTGAACACATAACTGGTGCCTTCGTGTCTCAGTTATGAGCCCCGTTTTCGTATACAAACATACGGCAATATTGTTTTCATTTCTGGATATCTCCTGTAAACAGATTCGTTCGCTGATTTACGCTCTGTACGTATGCAAAGTGGCACGAAACTCGCTAAAGATTTGGTAATTGCCCCACTGCACGGCGATTCAACGATTCACTCGTACAGGGAACAGAATGCAGACGCTGTTGCTGGCGCACGGAAGTGCGCTTTCCAATCTCCCCCTCTTCGTCGCGATCGACGCGGGCATTTTCGCGGCACGCGGCATCCGGGCCGAGGCGCCCGAACTCGCGGGATTCAAGTCGACGGCCGCGCTGCTGCGGACCGGCACAGCGTCGATCGGCACGACGGGCTTCACGCAGGCACTCGTCGATCACGCGCTGCCAGACCCGCTACGGATCGTGGCAGGCAGCGGCAAACTCGGCATGGCGCTCGTCGGACGCGCCGGTCTCGACGTGAGCCGCCTGCGGGGGCAGCGCGTCGGCACTTTCGCCGACGACCCGATGGAAGCTCTTCTTTTCGATGCGCTGCGCATTCATGGCATCGGCATGGACGACGTCGAATGCGTGCGCTTTTCGACGCTCGGGAACGCCGTCAGTGACCTGCGCTCGGGCCGCATCGCCGCGCTCACCGTCGTGGAACCGTGGATTTCGCGCTTTCAGGCGCAAGGCTTCAACGTGTTGTGCGACGGCCTCGAAGCGTGGGACGGCGAATATCCGGACACCGTGCTGGTCGCTCGGGCGAGCTTTCTCGCCGAACATCCCGATGTCGTGCGCGAAGTGATCGGCTGCATGCTCGACGCAGAGGCGCTCATCAAACGCGATCCGCAGGCCGCCGTGCGTGCGAGCGCGCATCGCTGGCCGGCGTTTTCGCACGACGAGCTGATGACCGGCATCGCCAGGCAGCCACCCGCTGTCGACATCCGACCGCTCGCGCAAAGCGTGCTTGCGCGCGCGCCGGCGCTCGAAGCGCTCGCACGCATGCACATTACCTCGCGTCTGCCGGACATCCTCGCATTCGATCTGCTCGACGAACTGCTAGATCACCGCCATGCGGCGTCGAGCCACTGAAACGCCTTTTTTCCTTCTGACGGGGACTCACACGATGTTCAGGAAATTCATCGATGAAAACGCGGCTTTCCGGCGCCTGAGCGCGATCAGCCATGGCCGACGCGACTTTCTCGTGCGCGGCGCGTGTCTCGCCGGCGGCGCGATGCTCGGCGGCACATGGCTGACCGACGCGGCGGCCGCCGGCTCCGTCACGCTGAAGGCGACGCACGGCACGGGCCTCTGCAACTGCCCTTTCTTTCTCGTCAAAGAGCGCAATCTGGCGCAGGGCGTGTCGCTCGATTTCGTTACGACACCGACCAACGCGGATATCGCTGCGTTGTTCGGCGCGGGCGTCGTTGACGTGAGCGTCGTGCCCTACACCAACTTCATGACGCTCTACGACGCGGGCGCGCCGATCAAGATCGTCGCCGGTTCCGGCGTGCAGGGCTGCGTGATCGCGGCGCAGGCGGGCATCACGTCGGCGGAGCAACTGCGCGGCAAGACCATCGGCACGTTCCAGGCGGACACGCTCGAAATGCTGCCGTACGACTATCTGAAGAAGGCGGGACTGAGCTTCAAGGACGTCCAGGTGCGCTACTTCGGCACGTCGCCGGAACTGGCGCAGGCGTTCATCGCCGGCAATATCGACGCGATGTGCCACATCGAGCCATACGCGACCCAAGCGCTAAAGTCGCGCCCCGGTTCGGTGATGCTCTCGAACGGCGTCGACGTGTACGGCGCGAATTACTCGGACTGCGTGCTCGCCGTGCGCGAAAAGCTGCTGCACGAGAACCCCAACGCCGTGAAGGCGCTCATCAAGGCGATGATGGTCGCGCAGCATCAGGAAGAGCAGGACCGCGCGGCAGCGGTGAAGGACACGGTCGGCAAGTACTTCAAGACGAGCTACGACGCGACGCTCGACGCGGCGACGAAACAGCCGCCGATGGTCGATCAGCGCGCCAACGAAGCGTTCATCCTCGGGCGCGCGCAAAACCTGAAGGAACTGCGCTACATCAAGAAACTGCCGGGCAAGGAGATGTTCGACTGGGGACCGCTCACCGAAGTCATCAAGGAAAACGGCGATCTGTACGGCCAGTTGCAGCGGAAGTCCGCATGAGCAGTCCCTTGGGAAACGCTACCTCCATGCTCAGTCGCAACGGCGGCAAGAAGGCGGAAGACGGCCGCGGCGGCGGCCGTGGACCGCGTCTGCCCGCCCGGCTCATGCCGCTCGTCTGGGGCCTCGCCTCGCTCGCGTGCTTCATTGGGATCTGGGAAGCCGCGTGGGCGCTTCATTGGGCCGATCCGTTGCTGCTGCCGCCGCCGCATATCTTTCTGCGCAACTTCGGCTCGCAGGCGCAGTACTTCCTGCCGAGCGACGTCATCGGCGAACAGTCGAGCGGCACGGCGTTCGGCGCGCTCGCGATGACCATCGTTGCGACGACGTTGCGCGTGCTGGCAGGCCTCACATTGGGCTTCGTCTGCGCGCTGGCGATGGGCGTCGCGATCCGCTATTTTGGGCTCTTCGGCAATCTCACGTTGCCGACCATCACGCTTCTTGCGCCGATATCGCCAATCGCCTGGCTGCCCGTCGCGATCTTTCTGTTCGGCATCGGCAACGGGCCCGCGGTCTTCATGGTCTTCATCTCGCTCTTTTTCGTGATGACCGTATCGACGATCGGACAAATCGACAGCGTGAGCCGCACGCACCTGAATGTCGCGGCGGTGATGGGCGCAACGAGAGCGCAGACGTTCCGGCACGTGATCCTGCCCGCCATCCTGCCATCGCTCTTCATGGTGTTGCGCATGAACCTGTTCGGCGCGTGGATGGTCGTGCTGATCGCCGAAGCGACCGGCGTCGGCAGCGGCCTCGGCCAGGTCGTCATGCTCTCGCGCAACACATTCAACGCGAGCCTGTCGTTCTTCACGATGACGCTCATCGGCGTGCTGGGCTTCGCGTTCGACTATCTGCTGCGCATCGTCCAGCGCAAGGTGCTGTTCTGGGTGCCGGAAAGCGGCCTGAGGAAATGACATGAGCGATCAAACCAGCATCGCAATGGAAGCGCGCGCGCAGCCGCCGCTCGTCACATGCAGCGGCGTCGGAAAGATCTGGCCGACGCAGGCAGAGCCGTTCGTCGCGTTGCGCGACATCGAACTGGAAGTCGCGCGCGGCGAATTCGTCGTCTTTCTCGGGCCGAGCGGGTGCGGCAAGAGCACGCTGCTTTTTCTGATCGCCGGGCTGGAACAGGCGAGCGAAGGCCGCATCGTGTGCGGCGGCGCGCAAGTCAACGCGCCGGGCACGGATCGCGGGCTCGTGTTCCAGGAGGCGTCGCTGTATCCGTGGCTGACAGTCGGCGAGAACGTCACCTTCGGACTCAGAATGCAGCATGTTCCAAAGGAGCGCCGTCGGCGCGTAGCCGAGGAGATTCTGGAGCGCGTGGGCTTGTCGGAAGCCATCGACAAGCGGCCGGACCAGTTGTCCGGCGGCATGCGCCAGCGCGTTGCGGTGGCGCGCGCGCTCGCGCTCAAGCCAGAAATCCTGCTGCTCGACGAACCGTTCGCGGCCCTCGACGTCCAGACGCGCGCGCGCATGCAGGACTTCCTGATTCAGGTGTGGCGGCAGGCGGGCGTGTCGATGATCTTCGTCACACACCACATCGACGAAGCCATTGCGCTGGCGGATCGCATCGTCGTGTTCACGGCGCGGCCGGGGCGCATCAAGACGATCATTCCCGTCGATCTGCCACGGCCGCGCGATTCGCGCAGCCCGCAGTTCCACGCGCTCGCCGATCAGCTCACCGACCTGCTGCGCGACGAAGTGGACCGCGCCTTCGCCGAACAGGAGCGCATCAAGTCATGAGAGATGTAACGGGCGATGTACTCCGCGTCGCGGCGATCCAGTCGCCGCCATGCACGACCGATCTCGCTCGCAACGAAGCCCTCGCTTTCGACGCCGTGCGGCATGCTGCCGACAGCGGCGCGCATCTGATCGCGTTGCCGGAGCTTGCGACCGTGCCGTACTTCGCCGGCTCGCCCGCGGGGCGGTATCGCGAGTGGGCGCAGCCCGCGCAGGGTGCGTTCGCAAATCGCTGGGCGGCGCTCGCAAAGAAATGCGGCGCGGCGCTCGTCGTGCCGTTTTACGAACGCGATCCCGCGAGCGGCTGCTTTCACAACGCGGTACTCGGCTTCGACGCGAACGGCGCACCGCTGCGCAGCAACGGCGGCGCGATCGCGCGCAAGCTGCATCTGCCCGTCGGCGACGATCCGCCGCCCGGCTTCGACGAACCCGCGCACTTCACGCCCGGCTCCGCGCTGCACGTGATGCGCGTGGGCGCGTGGCGCATCGGCGTGCTGGTCTGCTACGACCGTCGTTTTCCCGAATGCTGGCGGGCGCTGCGCGCGGCCGGCGCGGACCTCGTGATCGTGCCGGTGGCGGGCAGCGGGGGCGACGACATGGACTTCTTCGTCGGCGAGATGCGAACCCACGCGCGCGAGAACGGCCTCGCCGTGCTCTGCGCAAACAAGGCCGGCGACGAATTTCTCGACGACACGCGCATCGACAATTACGGCGAGTCGTGCGTCATCGCCGCCGACGGCGCGGTCCTCGCGCGGCGTGCGGGCGTGGCGGGTGCGGGCGTCGTATCGGCGTCGCTGAATCGCGCGGAGATCGCGCGCACGCGCGAGCGGCTTCCTTATTTCCTGCATCGGCGTACCGATTTGTACGGTACGCCGTCGTTCTAAAACACACCCACTTCCAGAGCACAGAAGACAATGTCCGAAACACTGATCGTGGCAGGCTGGATAGTCAAAGGCGCGTCCGACCGCCATACGGCGGAAATTCTGCGCGATGCGGCGCTCTATCAGCGCGATGGCGTGATCGTCGAAATCGGTCCGCGCGAGGCGATGATTCACAAATATCCGCACGCCTTGCGGCTCGGTTCGTCGGATACGGTGCTGATGCCGGGCTTCGTCAACAGCCATCATCATGTCGGCCTCACGCCGGTGCAGCTCGGCTCGCCCGACTATGCACTCGAACTGTGGTTCGCCGGCCGCATGGGCGCGCGCGAGATCGACTTGTACCTCGACACGCTGTATTCCGCGTTCGAAATGATCGCGTCGGGAATCACGACGGTTCAGCACATCCACGGCTGGCGGCCAGGTCCGCTGGACGCGGTGCATCGCGCTGCATCGCGCGTGCTCGACGCGTACCGCGATCTCGGCATGCGCGCGTCGTATAGCTTCGCCGTGCGTGATCAGAACCTTCTCGTCTATGAGGCCGACGACGACTTCGCGGACCGCCTGCCACCCGACATCGGCGAGAAGCTGCGCGCGCATCTGCGGCGCTTTCGCATCCCGCTCTCCGACTACCTGCAACTGTTCGACACGCTCACGCACGAAAACGAAGGCCACGCGCTGACCGCCATCCAGCTTGCGCCGGCGAATCTGCACTGGTGCAGCGACGACACACTGCGGGCGCTCAAGGAGAAGTCCGACGCCCACGGCGTGCCGATGCACATGCATCTCGTCGAAACCGCCTACCAGAAGGAATATGCGCGCCGCCGCTCGGGCAAGACCGCGGTCGCTCATCTCGCCGATCTCGGGCTGCTCGGGCCGTCGCTCACGCTCGGCCACGGCGTCTGGCTGACCGAGGCGGACATCGAGACCATCGCGCATACGGGCACGTGCATCTGCCATAACTGCAGCTCGAACTTGCGCCTTCGCAGCGGCGTCGCGCCGCTCAACGCGTTCGCGCGGTACGGTGTGACCGTCGGCATGGGACTCGACGAAGCCGGCATCAACGAGGACCGCGACATGCTGCAGGAAATGCGGCTTGCGCTCAATGTCCACCGCACACCCGGCATGGACGACGACGTTCCCACGTGCCCGCAAATCCTTCGCATGGCGAGCGAAGACGGCGCGCGCACGACGCCGTTCGGAGCGCGCATCGGACGTCTGGAGGAAGGCCGGCTCGCGGACCTCGTGTTGATGAACTGGAAGACCGCGACGTGGCCGTATCAGGACGACGACGTGCCGATGCTCGATGCGCTGATGATGCGCGCGAAGACCAACGCGGTCGATGCGGTGATGATCGGCGGCGAAGTGGTGTATCGCAATGGCCGCTTCACGCGCGTGGATCGCGATGCGGTGCTCGAAGACATCGCGCGCGCGCTGTCGAAGCCGCGCACCGAGGATGAAATTGCGCGGCGCGAGCTTGGGCGCGCCGTGTTCCCGCATGTGAAGGCGTTTTACGACGGCTATCTGACCGGCGAACGCGATACGCCGCGCGAGCCGTTCTACGCGCCGTCCTCGCGTGTTTGAAGGAGAAGCGACGTGCAGGCTCTTCTCGATCTCATCGATGCGCATTTCGACGCGCAAGTGCGGTTTCTTTCGTCGCTCGTACGCGAGCCCTCCGACAATCCGCCGGGCGACTGCGCGCCGCATGCGGCGATGACGGCCGCGCTGCTCGAAGGCTTCGGCTTTCGCGTGGAGCGGCATGCCGTGCCGCAAACGCGCGTGGCAGCGGCGGGTATGCGAAGCGTGACGAATCTCGTGGTGCGGCATCGTTTCGGCGAAGGCCCTGTCATCTCGCTCAACGCCCACGGCGATGTGGTGCCGCCCGGCGAAGGCTGGTCCGCCGACCCGTACGGCGCCGAAATCCGCGACGGCGCGCTGTACGGGCGGGGCGCGGCTGTATCGAAGTCGGACTTCGCGACCTACGCGTTCGCGCTGAAGGCGCTGATCGCGAGCGGCGTGCGAATCCGCGGAACGGTGGAGCTACATCTCACCTACGACGAGGAGACCGGCGGCCTGCTCGGCCCGGCGTGGCTGCTGCAAGAAGGCATCGTCGCGCCCGACTACGCGATTTGCGCGGGCTTCAGCTATGCAGTGACGGTCGCCCACAACGGATGCCTGCATCTCGAAGTAACGGTGAGCGGCAAGTCGGCTCACGCCGCGCGCCCCGATTCCGGCCACGACGCGCTCGAAGCCGCCACCGGCGTGCTTCAGGCGCTGTACGCGCATCGGCGGGAATTGCAGACGATCCGCTCGACGACGCCCGGCATCGAACATCCGACGCTCGTCGTCGGGCTGATCGAAGGCGGCATCAACACGAACGTCGTGCCGGATCGCGTGACGCTGCGGCTCGACCGGCGCGTCGTACCGGAGGAAGACGCGGCGCGGGCGCGCGAGCGCATCGAGGCCGTCGTGCGCGACGCGGTGCGCGACCGGCCAGGCATCGGCGTCGAGATTCGCGAAGTGCTCGCCACTGTGCCGATGCGCACGCTCCCCGGTGCGCAAGCACTCACGCACGCGTTGCAGGCGGCGGCGCGCGAGGTCATCGGCATCGACATTCCAGCCGAAGGCGTGCCGCTCTACACCGATGCGCGCCTCTATTGCGAGGCCGGCGTGCCGACCGTTATCTACGGCGCGGGGCCGCGCACGCTGCTGGAGGCGAACGGGCATCGCGCGGACGAACATGTGCGGCTCGACGACATGCGGCGCGCAACGAAGACCGTCGCACTGGCGCTCGTCCGGCTGCTCGGCGATGCCTGACAACGAGGAGATGAAGAACACGCCATGCGCATCAAGCTCATCAATCCCAACACCACGCAACGCATGACTGACGCGATGGCGCGCTGCGCGCGCGCCGTTGCCGCGCCCGGCACCGACGTGATCGCGGTGAGTCCGCCGATGGGGCCGCGCTCGATCGAGGGCCATTACGACGACGCGCTCGCCACGCCTGGTGTGCTGATGGAAGTCGAACACGGCGAACGCGAAGGCGTCGATGCGTACGTGATCGCCTGCTTCGGCGACCCCGGACTCTTCGCGGCGCGCGAACTGGCGCGCGGGCCGGTCATCGGCATTGCGGAAGCGGCGATGCACGCGGCCAGCGTGCTCGCACCCGCGTTTTCAGTCGTGACGACGCTCGGGCGCACGCGCGGGATGGTGTGGCATCTGGCGCAGCGCTACGGCATGGAGCGATTCTGCCGCAACGTCCGCGCGACCGAGCTCGCCGTTCTCGAGCTCGAAGTGCCCGGCTCCGCCGCCCGCGCAACGATTCTCGACGAGTGCCGGCGCGCGCTTGACGAGGACGGCAGCGAAGCGATCGTGCTCGGCTGCGCCGGCATGGCCGACCTGTGTACGCAGTTGCAGGACGAGCTTGGTGTACCCGTCGTCGATGGCGTGACCGCCGCGTTTAAGTGGTGCGAGGCACTCGTCGCGCTGAGACTGCACACGCCCAAGCACGGGGAATACGCGCGCCCGCTGCCTAAACGCTACGCCGGTGACTTTGATCGATTCAGCCCGCGCTAAGTGCGGGAAAGGCCCGTAACGCTCCTTCTGGCCGCCGATCTGGCCGCGCGTCGAGTCGCAAGCTGCCAACAATTGCGAACGATCCGGGGGTTTGACGCCGCCTCCTCGACGCTGATCGCGACCTCCCTTCAAGTTGGTGGCATTATCGGCACCTTCGCGATGGCCCATTGATTGACCGTTAAGGTTTTCTTCGCGTGGACTTTGACGCTCACGCCTGCGGTATCGGCAACTCATTGTCGGTCCCAGGCTATCTGCCCACGCACGAGCTTGCTCCATCGAGATCAGACGGCCCGCGGTGACATCATCCAGACCTTCCTGATTCATGCGCCGCTTCTCTGCCTCGCGCGCAAGAAACTGAGCCTCGCGGCAGGAGACAGAAGCGGCCGCGTCCACTTTCTGAAGGTGCAAACCTGAGGAGTTTTGCGCAGGTAGTCACTTGACAACAGCCAGCGGCCCAATCGAGATCGGAGGATTTCGATTCGGCCCCTCAACGCGGGCCACTCGGCCGCACATCACCTGGACACAAACGATTCTCATCTTGTGCATTGACGCCAATAGTTAATCGCACCTATTCGGACGCAATTGCTGCGTCTGCCGATAGCAGACGCCTTCGCTCACATGAATCCGCTGCCTGCCTCGAACGCCTTGCCGCCCGGACGGGTTCGCATGCCTCGCGCAAGACGGGTCCATGGCAAGTCAGCCGGGTCAGCCACCATTGGACCGGGGGCCTTCGCAACAAGAACAGCCTGTGCGATCGGCTCGAAATCCGCACGGAAATGCACCGAGCTCTTGTTGACCAGAATTCTCATGTCCTCGGGCTGGATGCCTGCGACGCGATAAAGATTTCGATCCAGCATCTGCGCTTTGCCCGAACTCACGGCGATCAGCACGCCATCGAAACGCAGACACGCCACCGGGCCGAGTTCGGCTTGCATGCCGTTCATCATCGGGCCGTCGTAGCGGCACCGTCCATCGGATAGCGAGACGACCTCGAACACCCCGGCGAACGGCGCATCGCCCGGCACGTTGGATTGCCCTCCCAGCGACAGTTCCAACCGTGCGCCGACGCCCGCACGATGCGCCGCCGCGGCCGCAGCGGGATCGTAGATCAACCCGAAGGCCGCGCCCGTCGCGCCGTTGCGTACGAGCGCGCGCAGCATCTCCATGGTGTTGGCATCGCCACCCGCACCAGGATTGTCCTGCGTGTCTGCAATGACGACCGGACGGCTTGCACCATCCGACAGGCGCATCGCTTCGCGGACGGCTTCGTCGGGCGATAGGAACGGCACGCACCAGGCGGGCTCTTCAGCGAGCATGCGGCGGTACAGCGAGTCGACGGCCGCGTCCGCCGCCTCGGCTGAATGCGCGTAAGCCCAGATCACCGGACCGCATTCGGCGAAATCCGCCGCCGGAAAACCCGGCGCGAACGACGCGGACACCACCGCGCCGGCCTCCGAATCGCTTACGGCTTCGTACATGCCGCGCGACGGCTCGAGCAAGGTGCACATGCCGTTGATCGGAATCAGAAATGGCAGCCGCCGTGACGCGCCATGCAGCGTCTCGCCCGCCAGGAGCCGTTCGAGCAGCGCGGCCGCGCGCGCACCCGTATCCGCCATATCGACGTGCGGATACGTGCGGTAGGCGACCAGCGCATCGGCGTTACGCAACATGCATTCCGTGACGTTTGCATGCAGATCGAGCGAAGCGACGATCGGCACATCGCGCCCGACCGTTTCGCGTACGCGCGCGAGGACCTCGCCTTCGCCGTCGTCGACATGCTCGGCGACCATCGCGCCATGCAGATCAAGGTAGACCGCGTCGAAGTCGCGCGTACTCACGGCCTCGACGATTTCGCCCACGATCCGCTCGAAGGCGTCGCGCGTGACGTGCGCCGATGGACTCGCGCCCGCCCAGACGACTGGCACAAGCGTGTGCCCCGCCCCTTGCGCCGCGCGGATGAATCCGCCTGCGGGAATGTTGACCTCCCGCAGCGCGAGCACGTCGTCGCCGCGACACATCAGCGGAAAACCTTCGCCGCGCTCGAAGTTTTCATAGGCGGCTTTCGAGGGCGCGAACGTGTTCGTTTCGTGCTGGAAGCCGGCGATGAGAATGGTGCGATTGGAACTCGGCAAGATGGAAACCTCTCGTTTTCGTGGTCTGTTCGATGATTGAGCGAAGCTCACGCCACACGCGCGGGACGCATGGTGATCAGCACCAGTGCGCCGATGGCGAGCAGCGCGACCATCACGTACAAGCCGGCGTGCAGGCTGCCGGTCGCGCTTTGCGCCCAGCCGATGATCGTCGGGCTAAGAAAGCCGCCGATGAGCCCGATGGTGTTGATGAGCGCGATGCCACCCGAGGCGGCGTCTCCCTTCAAATGCTCGGAAGGCATCGCCCAGAACACCGTGTAGGCGGACCACATCATCGCGGTCGCGATGGTCATGCAACTCAGCGATATCGCAAGATCGCCGCCGAAGAAGGTTGCGAGCGCGAGCGCCAGCGAGCCGACCAGAGCTGGGACCGCGCTGTGATAGCGCCGCTCGCCGCGCCGGTCGGAACTCCGCCCGATGACAATCATCGTGATGGCGGCGGCGGCATAGGGAATCGCGGAATACAGGCCGATCTGCATCGTGTCCTTCACTCCCGCCGCCTTGATGATGGAGGGGAGCCAGAAGCTCACGGCATAGATACCGCAGATGAAGCAGAAGTACGGCGCGGCCATCAGATAGACACGGGGATCGCGCGCCACCTGCGCGAACGAATGATGACCGCCGGAAGTATCGAGTTCGGACGCGAGCAGACGTTTTTCATCGTCAGAAAGCCAGCGCGCGTCGGCGGGACGGTCGGCGAGCACGAACAGCGCGAGCACGCCGAACAGCACACACGGCAGGCCTTCGATGAGGAACATCCACTGCCATCCGTCGAGACCGTGCGCGCCGGAGAAAGACGTCATGATCCAGGTCGAGAGCGGCCCGCCGAACACGCCGCCGATCGGCCCGGCGAGCATCACGATCGCCATCACCTGCGCCATGCGCGCGCGGCCGTACCAGTACGTCAGATAAAAAATCATGCCCGGCGCGAAGCCTGCCTCGAACACGCCCAGAAGAAAGCGCATCCCATAAAAGGTCGTTTCGCTGCGCACGAACAGCATCGCCGCCGATGTCATTCCCCAAAGAATCATGATCCGGCTGATGGTCTTTCGTGCACCGATCTTCGGCAGCAAAAGATTGCTGGGAACCTCGAACAGCACGTAGCCCAGAAAGAAGATGCCTGCGCCGAGGCCATAAACGGCGTCGGAGAAACCGAGATCGCTCTGCATCTGCAGTTTGGCGAATCCGATATTGACGCGGTCGAGATACGCAAACGTGTAGCAAAGCAGCAGGAACGGAAGCAGCCGCCAGTCGAGCTTGCGATACAGCGCCGCGTGCATTTCGGTGATGTGCGTGGAGGGAATGGCGGACAAGGGAGTCTCCGATAAACGTTTCGGTCGTGAAGCAAAACTATCATCAACAGCCAGAATGCGACGAGCAAGAGCAACCGAAGTCCGCTATCGTTGCCTGTTTGGCAACGCTTGCACAATGGGACGGGAATGCGCGAACTGAATCAACGAAGGCTGCGGTATTTCCACGAAGTGCTCACGCAAGGCTCCATCCGCGCGGCGGCGGACAGTCTCAACACGGCGGCATCGGTAATTACGCGGCAAATCCGCTTGCTCGAGGAAGAAGTCGGCGCGTCACTGTTCGAACGACACGCGCGCGGCGTCAAGCCGACCGAGGCGGCGGCGCATCTGCTCGAATACTGGCGTGGCTGTCAGGCACAGCAGGAACAACTCGAAGACCGGCTGCGGGCGTTGCACGGCCTGCAGCGCGGGCACATCCGGCTTGCGATCAGCGAGGGTTATATCGACGGCCTGATGGAGGAAGTGCTGAGCGACTTTCACATGCAGTATCCAAAGCTCGATGTGGCGGTCGATATTCTGCCCGTCAACGAAGTGCTGGAAGAAGTCGCCCAGAGTCGCGCGCATATCGGCCTCGCGTACAACCCGCCGGCGCATCCGGACATCGTGTATCGGGCGACGTCATCGCAGCCGGTCGTACTACTGGTCAATGCGGCGCATCCGCTTGCGCAACGCGGCGGCGCTGTCACCATCGGCGAGATGTTGCAGTATCCGCTCGCATTGATGCCGCCGGCCTTCGGTCTCGGACAAGTCATCGAAATGCTCGCTTACACGGAAAATGTCGAGGTCAGACCGACGCTCGTCACCAACTCGCTCCAGGTACTGCGCCAGTTCGTGACGCGCGGCGAAGGTGCGACGCTGATCGGCGCGTTTTCTGTGTACCGGGAAATCGATGCGGGCGAACTGGTCGCGTTACCCGTCCTGCATCCGCTATTCGAGGCAGCGAAAGCACGCATTCTCGTGAAGGCGCGACGGCCGCTTTCCGGCGCGGCGGAAGAACTGCTCAGTTGGATTCTGCAGCGGATGAGCGTATTTGCGGCGAGCGCCTAGGTTCGATCGATACATGATGCTCGTGAGGCGCAAAGCCTGACGCAGTAGACGCCGACGCTCCGCCAACGGCAACAACGGCCGAGCTTTTCGAGCACCGTAGCTGGCGGCGACTGTCGATATTGACACGGCGCATCCGACACGTTATTGTCCGACAACCTGATAAATCGTCGATGCAATGCTTGAGCTTGAAAGACCTGACTCGCTGGTGCAGCGAGTAGTGGGAGCCATCCGCGCGGAGATTCAGGCGGGAAACTTCCCCGCGGATTCACGCTTGCCGACCGAGCAGCAACTCTCGGAGCGGCTCAATGTCAGCCGCTCGGTTGTCCGCGAAGCGATCGCTCAATTGAAGTCCGACGGCGTGCTGATCGCACGTCGGGGCGCGGGCTCGTTCATTTCCGGCACACCTTCCGGCACGGTCTTTCGCCTTCCCGGTCACGACGGCAGCCGCATCGACCTACCGCAATTGTTCGAGTTTCGACTGTGGATAGAGACGCAGGCAGCCACTGCGGCGGCACGACGTCGGACGCGCGCGGACCTGAAGCATATGAGCGATGCGATTCGGCAGATGGAGATGAAGCGCAACGATTCCAAGGCGGCGTCGGCGGCGGACGTCGCCTTTCATCGAGCGATCGCGGCGGCGACGAAAAACGAGTACTTTGTCGCGTTCCACGATTTCCTGCGTAGCCAACTCGCAATAGCGCGGCGCGCGCAGTGGGAAAAGACGGCGCACCACGCCGGCGACTTCGCGTGGCGGGAGCACGGTGAACTCTTCGACGCCATCGAACGCGGCGATTGCATTGAGGCAGCCGCTGCGGCCGAGCGCCATTTGCGCGCGGCGGCAAAACGTCAAGGCATCGACCTGCCTCGCAACGACTGACGCGGCGGCGCCCATGTCAGATATGAGCGCCGCAATTTTTTGCGTTCTTTGTCTGACAACCTGATTTTCAGACTTTCGCACGCTGCACATCCAACTTCCCGATACGAACCAATCACAAACCGGAGACATTCAGTGAAAGAGCAAGTCCAGGTCCGAACCTACCTTAAACACCTTCCGTTGGCAGGGCTCGCCGCCGCATGCGCATTGGCGGCGGCCGGCAAGGCGCACGCGCAAAGCAGCGTGACGCTATACGGCATCGTCGATGAAGGCGTGAACTACACAAGCAACGTCCAGACGAACCCCGGCAACGGTCATAACCTGTTCAACCTCTCCAGCGGCATACTGAGCGGCAGTCGCTGGGGGCTGCGCGGCGTGGAGGATATCGGCGGCGGGTTGAAGGCGATCTACGTGCTGGAGAACGGTTTCGACGTGAACAACGGCCGGATGGGCCAAGGCTCGCTGGAATTTGGTCGCCAGGCTTATGTGGGACTCTCCGCGAAGTTCGGATCGGTTACGCTCGGCCGCCAGTACGATCCGGTCGTCGATTATGTGCATGCGCTGATGCCGAGCGCGATGTTCTCGGGAAGCATCGGCGCGCATCCGGCTGACGTCGACAATCTGAACAACGCGAA
Organism: Caballeronia glebae; assembly: GCF_001545035.1. GTDB lineage: Bacteria > Pseudomonadota > Gammaproteobacteria > Burkholderiales > Burkholderiaceae > Caballeronia > Caballeronia glebae. The sequence goes on from NZ_FCOJ02000018.1 coordinate 74,638, forward strand.
CCGCGTGAACAATGCGATCAAGTACCGCACCGTCACGGTGAACGGTTTTTCGGCCGAAGGGCTCTATAGCTTCGGTGGCGTTCCCGGTAGCGTCGGCGCGAATCAGATCTGGTCGATGGGCGTCGGCTATTCGAGCGGTTCGCTCAACGTCGGTGCGGGTTACCTCAACGCGCGCAACCCGAATGCTTCGTTTTTCGGGACGGCGGTCGGCGCCACCGCGGCGAGCAATAACTTCGGCAGTTCTCCCGTGATCAATGGTTATGCGTCGGCGCAAACCGAGCAGATCATCGGAGCCGGCGCGACCTATGCGATCGGCCGTGCGACGCTGGGAGCCATCTACTCCAACACCAGGTTCAAGAACCTGAGCGGCACCGTATCCGTCCTGAACCCTGCGGGAGCCAGCGGCACGGCGACCTTCAACAGCGCCGAACTCGACTTCCAGTACCAGTTGACGCCGGCGCTGTCGCTCGGCGCGGCCTACAGCTACACGAAAAGCAGCGGCGCACATGACGCCAGGTATCACCAGGGCGCGCTCGCTGCCGACTACGCGGTCTCCAAGCGAACCGACTTTTATCTGATCGGCGTCTTGCAACACGCATCAGGTACCGACTCGACCGGCCACGCGGCACGCGCGTCACTCAACGGCTTGACGCCTTCGTCGTCGGACCAGCAGGCCGCCGTTCGCTTCGCTGTGCGCCACAAGTTCTAACGAGTCGCCACACACGGCTTCACCTTCAACAGGATGCTTCCAGTGAATACCACCCGTTCGCTCACCGACGAGAACCGCGCGCGCCTTCGTGGCGTCAGCACGGCGACTTTGACCACCGCACTCTTCAAGCGGGGCCTGCGCAACGTCTGCATCCAGGGCGCGCTGCCGGTCAATCCAGCGGCGGCGCGCATGGTCGGCGAGGCGTTCACGCTGCGCTATATCCCGGCGCGCGAGGACCTCGACACCATGTCCGTTTTCAACGATCGCAGTCATCCGCAGCGGCGCGGCGTCGAAGAAATTCCGGCCGGTCATGTCATGGTCGTAGATTCCCGCAAGGACCCGCGCGCCGCTTCTGCGGGCGGCATCCTGATCACACGCATGATGATGCGCGGCGTCGCCGGAATCGTCACCGACGGCGGATTTCGCGACACGCCGGATCTGCGCTCGCTCGACTTTCCGTGCTATGCGGCCCGTCCATCCGCGCCGACGAATCTGATACACCACCACGCTGTGGATCTGAACGTGCCGATCGCGTGTGGCGATGTTGCCGTGTATCCCGGCGACATCGTCGTCGGCGATGCGGAAGGCGTCGTCGTGATTCCAGCGCAACTGGCGAACGAACTCGCCGAGGAAGCGGCCGCGATGACGCTTTTCGAGGATTGGGTCGATGCGCGAGTGCGCGAGGGCCGTTCCACCTTTGGCCTCTATCCGCCCGATGAGTCGACCCGCGCGGAATTCGAGGCCTGGCAAGCAAACAGCAGCAACTAGGCCGGCCAAGCCGAAACGGTTGCGCGACGCCTTCCGTGTGCCGCGCAGCTCCAATATCGTTAAGCGCCACGGCGAGCGGGGAAAGCCGCCGGGCATGGAGACCATAGTGACAAACCGTAGTGTGGAAGCTCAACTTTTCACGCGCGTGGCGTGGCGGCTGGTGCCGCTTCTGATCGCGATCTTTCTCACCGCGTATATCGACCGCGCGAACATCGGCTTCGCCAAGTTGCAGATGCTCACGAGCCTGCATATGAGCGAGGCGTCGTACGGGTTCGCATCTTCGCTGTTTTTCATCGGCTATCTGTTGTGCGAAGTGCCGAGCAATCTGGCGATGCATCGGTATGGCGCCCGCCGCTGGATTTCGCGCATCATGTTCACGTGGGGCGTCGCGACGCTGCTGCTGGCGTGGACGCCGTCCGAAACAGCGTTCCAGGTGCTCCGCTTCTTGTTAGGCGCGGCCGAGGCGGGACTTTATCCGGGCATCATTCTTTATCTCGGCATGTGGTTTCCGGAGCGCCAGCGCACCGGCATCATCGGATTGCTCACGCTTGGCAGCAGCATGGGCAACATGCTCGGCTCGCTCATTGGCGGCTTCTCGCTCGAACTTCACGGTTTGCTCGGTTTTGAAGGCTGGCAGTGGGTGTTTCTCACGACGGGCACGCCCGCCGTGTTGCTGACGTTCGTCTCGTTGTACTTCCTTCCGGACAATCCGCGCTCGGCGCGCTTTCTCTCCGAACGCGAGAAGGAGGTCATCGAGGACAGTCTGCGCCGCGATCCGGCGCCGGTCCAGGCGACGGGCCGCGCCTGGTCGTTCAACTCGCTCGTGACCGTGGCGCTGTTTTCGCTCGGCTATGGCACGATCTCCATTGCGATTTACGGTATCGCCTACTGGCTCCCTACCCTTGTCCGCGGCTTTGGCGTTTCGAGCAGTGTCAACGGCATGCTCAACATGATTCCGTGGTTCCTGACTTCACTGATGCTGCTCTGGCTGCCGCGCCGCTTGCGCACGCCTCGAACCGTGCTGATGGCAGCCTTCGCTGCCGCGTTCCTCGGCGTTCTGTGCTTTATCGCGAGCGTCGGGCCGTTCTCGAACGCGGTGCGTTTCGCGGCGCTTTCGGTCGGCGCGCCATGCCTGTATCTGATGATCCCGTGCTTCTGGGCGCTGCCGCCGCGGCTCTTGCCTGCTTCGTTCATGAAGGGCGCGGGCGGCGCCGCGGCGCTCGCGGTCATTGCAGCGGGCTCCAGCGTCGGCGGCTTCCTGGCGCAAAACATCATGCCGTGGGTCGGCAAGACGATGCACAGTACATCAGCACCGATGCTCGTACCCGCCATCAGCCTGCTGTTGCTCGGGGCTGGGGCGCTCGTCGTGTGGTTCCGTCTGGGTCTCGCGGGACGGAACGGCAACGATGCGGTCACAGCAACGCGCTGATTTCGATCAAAAGCCTGCCCTCTCGGGCAAATACGAACGGTCTGCGCGCTTGTCGTCGCTATGCGACGAGCGCGGGGACCACTGGAAAATGGAAGGTCGTTGCGCGGCATGATCACAATCAGGCAATCCAAAAGCGTCTCCCGGCAAATGCGCGGCTTCCTCTCGCTCGCCGATTTCGAAGCAGCGGCCAAACGCAAGCTGCCGCGCCCTCTTTTCGGTTACGTCGCGGGCGCGACGGAAGACAATGCGTCCCTCGCGGACAACCGCGCGGCGTTCAACGAACTCGGCTTCGTTCCGCGGGTACTGCGCAACGTGGCGCAGCGAAGCCAGTCGATGGAGCTCTTCGGCGTACGCTACGAGTCCCCGATCGGCATCGCGCCAATGGGCATCAGTTCGTTGACAGGTTACCGGGGCGACCTCGCACAGGCGCAGGCGGCGCGCGCGTGCGGCGTGCCCATGATTCTCAGCGCGGCGTCGCTGGTGCGGCTAGAAGAAGTCGTCGAGGCCGCGCCGGGCACATGGTTTCAGGTCTACATGCCGAGAACGCTGGAAGAGATGCGCGCGCTGGTGGAGAGAGTCAGCGCCGCCAACGTATCGACGCTGGTCGTCACGGTGGACTCGTCGGTCGTGCCGAATCGGGAGAACAACTTGCGCAACGGCTTCAGGACTCCGCTCAGGCCGAACTTTCAGCTATTGCGCGACGGCCTGACGCATCCGAACTGGTCGCTCTTCACGTTCCTGCGCACGTTGCTTCGGCACGGCATGCCGCATTTCGAGAATGCATCGGCGCAACGAGGCGAGCCATTGCTCTCGCGTCGCGCCAACCGGGATTTCAGCGGGCGTGAGCACCTGGACTGGGATGCGATCCGCGAAATTCGCGCGCGCTGGAAGGGTCCGCTGGTGCTCAAAGGCATTCTGCATCCGGACGATGCCGCGACTGCGCGAGACCTCGGAGCGGACGGCATTATCGTATCCAACCATGGCGGCCGACAGCTCGACGGCTCCGTCTCGCCGATGCGCATGCTCCCTGCCATCGTGGAAGCCTGCCCTAACATGGAGCTCATGGTCGACAGCGGCTTTCGCCGCGGCACCGACGTACTGAAGGCAGTTGCTCTCGGCGCGAAATGCGCTTTCATCGGGCGGCCAATGAACTACGCAGCGTGCGTGGGCGGTCAGGCGGGCGTGGAGCATGCAATCGGTCTCGTCAAGGCCGAGATTCACGCCGATATGGGTCTGCTCGGTGTCAACCGTCTCGACGAACTGGGGCCCGAGTTTTTGCGTCTGCTAAGGTTCGGGTTCAGCGATCCGAGTGCGAACCGAAGTCGGTGACTGGATGCGAGCTTGCGCGCGGGCGGCGATGTTACATCGGCGCTTGGACGGGCAGCGACGCACCCTGGACCTAAACGGTCGATCGAATGTCTTTGCTGTATTCCGAACCATCACACGTTCGCAGAACCTCGACATCCCAGGTCTCGTTCGCCTGGTTGACGCGCTGTGTGTTTCAAGGTCTGCTTCCCGAGGCATAGCAGCCAGCCAAATGACCGCGAGACGCGGCTAGTTTTATCTTTATGACCTTCATGTCGCTTTACCTTTCATGCGTCCTTGCGCGGCACTCTGCGTACGCTTTGCTTCACTTGCGACCATCAGAAGAAGAGGCCTGACACGTCGTTGCCATGGCCGCATTTGGAGCGGAAGCGCTAGCTAACGCGTCGGCCGCCCGACATTCAGGAGATAAGGCTTACTCGATCGATGCGGCCGTGACTGCCGAACGCAACGTGTACGCGTATCGGCAATCACGTTCTGAATCGCCGCTACTCGCCAGGTAGATGCGTCCTGGGAGCGACGCCTGCGGAAGTTCAACCGATCTGAGCTCCGTCGAGAATCTCGTCTGAACCAACCTCGAGCGGAGCGAAATTGGTCGAGCGCACATAATCCGGTCGCGGCTGCTCGACTTCTTCAGGTTTGTTCTTCACCTGGTTGTACACGACATAGGCCTGCCATCGATCGTCACCGGACAGGTTGTGACCCGAAGAATGCACAATGTTGGCGTCGAAGAACACGACTGTTCCCGGGCGGCCGATGATAGGCACGGCCTTGGGATGGCTGGACAAAATATCAAGCATGGTCGGCTTGGGTACCACGTAGAAGCGATAACCGGTTGCCTCATCGAACGCCGGATCGAGCGAACCCAGTTTGTGGCTTCCCGGGATAAAGTAGAGACATCCGCCCATTTCGGTCGGCTCGTCGAGCATGACCAACGCAGTTGTCATCATCGGCTCTTTCACGCCGTCGATATGCCAGGTGCCGAAGTCTTGATGCCATTGCCAGACGGAACCGTCGATTGCCGTCTTCAAATTGCACTTCGTGTGATAGACGTAAAGTTGGGCATCGTCGATCAGTTGTTGTGCCGGCTCGAGCAATCTGGGAGAGCGCACTGCGGAGTGGAAAACCGCCGATGCCGTCGGACTTTCAGTCTCGTGAACCTTGTAGATCGTTTTTGCGATGCCGCCCGTTTTTTCCCGGACAAGATGATCGGTGTCAATCTTCTGGATTCGGCGCAGCTCGCTCTTCATATGCGCGATTTCTTCTTCCGAGAAAAGCTCCGGCAGAACAACGAACCCATCGCGCTTGTACGCTTCCAACTGTGACGCGGTAAGTTTCATGAGGGGATCTCCTGCCTCGGTGGTGCGATGTCATGATCCTAAGACCCGTTGCTTACAATGTAAAAGATATAATAAGTTCCGTATCGATACCTAAAAGGTACCAAATGGAGCTACGTCATCTTCGCTACTTTCTGGTGGTGGCGCGCACACTCAACTTCACGAAGGCGGCGGATGAACTGCACATGGCGCAGCCGCCGTTGAGCCGGCAAATACGGGAACTGGAAGCGGAACTCGGCGTAGCGCTTTTTGAGCGCCGGGGCAAACGAGTGTTTCTTTCATCGGCGGGCCAGGTTTTCGAAGAACGGGCCAAGCGGATTCTGACGGAAACGAACTCCGCGATCGTGGATTCGCAACGCGCGGCAAGAGGCGAAATCGGCCGGGTGGCGGTCGGGTTCTTCGAGCACATCGCGTACACACTGCTGCCACCGCTCTTGCGTGAATTCCAGCAGCGTTACCCCGCTGTGACAGTCGAACTTCGATGGTTTTCCTCTGCGGAGCAGATCAATGCCCTGAATCGAGGGGACGTCGATCTGGCATTCGTCCGCTCTTTGCCGCCGGATACTGAACTGAAGAGCGCCTTGTTGCTTCAGGAGCCGTTTTTCGTTGCCATCGCCAAGGACAACCCTCTTGCAGCCAAACGACAGATTTCCATCAAGGACTGTAGGCAGTTGCGCGTCATCAATTACCGGAAGGATGTCGCGCCGGACTACCACGCCACCATCAACCAGTTGTGCGCACTTGCCGGATTTTCTCCTTCCACGAGCTTTGAAATGGGGCAGATCTACGCTTCCCTTGGCCTCGTAAGCGCCGGGTTTGGCGTGACGCTCGTACCGGCCTCAGTTCAACGAACGCACATGGACAACGTCGTCTATCGTCCTCTGCGCGAACAGCACGCCAAAAGCGAACTCTATCTCGCGTGGAAGGAACTCAATCCGCCCGCTGCGCTAGGCTCTTTTGTTCAACTAGCGCGCGAGATAGCCGTGCACACACCGCGAAAAGCGAAGAACGAATAAGCGCGAAGCGGTACGGCTTCAATTGCGATGAACAGGTTTGTTCTTTGCCGGTCAAAACTGTCGGCAAACTGCTTTGGTTCTCGGCCGCCGTATGCGACGCTGATGCGATTGCTTGACTGATAGCGTTGGCGTCGGTGTGAGTCGTGCTCAAACATCTCCTTTAACGCCTCGTGTCTCGCCTTCAGCGCGATCCGCGTGAGCGAGGATGGCGGCCGAACCATCGGGGATACAGCCTGTGCAAAGAAATGCGATGAGCGACATGTAGTTGACGGACAGCGCTCGCACCACGCTGCGGGATCGACGTGCTTTCCACCATTCGCAAGCTCGTCGCGACGCGACCCTTTCTCGCCGAGCAAGGGCTTATCTTGCGCGGGGCGTGCAAGTCTGGTGCCGGTCGCAAGAAAGAGGTTCATGCTGCGCGCGACGCTGGAGAAGGCGTCGATTCCGTGCACAGCAAGCAGATAAGGGAAAAGAATCAGCACGAAGGCGAAAGAAACCGCCGCGCGCATGGGTCAACATCACGGGGCCGGGTCGGCTTTCGTGTCGCCGTCACCGCGCATCCACGCCATGACCGGCGTCACACCGTGCCCGAGGCTCCCTGAGCCGATCCATGAGCAAACCAGCGCAAATTCGCGTCAAGCTCAACGAATTCCGGCTGCAATGGCGCGTGCTGACCTTCTACGAGCGCTTCGAGCAGATCATCGCGCATATCCTGAGCGTCGTGATCTCGGTGATCATCGTCGTATCGCTATGGCAGTTGATTCGGGCGGTCATGGCTCTATTGCTGTCGGGGGCGCTTAATCCGCTGGATCATGCGATCTTTCAAGCGGTGTTCGGGATGGTGATGACGTTGTTGATCGCGATGGAATTCAAGCATTCGATCACCCGCGTCATGTTGAGACGTGATCACATCGTGCAGGTCAAGACAGTGATCCTCGTGGCGATGCTCGCGATAGCACGCAAGTTCATCATCCTTGATCCAGCCGCGGACCCGGGTCGCATTGCCGCACTCGCGACGGCGCTGATCGCGCTTGGCAGCGTCTACTGGCTAATGCGGCAACGCGACGATCCCGTCGATACGGCGATCGCAGAGCGCGCCGTGCGCGATCGCGAAAAGCGCGATTGATTTACCTACTTTCTCTCAAAGATCATGGCGTACCCGCAAGTTTTGCTCAATCGTCGCGCAGGCCTGCAGTGCTGGGCAAAACCCCTGATTCAACGTCGGGTTCCGCGCCCCATGTCCAGCGGCCCGGACCGGCATTTTTGCCAGCGATAGCGCGGAACGTCCGCGTGCATATAACCAAACAAGCTGACATAGACGGAAACTGAACACTACCATTCAATGCCTAACGATGTTGAGGTCCCCTGGAGGAAGCGCGCAATGGAGCAACTACACCGTCCTCCACAGTTGCAACGCCTTAGCTGCCACGGGATCGGTGCGTCGTGCGCGGACTGCGCCCTGAATTCGGCGCAATGGATCCTGTGTATCATCCCGGCGGACCGGACCACCGCGCACGCAATAACTGTCCGCAGCAGCGCGCGCCCCTATCAGCATCTAAGCGTCAGCGCGCCGTTTATCGCGGTTGTGCCGGCCTGGGCTCGTGTCAAGCTCGTCAATGACGACGATCCGTGCGGCCTCGTCGTCGCCCTCCATTGGGCCAGGCTGAGAGAAACCGCTCGAAACGCGCTCGGCACCACGGCTTGCGAAATCCCTTGTTGGTTCAAGGCGTGGGATCCTTTCCTGCGCGACGCGGGCGACACGCTTTCCGCGTTGCATGCCAACAGTAGTCCGGACCCTAGATGCCTCGCCGCGTTCGCCGACGTATTTGCGCTTCATCTCGCGCACCGGTATGGACTTACCGCCGGTACGCCCGATGCGGCTACGAGCCTCACCCACTCAAAGCTAAGCGTCGTGGAACATTTCATACACGAGCACATCGCGGACAATATCCAGATCGCGGACCTCGCTGCGGTCGTGCACATGAGCCAGTCGCATTTCGCGCGGGCTTTCAAGACCGCGACAGGGCATCCGCCGCACTTCTTCCTGACAACCGAAAGATTGAGATTAGCGCAGTCGATGCTTTCGGAAGGGAGTCTCTCGCTAATCGATATCGCAGCACGCGTTGGTTTTCAAACGCAGCAGCATTTCACCGCAGTATTTCATCGATATGCGGGGTGTACGCCCCGCGCTTTCCGCATTGCGCATTATCGCCCCTAGGATCCGGCGTGAGACCTTTTCGACTGGATCGGTGAGCAACCAACAAACGCAGAAATCCGACACCCTTGGGCAGGAACTCGAAAGAAGAGCGCGCCGCGCGCACGTAGGCTTGAGCACATAGACATTGGACGCACTGTTAGCCGAATACCCGCGATCCGGCTGAGGAGCCAAACGATGGACGAACTGCTCGGTCGCGCATGGTGGATGCTCGCGCTGCGTGGCGCCGCGGGAATCCTGTTCGGCCTCCTCGCGCTCTGCTGGCCTGGTCTCACGCTGCTGCTTCTTGTCGCGATGTTCGCGGCGTATGCACTCATCGGAGGCGTCGCTGCGGTCAGCGCGGCGATACGCCATCGGTCGATCCGCACCGACTGGTGGCTCCCGTTGTTGCTCGGGCTGTGCATGATCGCTTCGGGTCTGATCGCCGTCGCGGCGCCGGGCGTCACGGCGCTCGTGCTGATCACCGTGATGGGCGCGAACGCCATCGTCACCGGAGTGCTCGACCTCATCGCCTGGGTTCGCCTGAAAAGAAGCGGCCGCACGCAGTGGCTGCTGTTGTTCATCGGTAGCCTGTCGGTTCTGTTTGGCATCTTCGTGCTGGCCGTCCCGGGTGCTGGAGCGCTTGCCCTCGTCTGGATGATCGGCACCTACGCGATCGTGACCGGTGCGCTTCTGTTCGTCCTGGGCCTCGGCGCACGGAATTGGCGCAGCGCCGTCCTTCGCGACCAGCAAAACACGCCGCTGCACTCATGAGCGCATCCCGCGCCCGGCGTCCACGTAGTCCGTTGCGCATTTGGAGAACGCCATGAAGACTAACCTCGCATCGGCCGCAAGGCTGTCGTCATTCATCCTCGCGCTGTCCGCCTGTGGCTTTGCGGCCAGCGGAGCAACCGCGCAGGATGCGCCCATCGCCGGCAAGGCGACGCTTGGGGTGACCGTCACCGAAGAGCAAGTGGTCGCAAGAGGCTGGCGCGCATCCAAGATGATTCACAGCGATGTCTACAACGAAAAGAACGAAAAGATCGGCCGCGTCGACGACCTGATTGTCGCGCCCGATGGCTCGCTTTCGGCCGCGATTATCGACGTCGGCGGCTTTCTCGGCGTCGCGGCGCACCGTGTCGCCATTCCCATTCAGCAGTTCAAGCAGATAGCGCCGAAGGCAATCCTGGTTGGCGCCAATAAGGACGCGCTCAAGAAACTGCCGGAGTTCGAATATGCCAAGGGCTGACATTGGCCGCGAGCGCCAAGGCAGCAGTCACTGAAGATTCGGGCCGCTCCTGCGGCTCATCGGAACAAGGAGCATAGCGATGCTATTGGACCTCGATAAGTGGAACCCCTTTCGCTTCCTGCGCAAGAGTCCCGAGGAAAAGGGCACAGGCGCGAAGCTGAACGCCCCGCCCTCACAGCAGGCCCCCGCGCCGTCTACCTCAGATGCGGCAGCGTCCGCATGGCCGGCATCGTTCGATGCGGCGCGTTGGCCGCTGCCCGACCCCCTGCATCTTCTCACCGACCTCATACGCGATCCATTCGGCGGGATGGGACCGCTTGGCAACTGGTTCGGCGACTTCAGTCCCAGCCGCTTTCAGCCGCGACTCGACGTGATCGACGACGGCGACGCGCTTCGCATCGTGGCCGAATTGCCAGGACTATCGCGCGAGGACGTGGAGCTGGAAGTCGTTGAGGACATGCTGGTGCTGACCGGCGAGAAGCGCATCGAATCGAAGAGCGACGAGAAGGGCTGCTACCGGGTGGAGCGGGCGTTCGGACAGTTCCAGCGCGCCATTCCGCTGCCCTCTGGCGTTGATCTCGAACGCGCCGAGGCGAATTTCGAGAATGGTGTGCTCACCGTGCGGGTGCCCAAAGCGGCAAATGAACCCGCGGCAAAGCGGCGCCTCGAGATCAAATAGCGCGGTGCGCTCAAGGCGACATCGGACAGCTCGGCAGTTCTCATGGCCCTCGACGATACCCCGCGTGAAGCCGTCAGAGATGGGATTCCCGAACTGGACGCGCATCACTTCAAGCGGCACCTGCGGTACTTCGCGACGGAACTCGTCAGGCTGTGCGCGCGTAACGAAAAGGACCACCCCCTGCCCACCCTACGGAGAACATCATGCCTACTTGCAGCGTCTGCGGCAAACCGGCAACCTCGCAGATCACGATCAACGAAAACGGCCAGCGTCGTCAGCTGATGCTGTGCGATGAGCATTACATGGAGTTCATGGCGCGCAATCAGCGCCGGCTGTCGCCGCTTGAGTCCCTCTTTCACGGCGGACTGTTCGACAGTTTGTTCGACGACATGTGGCCGCAGATGGAAAGCGGCCGCGGTAGCCCGTCACGCATCGGGCGCTCGCCCGGACAATCCGGCCGCTCGGATCAGGGTACCAACGCCGATAGCGGGCAAATGGAGTCCGCCGGCGAACATGCAGGCGGCCGGCCGCGCCGGCATCGACGTTCGCGTGAAGCCGTCGACCTGCAGACGTTCCTGAGCGAAAGCGGCCTGGACCGCTTGCAGGCGGCCGCGCAAATGGCGGTCGAGTTCGGCAAGTCCGAAGTCGATACCGAGCACCTGCTGCTCGCACTCGTCAGCAATAACGTGGTGCAGGAGATTCTGCGCGAATTCAAGCTCGATCCCGAGGAGATCAGGAAGAACATCGATCAGAACGCGCCACGCGGCAACCGGGCGCAGAAGACGGACGAGGAACGCATCGGCGTATCACCGCGCGCGAAGAGTGCGCTTGAAAACGCGCTCACCGCGTCACGAGAACTCGGCCATAGCTACGTCGGACCGGAGCATATCCTGATCGGGCTCGTGGAAGAGGAAGACGGCTTCGCGGGTGAGTTGCTGCGCAAGTACGGGTTATCGTCGCATGCGCTTAGGCAGAGGACGGTCAAGGTGGTCGGCAAGGGCGCCGAGGAAGGCACCGTCGAGGGCCGCTCCACCACGCCGACGCTCGACAAGTACGCGCGCGATCTCAGCGATCTCGCCCGGCGCGGCAAGCTCGATCCGGTGATCGGCCGCGACAAGGAAATCGAAACGACTATCGAAGTCCTTGCGCGGAGACGCAAGAACAACCCGGTGCTGATCGGCGAACCGGGCGTCGGCAAGACGGCGATCGTCGAAGGACTCGCGCAGCGCATCGCCCAGGACCAGGTGCCAGAAGTGCTGCGTGGCAAGCGCGTCGTTGAGTTGAATATCAACAGCGTGGTGGCGGGGGCAAAGTATCGTGGCGAGTTCGAAGAGCGCGTGAAGCAGGTTCTCGACGAGATCGTCGAGAACCAGGACCGGCTGATCATCTTTATCGATGAACTGCATACGATCGTCGGTGCGGGTCAGGGCGGCGGCGAAGGCGGGCTTGATATCGGCAACATCTTCAAGCCGGCGCTCGCGCGCGGCGAATTGCATCTCGTGGGCGCGACGACGCTCAACGAATACCAAAAGTACATCGAGAAAGATTCGGCGCTCGAACGGCGCTTCCAGCCGGTGAACGTGCCCGAGCCGAGCGTCGCGGAGACGATCGAAATCCTGCGAGGACTGCGTGACCGCCTTGAAGCGCATCACAAGGTGAAGATCACCGAAGAGGCGATCGCGGCGGCTGCGAAGTTGTCGGACCGGTATATCGCAGCGCGCTTCCTGCCCGACAAGGCCATCGACCTGCTCGACCAGGCGGCCGCTCGCGTGCGCATCTCGTCAAATTCCCGGCCGGGGCAGCTGCATGACATCGAGGCGACCATCCGCCGCACACGTCAGGAACAGGACGCGGCAAGCGCCGCCAAGCAGTTCGACAAGGCAAAGCAACTTGAAGACAAGCTTGTCTCCGAACAGAAGCGGCTCAACGATGCGACCGAAGCGTGGAAGAAGGAGCGCGGCACCAGTTCGCAAGAGGTCACAGCGGAGGACATCGCGCAGATCGTGGCGTCGCTCACAGGCGTGCCGGTGTCTGAACTCACCGCCGAGGACCGCGAGAAGCTGCTGCGTCTCGAAGACCGCCTGAAGGAACGCGTAGTCGGTCAGAACGAGGCGGTCAGCGCCGTCGCGAAGGCGGTCCGACTCTCACGCGCCGGCCTCACCGAAGGTGGCAAACCGACCGCAAGCTTCCTTTTTCTTGGACCGACCGGCGTGGGCAAGACCGAGCTCGCCAAAGCGCTCGCCGCCTCGGTGTTCGGCGACGAGAACGCGCTCGTGCGCATCGACATGAGCGAGTACTCCGAGCGGCATACCGTAGCCCGGCTGGTCGGCGCGCCTCCGGGCTATGTCGGCTATGAGGAAGGCGGTCAGCTGACCGAGCGCGTGCGACGCCGCCCGTATAGCGTGGTGCTGCTCGACGAGATCGAAAAGGCGCATTCGGAAGTGCACAACATCCTGTTGCAGCTCTTCGACGAAGGCCGCCTCACCGACGGCAAGGGCCGTCTCGTCGATTTCACGAACACGATCATTATCGCGACGAGCAACATCGGTTCGCAACTGATCCAGGACAACGTGCGCTCCGACAAGAAGCAACTCGACTACCCCGCGCTGCGCGACCGTCTGATGGAAATACTGCGGCATCACTTCAGGCCCGAGTTCCTGAACCGGGTCGATGAAGTCGTCGTGTTCCATGCGCTCGGCAAGGAGCAAATCCGTGCCATCGTGGATCTGCAACTCGCGCGCGTGCAACGCACTGCGGCCGCGCAGAACATTGAGTTGTCGTTCGACAATTCGCTGCGTAATCATCTCGCGGAGATCGGCTATGACCCAGAGTTCGGCGCACGAATGCTCAAGCGCAAGATCCGGGCTGAAGTGGAATCGCAACTCGCCGATGCGCTGCTGCGGGGGGACGTTCGCGACGGCGACAAGGTCACAATGACCTACGACTCGGGTTCCCACTCTGTACGTGTGCAGAAAGGCTCAGCACCCGCAGAAGCGACGATGGAAGGGGCGAAGCAAGAACCGGCGCATACGTGAGTGCGGCATTGCTTGAACGAGACGCCGCCCGCACATTCGGGCGGCGTACCGTCACGATTCAAGTTCACCCACGACCATCTCGTCGCGATAGCACCAGATCCAAGTCTCGCCAGGTTCGATTGAGCGCACCAGCGGATGGCCGGTCGCATGAAAATGCTTGCTTGCATGCCGGTTGGGCGACGAATCGCAACAGCCGACGTGTCCGCACGAAAGACACAGCCGCAAATGTACCCACGGCTGGCGAAGCTTGATGCAGTCTTCGCAATAGTCGATGGGCGTGTGGAGGATGCGGGCCTCGTCTAGATGCGTGCAACCAGGGGTCATGATCGTACTCCTCGGACAGGCGCGCGCAGGCATGCGAAGCAACGTTGCGCTTACGCTCACGCGCTATTTAAATAGCGATGCACCAGCGCGACAGCCATCGCCCCTTCGCCGACTGCCGACGCGACACGCTTGATCGACCCGTGACGCACGTCGCCCGCTGCGAATACGCCAGGAATACAGGTCTCCAAATGTAGCGGCGCGCGCTCGAGCGGCCATTTCATATTCGACCGATATTCCTGCAAGTCGGGACCGGTCATCAGATAACCGGCTTCATCTCGGACAATGCCAACCTCCTGCGCCCATTCAGTCTGGGGCACGCCGCCAATGCAGACGAACAGCCAATTTGTCTTTACCGAGATTTGCCGTCCCGTGCGCACATCGGTCAACGTAATTTCTTGCAAGGTGTCACTGCCTGCGAGCGCGGTAACTTCCGTGCTGGTCCGAACTTCAATGTTCGGCGCCGCCGTGATGCGATCCACCAAGTATTGGGACAACGTGTTCTTGAGCGAAGTGTCACGGACGAGCATATAGACGCGATTGGCGGACTGCGAAAAGTGCATAGCGGCCTGTCCCGCCGAATTGCCGCCGCCCACCACATAGACGTCTTCGCCATGAATCAGCGCTGCTTCGCTCGCGCCGGCGCCGTAGTAAAGGCCTGCGCCGAGAAAGCGCCCTTCACCTTCCAGGCCGAGCGTGCGATAGGCCACGCCGGTCGCGCAGATCGACGTGCGCGCCGTAATACGTGTGCCGTCCTCCAGATACACGATGCCCTGGCCGGGCGCAAACTCCGCGCGCACGCCGGCGCGCGCTATCAGGATGTCGGCGCCGAACTTGATGGCCTGGACCCGCGCCCGTTCTGCCAGGTCCGCGCCGCACACGCCGTGCGGGAAGCCCAGATAGTTCTCGATTTTTGAACTACTGCCTGCCTGACCGCCCAGTGCCCAACGCTCCACCAGTACGGTATGCAGCCCTTCCGATGCTCCGTATACGGCCGCGCTCAATCCCGCCGGTCCCGCGCCGTAAATCGCCAGATCGTAGGCCTCCCTGGATGGACTCGCAAACCAGCCGAGCTTCTCGGTGATTTGCCGGACGGTGGGACATTCGAGCCGGGTGCCGTCGTGGAAAACGCAGACCGGCAAGCGGGAGTCGGAAAGATGCTGCACATGCGCGAGTTTCTCAGCTTCTTTATCGCTGCCAAGTTCGATCCATTCGAACGGTATATCGCAACGATGGAGGAAGTCGCGTATCGCGTAGCCGTTCGCGCTGCGCATGCGTCCATAGATCCTGACCATGAACTTGTCCGCCTTTCACGACATAGAGGAATTTCGTTGGTTTCATGCCCTTCACTAGCTAGCAGCACGCGCTCGATAACAGCGATAGGCCATATTCCCGAGACGTTAGACGCATCGTAGGGATGTGTCTTTCGCGATTCTGCCGAATTTTGTTGGCTTTCTGCCGACGCTTCCATAACATCGGTCGTGCGACGCTTCCTTGCGGCCAACAAAAACGCATGCCCCATTCGATGCCCTTGCGCACGTCATTCCGGCTGAGCCGTTTCCGGACGATATTCCGCCACGGGCTATCGGCATGACGCACAGTCACTGTGTGCCTGCAACGCACCGTGTCCGTTCTGCTCCGGCCTTTGCCGCAGCACAATTTCCTAACATCGATGCTCAGACACGTTTTTCGTATCACGGCGTCAATCTGGAAGCACGAACTCGGTGCGCATGTCTTCGATCACCTTCTTGACGTGATGTATGTAATCCGCACCGCGGTCATTGAGCGGCACGATGTTCCAGTTGCGGCCGGATGCGTCGGGCGGGTGCCGCTCTGGTAGCGGTATGCGCAAGCGCAAAGCTCCCGGCGCGTCAGGGCCGATTTTCGCCACGCGGTTTTGCAGTTCGTCGCGAATCTCCTCAGGGGTTCGAATGGTTTTCGGCATCGGTCTGCCTCCTTCGGTTGCACGTCTGGATCGTGACGGAATGGGCGCAGACGTTCCTCTTGTGGACGCATGCGCCGACGACCTCTTAAAGTCTAGTCGCTAATTCGGATAGGCACCGACCAATGCAATGATCGTCCCGCCCGCTGATGAGAGACGCAAAAAAAAGGCGACCGTCGCGGGCCGACCGCATCAACTGCGCAGAGAGACGTCCATGTCAAAAAAGCATTTTCATGTGCTGCGCGACATAAGCCGTTGCTGACCATCTTTGGGTCCGGTTAAACCTGCAGCCGATCCGCTCGATCGTTGCGCTTTGTCGTCTTGGACAAGTGCTCCCGAAAAGGCTTCGCGATGCAGGCTTCGCCCGCGCGCCGGCTGGCTGATCCGCAGCATCTCCGGTTCCCGAAAACTTGAGCCTCTCTTGCAAAATGTGCAGCCTGATGCAAGTTGTCCGCGACTACACGATAGCCGTTGGCCATCACGCACCGATGAGGCGACCAATCGAATCGCACCAAATCCGGGAGTGAACGACGCTCATCCGTGACTGCCTCTCTCGACATCAATCGGGCACGCGGATAGCTGCCGATCTGGTTGCACGCCGTCGCAAATAATCCGGTGCGCCTGGCACCTTCTATTTAGTATAGCTATAGACTTTACAGCTTCAACTAGCAATAGGAGAAGCTGTCTGAAAGGTGTCGGTCTGGATGAGAGAGGGACTTCCCGCAGGTGAGCCTGCGGGTTTGTCGACGCCGACAGCCGCCGAAGGTTTGACGCGGCTCAGGCTTTTTGCAGTTGACTCTCGGGAGAACAATATGAAAGCCGTTGTGTATCGCGGTCCTCGCCAGGTCACGATTGAGAATGTTCCGGATCCTAAGATCGAGCGTCCGACCGACGCCATCGTCAGAATCACCAGTACCAACATCTGCGGTTCCGACCTCCACATGTACGAGGGTCGAACGGACTTCGAGCAAGGTCGCATCTTCGGTCACGAGAATCTAGGCGTGGTTCAAGAGGTGGGACCGGCAGTGGAGCGGATCAAGCCCGGGGACTGGGTGTGCCTGCCATTCAATATAAGCTGTGGCCACTGTAAAAACTGCGAGCGCGGCCTGACCGCGTTTTGCTTAAGCGCCAACCAGCCGGGCATTGCCGGCGGCGCATTCGGCTTTGCGGACATGGGTCCGTGGCCGGGCGGACAGGCCGAATATCTTCGGGTACCTTGGGCGGACTTCATGTCCTTGAAGCTGCCGCCGGACGCAGAACAGAAGCAGACCGACTACGTGATGTGCGCCGACATCTTCCCGACCGGCTGGCACGCGACCGAGCTCGCCGGCATGAGGCCCGGCGACGCTGTGGTGATCTATGGCTCCGGACCGGTCGGTCTGATGGCCGCACACTCGGCCATGATCAAGGGCGCCCGCAGCGTCATGGTGGTCGATTGCCATCCCGACCGGCTCAAACTCGCAGAGTCGATCGGCGCAATTGCGATCGATTATTCGAAGGAAGATCCGGTGCAGCGGGTCATGGACCTGACGCACGGCATGGGCGCGGACGTGGGATGCGAATGCGTCGGCTACCAGTGCCACGATCCGGCTCCGCAACGCCACGAGAACCCCAATCTGACGATGAACAATCTGGTTTCGTCGGTGAAGTTCACCGGCGGGATCGGAGTGGTCGGCGTGTTCGTTCCGGAGGACCCGGGCGCGCAGGACGAACTGGCAAAGAAAGGAAAGATTGCATTCGATTGGGGCAAGTGCTGGTTCAAAGGCCAGCACATCGCCACTGGCCAGTGCAACGTCAAGGCATACAACCGGCAGTTGCGCGACCTGATTCACGCCGGCCGCGCGAAGCCTTCGTTCATCGTGTCGCATGAGTTGAAACTCGACGAAGCGCCTGACGCCTACCAGCACTTCGACGTGCGCGAGCACGGCTGGACCAAGGTGGTATTGCACCCCGGAGGCTAGCGAAGCGACGCGGCGATCCTGGTCGCATGAGCGCTCGAGCTCATCGCTCATCGAGACCCGTGGGAACGCGAACCGACCAACCGGAGCTGGGCGGTCCAGTTCCGCAACTCGTGGCCACGCGCGCGATGAGCTCGAGTGTCGCGAGCATATCTCGGCGATCCCGCTGCACGGAACTGCCGGCGTGGCGGGCAACGCCGCAGCCGCACCGCATCTCGCGGGCGACAGCCGGCGCCGACTATTCGCGCTTGTCAATAGTCGTGGTCGTCACGAAACTGCGCACGCGCTACGATCACGCGCTCGGTCTGGAGTCGTCAGCGCTCCAATGACTGATCGCCGGAGCGAAGCGGCCGTCTCACCGTCTGACATGGATCCAGACGAACGTCCTTTCATGGCCCAGATCGTGTCAAAACGCACAGCCTCTCGAATTGACGAAGCGCTGTATTGGCGCGTGTCGCAATGGTTCGTTGCGCCTGTCGAATGCTAAGTGGCAGATGAACTTATTGCCGGGGATTAACAACTCCTGCGGGTATCACGCCCGTATTGCCTTCATAACAACTTCTGAACCAGGTATTTTGGGTCGCGCGCGATCACCGCTATACCGATCATCACTTCCGAAAACACGGTGGCAAATGTGTCGCTCTTTCGGGGGCGGGTCGTGATGGTGGCACCGCGCTCGCGAGCGGCTCGCCTAAACCGAATTGCTCCTCCACCGAACCGTTGCAGTCAAAGCCTAAGTCATGCTCAAAAATAAATCGGCCACGACCGAGCGCAGCCAGCGATTACCCGCCTCGTGATGGTACTTCACGTGCCAGTGCTGGCGCACTGCGAATTTATCAACCGGAAACGGACAAGTATGAGCGGTTAAGTCGTTTACCCGCGCCAGCGTTTCACCGATGTTGCGCGGCAAAGTGGCAATGAGGTCGGTGGACTTGACTATCGATCCAAGCCCGAGCATCCCGGGAAGCTCAAGCACAACATCACGCTCAATGTCCTCGCGCAAAAGGGCCTGCTCTAGCAGTTGCGTGCCTGTTCCTGCGGCGATGATGACGTGCCCCTCGCTGCGATACTGTTTGAGAGTCAATCTTGCACGTACACGTGGGTGGCGCGGATTGACCAGGCAGACCCAGTCCTGCATGTAGAGCTGTTGTTGATACATACCGCTTCCGAGCCACGGGACATATCCGATTGCCAGATCGGCTTCGCCAGATTCGAGCGCGCGCTCCGTGTTGCCGTCAATTCGCGCGGCCTCCAACCGGACGCCCGGGGCTTGCGCACGTACGTGTGCAAGCATTCGCGGTAGCAGCGTGATGTGACTCGCATCGGTCATGCAAATGCGGAACCGCCGCTTCGCTGTCATCGGATCGAACGAAATCTCCCATGCGGAAAACCGACGTAACGACTCCAAGATTTCCCTACACGGCCCGATCAGCGCATCCGCCTGCGGCGTAGGCGTCATGCCGCCAGGCGTGCGGACGAACAGTGGATCCTGCAGATGATCGCGCAGACGCGCAAGCCATATGCTGACTGTTGGCTGAGCCTGTCCAAGTTGCTCCGCTGCGCGCGTGACGCTGCGCAAGTCGTACAGCAGATCGAAAAGTTGAAGCAGCTTAAGATCTGGCAACTCAGCGGTAGTCATGATGGTCGGGTCATTGTTTAGCGCAATGTCCCTATTGTAATCATTGCATTGCAAGGGCGAAAACGTCAGGAGACGTTCATGGAACAAGGACTGCCGCGTCGAGGCCGGCTGAACGACGGCCTCATAGACGAGAGAGCCCGAAAGAAGGCAAGCAAGGCGAGAGCCAGCGGATGGCGCGTCCCCACAACTCCGGCGGCACCAATCGAGCGGCCGTTTTCCGTTCGCGGCGAATTCATGCGCGCGAAGGGGCCCATCAGATTGGCCGTGGTTGCGGTCTGACCGTTTTCGCCGTGTTGAGCAGGCAGATCAGTGACGACAGCCCGAGCGTTCCCGCCGTGAGCACCACTTCGTTATGCGATGCCGTGCTCAGTTGCCCGAGCTTCGCCACGATGGCGCAGGCCTGATGAAACTCCGCTTCAGTCAGCCGCACTTCGCGCGCCAGATCGTGCAAATGACGGACCACGGCCGACGTGATTTCCCGAACCGCGCATCCGGCGCATGCGCCAGTTCGTCGAGTACAGCACGCGTGACTTCCTGTTCGTTGCCGATGATCATCGCCGTCTCCGCATGAATCCGGCCCTGCCCCGACTATCGGGCGGCAGCGGACACCGCCGCCCGCAGTCCGAGCGAATAGCTTTCGATACCGAAGCCGCAAATCTGCCCCTTCACGATTTCCGCGAACACCGAGTGATGCCGGAACGCTTCACGCGCGTGGATGTTCGACATATGAATCTCCACGACGGGCACGATCAGAATGGCGAGCGCATCGCGGATGCCATAGCTGTAGTGCGTCCAGGCGCCCGCATTGATGAGCACGCCATCGACCTTGTCGCTGAACGCCTGATGAATGCGATCGCACATGTCGCCCTCGCTGTTGGTCTGGTAGCTTTCGACCGTCACCCCGAGTTCCTTCCCGAGCGCCTGCAATTGCGCATCAATATCGGCGAGCGTGGCCGTGCCGTACTGAACCGGGTCGCGCTTGCCGAACATGTTGTGATTGACGCCGTGCAGCATGAGAAACGTTTTCATCATTCCATCCAGTGTAGTGACCGGTTGATCGTCAATGTAAGAAGCGGCCCGTCGACTTCGTACCTGCAAAAACGATACGGCTCGGCTTGCATGCGAAATATCTCCTCCTGTCAATCGAGCGGAACAGTAAGGCGCTCGATGAGCGCGCGCGTCTGCGGACGAACGCCCCGCCACCAGGCGAACGCTTCGGCCGCCTGCTCGACCAGCATGCCGACGCCGTCCGCGATACCTTGCACGCCTGCATTGCGCGCCAGCCGCAGGAAAGGCGTGAGTCCCTTGCCGTAAGCGAGTTCATAGGCGATTGCGCTGGCGCTGAAGACACCAGGCGGCACCGGCGGCAGTTGCCCGGTCAGGCTCGCGGACGTCGCGTTGATGACGAGGTCGAAGCGCCCCATTGCCTCTAAGTCCGCATAACCGCAGGCGGTGAGCGATCCACCCGCAGTCAGCGATCCGGCGACTTGTTCGACAAGCGCACGCGCCTTGTCCACATGCCGGTTTGTGATGACGAGTTTGGCGGGCCGTGCCGCGATAAACGGCAGCAACGCCCCACGCGCAGCGCCACCCGCGCCGAGAATCAGCACGCGCTTGCCGGCCATCGGCTGATGCAGGTTGACTTCGATGTCGCGCACGAGGCCTACGCCATCGAAGTTCTCGGCGATGATTCGGCCGTCCTCGAACTTCATTGCGTTGACGGCACCCGAGAGCTCCGCTCTTTCGCTGCGCTCATCGGAAATTTCGAATGCCTGAAGCTTGAAGGGTGCGGTCACGTTCATGCCGCGGCCGCCCGCTGCAATGAAGCTTTTCACGCTGTCAGAGAAGCCGCTGGCAGATCCCACAGGCCCTTCGATGGCCTCATAGCTCATGTCCTGACCGGTCTCTTGCGCGAAGAGGCTGTGGATCAAGGGAGACTTCGTGTGCCCGATCGGATTGCCGATAACCGCGTAACGATCGCTCATCACGCGCTCCGCTTCGAGAACAGCACGCCGTCGGTTTGCATCGAATCGATCTCGGCAGGGCTGAAGCCCAACGATCGGGCGACTTCCTCGTTGTGCTGCCCGAGATCGGGGCCGACTTCGCGAATCGACGTATCGCAGTCCGAGAAGCGAAATGGCAGGTTCGGCAGACGCAGCGTGCCCAAGCGCGGATGCTCCTGTTCGATCACCATGCCGCGCGCCACGATCTGCGGATCGGCCACGACCTCGTCGATGCGTTGGACTTTGGCGCAGGGCACATCAACGCTGTCGAGCAGCGCGAGGACATCAGCGACGTTGCGTGCAGCGACCCACGGCTTCACGACCGCGAGAACGGCCTCGCGGTTCGCATTGCGCCCGTTCAGGCTGTGAAAACGCGCATCGGTCCCGAAGCCCACGGGGCCGCCGTTCTGCTCGACGGCCGTCGCGAATCGCTTCCACGAATCGTCGACCTGCGCGGCGATGACCAAGTCACCATCGCTTGCCCGGAAGACGCCGTATAAAGTTGATGTCGGCATGTCATGGCCGGTCTGCTCGGGCACCACTCCCTGCATCGTGTAGCACTGGACGGCGTATTCGTGCATCGAGAACAGCGTGTCGTACAGCGCCATGTCAATATGCTGGCCGCGTCCACTTTTCACGCGGCCGAGCAAGGCGGCGTTGATCGCGGCGACTGCGTGGATGCCGGTGTACATATCGCCGAGCGAAATCCGCATGAGCGGTGGCGGTTCGCCGGGATTGCCGATCATCTGCATGATGCCGCTCTTTGCTTCCGCGATCAGCCCGAAGCCTGCGCGATGCGCGTCCGGACCTGTATGCCCATAGGCTGAGATCGAGCAGTAGACGAGACCGGGATTGCGTTCGGACAACGCGGCGTAGCCGAGGCCAAGCTTGTCCAGCGCTCCGGGGCGATAGTTCTCGATGAACACATCCGCCGAATCGCAAAGGCGCTGCATGAACGCCTTACCCCGCGGATCTTTCATGTTGACGCTCACGCCGCGCTTGCCCATGTTCAGCTGGAGGAAGTAGGCGCTTTGCTGGTCGTCGAGGATCGTCGCGTGCTGGCGGCCTGCATCACCGCTGCCGGGACGCTCGACTTTGATGACTTCGGCGCCGAGCGCAGCGAGGCAGCGTCCGACGTAGGGACCGGCAAGGAAGTGGCTGTAGTCGACTACGCGAATACCTTCGAGGGGACGGGCCTGCATCAGTTCGCTCCCGGACGGCGCGGGATCATCAGCCGATGCTCGCCGCGTTGAACGACTTCGCCGTTCTGATTAATCAACTCGGAAGGAAGGATGACAATGCCCCAACCCGGACGGCTTTTGCTTGCGCGCATCGAAGCAACGCGAAACTTGACGTGCAGCACGTCATTGACCTTGATCGGAAGCACGAAGTCCCACGTCCAGCCTAGTGACATGCCCGGCAGGAAGCGATACGCGCTTTGCGTTTTCAGGCCATCGGCAATAGACAGGCCGAACAAGCCGTGTGCGACGATCGATCCGAAGTGGCTCGCGTTGGCGTATTCCTCGTCCACGTGCACGGGCGTGTGATCACCCGTGAGATCGGCGTAAGCCAAGATGCGCTCTTTCGTGACGGCGTAGGCCGGGCTAACGCACTCGTCTCCTTCCTGCGCATCGTCCCAGTATTTTTCGGTGATGGTGCTCATGCTCACGCCTCCGCGCGTGGATTGATTGCCAGCGCCTCGGCGACGCACGTGGCGGGTTTGGCCTGAATGAGTTCGACGGCGAGTCCGTCGGGCAGACGCAGCCAGTTACGGCCCTGCGTCATCTCGGTGACGCCAAACGGCTGCGCGGCGGCGAGCGCGGCTTCGAGGTCCTCGCACATCACGCCTAGATGCGCGAGCCGGCCTTCGGAGCCCTCGTGAAGCGGATCGCTGATGAACTGGAGCCCGCCGAGTGTCCAGTACTGACGCGGCGCTTCACGCGAACCGTCCACTTCGCGCATGGTCATGCCCAGCACTTCTTCGAAGAAGCGGATATGCCAGTGGATATCCTTCACCCAGATCGCGACGTGTTCGAGATAGGCTTTGGGTGCGCTCATGCTGCGCCCCCCTTTTCCTGGCGGTCAGTCATCGCACGCTCAATGCCTTTTACGCACGCCACGAGCGTCGAGTTCACCGGCGTTGGCACACCAAGCCGCTCGCCCCAGCGCACGACCGCACCGTTGATGAAGTCAATTTCAGTGACGGAAGACTTTTCCAGGCTTTGCAGCATAGAAGTCTTGAACGCGGCCGGCAGGCCTTCGGCGGCCATATTCCAGGCGTCTTGCGCACTTGTAATGGAGAGTCTGACGCCGGCCGCCTTCGCTGCGGCCATTGCTTCCTCGATCGCCGCAAGCGAGGTCGCCTTCAGCACCGGTTCGCTGTAAAGCTGCCCGTAAGTGAGACCGGTTATGCCTGTGATCGCACCGGTGGCAACGTTGATCAGGAGCTTGTCCCACATCGTGCCGAGAATGTTGTCACTGACCATTGTCGTAAGACCGGCGTCATTGAAAGCCTTCGCGACATCTTGCGCGCGGGAGGTCCTGCGCCCATCGAGTTCGCCGATGATCGTGATCTTTCCGGTAACGCCGGACTGGATATGTCCGGGCGCGCGCAACACGCCACCGACGTAGGTTTTGCCCGCAAGCACGCGCTCACGTCCAACGATATCGCTCAGCACATCTTCGTGACCGAGGCCGTTCTGCAGCGACAGGACCAGCGTTTCGGGCCCGACGAGATCGAGCGCGCCGCGCATTGCTGAATCGGTGTGAAATGATTTGACCAGTACGATCACAACGTCGACAGGGCCGACGTCGGCAGGGTTCATCGTGGCGCGGACTTTGACGCGGCGCGTGCCGCGCTCGTCGTCGACCTGCAGGCCATCGCGCGACATGGCCTCGACGTGTGCCGCAAACCTGTCGACGAGCCACGTCTCGTGGCCCCCTTCGGTCAGCGCAGCGCCGATGGCGCAGCCCAGCGCGCCTGCGCCCAGAAATGCGATCTTCATGAATGTCTCCTTGAATGGACACGAAGATACGATCTCGCGCACATACTGGCAATGCAATGAACGCAATATCGACATTGCAAAACGCAATTGTCGTGGGACGCGGAATTATCGATTAGGGAAAGTAGTACGGGTCTTGATGCTTTGTGCAGCGTCACACGTCAGTGCGTATCGGATCGATCCTCAAAACGGCGCATTGACCCATGTGTCGCGTTCGGCGGGTGGTCGCGGTGCGAGCTGGATCGAGATCGTCGCGGCGCTGCGGGGAGCGTGCGACGTACCCCTCCCCGGCGGCCAGATCGCGACGATGCTCGCGGTCATGCTGCTCCCGTCGAAGGGCGCGGCGGGCGTCGCGGTGCTGGTGGGCATCGATCGCTTCATGTCCGAGTCGCGCGCCCTGACGAGCGTGATCAGCAACGCATGCGCGGTGATCTTCGTATCGATGTGGGAACGCGCGTGCGACCGAGCGCGCCTGCAAGACGCACTGAGCCTGGCGCACGAGCCTGAAGAAGACGTCGATCAGCCCGCTGACCTGCCGGGCTGATTCGTTGGGCTCGTCTCAATGCGCGGCGACGGAATCGAGTCCGGTCGATACCACCTCCGGCTGCACCGCGGGCGACGCGAGATAGTCGAGCAGCGCCTTAGCTTCCTTCGGATGCTGCGCGCCAACGGGAATGCCGGCCGCAAAGCGCGTGACTGACTGCATCGACTCCGGAATCTTGCCGACGTACGCGGCGCCCTTGACCGGCAGTAACTCGCTGACCTGCTGAAAGCCGACTTCGTAATCGCCGGTCGCGACCACGGACGCCACCGGGATCTTCGGGATCATCTTCGCCTTGGCCTTCACCTGCTCTTCGATGCCGAGGCGCTTGAACAACTCGCGCTCAATATAGACGCCGCTCGCGCTGTCCGAATACGCGATCGACCGGGCACGCAGCAAGGTCTCCTTGAGGGCCGCCTCGGACCCGATGTCGGGCTTGGGGGCACCATCGCGCACGACCATGCCGATGCGCGAGTCCGCGAGTTCGACGCGTGAATCGGGAATCACTTTGCCCTGCTTGATCAGGTCGTCGAGCGCGTATCCGACCATGATCACCACGTCGGCAGGCTCGCCGCGCTGAAGGCGGTTCGGAATGGCTTCCGGCGACTTGCCCATCGACGGGCCGAGCGCGGTGTCGAGGGTATTACCCGTCGATGCCGAGAACTTCGGTCCAAGCAGCTTGTACGCCGCGGTGAAGCCACCCGAGCTCATCACATGCAGATCGGCGGCCTGTACGTTCGCCACGGCGACGGCGTTGCCGAGCAGCGCGGCAGTGCAGAGTTTGAGAAGGATGGATTTCATGTTTAAAGAGATGCGGTGATTCAGGACGCCGCATGGAGCGGAAGGGAACGGCGACGATACAGTGCGAGTGTCGCTCCGAGTCCGCACACCGCGGCGAAGCTCATCCAGTAGCCGGGCGCGGCCTTGTCGCCTGTCAGGTGAATGAGCGCGGTCGAGATGACTGGCGTGAAACCGCCGAAAACCGCCGTCGCGAGGCTGTAGGCAAGCGAGAACCCGGCGACACGCACTTCGACCGGCATTACCTCGGTGAGCGCGACAACCATCGCGCCGTTGTACATGCCGTACATGAACGAAAGCCACAAAAGCACGAGCAGCATGTTGACGAAGCTCGGCGCGTGAGCAAGCAGCGAAAGCGCCGGGTAGGCCGTCGCGATTGCGAGGATCGTCATTCCAAGAAGAAGCGGGCGGCGTCCGATGCGGTCTGACAGTGCTCCGCCAATCGGAAGCCAGATGAAGTTGGAGATGCCCACGCACAGCGTGACGAGCAGACTGTCGGCGGTGCTCAGATGCAGAACCGTCTTGCCGAAGGTCGGCGCATAGACGGTGATCAGGTAGAAGCTCGTGGTGGTCATTGAGACCAGCAGCACGCCGGCGATCACGACGGTCCAGTTCTGCACGAGCGTGGCAAAAACTTCTTTCATGCTCGGACGATGCTGGCGCTGCTTGAATTCCCGCGTTTCCTCTAGATTGCGCCGAAGAATGAAAATGAACGGCACGATCATGCAGCCGACGAAGAACGGCACGCGCCATCCCCACGCGGCGATCGTCGCCGTGTCGAGCCATTGATTAAGCGCGAAGCCGAGCGCTGCTGCCACCACGATCGCAACTTGCTGACTGGCGGACTGCCAACTCGTGAAGAAGCCCTTGCGTCCCGGCGTCGCCATCTCGGCGAGATAGACCGAAACCCCGCCCAGTTCCGCACCCGCCGAGAAGCCCTGCAGCAGACGGCCGATCAGAACCAGCGCCGGCGCGAATAGTCCAATCGTCGCGTAGCCTGGCACGAACGCGATCAGGATGGTGCCGCTCGCCATGATCGACAGCGTGACGATCAGGCCCTTGCGCCGGCCGACATCGTCGATATACGCGCCGAGAATGACCGCGCCCAGCGGACGCATCAGGAAACCAGCGCCGAACACCGCGAAAGTCATCATCAACGAAGCGAACTCGCTTCCCGCGGGGAAAAAGACGGCAGCGATCTGCGTGGCGTAGAAGCCGAACAGGAAGAAATCGAACTGCTCCAGGAAGTTGCCGGCCGTCACGCGTAGTACGGCGGATGTCTTCGATTGCGCGGGGGCAGAGGTGCTTGAAGAGGGATGCATCGAGGTGTCTCCAGAAATTTCGGCTTGGTGTCCGGGCGATTTCTTGTTTGTCGAATACTCGCCCGAACGGCGCAAAACATTAAGTGCTATTTTCGGAACGATTGATGCGTGCTGTTTATCAGCGCGCGCATCGCTGCCGGTTTTCCGATCAGGCGACGAAGCGGCACTGGGAGGCGGGCGTGCGCGTGTCCATGTTGCGTCCGCGGTTCAAGTGATCGTCGATTTCTGCCGCGCAGCCGAGCATCCGGGGATAGAGGAAGATCGTGAACGCGGCAGTCTCCAGATCGGACTCCGCCAGATCGCCGCGTCGCAGCGGTTGCCACAGCATCTTGAGCAAGAGCGCCGCGATCACCGCATCGACATTCACGCAATACACGTTGCGCGATACACCGGCATCGAACAGAGCCTGCACGAGCTCGCGATAGAACGCATGGAACGCGTTGTATTCGCCGCGTTGCTCGCACAAATTTGCGATGAACACTTCGCGCGGGTCATGGTTCACGGGCCTGTCCTTGAACACCGGATGATTGACCCCTGGCAGCTTCGCTATGTCCAGGCTGCCCGCGTTCTTCTTGCGCGCCTTGTACTGCGCGTAACGCTCCACCGCGTGCGCGGCCAGCTTGCGCAGATCCACGCCGTGGTTAGCATCCGACGGATCGCCGAGCGACGTGTCGCGGAACGCTTCGATCAGGAACGCGATTCCCTCGTACCCGTTGCCGCCATGCGTGTAGCCGGTATGCGAGAGGAAGCCGACGAGCGCCTTATTGAGCTGCACGCGCTCGGGGCTCTCAGGACCGTCGGCGGATACGGCGCCTTTCGCCCCTTGTGCCGAAATGGCTCCCGGACCGTTGGTGAGCAGCAGCCCCGCGAGCGTCTTGAATGCGAAAAGGTCGTCGGGGCCGGGTTCGAGATCGAGCAATGCGGCGAAGCAAATCTCCGTGAGGCTGCGTTCGTTCAAAAGCGATTCGTTGGTAAAGCCGCAGAAGCCTTCCGGGGCGTGACGCGACGCATCCGCCGAAGCGCCGATCAAACGTCCGAACAGCATGGTCCACCAAGGCAAACTCTCGGCGGTCACGCGCGACACACGCTTGCGCATGAGCGGGCCCCACGCCAAAGTGGTTGTGATCGCGGCGAGCACGGCGTCAGCCGTCGGGTGCGCCGGCTGCGACGCGAGCCAGCGGATGAATACAGACTTGGCGCCGCGCTTCGCAAGTCCCGCAAGCATCGCCTCGGCGCGCGGATCGCGGGCATCGGCGAAGAGCGGCTCGCTGCCGGTGGTGTCGATCTGGCCGATATCGTAGCTTTCGTCGAGCGCATTCGTGAGGCCCGCAGCCGCGAAGCGATCGATCAGCCATTTCGCCGCATCGCGCGCCGCGCGCTGGCGATTCGGCCCGACGATCGATGCCGCAGCCGCCAGAATCGCGTTGGGGGCGTTGCCCGCCTCGCGCGCCGCCTGGGCCGCGACGAGTTCCGGCGTTCCATGCAGATTGACCGATGCCGCGATCGCTACGTTGATCAGCCTCTCGTCGTTCTCGCCGCCGGGTTCGTGCAGCAGGGCAAGGTTCACGTTCGCTTCGAGCGAGCGCGTCGCGGCGTCGAGCATCGAGGTTCCGTGAAGACTGCTGACTTGCGTTTTCGCGTCCATTTGCGACGCGCCCGATGCGTCCTTGAGCGTCTGACGCGGCGCAATCGCCCCGATCTGGCTGTTGACTTGCAAGACCTGCTCGTCATACGGAGCGACCGCGCCGACCACGGGAATCGCAAGATCAGACGGCAACTCGATTCCCTGATCGGAGCCGAACCACGGCTTGAGCGCGAGGCTGCCTTCGGGCTCGAAGTCGGGCATCGTCGCGTTGGCGCGCATGACGGCGGTCAGCGCCGCCGGGATATGCGCGATGTTCGTGACGACCGCGCCCTTGGCCGAGCAGCATGGATCGTCGGGGCTGAAGAGCCGGTCGACGCCGAACTTCTCCATGAACCAGCGTTCCTTCGCTTGCGCGTCGTCGGAACCGCCGGCCATCGCGCCTGCATGACCGACCGCACGCGTCAGGCTGCTCTTCCATCGGCCCACCACGCAGGCGACAACCGGCTTCGTGAATGTCGCGTCCGCTTCATAATAGCCACCCGGTTCGCAATAAAGCACGGCGGCCTTGCTGCGCGCGTCGTTGGCGAGTGCAAACGCAAATTCCGGCGCGGCGTAGTGGATGTAGACGTCTTTTCCACTCGAAACGACGGTCGATGTGCCCCAGCCGCTCATGCGCAAATATTGTGCGATCGTGGTGCTGAAGCCGCCGGAGTTGGAGAAGATCGCGATCGATCCTTTGCGCAGCGAATCGTCCGGATTGTCACCGCCGAGCGCTCCGCCGATCCTCACGCGATTCCAGGAGTCCGCGACGCCCAGCCCGTTCGCCCCGAAGATATCGATGCCTGCTTGCTGACCCATCGCTCGAATTTCGCGGGCGTCATGCACGGCGATCTTCTCGGTGATGATGAAAATCTTCTTGAGGTCTGGATTGACGCGAATCAGTTCGGCGACGCCGTCACGGGCAGCCGATGGCGGCAGATACACGACGCCGCAATTGAAGCGGTGCCCTGCTTCGAGCCCTTCACGGACGTTGTTGTACACCGGGATGTCGCCGGCCGATGTGGAGAGCGTTTGCCCGCCCTTTCCCGGTGCCGTACCGAAGACGATATTGCCGCCGGAGTAGGCATGACTAACGGGCGTCACATCGGACGACTCGCCGCCCAGGATGTTGAGTACGCACACGCGATGGTCGCGTGTAGCGATCTGCGCAAGCGAGTTGACGCCGACGAAATACTTGAACGGTTTGCTGTGTTGTTTATGCATGTCGTACTCCTCAAGCTTGAGCCGTTTCGGCTTTCTTGGCCGTCACGCCGATCCGTGCTGCGATCTCGGCCCGGCCACCCTCTCGCATCCACGCATCCGCCTTTCTTGCGTACTGGATGACCTCACTGATGTCGGAGTCAAATCCGAAAAGTCTGTAAGGCAGACCGAGCGAGTCGCAGGTGTCTCTCAACGCCGCCATGCCACGCACAAGGTTCGGCCCGCCACGGCCGAGCACAACGTAGAGCGGCGTCGGTCCATGCTCGCTGAAGTGTTCGCGAAGGGCATCGGCCATCGCGCGCAGCGTCTCGAAGATGTCAGTGTTGTTCGACTTGCCGCCGATGATAAAAAGCACGTTCGACTGCTTGAGCCAGTGCTTGAAGCAGATACGGGCCACTTCCTTCATCTTCGCGTAGGGCGGATTGCCCCCGAAATCCGACGAAATGATCGCGGCGTCGCCCAGCATTTCGGTGACGAGCGAGTTGGCGCCGCCGCCGAACGTCGGCGCGAGGATCGTTCCCTTGTCGTTGATCACGTACACATCGCTTTGGCCCTGATGCGTGCGCAACTGATTGATCTCCTGCTCGAAGTCGGAGTAGTCGGCGGCGAATAGGTGTTGCGGCAGTCCAAGACGCGTCCAGCGCGGATCGTCGCGATCGAAGCCGCACTTGAAATCGCAGGCGACCGGTGTCAGCCGTCCGTTCTTGTCCTCGCGCATCCGGATTGGATTGAGCTCCAGCGTCGTCATGCCGAAGTCGTGAAAGAGCTCCCAGAGTTTTGGCAACTGCTGCACGAGCGGCGAGATGATCTCCTTCGGTGCGCCGATCTCGCTCAGCGCGTTCGCCACGACGAACGCCTTGAGACCGGTCAATGCGTCGAAAGGCACCATCGCCACATGCTTCGGATCAACCTCTTCGATATCCATGCCGCCCTTGTGCGAGAGCGTCATAGTCGGTGCACGAAAGCGGGTGGAATCGGTGATCGAGAAATAAACTTCATGCTCGGCCGGCACGCCGGCTTCGAACGTCACGCCATTCGCCTTCGCTCTCAGGTGGCCAACGGTGTGTTCAGCGAAGTACAACCGTTCTTTTTCGCTCAACGCTGTCTTGAGATCGGTGGCGCGGCCGAGCAAGCCCGCTTTGCCCTTTTTTCCAACTCCGCCCTTGAAAACGGGCTTGATGAAGATCTGCCGATGACGGTCGATCAAGGTCTTGATCTCCTCCTCGCTGGCGCTCGGGCCGAGGATTTCACTCGCCGGGAATCCGACGAATTGCAGCAGGCGCGCGCCGTGCAACATACCAGTGATTTGCATGAAGTCTGTCTCCTGAAGGGCATTGCGTAGAAAGAAACGGGAGCTCGAACCAGCGCCGCACGAGACAAGGCGGCCGCCGCGCCAGTGACGCTCGGATTCGGATGTCTGGTATGCATTGACGGTAAGCGGCGAGACCGGGCGGCCTCAAGCGGCAATCGTCAGCCGCGTTGAATGGATCTTGCGAAGTGCATGGCGTGTCTCCGATGCGTTTTACTTACGTTCCAATTTTTGCTGGAATCTTGAGACAGATACTGACGCAAACGGACTGAAACGAAAAATGCAATTTTTTCAATGATTGATGTGCGGCCGCTATCAATGCGGGTACCGAATCAGAGCGACCGCCGCCGTCGGACGGCTCGTGCGTCAGCCCGATTCCGCGCGGGCGATGGCGTTCATCCTTACAGGCGTGGCATGCGCGACCGTTATCGGCGCGCCGCTCGGCACTTTCATTGCGGGGACTCGCGTCGTGGCGCGTCGCTTTCGCCGCGACGGGCGCGCTGGTGGCGCTCGCGTTGCTGGCCGGAGCATGGCTCGTTCCGTCGCTGCCGTCCGAGAAGGCATTGCGCATCGACGATCCGCTGTCGCTGTTGCGTCGGCCCCATGCGCGTCGATGTCTGTTGATGATCGCCCTGATGTGCGGCGCGCACTTTTGCTCGTACACGTACATCGCGCCGTTCCTGCTGCGCGACGGGCATTTCGCGCTGTCCGACATTACCTTGCTGCTGCTCGCATTCGGCGCCATCGGCTTTGTTTCGAATCTGGCGATATCGCCGGCGGTGAAGCATCGCCTGAAGCAGACGACAGCGGCGGTCGTCGCATTGCTGATGATGAGCCTGGTGCTGTTACCGACCCCGAGCCATTCCTATGCGCACGTGCCTCGTGCCGGTCTGCACGGGGGATCGCATTTGGCGCGCTCCCGCTGTGCGCCAGCATTTGGAGTCAGCATGCGGCGCCGGACCTGCCCGAAGCGGGCTCGGCATTGCTCGTGAGCACGTCGCAGGTGGCGATCGCGGTGAGTTCGTCGGCGGGAGGTGTCGTGGTCGACCACATTCGCGTTGCTGGCGCTCGTTGCACTGCCGCGTCTGGGGCAGCGCGGCGTGAATCAACAAGCCGCGACCACGGCAAGCGCAGCGGCAAGACAGGCGGGCAAGACACGTGGCTATGCCTCGCCGCCATCCGCTCCATATTTGAGATAGCTCGCCCGCGCGGCGAGGATATGCGCCTGCATCACGCTGCGCGCCCATTCGCCATCGCCGGCCTTGAAGCTGTCGATGATCTCGCGATGATGTCCGAGGCTGCGCGCGAGCTGCTTGTCATCGTAACGATGAAACGTGCGCAGCACCACGGGCAGCTCGATGATCCCCGTCACCACATTGGCGAGCCGCTTGGTGCCGGCCGCCTCCAGAATGCGCTTGTGAAACTCGCTGTTCAGCGACGAGATGCGCTCGATGAAGCCCTCCTTCCGCTCGCGCGCCTCGAACTCCATACGATCGGCGAGTCCTTCGAGCAGCGCCACCTCCTGATCGGAAATGCGCGTCGCCGCGATTGAGCAGATCATGCCCTCGAGGGTCGCGCGCAGCTGGAAGATCTCGACGGCGTCGTCGATATCGAACGACGCCACCGACGCACGCTGGCTCGACGTGAACTGCACGAGCCCGTCGTTGGAGAGCCGCCGCAGCGCCTCGCGCACGGGCGTGCGCGAGACGCCGAGCTGCGCCGCGAGATCGGTCTCGGTCAGTTGCGCGCCGATATGCAGTTCGCGCGAAAGAATGGCTTCACGAATCGCTTCGTATGCCTTGTCGACGGCCCTTTTCATGGTGCTGAATGATGATGGTTGCCTTTACGGAGCACTATTCTAGTCCGGGCTAGTCGTTCGATGCCGCACCGATCGCCTTCAGCGCCGCACGCCCGCATTCCATATCCTGCGAATAATGCCCGCCGCTCAGGCCGATCGATCCGACGACCGCGCCATCCTCGACGATCGGAAAGCCGCCGCCGAA
Source organism: Caballeronia glebae (assembly GCF_001545035.1). GTDB lineage: Bacteria > Pseudomonadota > Gammaproteobacteria > Burkholderiales > Burkholderiaceae > Caballeronia > Caballeronia glebae. The sequence goes on from NZ_FCOJ02000018.1 coordinate 108,060, forward strand.
CACGACGAGCCGCGGCGTATGCACGATGCCATGCAGGAGCGGCGCATCGTCCTTGATGAAGTCGTGCCAGCGATGCGTCGGCAGTCCGGTCGCCGCGGAGGTATACGCCTTGTCCTGCGCGATGCCCAGCGAGATCTGCGAGGCGCCGTCCATGCGCATGAACGCCTTCAGCAAGCCGGCGTTGTCGCATACGGCAATCGACATCTGCAGGCCGTTGGCGCGCGCGTGTTCGGCGGCGGCGGCGATGGCGGCCTGCGCGGTGGCGGCGTCGATGCTGAGGGTGGAAATCGAGGTCATGCGCGGTTCTCCTTGTTATCGATGATCGGTCAGACTGCGTTGCCGGCTTCGTGGCCGTCCGCGGTGGCGGCGAGAATGCCGCGCCCTGTACGGCAATCGCCGACGAGCCGGGTGGGAATGTCATGCTGCCGCAGCGCGCCGAGCAGCGAGATATCGGGCACGCGCGGCGTCGCATAGGCGAGGAACGCGACGTCGTCGATGAAACCGGCGTCGCCGTTGTAGACATTGCGATATTCGAGCCGCGCTTCTTCCTCGAACGACTGGCCGATGACCGGCTCGCAGAGCGTCAGCACCTGCACGCGCGCGAGCGCAAGCCGCCGCAGGAAGCCCTGACGCGTGACGAGCGCCACTTCCTGCGCGATCGATTCGCGCGGCGTGATGATCGCGACGCGCTCGAAGATCGTCGCGAGCATTTCGGCGGCGGCGTAAGTGCCTTCGCCCTGATCCATGTCGAAGATCACCGCGCTTCCCGGCTGGCGCGACGGATGACGCAGCAGCTCGGCCATCGCCGTGTTGATGTCGGGAATCAGGCCGCTCTGCGCGTATTCCGCGGGCACCCATGACGGCACGCTGTGCGCGGCGCCCGTCGCGAGAATGACTTCATCGGGCTTGAATTCCAGAATCTCGTCGATGCCCGCCTTGCGGCCGAGTTCGAAGCGCGCGCCCGCGCGCTGCGCCGCCACGACCTGATAGTCGTACACGCTCGTGATGGTCTCCCCGCCCGGCAGGCGCGAGCGCACATGCGCCTTGCCGCCCGGCTCGCGACTCGCGCCGAACACGATCACGTCGTGTCCGCGCGCCGCCGCGACCCACGCCGCTTCGAGTCCTGCCACACCCGCGCCGACCACCGCGATGCGCTTTTTCTCGGCCGCGCGCGGCGGCATGAAGTCGACTTCGTCGGGCTCGGCCACACGCGGATTGTTGATGCACGCAATCGGCCGGTTGTAGGTGATGATCGTGTCCCAGCAGGTGTTGCACGAGACGCAGTAGCGGATGTCGTGCGCGCGGCCGGCCAGAGCTTTGTCGAGCCACGCGGGATCGGCGATCAGCGTGCGCCCGAGGCCGATCAGTTCGGCGTCGCCGTTCGCGAGGATCGCTTCGGCTTCGGCGGGATCGGTGATGCGTCCGAGCGCCATCACCGGCACGCCGTTGGCCGACTCGCGCAGGCGCCGGATCAGCCCGGTGTACGGCACACGCTCGCCGAAGCGGTCGGGCACGTGCATCTCCAGCGAGCGCGCGTGCGAGCCTTGCGCGAAGCACACGTAATCAACATCGCCGGAGCGCGTCAGCATCGACGTGACGAGCGCGGCTTGCTCCGGGCCGATGCCGCCGGGCACGCCATCGTCGCCGGGTAGCTTCAGGCCGATGGCGAAGTGGCGTGGACAGCGCGCGCGAATCGCCTCGGTCAGCTCGCGCAGGAAACGCGTGCGGCCGTCCCAGTCGCCGCCGTATTCGTCGGTCCGCACGTTCGATTGCGGCGACAGGAATTGATGAAACAGATGCCCGTGGCCGGCCGAAAATTCGACGCCCGCGAAGCCGCAGCGATGCAGCCGCGCCGACGAATCCGCGAAATCGTCGATCAGCTCGCGGATCTCGCCCGCCGAGAGTTCGCGCGGCATCGACCAGCTCAGATCGTCGGCGAGCCGCGACGGTCCGATCGCATTGAAGCTGCGCCCCGATTCGTGACGCGCGCGCCCCGGGTCCTGAATCTGGCCGAAGAGCCGCGAATCGTAGCGTTCGACAGCTTCGGCCCAGCGCTTGAGGCCGTCGAGATTGTCGTCGTTCCAGACACGCACGCGGTCCCATACGCGCTGATGCCGCGCCATCGAAAGCGGCTCGGTCACGACCGCGCCTGCGCCGCCTTGCGCGCGATTCGCGAAATAGCGGATCAGGCGATCGGTGACGTTCGAGTCGTCGGACATGAACGTGCTCATCGACGCATGCACGACGCGGTTGCGCAGCCGCGTGCCGCCCGGCAACACGAACGGCTCGGCCAGCGGTGAGGAAATGGCTGGATTCGTCATGAGGATTCAGGAAGAGAGAGCGTTGATCGGAGCGCTATGCGCACGGCGCTTCGTGCGCTGATTCGCGAGCCACGCCGCGACGCGCCCCTGATGGCGGCGGCCGAGCAGCGCCTCGACGGTATCGAGCACATCCAGCAGCCGGTCAAGGTCGATGCCGGTCGCAAAACCCGCCTGCGCGAACAGGAACGCGAGGTCTTCCGTCGCAACATTGCCCGATGCGCCCGGCGCGAACGGGCAGCCGCCGAGCCCGCCGATCGACGCATCGAACTGACGCACGCCCGAGAGCGCCGCCTGCCACGCGAGCGCGCTGCCGAGCCCGCGCGTGTCGTGGAAATGCGCTGCGATGCGCGCGTCGCCATGCGCGCGCACAAGCGGTTCGAACAGCGCGGGCACGTCTTTGGGGTGCCCTGCGCCGATGGTGTCCGCCACCGCGATGGCGTCCGCGCCCGCATCGACCATGCGCGCAGCGAGCGCCTGCGCGCGCTCGGGCGGGCTCGGACCGTCGAACGGACAGCCCATCGCCGCGGCGAGATAGACGCGCACGCGCACGCCGTCATCGGCCGCACGCCGCGTGACGCTCTCGCAGATGCCCGTCGCCTGCTCCAGCGTCATGTTGATGTTTTTGACATTGAGCGTCTCCGACACGGCAAGCACGAGCGCCACCGACTTCACGCCGGCCGCATGCGCGAGCTCGTAGCCCTTCATGTTCGGCACGAGCGCCATGCAGTCGTCGAGCCGCGACGCGAGACCGCGCTGCGTCGCCGCTGCGACGAACTGCGCGGCATCGGCGAGTTGCGGCACGGCGTCGGGGCGCACGAAGCTCGTCAGCTCGACATGCCGCACGCCCGCTTCGATGAGCGCTTCGAGCAGCGCGAGCTTGTCCTCGACCGGAACGGCGACAGGCTGATTCTGCAAGCCGTCGCGCAGGCCGACTTCGGTGATGCGGATCGTTTCCGTCATACGCGCCTCACTGAATGACGCCTTCGCGGGCAAGCGCGGCGAGATCGGCCTCGCTCAGCTTGAGGAATTGCGACAGCACGTCGGCGGTGTGCTCGCCGAGCGTCGGCGGCGGCGTGTACGTGTCTTCGTGCGTCTCCGACAGCTTCACCGGATTGCCGGGCATTTCCACCATGCGGCCATCGGGCGCGCGCACCGGTACGAACATGTTTCGGCTGCGGACCTGCTCGTCGCTCAGCACGTGCTCGAAGTCGTTCACCGGCGCGCACGGAATGCGCCGCGCGGAGAGCTGCTCAAGCCAGTATTCGCACGTGTTCGTCTCGAACTTCTGCTGCACCAGCGCGTTGATGCGTTCGCGCGCCGCATAGCGGCCCGGCTGGCTCTTGTACGCCGGATCGTGCAGTTCCTCGATGTCGAGCAGATCGATCAGCGATTCCCAGAACTTGTCCGTCAACACCGCGACGATCACATGGCGCGTCGAGGTGCGAAACGCGTCGTAGGGCACGTGCACGAAATGGCGGTTGCCGAGCGGCTCGGGGTTCTTGCCGGACATCGCGTACATGGTCGCCATGTAATTGAGCATCGACACCTGGCAGTCGAGCATCGAAACGTCGACGTGCTGGCCGCGGCCGGTCTGGTGACGCGCCATCAGCGCCGCGAGCACGCCGATCGCGCCGAACAGGCCGCCGCCGAGATCGCCGATCGGAATGCCCGCGCGGATCGGCCGTCCGCCTTCCTCGCCGGTGATCGACATGCCGCCGCCCATGCCCTGCGCGACCAGATCGAACGCCGGACGATGCTGCGCCGGACCGCTCTCGCCGAAGCCCGTCACCGAGCACGTCACGATCCGCGGATTGATCTTCGCGAGCGCTTCGTGGCCGAGACCGAGCCGCGTCATCACGCCGCTGCTGAAGTTGTCGAAAACGACATCGACCTGGCGCACGAGTTCGAGCAGGAGCGCGCGGCCGCGGTCGGTCTTGAGGTCGATGCACACGCTGCGCTTGTTACGGTTGAGCGTGAGGAAGTACGCGCCCATGCCGTCGATGGAATGATCCGGGTCGTTCGCGAGCAGCCGCCGCGTGCCCTCGCCCGCGCCCGGCGGCTCGATCTTGATGGTCTGCGCGCCCAGATCGGCGAGCAGCATGGTTCCGTACGGACCCGACAACATGTGCGTGAAGTCGAGCATGACGATATCCGAGAGGGCTTTCATCCGTCGTCCTGTTTCCGATGATTGTCTTTAGAGCCGCGACATGAGCGCCGACCAGCCCTGCCGCTTGTCGTCGATGCCGTTGTGACGCAGCGCATGCCAGTAGTTCGCGATGTTCACCGCGATCACCGGCTTGCCGAGCCAGCGCTCGGCTTCGTCGGCGAGCGAGGCCATCGGCAGATTCGCGCCGAACTGGACGATGGCTTCGGCGTCCGGTGTGTCGGTGTCGCGCAGCGCATCGATCAGGTATCGCGCGCTCACTTTCGTGTAGCCGGTGAACTGCTTGCCCTGCAGGTGGTTGAACTTCACGACCTCGAAACCGGCCTCGCCGAAGAAGGCTTGCAGATGCTTCTGGATCACCGGGTAATACGGCTCGACGATCGCGATGCGCCGCTTCACGCCATGCGCCGCGAGCGCTTCGAGCACGCCGTCCGACGCGAGCGTCACGCCGACGTCCTTGTTCGCGCGTGCCGCGATGCGCGCCTTAAGCGCGTCCGAGCTGGCCCGGCTGCCGCCCCAGATCGACAGCGCCGAGATACCGAGAATCAGATGATCGGGACCGCAGGTCATCACCTGATCGACGGCGTTATCGAGCGCGCCGAACAGCGCCTCGATGCCGCGCTCGAAGTCTTCGTCCGAGCGCACCGCCAGATCGGGCACGTGCATCCGCGCGATGTGATTCGTTACACCTCGCGGGCGCATGTCGTCGCATTCGGGCTGCACGCACGTATTGACCGAGGGCGTCGGAATGCCGAACATGCAGCGCGAGCCGAGAAAATCTCTCATCGCGTCTTGCCCTCCGCGTTGAGCGCCATCTCGGGGGCGTAGGCGGCTCCGTCGGCGGCTTCGGGCGTGAGGGCTTCGAGCGGCTTGCGCTTGGTCTCGATGCCGGCCACGAGGAAGATCAGCGCCTGCACGACCAGCACGCCCGCCAGCGAGGTAATCACGGCGGTCACGCCACCCCACGTGAACAGCGACACCACGATGAACTGCACGAACGCGGTGACGAGCCGGCCCATGGTCTGACAGAAGCCCGTGCCGCGCAGCCGATATTCGGTCGCGAAGAGCTCGGTCTGGAGCGTGTAGCCGATCGTGAGCCAGACGAAGATCGACGTCACCAGCAGGAGGCCGACGAGCAGCAACAGCGGCGTCTGATGGATCGTGAGCGGATAGATGAACGCGCACAGCGCCGTGAATGCCGATGCGCCGACCATCAGAGGCCGCCGTCCGACGCGGTCCGACAGCATGAAGCCGATCAGCGCGCCGAGCGGACCGCCGAGACTCATCACCGTCGTATAACCGAGCGATGACGCCACGCTCACGCCTTCCTTCACGAAGAAGCTCGGCAGCCAGCCAACCAGTCCGTACACGGACAGGCCCTGCACCACGCTGAAGGTCGCGCCGAGAAACGTGCGGCGAATCACGGCCGGGGTGAACAGCACGAATATCGACTGACGCTTCTGTGCCGGCGCGGCGGTCGCGACCGGCGCGAGCGGCGGCAGGGTCTTGCCCGTCGTGCGCGCGGCTTCCCGCTCGATGCTTTGCAGCACGGCTTCGGCCTCCGCGAACCGGCCCTGGTCCTCAAGCCAGCGCGGCGACTCCGGCATCTTCTTGCGCAGTATCCAGATGATCGCCGCGCCCACGCCGACGATCAGGAACATCGGGCGCCAGCCGAAGCTCGGAATGATGATGCACGCGAGCAGCGACGATGCGAACAGCGACGCATTGGCGATCAGCGCCAGCAGTGCGATCCAGCGGCCGCGCTTGGCCGCCGGCACGAATTCGCTGAGCGTCGCGAAGCCGATCGCCAGTTCCGCGCCGAGCCCGACCCCCATGATCATCCGGAAGAAGATGAGCCATTCCATCGAAGGCGCGAACGCGCCCGCGATCGACGCCACACCGAAGATGGCGAGATTGACCTGATACGAGAAGCGCCGGCCGTAGCGGTCGCCGAGCACGCCCGACAGGAACGCGCCGACGACCATGCCGGCGAACGTCGCCGTGACGAAGAACGCGTTCATCGCCAGCGTCGACCAGCCACTCTTGATCAGCGAGCCGAGAACGCCGCCAGCCAGATAGACATCGAATCCATCGAGAAACAGACCGCCACCCACGAGCCATAACATCCGGGTGTGAAAGCCGCATAGCGGCATCCGGTCGAGTCTCGGTCCCGCCATGACACTTTGCGTTGTCATTTCGCTGTCTCCGCCATGTGTTTTTGTGCTGCCCGGGTCGCGCTCGATGCCAGTTCGCGATCTGCGGTCATCGAGCCTCGGACGGACTAAATGTACACAATTCTTTGGGCGTGATGCAGCTATTCCGATGATTACTCGGGAATCCACCTAGTTTTGTACACAATTTTAGTGGTTGATCCGTTTCGTTCATCCGCGTTGACGTTGAATCTCATTGCGCGACTGGCGCGGTCAAGCGTCTGTGCGGTCAGGAGCCGACGCAACCTGAAGGGACGACTGCGATGCAAGGCGATCCAAAAGTAATCCAGGGAGATCCTGGTCGGGCTGCTGGATGCGAAGAAGAGCATATCGACTGGCTGGAGATTCAGATCGGCCTCGTCGACAAGATCGAGATCGAGAATTAACCGCAGTCGGCCGTCCACAAGGCCGGATGACGGCATGAATCGCCGATTGAAGCCGGCTAACGAAAGGGGAACGGGGATGGAAGGCTCGTTCAGCGGATGGCTGCTACGTAGCGCGTCGACGCATCTGAGCCCGACGCACTGCCGCAATCTCGCCGCACTCAGAGATCACGCGCCCGCCATCTTCCAGCGCAACCAGAGCGAGCCGGCCGCGCTGGAGAGGGCCGGATACGATCCGTCGCGGTTCGAGGACCTTCACCATCCGGGAGATCTGCAGGCGGCTCAGCACTCAATAACGACCGCAACATCTTGGGCGCGTTCAAGAGAACGGGTTTATCACGGTCAACCGGTCGAAGATAAGTTGACCGTGGTGCATGTCCTCGCTGTAGAGAACTTCACAATCGTTGAGCAACGCGAATGCGATTATGCAAGAGTCATAGAACCTGAATCCGTAGTGCGCTGCGACTCGGCGTGCTTCTTTGTGAACTTCGAGAGTCAGCGGCACGACTTCGCAAAGCACCTCGACATCTTCCAGAATGCTCTCGATTTCCGGCCACGAAAGTGACATCTTCCGGCTCATAACGAGCGTGACCTCGTTCATCACTTGGGTACTGATGACTGGTTTCGACTTCCCGCCAGTCACCAACGCCTCAGCTTTGTCAGCCTTCGCAGCCTCATTCGAAAACAAATAGACAATCACATTGCTATCAACGGCAAATCGGTTCGGTGCCGCGACTGTCATTCCGAGGTATCCCGCTTACTGAGCGATTCCCGATCGAACTTGAAGTCAGCAGGTAGTCGTCCCCGATATTGCCGCAGGCGCTCGATCCGTTCTGCGACGGTCGGTTTTCTCATTACCGAGAACACGCCGGAGTTGTGAGCGTAAATCTCGATGTCGTCTCCCTCCTTCAAGTCGAGGGCGTCGACGACGCTGGCTGGCAGCCGCACGGCAAGACTGTTACCCCATTTTGCGACCTGCATGATTAACTCCTTGGATACACATAGTTTTGATTGTATATCCAGGAATTCTTTTTTTTCAAGTTGGACGGTGCGGCCTTGTATGTTCCGGGGTGCAGTCATTTGAGGTGGTCGAGGTGGTCGAGGAGGCTATCACCGCTGCCCGCAAGTAAATTCGCCGTTGGCATGGCGGCGGTAGTCGGCGCGAATTCATTGGGTCGCCGACGGAACTGTGCGTACATAGCATGGAAATTCGGACCCTTCGGAACAAAGCCCCGGGGCGGTTGACGCCGTGCCGGGCGGCCAGGGTGCTGACAGGTTCGGTGGCGCCCGGAAAGAGAATGTGCCGAGCCGTTCGCCCTCTAGTTCCCGACGCGTCACAAAACGGCACGGGTGTCCCGAGAGGCGCAAACTGCTTCTATGACGCAGAGCCCGGAGCGCCCCCCTTGACGGGTGAGATTCGTCGCTGCATCGCGCAGATGACACCGCCGCAGGGCTCACCATCGACTCTGTTAGTCCATGTGTACAAGCGGTCCAACGGAGGACGTCATGTCTGCGACCGAACCCTGGATATGTCCGACGTGCGCAAATCACGTCACCACACCGTTCTGCCCGATGTGCGGCGAGAGCCCGCTCCGGCCTCCCGACCTTACCCTGCGCGGAATCGGAGCGAAGGTCCTGCACGCGGCGACGACCATCGACGGGCGCCTGCTTCGCACGATCTGGATTTTGCTACGTCATCCAGGCGAGCTGACAGTCGCGCATCTGAATGGAAAGCGCATGCCTTTTGTACCGCCGTTCCAACTGTTTCTCATCGCAAACGCGTTCTTCTTCGCGATGCAGTCGCTGACCGACACTCAGGTCTTCGGCTCGACTCTGCAGTCCCATCTTTATCTTCAGGACTGGAGTCCGCTAGCGCGGTCGTTGGTGGCCGAACGCGTTGCGAAACTACGGACGGACCTGCCTCAGTACACGTCCATTTTCGACCGTGCGGCGGTGCTCAATGCCAAGTCACTCATCATTCTCATGGTGATTCCATTCACTCTGCTCTTGCGGATGATCCTCTTCCGCACGCGCAAGCCATTCGTCACATTCGTCTATTTCTCGCTCCATCTCTATGCGTTTTTGCTGTTGCTGTTCTCGCTCGCACTCGCCGTCGCGGCCATCGAGATCCGTCTAGGCGGCCTCGGACTCGGTTCACCCGTCGTCGACAACCTTCTTTCCATCATCAATCTAAGCCTCTGTGGCGGCTACGTGTTTGTGGCTTTGAACCCCGTCTTCGGCTCTCACGGTATGACAAGACTCGTAAAAGCGGCAGCTTTGGCGCTGACGGCTGGCTTCATCGTGCTTGGCTATCGATTCGCAATCTTTCTAATCACGCTATACACAGCGTAACCACGGAACGTCTTGTGCAAAGCGCCTTCCCGAGATAAATGCGCACGCGCGTGGCGATCGAGCAGACGATTCGATTTTTCGCAGATCGGAGCAGTTGCTGGAGAGTTCGACGCCCTCACGCATCGCACTCCATCGGATCTGCGACCAGCGTTCGAGAAGCGTACTCGTAGATATGACGCATGAATCACGCGGAGCACGCTGTGCCCGGACGGCGTAAAGTGATGTCCGCGAGGCCATGTTCTCGACGGCGCCACAAACCGGCGAACCGCACGAGCGTTCCGCGAATCCAGCATCGCGATCCGAGCCCTCCGCAATCACAGACAACCCAGGAGACAGTCATGGCTGACCCAAAGAATCCCTTCGAAGATCTGACCAGGATGCTCGAACAGTTCAAGGTGCCCGGCGTCGACATGTCGGCACTGGTCGAATCGCGCAAGAAAGACATCGAGGCTATCGTCGAAGCGAACAAGACCGCGTACGAGTCCATGCAACTACTCGCCCGCAAGCAGACCGACATGCTCACGCGCGCGATGCAGGACATTCAGGAAGCGGCGAAAACGGGCATCAGCGAGCCGGGCAAGCAAAACGAATTCGTGCGCAATGCCTGCGTGAAAGCGCTCGAAGACATCAAGGATCTCGCGGAAATCGCACGCAAGTCGCAGGCCGACACGATGGCGAACATCACGCAGCGCGCCAACGAGCACGTAGACGAAATAAAGAAGATGCTGCAGCGAAAATAGAGCAGTTCATCCAGTCGGAATCCCGCACCTCTGCGCGCCCTGTCTGACGACAAGGCGCGCGGCGTGCTTTTGACGATGGCCCCAGGGAGACAACATGGCCTCGCCGTTCAACATGCCGGAGGAGTTCGTCCGGGGGTTTTTCAAATCCGGGCAGACGCTGCTGGAAGCCTATATGGGCGTGGCCGATAACACGGCCGACTCGCGTTCGGGGTCCGGCAGGACATTGCCCGCACTGGCGCTCGCGCAGGCTCAGGCGCACTACTGGCAGCAGCAGATGGCGCTCTATGCAGGCATGATGGCGAGCGCGACCGGCCAGAAGCCAGAGCCCGCCATTCAGCCGGAGCGCGGCGACCGCCGCTTCAAGTCGGATTCCTGGCACGACAATCCGTGGTACAGCCTCCTCAAGCAGACTTACCTGCTCAATTCGAAGCTGCTCAACGACATGGTCGAAGCCGCGGATATCAACGCAAAGGAGAAGCACAAGCTGCGCTTCTACGCGCGCCAGTTCATCGACTCGATGAGTCCGGTCAATTTCGCCGTGACCAATCCGGAGGCGATGCAAACCGCGATCGAGACGCAGGGCAAGAGCATGCGCACGGGGTTCGCGAACCTGCTCGAAGACCTCAGGCGCGGACGCATATCCATCACGGATGAAAGTGCCTTTGAAGTGGGGCGCAATGTGGCGGTCTCGAAGGGGTCGGTGGTATTCGAGAACGAACTGTTTCAGCTGATTCAGTACGCGCCGCTCACGGAGAAGGTCGCCGAGCGGCCGCTCGTCATCGTGCCGCCATGCATCAACAAGTTCTATATCCTTGATCTGCAGCCGGCGAATTCTTTCGTGCGCTTCGCGTGCGAACAAGGGCAGACCGTGTTCCTCGTGTCGTGGCGAAACCCAGACAAGGAACTGGGCCACATTACCTGGGACGACTACATCGAGAGCGGCGCGATCAAGGCGATTGAAGTGGCCCGCGCCATCGGCCGCGCCGACAAAGTCAATACGGTCGGCTGGTGCGTTGGCGGGACGATTCTATCGTCGGCGCTGGCGGTACTGCGCGCGCGCGGCGAAGATCCGGTCGCGAGCCTCACGCTGCTCACGACGATGCTCGATTTCAGCGATCCCGGCGACCTGGGCGTGTTCATCGACGAGGTAGGCGTCGCGCAGCGCGAGCAGAGCATCGGGCGCGGCGGCATTTATTCGGGCGGCGAACTGGGCTTCGTGTTCCAGACGCTGCGTGCGAACGATCTGATCTGGCCGTATGTCGTCGACAACTATCTCAAGGGCGGCTCGCCGCAGGCGTTCGACCTGCTCTACTGGAATGCCGACGGCACCAACCTGCCCGGGCCGATGTATGCCTGGTATCTGCGCAACATGTATCTGGAGAACAATCTGTGCCAGTCGGGGCGGCTCACCATGTGCGGCACGCCGGTGGATCTCGCGCGCATCGACATGCCGAGCTATATCTTCGGGACGCAGGAGGATCACATCGTGCCGTGGAGGGGCGCGTACCAGTCGACGCGTCTCCTGGGCGGCGAGACGCAGTTCGTGCTCGGCGCGAGCGGACATATAGCGGGCGTGATCAATCCTGCCTCGAAGAACAAGCGCTCCTACTGGATTGACGGCAAGCTCGGCGACGATCCAGAAGCCTGGCTCGAATCGGCCACTTCACAGCCGGGAAGCTGGTGGACGCACTGGAGCAAGTGGCTGCAAACGTACGCGGGCGAGCAGGTCGCCGCGCCGAAGAAACTGGGCAGCGCGAAGTTCGTGCCGATCGAGCCCGCGCCGGGACGTTATGTCGCAAAGCATCCACTGAAGGCAACGGTCGCTTGAGCATTCATAACCACGCCGAAACCGAGTCACGGCCGAGGGGTCGCGTCCATCTCGCGGGCCCCTTATCCGAGGACGCGTCTGCGTTCTGGCACGCGCCGGGCCGACGCACCGAAGCGGCTCGTTCCAATCAGTCGCACGAGCCGCGCGACGATCTCGTGTACGGTTGTTCCCGGTCCGAAGATTTCTGCCACGCCCAAGTTGCGTAGATAAAGCGCGTCTTTATCCGGCACGATGCCGCCGACGACGACCGGCGCACATACGTCCGTTTCTCCAAGCTCGCGCATGAATTGAAGTACCAGACTTCCATGCGCTCCCGCAAGCGACGAAACGCCGATCACGTCGCATCTTTCTTCCCCGGCAAACCTCGCTGCGCGCGTCGGCGACGCAAACAGGCCGCTCATCGCTACATCGAAGCCCGCGTCCTTCAGCGCCGCTGACACCACGTTCGCGCCGCGATCGTGTCCGTCGAGTCCGAGCTTTGCCATCAGCAGGCGTGGCTTTCTGCCTAGCTTCTTCGCGAGTCGCGCGACATGTGCGCTCGATGCACGCCATGCCTCGTCCTCTGCGCATTGTGTTCCATACGCATTCGATGTAACGCCCGATGTCTGCACATAGCGCGGCCAAACTGCTTCAAGGGCACGCGTACACTCCCCCACTGTCGCCCGCGCGCGCATGCAGTCGATCGTCAGTGCCAACAGGTTGCCGGTATCGTCGTGCGCGGCGCGAGTCAATGCCGCGAGCGTGGTGTTCACGCGATATTCGTCGCGTCGGCGTTTGATGTCGGCGATTCTGCGCGACTGTTGCACGCGCACACGCTCGCCATCGACTGCGACACATTCGGAAGCATCGTCATCTGCCTCGATTGCCAGAAAGGCGTTAATGCCGACGATCATCTGTTCCCCCGTATCGATGCGCGCCTGCGTCGCCGCCGCGCTTGCGTGAATCTGCTGCCGAGCCCAGCCCGTGCGGATCGCCTCGCGCGCGCCGCCGCCCGCCTCGATTTCATCGATCATTTCGCGCGCGCGCCCGGCAAGCTCCGCCGTCAGCGATTCCATCATGTACGAGCCGGCCCACGGATCGATCACGTCGCACAAGCCCATTTCGTGCTGAAGAATCAGTTGCGTGTCGCGGGCGAGTTGCGAGGCCGATGCGGATGCGGATGCGGATGCGGATGGCAGCGCGAGCCGATCTTCCCCAACCCGCCGCCCATTTCTCCATTTCTTCCTGTCATAAGGTTTACCCCGATTTAAACGCAAACCAACAAAAGGGACATTTTGACTGCAGCACGTAATCCATGCGAAATCCAATTGACGCCACCTTGAAGCGCCGCCTCTGCGACTGGCGTCGCGCACGCCGCAAAGGAGAGCGATTTGGTCCTGGAACTGGAGCGAGTCAGTGTCGTTTCTGGCGGGCAACCGTATTTGTACGACGTGGATTTGCGCCTCGTCCCAGGCGCCACCAATGTGCTTCTCGGACCCACGCAGGCCGGTAAAACCACGCTGATGCGCGTGATGGCAGGTCTGGACAGGCCGAACGAGGGCCGAGTGCTCGTCGACGGACAGAACGTGACAGGCGTCAGCGTGCGCCAGCGTAACCTCGCGATGGTCTATCAGCAGTTCATCAACTACCCGGCGATGACGGTTTTCGAAAACATCGCCTCGCCTTTGCGCCTGCAAAAGACCGAGCCTGCTGAAATCCGCCGGCGCGTGCGGGAAGTCGCAGCCAAACTGCATATCGATCATTTGCTGGAGCGGCGGCCAGGCGAACTGTCAGGCGGCCAACAGCAGCGCTGCGCGCTCGCGCGTGCACTCGTGAAGCGTACGTCGCTGGTGCTGCTCGACGAGCCGCTCGTCAATCTCGATTACAAACTGCGCGAGGAATTGCGCATGGAATTGGCTACGCTTTTCGCTGGCGGCAACACCACCGTCGTCTACGCGACTACCGAGCCTCTCGAAGCGTTACTGCTGGGCGGCTATACGGCGATCGTCGATAAAGGCCGAGTTCTGCAGTTCGGTCCCACCCTCGATGTGTATAACGCACCGGTCAACGTCGCGGCCGCGGCCATTTTCAACGACCCGCCGATGAACATGCTGACGAGCGACTGCGGCAACGGCCGGGCGCGTCTGCCGATCGGCGTGGAGGTTCCAGTCCAGCACGGTCCCGCAGTGAACGGCGCATGCCGCATCGGCATCCGGCCGGGGAATCTGCGCCTTCAGGCGAAGGCCGCTCATGCGATCGCCGTTCCGTGCCGGCTCGAACTCGCAGAACTGAGCGGCTCCGAAACGTACCTGCACTTGCGCACGCTGACCGGCGCGGTCAACCTGGTTGCGCAGTTGCAGGGCGTGCATCAGATAGGGCTCGGCACACAGCTCGACGTTTTCATCGACCCTCAAGAACTGTTTGTGTTCGGCGCAGAGAGCCAACTGGTGTCCAGCCCGGAGGCAGCTCATGGCGTGCATTGAGTTTAGAAATCTCGCGCACGCGTACAGACCGAGCCCCGCGACGGTCGACGACTACGCGCTTCAACCCATGAGCATGGTCTGGGACGACGGCGGCGCTTATGCGTTGCTCGGTCCATCGGGTTGCGGCAAGACGACACTGCTGAATATCGTTTCGGGGCTCGTCAAGCCGTCGGAGGGCAAGGTGTTGTTCGACGGACGCGACGTGACGGCGCTCGGCGCACGTCAGCGCAACATCGCCCAGGTATTCCAGTTTCCCGTGGTCTACGACACGATGACCGTGTTCGATAATCTCGCGTTTCCGCTGCGTAATCGCAAGTTGTCAGTCGCCGAGATCACCAAGCGCGTGCACGAAGTCGCAGATATCCTCGATATGACACGCGACCTGCCGCTCAAGGCGAGCAATCTGGCCGCCGACGCCAAGCAGAAGATCTCGCTTGGGCGCGGCCTCGTACGCAAGGACGTCGCGGCGATCCTCTTTGACGAACCGTTGACTGTGATCGACCCCGCGATGAAGTGGATGCTGCGCCGCCAGTTGAAGAAGATCCACCAGCAACTCAAGCTCACGCTTATCTACGTGACGCACGATCAGGTAGAAGCGCTGACTTTCGCCGACGAAGTCGTGGTCATGACAAATGGCCGCATCGTTCAAAAGGGGGGAGCCGATGCGCTTTTTCTGCGGCCGGACCACGCTTTTGTTGGCTACTTCATCGGCAGCCCGGGCATGAACCTTTGTCCGATCGAGCTCGACGCCGACGGCGCAAGAATCGGCTCGCAGCGCCTGCCGCTCGACGCCGGCACGCTTGCGACGCTACGGGGCGCGCATCAGCAGACAAACGCCGCGCTTAAACTGGGGATTCGCCCGGAGTTCGTCCGCCTCTCGCAGGAAGGAGGAGCCGGCGCGGTGCACGCGCGGGTGCTGCGCGCGCAGCAGCTCGGCAACTATCAACTGGTTACCTTGCAATGCGACGGCCATATTTTCAATGCGAGGCTCGAACCGCATTTGCGGATTGTCGACGGACCTGCCTGGCTGCATCTCGTTGCGCCTGAAACTGTGTACTTCTGCAACGACGAAAGGATCGAAACACGCGTCTCCGAAGGGACCGCGCGATGAACAAGCCTGTCAATCAGAAAGCGTGGCTGCTGGTCATTCCGGTGTTCATCTGCGTCGCGTTCTCCGCGATCCTGCCGCTGATGACGGTGGTCAACTATTCGGTGCAGGACATCATCGGCCCGACGCAGCATGTGTTCGTCGGTACGGAGTGGTTTCGCAACATCATGACCGATCCGGATTTGCGCGAAGCGCTCGGCAGACAGGTCATTTTCTCCGCGTGCGTTCTGCTGTTTGAGATTCCATTGGGCGTGGGCCTCGCACTTTCGATGCCGGCTTCGGGATGGCGCGCATCGGCCACACTCATCGTGCTTGCCATGCCGTTGCTGATTCCGTGGAACGTGGTGGGCACGATCTGGCAGATCTTCGGGCGCCCGGATATCGGACTGCTCGGCTACTGGCTCAATAGTCTTGGCTTCGACTACAACTACACGGCGAGTCCCACGGCTGCATGGATCACCGTGCTGGTGATGGACATCTGGCACTGGACCCCGCTCGTCGCGCTGCTGTGCTATGCGGGCTTGCGCGCGATTCCGGACGCCTTCTATCAGGCCGCGGAAATAGACGGCGCAGGCCGCTTTGCGGTATTTCGCTACATCGAATTGCCGAAGATGCGCGGCGTGCTGATGATCGCCGTGCTGCTGCGCTTCATGGACAGCTTCATGATCTACACCGAGCCGTTCGTGCTGACAGGCGGCGGTCCCGGCGATTCCACAACCTTCCTCAGCCAATATCTGACCCAAAAAGCGGTCGGTCAGTTCGATCTTGGCCCGGCTGCCGCTTTCTCGCTGATCTATTTCCTGATCATTCTGCTGCTGTGCTTCATTCTCTACAACTGGATGAGCCGCGTGGGCAAAGGTGGACCCGCCGCGCAAGGAGACGACCATGCAGGATAAGCGCCGCTGGATGCGGACGTTGATGCTCATCGTCTATATGCTGTTCGCGCTGATTCCGCTTTACTGGATGGTTTCGATCTCCCTGCGCACGAACGAGGAAACCATGTCGACGTTCGCCACGCTGCCGCAGCACGTGACGTTCGAAAACTACAAGGTGATCTTCACCGATCCTTCGTGGTACTGGGGCTACATCAATTCGATCATCTACGTGCTGATGAACACGGTGATGTCGGTGTTGGTCGCGCTGCCTGCCGCGTACGCGTTCTCACGCTATCGCTTTCTCGGCGACAAGCACATGTTCTTCTGGCTGCTCACCAACCGCATGACGCCGCCCGCCGTATTTTTGCTGCCGTTTTTCCAGCTCTATTCGAGCGTCGGCCTGACCGACACGTACATTGCCGTCGCACTTGCGCACATGCTGTTTAACGTGCCCCTTGCCGTGTGGATTCTCGAAGGCTTCATGTCGGGCGTCTCGCGAGAAATAGACGAAACCGCGTACATCGACGGTTATACGTTTCCCGCTTTTTTCGTGAAAATCTTCCTGCCGCTCATCAAGTCGGGCGTCGGCGTCACGGCTTTTTTCTGCTTCATGTTCAGCTGGGTCGAGCTGCTGCTCGCGCGCACGCTGACTTCGGTCAACGCGAAACCTATCGCTGCCGTGATGACGCGGACCGTGTCGGCAGCCGGTATGGACTGGGGCGTGCTGTCGGCGGCGGGCGTGCTGACTATCGTTCCCGGCGCGCTGGTGATCTACTTCGTGCGCAACTACATCGCGAAGGGCTTCGCGATGGGGAGGGTGTGATGTTCACCTGGATGTACTGGACTCCCGAGGTGGCGATCTTCTTCGCCTGCATAGTCGTCATGCTGGGCGGCATGACGGTATGGGAACTGCGCTCGCCAACTCATGAACGCAAGGGCTTTCTGCCTATCGCAATGGGGCGTTCATTGTGCACCTCCTTCTGAAACCTCGATAAACATTGGGATCTGTCCTTCGACGTCGTTGCGAC